>CAVYKM010000029.1:0-134075 GCA_963769085.1 uncultured Actinomycetota bacterium | reverse complement strand
GCGTCAGCCGTCACGTCGGGTCGCGATGCGAGCGCGAGCGCTCGTCCGGGCCCGCTCGACCTGGTCGAGCACGACCTTGCGCAGCCGGACCGTCTCCTGGGTCACCTCGACGCACTCGTCCTCGCGGCAGAACTCCAAGCACTGCTCGAGGCTGAGGCGCCGTGGCGGGACCAGCCGCTCGAGAACCTCCGCGGTCGAGGAGCGCACGTTCGTCAGCTTGCGCTCCTTGGTGATGTTGACGTCCATGTCGTCCGCGCGGGCAGCTCTCCCCCACGATCATCCCCTCGTAGACCTCGGTGGTCGGCTCGACGAACAGCGACCCGCGCTCCTGCAGGTTGAACATCGCATAAGAGGTCGCCGACCCCGCCCGGTCGGCGACGAGCGAGCCGGTCACGCGCGTCGTGATCCCCCCGGCCCACGGCCGGTACCCGTCGAAGACATGATGGGCGATTCCGGTTCCGCGTGTCTCGGTGAGGAACTCGGTCCGAAAGCCGATGAGCCCCCGGGCCGGCACGACGAACTCCATCCGCACCCAGCCGGTGCCGTGGTTGGCCATCTGCTCCATCAGGCCCTTGCGCGAGGCCAGCAGCTGGGTAACCGTGCCGAGGAACTCCTCGGGTGTGTCGATGGTGAGCCGCTCGTACGGCTCGTGCACCCTGCCTTCCTCCGTCCGGACGACGACCTGCGGCTTGCCGACGGTGAGCTCGAAGCCTTCCCGGCGCATCTGCTCCACGAGGATCGCCAGGGCCAGCTCGCCCCGACCCTGCACCTCCCAGGTGTCCGGGCGTTCGGTCGGCAGGACGCGGATGGAGACGTTGCCGACCAGCTCGCGCTCGAGCCGGTCCTTGACCAGCCGGGCGGTCAGCTTTGCCGCCCGCCCGCGGCCGGCAAGGGGGGAGGTGTTCGTGCCGATGGTCATCGAGATCGCGGGCTCGTCGACGGTGATGAGCGGCAGGGGCCGCGGGTCGTCAGGATCGGCGAGGGTCTCCCCGATCATGATGTCCGCGATGCCGGCGATGGCGATGATGTCGCCGGGACCGGCCGCCTCCGTGGCGGTGCGCTCGAGGCCCACGGTGACGAGCAGCTCGGTGACCCTGACCCGCTGCACCGACCCGTCCCGGCGGCACCGGGCGACCTGCTGGCCCTTGCGGATCGTCCCGTTGTGCACGCGCAGCAGGGCCAGCCGGCCTAGGTAGCTGGACGAGTCGAGGTTGGTCACATGGGCCTGCAGCGGCATCTCGGGGTCGTATGCCGGTGGTGGGACGGTCTGCAAAATGGTGCGGAAGAGCGCCTCCAGATCGGGCTCGTCCGGCAGCTCCCCGTCCGGCGGCCGGTGCAGGGACGCCCGCCCGGCCTTGGCCGACGCGTAGACGATCGGGAAGTCCAGGGCCGCCGGATGCACAGCGTCGCGTTCGGAGTCGCCGAGCAGGTCGAAGAACAGCTCGTACACCTCGTCGACGACCTGCTCGATCCGGGCATCCGGGCGGTCCACCTTGTTGACGCACAGGACCACCGGTAGCCGGCCGGCGAGCGCCTTGCCCAGCACGAAGCGGGTCTGGGGAAGCGGCCCCTCGGAGGCGTCGACGAGCAGCACGACACCGTCGACCATCGACAGCCCTCGCTCCACCTCTCCGCCGAAGTCGGCGTGCCCCGGCGTGTCGACGATGTTGATGGTCACCCCCTCCGGGTGGCCCGCGGCGGTCGCTGAGGGGCCGTTGTAGTGGATGGCGGTGTTCTTGGCCAGGATCGTGATGCCCTTCTCGCGCTCGAGGTCGCCGGTGTCCATCGCCCGCTCGCCCACGTGGTCGCGCTCGCCGAACGCCCCGCCCTGCCACAGCATCTTGTCCACGAGGGTGGTCTTGCCGTGGTCGACGTGCGCGACGATCGCAACGTTGCGGATGTCCGAGCGAGACGTCATGGGCACGGGGCACAGTCTCTCAAGGTCCGTGCGCTGCTCCGACCAGGTGCGTGGCGAGGGCCTCGATGACCGGCAGGTCGGCGGGCAGCCAGGGCACGGCATACAGCCGCGAACGGGTGAGCCAGCGCAGCTCGTCGTGGTCCTCGAGCATGCGGGGTGAGCCGGATGCGATCGCCGCCAGCCGAACGTGCAGGCGGTAGTCCGAGCCGAGGGGCCAGCTGCCGTCCGGTGCGGGGCCGGGGACGTGGCAGCCGAGGACGATCCTCACGCCCAGCTCTTCGAGGATCTCCCGGTGTAGAGCCTCTTCTGGGCTCTCGCCGGGCTCCACTTTCCCTCCAGGCAGCTCCCAGCCGCCCGCCAGATCCGATGGCAGGCTGCGTCGGGCAGCCAGCAGGCAGCGGGGACGCGCCAGGTCATCGACGATGGCCGCACCCACGACAAGGCGGGATCGCTCGGCCATGGCGTCCAGGTTCGCAGACTCAGCCCACGTACGGCACACCTGGGCCGCGCAGGTGGCAGGCTTGACCTTGATGACGGCTACCTCCCACCCCGGCGAACCGCACGACCGCTCCCCAGGCGGGCGGCTCAACGCGCTGCGCGCAGCGGTGCTCGGAGCCAACGACGGGATCGTCTCCACGGCCGGCCTCGTCATGGGGGTTGCCGGTGCGACGAGCGAGCGGGCGGTAATCGTCACCGCCGGAGTGGCCGGGCTGGTCGCCGGTGCGTTGAGCATGGCAGCGGGCGAGTACGTCTCGGTGAGCACCCAGCGCGACACGGAGCGGGCCTTGCTTCGTCAAGAGCGGCGGGAGCTGGCTGAGATGCCCGAGGCCGAGCTTGCCGAGCTGACCGCGATCTACGAGGACAAGGGGCTCACGCCCGAGCTGGCTGGTGAGGTGGCCGCCCAGCTCACCCAGCACGACGCCCTGGGCGCACACGCCCAGGTCGAGCTGCAGATCGACCCGCAGAACCTCACCAGCCCATGGCAGGCCGCCGTCGCGTCGGCGGTCTCCTTCGTGACGGGGGCGCTGCTGCCGCTGCTGGTTATCGCGCTCGCGCCGGTGGCGATGCGCTTGCAGCTGACCGTCGCCAGCGTCGTGGCGGCCCTCGCGCTGACCGGGTTTGTCAGTGCGCGCCTCGGCGGGACGCCCTGGCGGCGACCGGTGCTACGCAACGTGATCGGCGGGTGGCTGGCGATGACAGTGACCTACGGCATCGGCGCCCTCGTCGGCACCTACATGTGATGTGGGGCCATCAGATCGGGGCTCCGGCGAGGGTCGCCGACAGGATCGCCTTGACGGTGTGCATGCGGTTCTCGCTCTGGTCGAAGACAATCGACGCCGGTGACTCGAACACCTCGTCGGTGACCTCCAGCGACTCCAGACCGTACTGCTGGTAGACCCGCTCGCCGACGCTCGTCTCACGGTCGTGGAACGACGGCAGGCAGTGCATGAACTTGGTGTCGGGGTTGCCCGTCGCGCGCATCAGGTCCGTGGTGACCTGGTAGGGCGTGAGCAGGGCGATCCGCTCGGCCCAGACCTCGTCGGCCTCACCCATCGAGACCCAGACGTCGGTGTGCACGAAGTCGACCCCGGCGACCCCCGCGTCGAGGTCCTCGGTGAGCGTGACCTGTGCTCCGGTCTGCGCCGCCAGCCGGTCGGCCTCCCCCAGCACGTCAGGGCCAGGCCAGAGCGACCGCGGGGCGACGATGCGGGTGTCCATGCCGGACATCGCCCCGGCGACGAGCAGGGAGTTGCCCATGTTGTAGCGCGCGTCGCCCACGTAGGCGAATGAGATCGCCTCCAACGGCTTGGCGGTGTGCTCGCCCATGGTGACGACGTCGCACAGCGACTGGGTCGGGTGCCACATGTCCGTGAGCCCGTTGTAGACCGGCACGCCGGCATACCGCGCCAGGGTCTCGACGACCTCGTGGCGCGCTCCGCGGAACTCGATGCCGTCGTAGAGCCGCCCGAGGACCCGCGCGGTGTCCTTGGCCGACTCCTTGTGGCCGAACTGGCTGCCGTGCGCGTCGAGGTAGGTCAGCTGGGCGCCGAGGTGGTAGGCCGCGACCTCGAAGGCACACCGGGTGCGCGTGGAGGTCTTCTCGAAGACCAGGGCGATGACCCGGCCGAGCAGGGTGCGCTCCTCACTCCCCTGCCGGCGGGCCGCCTTGAGCCGTCCGGTCAGCTCCACGAGGGCGGCCCACTCCGTAGGCGTGAAGTCGATCTCTTTGAGGAAGTGACGTCCGGTCAGGTCCACACCCATGCGGGGATGGTATGCCGTGCCAGCCCGGCGGAGCGCGACGGCCTCGGCCGGCCGTCACCCTTATCTGTCCTCCCGAGCCGCGAGGACCGGTGGCAACGGCTCGACCGGCAGGTCGTCCTCGGTGAGCTCCTGGTGCTGGCCCTCCGCCGCGACGACGTGCCGGTGCAGGCGCGCGGCGTGCAGCTCGACGTCGAGGCGATGCACGGCGCGACGGGTGAGCGGGTAGTGGCGGGCGGCGAGGTAGGCGGTGCCCATGAGCAGCAGCACCGAGAAGAGCATGACCAGCCGGATCCCCCACACGGCACTGTTGGGTTGGGCAGGCGCAGGGCCGCCCTGCACCGAGTGCTGGTACCCGGTGAACTCCAGCACCAGGCTGAGCACCTGGATGGCCAGGGCCGAGGCGAGGGCGCGCACGAGGACCAGCAGGCCGCTGAACGAGCCGGCGTTGCGGGCGCCCTGCTGCAGCTCCCCGGCGTCGACGACGTCGGGGAACATCACCCACACCATGATCTGAGCCGCGCCGAGGCCGACGGCGAGGATGCCGGCAAACGCGTAGACCGGCCACACCTGGTAGCCGGACGGGTAGAACGCGATCACCACCATGGCGAGGATGCTGACCGGGATGGCGCGGTAGTAGATGACGTTCTTGCTGGTCCGCTTCACGAGCCAGTTCAGCACCGGGAACATCGCGATCGTCACGACGACGAAGACCGTGAGGAAGACCGTGGAGTTCAGCCCAGGCACGGCATACAACGCGTAGTAAAGGATGACGGCCGTGACTAGGTCGATGGTGATCGACGGGCACAGATAGAGCAGGGTGAGGTACCGGAACGGCCGGACCCGCAGGGGCGCGGTCACCGACCGGAAGGTCAGCGGGTCGCTGTGTGCCGAGATCGGGGCGCGCTCGTGGGTGAACAACGCGACGCCCGCCATCGGCAACGCGAAGAACGAGCCGAACCCGAACAGCAGGCTCAGGTAGAGCGCCTGGATGGACAGGTGCCCGTCCTTGAACGCGTTGACGAGCAACGACATGACCATGGTCGAGCCGGCCGCTGAGATCGTCGCGAACGCCATCCGCATAATGTTGATCTTGTTGCGCTCAGGCGGGTCGATCGTCACCTCGGTGGAGAGGGAGCCGTACGGCACCGCGACGATGCTCGCGACCGTCGTCCAGGCCAGGTGGGCGCCGATGACGAACCACAGCTTGGACGCCTGCGAGTCCCAGTCGCCGATCGGCGCCCAGAGCGCGGCCATCGCGGGGGGCACCAGGACGGCACCGATGAAGATCCAGGGCCGGCGCCGGCCGAACCGGGTACGGGTCCGGTCGGTGATCAGGCCCATGAGCGGATGGTTGAGGGCGTCCCACAGCTTGGAGACGAGAATGGTCAGCCCGGCGAGGCCAGGGGGAAGTCCCAGGATGTCGGTGAGATAGAAAAGGTAGAGCACCGCGATCGTCGCGGCCGAGCCGCCGCCGAAACAGTCGCCCGCGGCGAACGCGATGCGTTCGAAATGGGACATCTGCGGTCCCGGGTGGTGATGGGCCGCAGCGGGCGGCGGACTTGACACGGACGGTGGCTCCTTCGGGTGACGTATCAGTGTGTCAGACGTCACGCTGCTGGCGTCTAGGTTTGGGGGGTGGCTGTGAGCGAAGGGGAGGTCGTCGAGTGGCTGCTCGGCGGCGATGTGGCTGTGGCGTTCCAGACGGCGCGAGACTTGTTGGGCCAGGACCGGCCCGAGCTGCAGGCCCGTATCGCCACGGAGGGCCACGGAGCGGCGCTGCTGGCCGCCCGCGGGGCGAACGGGCACTGGGGCCGGGGGTTCTACCAGCCGAAGTGGACGAGCAGCCACTACACCCTGCTCGAGCTGAAGAACCTCGGTCTGCCACCCGGGACCGAGCCGGCCCGCGAGACAGTGCAGCTGATCCTCAGGCGCGAGAAGGCCCGGGACGGAGGGCTGAACCCGACGGCAACCGTGGCGTGGAGCGACGCGTGCGTCAACGGGATGGCCTTGGGCTACTCGGCATACTTCGGTGCGGAGCAGGAGGAGCTGACCAGCATCGTGGACTTCCTGCTCGACCAGCGCGTGCCCGACGGAGGGTTCAACTGCCAGTGGAACAAGCGGCGTCGGGCAACCACCCACTCCTCGGTGCACACCACGCTGTCCGTCATGGAGGGGATCACCGAGTACGTGCGGTGGGGCTACCGGTACCGAGCCGATGAGCTCGCCGAAGCGGCCGCGAGCTGCGTGCAGTTCTTCCTGCACCACCGGCTCTACCGCAGCCATCGGACCGGCGAGCCGATGCGTCCGCAGTTCACCCGGCTGCACTACCCGGCGCGGTGGTACTTCGACATCCTGCGCTGTCTCGACGCCCTCGCCGATGCCGGTGTCGCGTATGACGAGCGGATGCGAGACGCACTTGACGTGCTACGCGCCCGCCGCCGGCCGGACGGCCCGTGGGTGGTCAGCCGCGCCTACCCCGGCGTCACCCACGTGCCGCCGCCGCCGGCCGGCCAGCCCGACCGCTGGGTCACGCTGATCGCCCTGCGGGTGCTGGCCCGCTACGCCGTTCGGTGACAGTAGCGAAAGGGTTGCTTCGAGGGCCTTGAAGCAACCGATCGGCTACTTTCGCCGGAGGTTCGACAGGTAGGCGGGCCGCGGATGGCCGACCTCCGCAGCGACGCCTCACGACTTTCCGAAGCGGAACTCGACGACGTCACCGTCGCGCATGACGTAGTCCTTGCCCTCCATCCGCACTCGCCCCGCCGCGCGGGCCGCCGCCATCGAGCCGGCCGCGTCGAGGTCGTCGAAGGAGACGATCTCGGCCTTGACGAACCCGCGCTGGAAGTCGGTGTGGATGACACCGGCCGCCTGCGGTGCGGTCCAGCCCCGGTGGATGGTCCACGCCCGCGCCTCCTTGGGCCCGGCGGTCAGGAAGGTCTGCAGCCCGAGCGTGTGGAACCCGACCTGGGCCAGCGCCTCCAGCCCGGACTGTTTCACCCCGACGGACTCCAGCAGCTCGCTCGCCTCGGCCGGTTCGAGCTCGGAGAGGTCGGCCTCGAGCTTGGCATCCAAGAACACGCAGTCGGCCGGCGACACCAGCTCGCGCAACGACGCGTGCAGCCCGGCGTCTGCGAGCTGGTCCTCGTCGAGGTTGAACACGTAAAGGAACGGCTTGGTCGTCAGCAGCTGCAGGTCGCGCGCCTGGGTGAGGTCGACCCCGTATGCCGGGTGGCCGGCATACAGGGTGTGCCCCGCCTCGAGGCACCGCTGCGCGGCGAGCGCGTTGGCCAAGGCGGGCTGGTGCTCCTTGCTCGTCCTAGCCAGCTTCTCCAGCCGAGGCACCGCCTTCTCGAGCGTCTGCAAGTCGGCCAGGCACAGCTCGGTCTCGATCGTCTCGACGTCGGATCCCGGGCTGAACGCGCCTTCGACGTGGGCCACGTCGTCGTCCCGGAACACGCGCACGACCTGGCAGATGGCATCCGCCTCCCGGATATGGGCGAGGAACTTGTTACCCAGCCCCTCCCCCCGCGACGCCCCGCGCACGATGCCGGCGATGTCGACGAAGGACACCGTCGCAGGCAGGACCCGCGCCGACGAGAAGATCTGGGCGAGCCGCTCCAGCCGGGGGTCGGGCAGCGGCACGACTCCGATGTTCGGCTCGATCGTCGCGAAGGGGTAGTTCGCGGCGAGGACGCTCGCCCTGGTCAGTGCGTTGAAGAGGGTGGACTTGCCGACATTGGGCAGCCCGGCGATGCCGATGGTGAGGGCCACAAGCGCGCCAGTCTACTCAGCGCTTGCGGGCCGCCAGCTGCACAGCTGCCGCGACAGCGCCACGAGCCGCCCGGTGGAGTCCCAGATCCGAGTGTCCTCTTCCATGAGCCCTCCGGCCACGTTCCCCGTGGTTCCTACTATCTGCAGCCAGCCAGGTGCTGGGTGGGCGCGCACATGTCCGCTGAACTCCAAGGTCGGCGTCCAGCCGATCAGGCCCAGGTCGAACGCCACAGGCGGCAGGGCATCCAAGGCCCAGACCAGCGACAGCACATCAGGCTCGCGCCCGTCGGCCAGCCGCAGCCAGGCGCGCATGGCGCCCTCGTGTGACGGCTCGCCGCGCAACCAACCCGAGCAGGCAGGATCCAGCCGCAGGTCCACCCGATCCAGCAGCGTCGAGGGCATCGTGTAGTGGATTTCGCGGTACCTGGCCCGTTCCGGGCTGGCGAGACACTCGTCGGGCGGCGGCATCGGCGGCGGTGGTTCGGCGCGCACCAGCGGGTCGGCTCGCTGGGTGAGGTCTCCGAAGGTCGCCAGCCCCCGCATCCGCTCGACGGGTCGACCCGTCTCGTCGAGCTGGCCTAACGCGAACTGCCCGGTCGACATGGTGCGCCCGGCTCGCAGCACTTCCGTGGTGACAGTGACTTCCCCGACCTCCGGCGGCGTGAGGAAGTAGGCGCTCAGCGCCAGCGGGTCGGGGTGGCGCCCGTCCTCGTCGAGCACGCGGCGCAGCGCCAAGGCGCCCATCGCCATGAGGACGCCCCCGTTGATCCCGTTGCCGATCCGCCAGTCGTCGTCGACCATGCCTCGGGCCACGGACGATTCACCGGTCGGGTTGAGCGCGATGGCGCGGTCGAACTCGAACTGCTTCATGAGGCGAGTCTGTCAGCCGACCCCGCCGCCCGGGGGCCGGCATGGGCGGATGCCGCGCTCGGCGTGCTAAGCGCGTCTGGCCACGACGAAGACTCTGCGGAACGGCAGCACCGTGCCGTGCGGGCCGGGCGGGTAGGCCTGGCGCAGGCGCCGTTTTAGCTCCTCCGTGAACGAGGCCCGCAACGGCTCGGGCAGCGCCTGCAGGGTGGGTCCGGCCGCCGTGCCGCTGATCCACTCGAACACCGGGTCAGGTCCGCGTAGGACGTGCAGATAGGTCGTCTCCCAGGCGTCCACCTCGCAGTCGAGCCGGGTCAGCGCCTGGAAGTACGTGTAAGGGCCGTGGGCGTCTGGGGCCACCACGGTGGCTGTGTATGCCGCGTACGGCGCCTCCGCGGCCAGGTCCCGGCGGACCGTGTGGCTCGGCTCGGTGAAGTTGCCCGGCACCGAGAAGGCGAACCATCCGCCCGGCGCCACGGTGGCGACCAGCCGCGGCAGCACCCTGAGGTGTCGAGGGACCCACTGCAGCGTCGCGTTCGAGACCAGCACGTCCACCGGTTCGTCAGGAGTCCACTCGCGCAGGTCGTCCACCGAGAAGCTCGCCTGCCGACCATGGTCGGCCCGCGCGCGCTCGATCATCTGGGGCGAGGAGTCGATGCCGACGACGCGGGCTTCGGGCCATCGTTGGGCGAGCAGGGCGGTGAGGTTGCCGGGCCCGCAGCCGAGGTCGACGATGGCATCGGGGTGCTTGGGCTCGACGCGGGCGAGCAGCTCGACGAACGGCCGGCCGCGCTCACCGGCATACCAGAGGTACCGGTCCGGGTCCCACACGTGCGCCATGACCCTTAGCGAACCCGACGTTTATCTTGACGTCAAGATACTGGCCTGCCCGGTGCGGCTGGCGGGTGGCTGTCGGTGGTGGATGGCAGGGTCGTCAGCATGGACCAGATGAGCTTCGCCCTCGTTGGCCTCGTCACGGGTGCTCTCGTCGCGTGGCTGACCGTCAACGCGCGGTATGCCGCGCGGCTGGCTGCCGCCTGCGCCGAACGAGAGCTGTTGCGCGAGCGGGTGATCGACCTGCAGACCGCTTGCAGCGCCGACTCGGAGACCGCCCAGCTGATCGGTCCACTGCGCGAGAGCCTGGTCCGGGTGGAGCGCCAGGTGCACGAGCTGGAACGCGATCGCGGCGAGCAGTTCTCGGTCGTCGCGAGCGAGCTGGCGCGCGTCCAGTCCAGCACACAGGGGCTTCGCGACCAGACTGCCAGCCTGGTCGGCTCGCTCAGCTCGTCCTCCGTTCGGGGGACGTGGGGCGAGGTCCAGCTGCGTCGGGTGCTCGAGCATGCGGGGTTGCTGTCGCGGTGCGACTTCGATACCCAGGTAGGCGCTCGCAACGACCACGGCACGAGCGTGCGTCCCGATGTCGTCGTGCACCTGCCGGGTGGCAAGCACGTGGTCATCGACTCGAAGGCGCCGATGACCGAGTTCCTCGCTGCGCAGGCCCAGGGCATCCGGGATGCCGACCGCGACCAGCGCCTGCGCGCCCACGCCAAGGCGCTGCGTGGGCACATCGACGCTCTTGCCGAGCGCAGCTACTGGACGGCGGTGGACGCCACGCCCGAGATGGTGGTCTGCTTTGTGCCTGGCGAGGGCATTCTCGGGGCGGCGCTGGCTGCCGACCCCGAGCTGCATGAGCACGCCATGCGCCGCAACGTCGTGCTGGCCTCACCCGCAACCCTGCTGGCACTGCTGCGCACCGTGGCCTACACCTGGCGCCAGGAGGCGCTCACCGAGGGGGCGCGCGAGCTGCTTGACCTCGGCCGGGCGCTCTACGACCGGCTGGGCGCGCTTGGACGGCATACCGAGAAGCTCGGCGCGACCCTGCGCCGCTCGGTCGAGGCGTACAACGCGCTCGTGGGGTCGCTCGAGAGCCGAGTACTCGTGACCACGAGGCGGATGGCCGAGCTGGGGCTGGCCACCGACCCAGTTGCCACGCCGCAGGCGGTCACCGCTGCGCCTCGACCGCTGACAGCGGTCGAGCTGATCGAGGCCCTCGACGCCGACGTCGGGCGCCCACAGCTGCCCGGTCTGCGGGACGGCCCGCAGACCGGCTCAGACGGTGACGGTCAGCGCGCCGGCTGAGCCGACCGAGCTGCCGGGTTCGGCGCCTAGCCGACCTTGAGGTCGCGGCGCAGCTCGTTGGGCAGGGCGAACAGCAGGGTCTCCTCGGCAGCGACGATCGGCTCGACGTCGGAGTACCCCTGCGCCGCGAGGTACGCGAGCACCTCGTTGACGAGCGTCTCAGGGACGCTCGCTCCCGACGTGAGGCCGACGGTGCGCACCCCTTGCAGCCACCCCGGATCGATTTCGGTCGCGTCGTCGACGAGGTGGCCGGCTTTGGCGCCGTGGTCAAGAGCCACCTCGACCAGGCGCACCGAGTTGGACGAGTTCCGCGACCCAACGACGAGCATCAGGTCCGCGTTGGCGGCGATCTGCTTGACCGCCAGCTGGCGGTTCTGGGTCGCATAGCAGATGTCGTCGCTGGGCGGGTCCTGCAGTGCAGGGAACCGCTCGCGCAGCCTGCGGACGGTCTCCATCGTCTCGTCCACCGACAGCGTGGTCTGCGACAGCCAGACAACCTTCTGCGGGTCGCGCACGAGCACCGAGTCGACGCCGTCCGGGCCGTCCACGAGGGTGATGCGCTCGGGCGCCTCGCCGGACGTGCCGACGACCTCCTCATGGCCGCTGTGGCCGATGAGCAGGATGTCGTAGTCGTCTCTGGCGAACCGCACCGCCTCGCGGTGGACCTTGGTCACCAGCGGGCAGGTCGCGTCGATGGTCTTGAGCGAGCGCGCCGCCGCCTCGTGGTGGACCACCGGAGCGACGCCGTGTGCCGAGAAGACCACTGTCGACCCTTCGGGAACCTCGTCCGTCTCCTCGACGAACACGGCACCGCGACGACGCAACGAGTCCACGACGTGCTTGTTGTGGACGATCTGCTTGCGCACGTAGACGGGCGGCCCGTACCGCTCGAGTGCCTTCTCCACGGTGACCACCGCGCGGTCGACGCCCGCGCAGTACCCTCGCGGTGCGGCAAGCAGGACCCGCTTGCGGGCAGGCTGGTCGGTCTCGGGGCTGACGGGCATAGGCCCATTTTACGCTGGCGGCGCGGATGCCAGGGCCGCTCGGCGTGGGCCCTACGCTCGTGAGGTGACCACCCCGCCCACCTTGCCGGCGAAGGCCGCCGACACCACCGCGGAAGCGCCGTGGCCCGTGCGGCTGCTCAGCATGAAGATCGGCGACTACGTCGACCGGATGTCCCCGCTGTGGGTCGAGGGACAGGTGGTCGAGCTCAACCGGCGCGGCAGCACGGCATACCTCACGCTGCGCGACCCGGACGTCGACATGTCGCTCTCGGTGACCATCTCGATCCATGCGCTCAACGCGATGGGCGTGCCGCTCGTGGACGGCGCCCGCGTCGTCGTCCATGCCAAGCCCTCGTTCTGGCCGCGGCGCGGGACCTTGCAGCTGGATGCCCGCCGGATCCGCCCACTCGGGGTCGGTGACCTGTTGGCCCGCATCGAGATCCTCAGGCAGCGGCTGGCGGCCGAGGGGCTGTTCGCCCCCGAGCGCAAGCGCCCGCTGCCGCTCATCCCGACCGGCGTCGGGCTCATCACCGGTCGGCAGAGCGCCGCTGAGCGAGACGTCGTGCAGAACGCGCGACGCCGGTGGCCGTCCGTGCGGTTCGTCCTTCGAGAGGTCGCGGTCCAAGGCTCCTCGACCGTGCCCGAGGTGAGCGGCGCGCTCGCGGAGCTGGATGCCGACGCCGTCCGTCGACGTCATCGTCATCGCCCGCGGGGGTGGCTCGGTCGAGGAGCTGCTCGCATTCAGCAACGAGACCCTGCTGCGGGCGGTTGCGCAGGTGCGCACCCCGGTGGTCAGCGCCATCGGCCACGAGTCCGACACGCCGCTGCTCGACTTCGTCGCCGACTGGCGAGCATCGACGCCGACGGACGCCGGCAAGCGTGTCGTGCCCGACGCCGCCGAGGAACGGGGCCGGCTGCACGATCTGCAGGGTCGCGCGCGACGGGCAGTGACCCAACGACTGGTTGCCGAGCGCCGGCTGCTCGTGGCGACTCGGACCCGGGCGGTCATGACCGACCCGCTCGCGATGTTGACCCCGCACCGCCAGCAGGTGGCCACACTGCGCTCACGCAGCCGGGACCGCGTCGAGGCCCGAGTGAGCCGGGAGGCCGACCGAGTCGTGCATCTTGCCGCCCAGGTGCGCGCCCTCTCGCCGCAGTCCACCCTCGACCGGGGGTATGCCGTCGTGCAGCACCGCGACGGGCGGGTGGTGCGCGACAGCGGCGCGGTCGCCCCGGAGGAGGAGCTGGGCGTGCTGGTGGCTCACGGACAGTTCGGGGTCCGGGTGACCCGACAAGTCCAGGACTTATCGGCTGCTCCATGATGCATCGTGGAGTAACCAACAGGTCCATGAGTCCTCGCGGAGGAGCAGCGTGAGCGCCGAGCAGCATCCAGACATCGCCGACCTGACCTACGAACAGGCCCGCGACGAGCTGGTCTCCATCGTCGCCAGGCTCGAGGCCGGCCAGGTCCCCCTTGAGGAGAGCATGTCCCTGTGGCATCGGGGCGAGGCACTCGCGGCCCACTGCACGACCTGGTTGGACGGCGCTCAAGCCCGGCTCGAGCGCGCGAGCGGCGGCGGCGACGCGGAGTATCCAGACGGAGGGCAGCCGGCCGAGGACTAGCTGACCCCTCGTGGGACTCCTGGCCTGGCGGCGGCCCCGGGTTGGCAACCGCCCCCAAGGTGAACCGGCTTGCGCTACTCGGCGGGGCCCGTCCGCATCCCGGCGAGAAGGGAAGTGGTCCCGCGGCGCTGATGCGGAGTCCGGTCGTGACACGGGCCGATTCCACGCGGCGCGGTCCCTTCTGGGAAGTGGCCCCTGAACGACGGACGGGTAGTCAATAGCCAGAGAGAGGTCCAATGAGCCTTCAGCACCACGCAACCCCGTCGCCTAGAGCTGACGCAGTTGCGGTTCGCTGCGACCGCCCATCTTTGGCAGGTGACCTAGAACCGACTCTGGGCGCGTCAGCTCGTTTCGAGGCCCGATGACCCTTCATGAACGGAGCGAGCTGTTCCTGCTCACCCTCGACCGTGACGGTGGTCTCGCTTGCGGCGTCGGAAAGGTCACCACCCTCCGCGGTGCACGACCTCGTCGAAGGGGCGTCGTCGGTTCAGCCGCTCGATGACGGCCAACGGCTTGCCCGACGGATAGCCGATGGAAGGCACGTAGGCGAGAAACGCTTCTCCGGGAAGCCCAGAACGGCTCTGGCTTGGATCTGGTTGGCGGCCGCAGCATGGCCCGTGCCGACGCCCAGGTCAGCCGCGGCGACGGTCATCGCATGCGTCGCCTGGCCAAGGTCGTACTGAAGCAGAGCCGCATGTCGGTCGTCCCGCGGCTCTGGCGCGACGATCGCGATCGCGGCCGCCGCTCCGGCGACATGCTTGGCGCCTTGCCAGGCCTTGGCCAGTTCGATCAGTTGCGCCCTGTCAGTGACAAGCACGAAGTCCCACGGCTGCCAGTTGCCCGCCGATGGGGCACGTCGCCCGGCCTCAAGGATTCGGTCGAGCGCCGCGTCAGAGACTGGCTGGTTCGTGCTCATCGGCAGCCCCGGCAAACAGGGCCGGAGGGCCGCGCCCGACTCACGGCTAGTGACGCAGGGTGGAGCGCGTCCTGGTGCCGATGGCGGGGCGAGTCCACATGCCACACCGGGATGCGTGCGTCCTGGCTCCGCGACGCAGAGCCGTGACCCTGTTTCCTTGCCACCGCGTACGTGATGGCGTACGCTTCTCTGGAGGCGACGACATGACTGCGGTGAGCGCGACGGCGGCCCGGGCAAACCTGTACAGACTGATCGACCAGGTTAACGAGGACTCCGAGCCAGTGACCATCACCGGGCAACGCGGGAACGCGGTGCTGATCGGCGAGGCAGACTGGCAAGCGATCCAGGAGACGCTCTTCCTCGAATCGGTGCCCGGCATGGCTGAGTCGATCCGCCGAGCCCGCTCCGAGGGTGTCCAGGCGGGCTCGACCGAACTGGACTGGTGAGCGAGTCGGACTGGACACTGGTCTACTCGCGCCAGGCTCAGAAGGACGCCAGGAGGCTGGCGTCCTCGGCGCTGAAGGCGAAGGCCCAGCAGCTGCTGGACCTACTCGCTCACGATCCGTTCGGCGCGTCACCGCGGTACGAGAAGTTGGTCGGCGATCTCGCGGGCTGCTACTCCCGGCGCATCAACATCCAGCACCGGTTGGTCTACGAGGTCCTCCCCGACGAACACGTGGTACACCTCGTGCGGATGTGGACCCGCTACGAATAACCCGGCCAGTCGGCCATCCACATCTACGCCGCCGGGATGGCTCTCAGGCGGCGAAGTGGACGCACCTCGATGGTCACCGTGGGTGACGGTCCGGCGGCGCGTCTGCCGTGGCAATGCTGGGCTTCCTTGGTCAACTCTTGAACGCCGTGGAATCTGTTCTTGGGCTCCGGCGACCTCGGCTCCGGCGACCTCGGGTCCGGGTCGCAGCTTGTGGGTGCGCGCCTTGCGGTGCTGGCCACCAGGCCGGGATCGGCCGTCTCGCATTGTCGGTATCGGTCCTCCCCGTTCGTAGCAGACGTAGGGGCCCGGAATGCAGCGGGGCCGATGGAGAGGAACGCGCACGTGACTGACACGACTTCCCGGAAGGCCCGAGCGTTTCGCTTCGGCATTGTGGCCCCGGTCTTGCCCGACGTGCCGACCTGGCGCGAGCAGGTGCGCCGCATCGCGGATCATGGCTACTCGACGGTGCTGATGCCCGACTTCCCGCGGCTGCAGCCGGCCCCCGCTGCCGCGCTCGCGGTCGCGGCGACGCTCGCCGACGTGCGGGTGGGTACCTGGGTGTATGCCGCCGCGTTGCGCGCGCCGTGGCTCACCGCGTGGGAGGCGCACTCGCTGACGGTGTTGACGGCGGGTCGCTTCGAGATGGGAATCGGGGTCGGCCGGCCCGGCATCGAGGACGAGCTGCGTGAGCGGGGACTGCCCGTGCCCTCCCCGGGTCAGCGGCTGCACCAGGTGCGCGAGACGGTCGCCGCGCTACGCGCCCTGGACGGCGAGCAGGTTCACACGCCGGTGGCGATGGCGGTGATCGGGCCGAAGGCGCGGGCGATGGCGGCTGAGATCGCGGACACGGTCACCTTCGCCATGGCGCCGAACGAGCCGCGGGCCGACGTGGTGGCGCGGGTCCGCGGCTTCACCACCACCCGCGAGGTCGAGCTGTCGATGCACATCCCGGTGGTGGGCAACACCGTCTCGCCGTTCATGGCGCCTCCGGACACGGACACCGCCGCGTTGCGGGCGGCCGATTCCCTCGCCTACCTGCCTCCCGACCCGCCGGCAGCCGCGGACGAGCTGCGCCGGCGACGTGAGCAGACCGGCGTCTCCTACTTCGCCTTCGGCGCCAACGTTGCCGACACGTTCGCTCCGCTCGTCGCCGAGCTGACCGGCCGGTGAGACTTTCCAGGCGTGCTGAAGACGACCGAACCGCGTTATGTCGCCAGGCCGTCAGGCGGCGATATCACGCGCCGGTTCCTGATCGAGCGCGTCCGGTGACGACACTGCGGCGATAGACATGGCGGGGCCGCATCGGATCAGTGGGTCGGATTCCGCACCTACTCCTCAAGGTGGTCACGCCTCCCGCGCAGTCGCTTCACCGAGCCGCGTCGCTTCTTGGCGTCGATTCGCCGCTCGTTCGAGGCCCGAGTGGGACGCGTGAGCCGCCGCTCACGCGGTGGCGCGCCGCGGCCTGTCCTGGTCAGCCAGCGGCACCCTCGTCGGCACCACCGGAGAAGCAGCCCGCCAGCGCTACGCCTCCAAGGTGGCCTGACAGCGACGCCGCGTCCGAGCTGCAAGAAGTCAGCGACCATGCGCCCGGCACGCGGCGAAGTGACGCACTCGGGAGGGAATGGAAACCAGGGCCGGGGGTCAGTTGCGCATGAAGTCCGCGATGACTTTGCCGAGCTGTCCGCCGGCGTCTTCTTGCAGGAAGTGGCCGGCGTTGTGGATGGTGGGATGGTTCCGGCCGCGGGCGCCGGGCATGAGGTTGCGCAGTATCGGTGCCCCCGCACCGGTGATCGGGTCGCTGTCGCTGAACGCCAGCAAGACCGGTTAGGTCGCTGGCCGATAGCACCTTCCACGCCGCGCGGTTCGCCTGGCTTGCGGGATCGTCAGGCGAGTGGGTACCAGACTGGGCATGGCTCGGGCGCCGGCCTTGGCGCGCTCCTCGGGGAAGGGCGCGGCGTAGGCCGCGCGGAGCAGTTCCCGGGTCCCCGTCGGGGTCGGCGACCTCGGCGTAAGCCGGCTCCCAGGGAAAGTCGGGCCGGTGCTCGAAGGCGCAGTCCGGGAGGCGATCCGGCTGCACGCCAGGGACAGCAGGCTGGCCTTGGTGGCCGCCTCGACTCGGCGCGGGACGCGGCCACCTAGCCCCAACCGCCTTTTCCCTCGACCAACGTCAGCCTGACCGCCATCTCCTTGAGCGCCTCGCCCAGCCGGGCCACCTCGGCCTGCGCCGCCTCCAGCTCGTAGTCGCGCGTCTTGCCTTGCACGCCCGGTTTGGAGGCCGCCAGCGCGGCCAACGCGCCCTCCTTGGCCACCGTACGAATCCGCAAGATGGTGGACCGGTCGACCTGCTGAGCGGTCGCCGCCTCGGCGATGGTCACCTCCTGGCGCACCAGCTGCAACCAGATCTCGTACTTCTGCGACGGCGACAACAGCCGCTTGCCGGGCCGCTTGCCACGCCCCGGCTCGGTGTTGGTTTCGGACATGAGCTGATCCTCCTGAACCCATCGGAGGACCCACCGGACGCTGCGTGATAGACACGCCGATCTCTATCGCTAAGTCAGACGCAAGACAGCCGAACGCGGCCAACCCCGGTCGTGATCTTCGACGAGGCGCACCTGCTGGACAACGCGCAGATGGAAGCCGTGCGTAGCTCACCAACCACGACATGGACTCCGGCGCCCCGTTCGCCGCGCTGCTGATCGGCCAGCCCACCCTGCGACAACGGCTCCGCCTCGGCGTGCTCGCCGCCCTGGACCAGCGCATCGCCGTGCGCTACGCCCTGGCCGGCATGAACCCCCAAGAAACCGGTGACTACATCGCCCACCACCTCAAGATCGCCGGGCGCGCCGACACCCTGTTCAGCGCCGACGCGATCACCTTGATCCACAACGCCTCACGCGGCTACCCACGCGCGGTAAACAACCTCGCCCTCAACGCAGCATTCGCCGCGACAGCGCCATCGTCGACGAGAAAGCCGCCCGCATCGCGATCTCCGAACCGGCGCCGACTGAAACGACACCTGGGCCTCGGGGTCACCACGCCGAGCAACCCATCACCGAGACGACCAGGCCCCCACCGCAACCAGCGGGCGGGGGCCTTCCACGCCCCAACCGTCGGCAACGCCGAAGACGGCATCATCTGCAAGATCAGCGACGGACAACACTCACATCGTCCCCAGGGTCTGCCGGATGGGTTCCCCAGTCCATGCAGAGGGTTTAAGTCCTCGACCGATGTCGATGAGATCTGCACAATTGGGTCATCCGTGGGTCGGCTGCTCATGAAAGGTGTCCCTCATGGTCGGGAACATGCGATTGGCGACCGCCGCTGTCCCGGGAGTCGACACTCCGAATCCCACAGCCAGCCTCAGCCCTGCGCCGGTTCCTTCTGGCACGGCGACCGTCACGGCCAACGCGACCGCTGATTCCGCGACCGCGATTCCAGGCCAATTGTTGGCGGTGATTGTCGTTCTCGTGGCCCTCCTGATCATCGGGATGTTCGTCCTGACCATCTACAACCTCAGCGCTCCGCGGTCCACTCTGCGCAACCTTCTCGGACAAGGCCGCGGCCGGGATCCGGGAGCAGTGCAGAAGGCAGGTTTTGACAGTAAGATCTTGAACGCCCGCCTCATCGAAACCCTTGGGATGGCTGCTCGCCCCGGCGTCGCCACCACCCGCACTACGCTCGCGGTAACAGCGTTTGGCCTACTCGGCATCTGCCTGATCGCCGTCTTGGGTATGTCCGGGGATGGGGTCCGCGACCTCCGCAGCCAAGTCCTCGCCTCAATCACTACGCTCGCCGCTGCTATTGCCGGCTTCTACTTCGGAACCGCGACCACCGCGTCCAGCAAGGGCGGATCGGGTTCGGACTCATCCACCGAACCGCCAGCAGATCAACCCAGCGCACCTGCCCTGGACTTCAGCCCCCCCGCAGCCGCCACCATCTTTCACGTGGGCCAGCAGGGCAGTCTTAAGCCCACGGTGACCGGAACCCCCAGACCCACCATCACGGTCGCCGGCGGGACCCTGCCCCCGGACCTAAAGCTCGACCCGGTGACGGGGGTAATCAGCGGGGTACCCGCCGCCAATGCCGTAGGAGACCACCCAGTGACGCTGACAGCTGCCAATGGACAGACTCCCGATGCCACCGCGAATATCGTCATTCACGTTCAACTTTAAAGAGCGCCGGGCATAGTCTGTGCGGAATTGCCCGGTGACGATCCCCGGTCGCCGAGCGCTTGTCTCCACGTCGGTACTGCTCGAGCTCCTTAGAGAACGGCAGGACCTCGGCCCGAATGGGTTCAAGACTTAGGAGCCACCCGCCTGCCAGCCCGGGTCGCCACCGAAGGTCAACGGGACTCGGAACATCCTCTGTCAGCCTATCGTCGATCCATCGTTTACGGTGGCTCAGCCACTTAAGCGCGTATCCGATGTTCCGTGTCGCCGTCTGGGGCCGCGAACAACCGCCGTACCGGCCGCACTGCAAGCCGGCGGCGCCCCTGCCACAGTGTTCGCTACCTTCTGCGCAGGCCGATCGGGTTGCCGTCCCGATCTGGCAGCACGCAGATCCGCGCGTCGGGTGCGACCTGACGCGGCGCATCACGGTCGGTGGCGCCGGCAGCAAGGAGGGTGTCGCGGGTCGCGTCGAGATCCTCGACATCGCGCAGCAGCGCGGTGTACACGGGCCTTGGCGGCTTCCAGATCGGACACCGGGATCACCAGACTACGGATCGTGGGACTCATCTCCGTCTCCTCATCGGTAAGGCAGTCACAGCATTGACCGCTCCGTCGCATGTTGAGTAGCAGCGACACCCTGATGGCGATGCCGACCGGATCCGCTGGGTTCCATGCGCAGAAGCATCAGGCGGCCAAGGTGACACAGAAGCTCCGGGTCGGGGATGGCGTTCAGCGCCCGATTGACCAGGGCCAAGGAGTCTCGAGCTGCGGACAGCTCCTCATCGCCGACATCATTCGGGAGCGGGCGCAGGTTGAGTTGACCACCGGCATCGACCGCATTGTCGAACTCACTGGGGCCGCGATCAAGGAGCGGTGTATGCCTGTCGCGACGGATTCAAGCATGCCGTCCGCCCCAAGCGCTCTCATCAGATCGGCTGACAACTTCTCCCGTTCGTCGGCGTCGTTGTCTGGGGGAGCCTGGATGGTGAGGAAGAGACAGGCCGTTACCTGAAGCAGGTCGTCGGTGCTCACCGGGCGTCCTGACGACCGCAAGTTCTGACGGAACGTGCGGAATGAGGACGATCAGCCTTCCAGTGCCGCACGCACAAGATCGGTATCGACGTGAGTTGGTCTGCGGGGTACCCGCTTGGGAAGCCAGCCAGGCGGCGCGCCCCGGCGGGCGAGGACCGACCAACTCGGGTGCTGGCAGGGGGCCGCTTCGACGCCAACGGTGCACACGGCCCGGAGCAACCCGGAGGCCCCGTGCCGACGCGCGGTCGGCGATCTCGATGTCAACCGAGGCGACTGCGGCTCGGGCGCGGGTGGGATGAGGGCACGGTCCGACTGTATGGGGTCTGGCGACCTTTCTCGCCAATGACCTGGCTGATCTGCGGCTGGGTGTAACGCAAGATGGGGCCGGAGCAACCCGACGATGAAAGAAGGAATGCATGTCCACCAATGAGCTGCAGCGGCTCACAGCGCTGTTCACTCTGATCGGTACGGTCACATGGGCCATCGCCATGGTCAAGAAGGCGACGCAATGAGCGAACAGAGGGGATACTGGATCGAGTCGTTCAGCGGCAACCGACAGATGGTTGCCGCCTCCGCCGCGGTCGGTCGGGAGAAGGCCACGATTCATCTCTTGACCGAGGTGGACATCACGGGACCGCGACACTCAATCGCTGACCACCGTGAACGCACCGGCGAGAGGCTCTCACTTACGGGCTACATCGTGACCTGCTTGGCAGGTACCTTCAATGACTTCCCTCGGTTCAACTCCTTTCGCAAGGGCAATCGCTTGGTCGTACTTGACGACGTCACGATCAGCGTCCTGTTCGAGCGCGAAATCGACGGTGAGAACGTTCCCGAGCCGATCGGGATCAGGAGGGCCAACCGAAAGACGTGTCGTCAGGTCAACGACGAACTGCGGTCAGCCCAGCAAGAACAGGGGCGGCGCCTCGGTTCCGGGACGGGAACCGCCTGGATCCGCTTCGTTCCGGGTTTCTTTCTACGGACGTTCATTCGTCTGGCGTCGCGGAGCATCGCCATGCAGAAGCGGTTCGGTGTCGTCGGGGTGACCTCGGTCGGCATGTTCGGGTCAGGGCCGATGTGGGCCGTCCCGCTGACGAGTGCAACAGTCACCGTAGCCGTCGGCGCGATCGTGAAGCGCCCGGCGCTCACAGAGGGCGGCCTGCAGGAGCGGGAGTATCTCTGCCTTACGGTCTCGTTTGACCACGACATCGTTGACGGAGCGCCGGCCGCTCGTTTCACCACTCGTTTCGCAGAGCTGCTCTCTCGCGGTGACAACCTCCGTGACGTGATCGACCCAGCAGCTTCGCAAGCTCAGCTCGGGGCTGCGGCCGATCGCAGCGGAAGGTGAGGAGGTCCGTGAGCCGGAGTTGGTGACCGCCTAATACTACAGCCGCACCTATTTTGAGCGGGTTGGGCGTGTCGGCTGTGTGAGACTGGTTTTCACCGCGATGTTGCTTGTGTGACTGGTGAGGTCAGTGTGTCAGAGGTTGAGGCGTGGGCTGCTGGTTTGGCGGAGTTGCATGCCCGGATCGCACCGCGGTTCGCGCGTTCGGAGCCGCGGGAGCGGGTGGTGGCCTACGTGGGTGGGTTGCTGGCGCCGTTGGAGCGCAAGAACTCGTGGACGTTGGCCGAGCGGGCCGGGGAGGCGGTCCCGGACGGGATGCAGCGGCTGTTGATGAGCGCGGACTGGGACGCCGATGCGGTCCGTGACGATGTGCGCGGCTACGTCGTAGAGCACCTGGGCGACGCGGCGGGGGTACTGGTGGTCGACGAGACCGGCTTCCTGAAGAAGGGCACCAAGTCCGCGGGGGTGGCCCGGCAGTACTCCGGCACGGCGGGACGGATCGAGAACTGTCAGATCGGCGTCTTCCTGGGCTACGCCACCTCCGTGGGACGCACGTTCTTGGACCGGGAGCTGTACCTGCCGAACGCCTGGACCCAGGACCGGGACCGCTGCCGTGAGGCCGGCATCGGCGAGGAGGTCGAGTTCGCGACCAAGCCCGAGCTGGCGATGCGGATGATCACCCGGGCGCTGGACGCCGGTGTGCCGGCCGGCTGGGTCACCGGCGACGAGGTCTACGGACAACATGCCCAGCTGCGGATGATGCTCGAAGAACGCCAGATGCCTTATGTGCTAGCGGTTCCGGTCAACCAGCGGGTGATCGCGACGGTGCAGGGCACGATCGCCGAGCTGCGTGCCGATGAGCTGGCGGCGCAGCTGCCGGGGCAGGCCTGGAAGAAGATCTCCGCCGGCGCCGGCGCCAAGGGGCCGCGGGTCTACCACTGGGCCCGGGCAGCGATCCGCCCGCTGGCGGACGCCGCCAGCTACTGGCTCGCTCGTGCGGCGCAGCCTGACCGATCCCACCGACCTGGCCTACTACCTGTGCCACGGCCCCGAACACACCCCACTACGAGAACTGGTCCGGGCGGCCGGCACCCGCTGGGCCATCGAAGAGACCTTCCAAACCGCCAAAGGCCAAGTCGGGCTCGACCAGTACCAGGTCCGCCGCTACGACTCCTGGTACCGACACATCACCCTGGCCATGCTCGCCCACGCCTTCTTGACCACCACCACCGTCAAGGCAAAGGGGGGGCGGCCGGACCGGTCGAGGACCTCATCCCGCTGACCCTCCCTGAGGTCCGCCGCCTGCTGGCCCACCTGATCTGGCACCAGCCACCCGAGGCCACCTCGGTCCTGGCCTGGTCACACTGGCGACGCCGCCACCAAGCCCGCGCCCGACGCTGTCACTACACCGCCCGAGGTGCCCCTCCATAGGTGCGGCTGTAGTACTAAGAAGCACGTCGCGCAGCCGTCAGGACGCCGGCACGGCCGGGCGCAAGGCGTCGATGAGCTGCCCGACCTCGTCCAGGCCACCGGTTGCAGTGACGACCGTCGTCAGACCCTGCGGCGAGACGACGACCAACGATGTCTGGTCGCGGGCATCCACGCGCCGTTCCCAGGTGCGCCCTCCCAGGTCGACGCTTGAGTCTCTGGTCCCGTGGTTGGTTGCGACGTCCAGCCACTTCGAGGTTGCCGCGGAGGTCTGCTTCAGCGCTATCGACGCTCCGCTGGGAGTCGACCACACCGCCTGCCACGTCGGCCGCGAGTCGGTCGACACGGCATACCGGGCGCTCGTGGCCGTCCACCCGTCACCGAGGCCCACCGGCGCCTCGAACGCCAGCCCACTGTCCTTGACGGCCTGCGAGACGACCGATGCGGCATCGACGGCGGGCGCGGTGGTCCCCTCGCCCCGCGGCACGATGGCCACCAGCACCCCGACCAGGGCAAGGATGACGAGCAACGACCGGGCCATGTTGGCGGCGGTGCCCATGGCGTACCGGCTGGCCCGCGGGGCGGCGGCTGTCCCTGCGTCGTCGGTGTGCTCACGGTGCCATCGTCGCCGACGAACCGGTTTGGGACCAAACCGTCACCGAATCGCCGCACGCGACAGGAGCGCCCGCCCTAGAGTTTGGTCGTCTCGCACAGACTCCAGGAGGCCCAGTAGGTGAGCGATCCGGCGTCCACCACCCCCAGCGGGCGAGACCCGAGCATTCTTGTCGTCGGGGAGGCGCTCATCGACGCCGTCGAGCTCGGCCATGGACAGGTCGACGAGCACGTGGGCGGGAGCCCGGCCAACGTCGCATTCGGGCTGGGGACGCTCGGCCACGACGTGGCGCTCGCCACGTGGATCGGCATGGACGACCGCGGCGACCGCATCGCGCAGCGCTGCTCCGCGACGGGGGTGCGGCTGGCCGACGGCAGCCGGCGTGCCGAGTACACATCGGTGGCCCGCGCGACGCTCGACCGGCGAGGTCAAGCCTCGTATACCTTCGACCTCACCTGGTCGGTCCCCCACGTGAGCGGTGGCTACGGGCACGTCCACACCGGAAGTGTCGCCGCGACGATCGAACCCGGTGGCAGCCAGGTCGTGCAGGCGATCCGGTCGCTTGCACCCACCGCCACCGTCTCATACGACCCGAACATGCGCCCGACGCTCATGGCGTCCGCCGACCTGGTCCGCGAGCGGGTCGAGGAGCTCATCGCCCTCGCCGACGTCGTCAAAGCCAGCGACGAGGACCTGCAGTGGCTCTATCCCGGGGCATTCATCCCGGACGTACTGCGCCGGTGGGAGTCGTTCGGGCCTGGTGTCACCGTCGTGACGCGCGGCGCCGAGGGCGCGTTGTATGCCGTGCGCTCCTCGCGGGCGACCGAGGTCACCACGGTCCCGGCCCGGGCCGCGCACGTCGTCGACACCGTTGGCGCGGGCGACTCGTTCATGGCCGGGCTGCTATCAGGGCTCGCCGACCTCGGGTTCATCGGTGGGCAACACGCCCGGCAGCGGCTGCGAGCGGCGGGCATTGACGACCTGCGCGCGGCCGTCGACCGGGCGATGTCCACCGCCGGCGCCACGGTGGCCCGCGCTGGTGCCTATGCCCCGACCCGCGAGGAGCTGGCCCGCTGACGGGACTGCCCGCAGCCTTGGCCCATCGCCGAGAGGTCAGTAGCTGCTGTTATTTGGCCCGCATAACAGCACCTGTTGACCTCTCGCTGAGGTGGGTGGGCGCACTTCTATGCTGAAGCCTGCATCGAAGGAGAAACCATGGCCGAGTTCGAGTACGAGGACCTGCTGCCCACCGGCGAGGACGAGACGGCATACCGCCTGCTCACGACCGAGGGGGTGCGGACCATCGAGGGCCCCGCGGGGCGGACCTTCCTCGAGGTCGACGACGAGGCGCTGCGGCTGCTCTCGGAGACGGCCATGCATGACATCGCCCACTACCTGCGCTCGGCCCACCTGCAGCAGCTGCGCAGCATCATCGACGACCCGGAGGCCAGCAACAACGACAAGTTCGTCGCGCTGGACCTGCTCAAGAACGCCAACATCTCCGCCGGGGGGGTCCTGCCGATGTGTCAGGACACCGGCACCGCCATCGTCATGGGCAAGCGCGGCCAGCACGTGCTCACTGCCGGCACCGACGAGCGGGCCCTCTCCCGGGGGGTCTACGACGCCTACACCCGGCTCAACCTGCGCTACTCCCAGATGGCGCCGCTCACCATGTGGGAGGAGCGCAACACCGGGTCGAACCTCCCTGCCCAGGTCGAGCTCTATGCCGACACCGCGCCGGGGCACGAGACGGCATACAAGTTCCTCTTCATGGCCAAGGGCGGCGGCTCGGCGAACAAGTCCTTCCTCTACCAGCAGACCAAGGCGATCCTGGGCGAGGCCGCGATGCTGCGCTTCCTCGACGAGAAGCTGCGCTCGCTCGGCACCGCCGCCTGCCCGCCCTACCACCTGGCCATCGTCATCGGCGGCACGTCGGCCGAGTTCGCCCTGAAGACCGCCAAGTACGCCTCCGCGAAGTACCTCGACACCTTGCCCACATCGGGCTCGCCGGCCGGCCACGCCTTCCGCGATACCGAGCTGGAGAAGCGGGTGCTCGAGCTGACCCGCGAGTTCGGGATCGGGGCGCAGTTCGGCGGCAAGTACTTCTGCCACGACGTACGGATCGTGCGGCTGCCGCGCCATGGGGCCTCCTTGCCGGTCGCCATCGCGGTCTCGTGCTCGGCGGACCGGCAGTGCCTGGCGAAGATCACTCCCGACGGCATCTTCATCGAGGCGCTGGAGACCGACCCGGCCCGGTTCCTGCCCGATCCCGGGGACGAGCACCTCGACGACGCGGAGGATGTCGTGCGCATCGACCTGCGCCGGCCCATGGACGAGATCCGCGAGGAGCTGTCCAGGTACCCGGTCAGGACCCGCCTGTCGCTCAGCGGCACACTGGTCGTCGCACGCGACATCGCACACGCGAAGATCAAAGAGCGCTTGGACGCGGGGGAAGGTATGCCGCAGTACCTCAAGGACCACCCGGTGTACTACGCCGGCCCCGCGAAGACACCACACGGTATGCCGTCGGGCTCGTTCGGCCCCACGACGGCTGGGCGGATGGACTCCTATGTGGGCCAGTTCCAGTCAGCGGGAGGGTCGCTCGTCATGCTGGCCAAGGGCAACCGCTCCCAACAGGTCACCGACGCGTGCCTGGACCACGGCGGCTTCTACCTCGGCTCCATCGGCGGGCCGGCGGCGCGCCTGGCCCAGGACTGCATCCGCTCCGTCGAGGTCCTGGAGTACCCCGAGCTGGGCATGGAGGCGGTGTGGAAGATCGAGGTGGAGGACTTCCCCGCGTTCATCGTCGTCGACGACAAGGGCAACGACTTCTTCGCCGCGGTCACCAAGCCCGCTGCAGTCACCATCGGAAGGCGCCCGACCTCGTGAGCCCGGCACCGGCATACGCAAGTCGTCATGAGACCCCGGCTCAGGCATGGGCCGAGCTGTCGGCAGGCAACCAGCGGTTCGTCGCGGGGCGGCGCGAGCATCCGAACCAGGACGTCGAGACCCGTACCTCGCTCACCGAGGGCCAGCTGCCCCGCGCGGTCTTCTTCGGCTGCGCCGACTCGCGGGTGGCGGCGGAGATCATCTTCGACCAAGGCCTCGGCGACCTGTTCGTCGTCCGCACCGCAGGTCACGTCGTGGGGACCAGCGTCCTGGGCTCGCTCGAGTTCGGCGTCGCGGCGCTGGGCATCCCGCTCATCGTCGTGCTCGGGCACGACTCGTGCGGCGCGGTCGCTGCCACCCTGGAGGCGATGGACTCCGGCGACATGCCCTCCGGCTTCCTGCGCGACGTCGTCGAGCGGATCATGCCAAGCGTCCTGTCCGCACGTAAGCACGGGGCTGCGACGGCCGACGAGGTCGAGGCCGAGCACGTGCGCCACACCGCCCGCCTGCTGGCCAACCGGTCGGCCCTGATCGGCGAGCACGTGCGTGCCGGCACCGTCGGCATCGTGGGCGCGACCTACGACCTGCAGCAGGGCCGGGCAAACGTCATCACCGCCGAGGGGGTCGGCCTGCCGGTCGCCGACCTGCCTCCGGCGGGCACGGCCGCGTTCTAGCTTCGGTCCAGCGCGAGGTCGGCCACTAGACCGGCTGGGCGGTGAGCGAGAGGTGGTCCCGCACCACCTTGGCCAGCCGTTCGGCCACGGCATATGCCTGCCGCTCGTCCGCGGCCTCGACCATGACCCGCACCAGCGGCTCGGTGCCGGACTTGCGCAGCAGCACCCGGCCGGTGCCGGACAGCTCTTCGACGGCCGCAGCGACCTCGGCCTGCACGGCCTCGTTGGCGTCCACGGCCTCCTTGTCGACGCCCTTGACGTTGAGCAGCACCTGCGGCAGCAAGGTCATCACCGAGGCCAGGTCGGCCAGCGATCGGCCGGTCCGCGCGACGCGCGATGCGAGCAGCAGTCCAGTGAGCACACCGTCGCCGGTCGTGGCGTGGTCGAGGAAGATGAGGTGGCCGGACTGTTCGCCGCCGAAGTTGTACGACCCGGCCAGCATGTCCTCGAGCACGTAGCGGTCGCCAACTGCGGTCTGGCGCACCGTGATCCCCTCGCGCTCCATTGCCTGGAGCATGCCGAGGTTGCTCATGACGGTGGCCACGACGGTGTCCTGGGCCAAGGCCCCGCGCTCGCGAAGGTCCAGCGCGAGGATGCACATGATCTGGTCGCCGTCGACGACGTCGCCGCGGGCGTCCACGGCCAGGCACCGGTCGGCATCGCCGTCGTGGCCGATGCCCAGGTGCGCCTGATGCTCGACGACCGCTCGCTGCAGGTGCTCCAGATGGGTGGAGCCGTACCCGTCGTTGATGTTGAGCCCGTCAGGATCGGCGCCGATGACGGTGACGTAGGCGCCCGCCTCCCGGAAGGCCCGAGGGGAGACCACCGAGGCCGCACCGTGAGCGGCGTCGATGACCACATGCATCCCGTCGAGCCGGTGCGGCACGATGGAGAGCAGGTGTTCCAGGTAGCGCGCGGCACCGTCGGGCAGGGAGCGCACCCTGCCCACGTCCGCCCCCACCGGTTTCGGGTGCTGGCTGCCCATCCGCTGTTCGATGAGGTCCTCGACCTCGTCGGCGATCTTGTACCCACCGCGCGCCAGGAACTTGATGCCGTTGTCGGGCATCGGGTTGTGCGAGGCCGAGAGCATCACCCCCAGGTCGGCGCTCAGGTCAGCGGTCAGGAAGGCGATCGCAGGGGTGGGCAGCATCCCGGCGTCGTACACGTCGACGCCCGCGGAGGCCAGGCCTGCCACCACCGCGGCGCTGAGGAACTCCCCCGAGGCTCGCCCGTCCGTGCCGACGAGCGCCCGAGGCCGGTGGCCCTCGAACTCGCCCGCGTCGCCGAGCACGTGGGCCGCGGCGACGGACAGGTCGAGCGCCAGCTCTGCGGTCACGTCGCGGTTGGCGAGGCCCCTGACCCCGTCGGTCCCGAACAGCCGACCCATGCCGTCAGCGCTTGCTGTACTGGGGAGCCTTGCGCGCCTTCTTCAGGCCCGCCTTCTTGCGCTCCGGAACGCGCGCGTCCCGGGTGAGGAAACCGGCCTTCTTCAGCACCGGCCGGTTGAGCTCCTCGTCGACGCCGTTGAGGGCACGCGCTACCCCGAGCCGGACCGCGCCAGCCTGGCCGGACGGGCCCCCGCCGTGCACCCGGACGAGCACGTCGTAGGCGCCGTCGAGGTCAAGGACCTTGAGCGGCTCCCCCACGATCTGTTGGTGGACCTTGTTCGGGAAGTACCCCTCGAGCGTGCGCCCGTTGATCGTCCAGTCTCCGGTGCCCGGGACGATGCGCACCCGCGCGATGGCCTGCTTGCGCCGCCCGGTCGCGGCGCCTGGCGTGGAAGCGGTGGGCTTGGGGTGAGCCTCGGTGGGGGCCGCGGACTCGGTGGTGTACTCGGTGAGCTCGACCCCGTCGAGGGCGTCGTCGGCGTCGTTGGCAGTGTCAGCCACAGTGCGTCCTTAGCGGTTCGGTGTCATCAGCGCCCTACTGGGCGACCTGGGAGATCTGGAAGGGCACCGGCTTCTGAGCCGCGTGCGGGTGCGACTCACCGGCATACACCTTGAGCTTGGACAGCTGCTGGCGGGCCAGGGAGTTCTTCGGCAGCATGCCCCGTACGGCCTTCTCGACCGCCTTCGTGGGGTCCTTCTCCAGCAGCTCGGTGTAGCTGGTCGCCTTGAGCCCGCCCGGGTAGCCGGAGTGGCGGTAGGCCTTCTTCTGCTGGGCCTTGGCACCCGTGAGGGCGACCTTGCTCGCGTTGACGATGATGACGAAGTCTCCGGTGTCGACGTGCGGGGCGAAGGTGGGCTTGTGCTTGCCGCGCAGCAGCACCGCGGTTTGGCTCGCGAGCCGTCCCAACACGACGTCGGTGGCGTCGATGACGTGCCACGCGCGAGGCACCTCGCCTGGCTTGGGGGTGTACGTGCGCATAGCAGGTC
Source organism: uncultured Actinomycetota bacterium (assembly GCA_963769085.1). Taxonomy (GTDB): domain Bacteria; phylum Actinomycetota; class Actinomycetes; order Actinomycetales; family Dermatophilaceae; genus Phosphoribacter. The sequence continues at coordinate 104,335 of CAVYKM010000029.1, read as the reverse complement.
GTCTTTCGCTTCGGGATCACCACGTGGGTGTATGCCGTCCGCCCGGCTGCGTGGGACCTGCTGGGCCCTGACCGGGTTGCGCGCAGCGCGCGTGGCACGACGTCCAGGCTAGTTTACGGAGGTCCGGCAGACCGGCCAAATCGCTGTGACACGGCAGCTTCAGGCCTGTGACCTGCGGCGTTGTCCGGGTCGATCGAATCGATCGCGCAGTGTGCCCACGATGTATGCACAACTACTATGCACACATGGGTCAGCCACCTCCCGCCGCCGTGCACGTCCTCGCCCATCCGTTGCGCACCAGGCTTCTCGGCCTGCTGCGCACCGCAGGTCCGTCCACCGCCACCGCACTCGCGGCCAAGCTCGGGACCAACTCCGGTTCGACGAGCTACCACCTGCGGCGTCTGGAGTCGGTCGGCCTGGTTGCCGACACGGGCACCGGTCGCGGCAAGGAGCGGGTCTGGGCAGCGAGCGACCCGCCGGGCACCAGGACCGACGACGGCGAGGACGAGAACACCCGGGCGGCGCTGAACTGGATCGAGCGCGACTACGTGCGTCACGTCGGCGAGCAAGGCCGAGCAATGGCTCGACGTCGCCCCGAGCTGGCCGAGGCCGTGGTCGGCTCAGCTCGGACTGCGCGACGCGGTCGTCCTGGTCACCCATCAGCAGCTCGGTGCGCTGCGGACCGAGCTGGCGCTGGTCCTGGCCCGCTACCGGCGGGTTGGTCAGGGCAACCCGCAGGCCAAGCGGGTGGCCGTCTACACGTACGCCTACCCGGTGGACTTCGCAACGGCACCACCGCGGGGGATCCGCTGGGGCTGACCCGTTTGGCCCCGCCCGCCGGGGATTCCGAGGCGAGTCGGCAGATCCTACGCAAGGCGGCAGCTATAGCTTCCGCTTTGTCGAACATCTGCCGCCTTGCTGGTCCGGTTCAGCGGGGTCGCGCCACCCGTCCCTCGTCCCAGACCGGTTCCGATGCCTCGAACACTCGCCCGTCGGCACCGAAGACGAGGAACCGGTCGAAACCCCGCGCGAACCAGCGGTCATGCGTGACCGCGATGACCGTGCCTTCGAAGGCGTCGAGGGCCTTCTCCAGGGACTCGGCCGAGTCCAGGTCGAGGTTGTCGGTCGGCTCGTCGAGCAGCAGCAGGGTTGCCCCCGACAGCTCCAACAGCAGGATCTGCAGCCGAGCCTGCTGCCCGCCCGAGAGCGTGTCGAACGTCTGCTCGCTCGCTCGGGCCAGCCCGTAGCGATCCAGAGCACGCGAGGCCTGCTCGCGCGGCATACCGTCGCGGTGGTCATCGCCCCGGTGCAGGATCTCGAGCAACGTCCGACCGTGCAGCTGCGGCTGCTGGTGGGTCTGCGCGAACCAGCCCGGCCGCACCCGGGATCCCAGCCGAGCGACGCCGGTATGCCGCACCGGCCTTGAGGCCATCAGCCTCCTTGTCGTCGAGGGCCGTAACCGGCCGGTGCTCGACCCCTGGGTGTGACCCGCCGAGCGCGAGCAGGCGCAGGAAGTGTGACTTGCCCGAGCCGTTGGACCCGAGTACAGCAACGCGCTCCCCGAACCAGAACTCGACGTCGAACGCTCGCATCAGCCCGGTCAGCTCCAGCCCCTCGCAGATCACGGCGCGTTTGGCGGTGCGGCCGCCGGTCAGCCGCATCCGCACCCGCTGAACGAGCGGGACGGCCTCCGGTGGTCCGGCCTCGAGGAACTTGCGCAGCCGGGTCTCCGCCGCCTGCAGCCGGGCCGCCATGGCGTCGTTGTACGAGGCCTTCTGCCGGTACATCGCGACGAGGGCCTTGAGCTTGGCGTGCTCCTCGTCCCAGCGGCGACGCAGCTCGTCCAGGCGGGCGTTGCGCTCGACCCGAGCCTCGGCATACGTGTCGAACCGCCCGGGATGGACCCACAGCGTCGACCCGGCCGCCCCAGGCTCAAGGGTCGCGATGCGGGTGGCAACCCGGGCCATCAGCTCACGGTCGTGGCTGACGAACAGCACCGTCTTCGGCAGCTCGACGAGGGTCTGCTCGAGCCACCGCTTGGCCGGCACGTCGAGGAAGTTGTCCGGCTCGTCCAGCAGCAGCACCTCATCGGGCCCGCGCAGCAGCGCCTCCAGGACCAGGCGCTTCTGCTCACCGCCGGAGAGTGTCGAGACCGGGCGCCACTGAGCCTTCTCAAAGGGGACCCCGAGCGCCGCGACGGTGCAGGTGTCCCATAGCGTCTCGTAGCCGTAGCCGCCGGTGTCCCCCCAGTCGATCAGAGCCTGGGCGTAGACCAGCTGGTCGACCTCGCTGTCGCGCTCCATGAGGGCCAGCTCGGCGCGGTCGACCTGGGCAGCGGCCGCCTGGACCGTCGGCGGTGCCACCGAGACGAGCAGGTCGCGCACCGTGGACTCGTCGGTGATCGAGCCGACGAACTGGCGCATGACGCCCAGGTTGCCTGAGCGGGTCACGGCTCCATCGTGGGCGGGCAGATCGCCCGAGACGATCCGGGTCAGGGTCGTCTTTCCCGTGCCGTTCGGTCCGACGAGCGCGATCTTGGCGCCGTCCCCCACCCGCAGACTCACCTCGCGCAGCACCGGCCGCCCGTCCGGCAGGGTGTAGCTCACCCGGCTGACGTCGATGTGGCCCACAACCGTCCAGCATCGCCTATGCCGGACATTCTGTCGCGACCTGAAACCGACCTGGGGGACTCAGGGGCGCTGCAGACGGCGGGTGCGGGCTCGGCTGGCCCGCTCGGCGAGCAGCTCGTCGCAGGGATAGGTGACCTCCTCGAGGCACAACCCGCGGGCCGGCATGACCCGCACCCGTCCCGACCGCCGGCCCGAGGCGAGGACCTCACCCGGCCAGTCCGGGGGCACCCGTCCCTGGCCGACCGGCACGACCGCACCGACCAGCGAGCGCACCATGTTGTGGCAGAAGGCGTCGGCGGCGACGCGTGCCTCCACGACGCCGTCTCGGCTGCGCCGCCAGCTGAACTCGATCAGTGTGCGGACCGTCGTGGCCCCCTCGCGCGGTCGGCAGAGCGCGGCGAAGTCGTGCAGGCCCAGCAGCGCCGCACCGGCCGCCGTCATCGCGTCGGCGTCGAGCGGGTAAGCAAGCCACACCGTGTCGTTGCGGCGCAACGGGTCTCGCGCGGCATACGCGTCGGCGATCCGGTAGCGGTACCGCCGCGAGGTGGCCGAGAACCGCGCGTCGAACCCGCCGGGTGCCCGGGAGACGCGATGCACGACGACGTCAGGGGGAAGGACCCCTCCCAGCCGGGTCACGAGGGCCTGCTCCGGTGGGCGCTGCGAGCGCCCCGGCAAGCTCTCGTATGCCGCTGTGCTGACGTCGGCGTGCGCCACCTGTCCCCGTGCGTGGACTCCTGAGTCGGTGCGGCCGGCGACCGTGAGCCGCACCGGCTCGGGCGCCCCCAGCAGCATGGTGAGCGCCCCAGCGAGCTCGGCTTCGACGGTGCGCCGGCCGGGCTGGGCCGCCCAGCCAGAGAAGGCCGTTCCGTCGTAGCCGAGGTCCAGGCGCAGGCGCACCCGTGGCTCGTCGGCGCTGTCGCCAGCCTCCATGGCCCGAGCGTAACGAGCAGCAGGCGCCGCCGGGTGCGCTAGCGTCGGACCATGGCGGCCTGGACGGTGGCCTTCGACGACCCCGACCTCGAGCTGGACGTGGGCGGAGGCAAAGGCACCAACCTTGGCAGGCTCGTCCGGGCGGGCTTCCCCGTCCCAGCGGGGTTCGTGGTGTCGACGGCCGCATACCGGGCCACGGTCGCCGAGCACGGCCTCAGCGAGGTCATCGCCGAGGCGACCGGACGGCTGCGTCCGGGCTCCTCCGACACGGCCGATGAGGAGGCCGCATCCGCGCTGATCCGAACGGCGTTCGCCAAGCTCAGCGTGGCGCACCCGATCGCTGCGGCGATCGGCACGGCATACGGGAGCCTGGGCGAGGGGCCGGTCGCGGTGCGCTCGTCAGCGACAGCCGAGGACCTGCCCGAGCTGTCCTTCGCCGGACAGCAGGACACCTACCTCAACATCATGGGGACCGAAGCGGTGTGTCGCGCGGTCGTGGACTGCTGGTCCAGCCTGTGGACAGCTCGAGCCATCACCTACCGAAAGCGGGCCGGCATCCCCAACGACGTGGTGGCCCTGGCCGTCGTGGTCCAAAGGCTCGTGCCCGCCGACGTGTCGGGCGTGTTGTTCACCGCGAACCCGCTCACTGGCCACCGCGGGCAGATGACCATCGACGCGACCGTGGGGCTCGGCGAGGCGCTCGTCTCTGGCCAGGTCGACCCAGACCACGTCGTCGCGGACGGGGCCACCGGCCGCGTGCTGTCGCGCACGGTGGGCAGCAAGGCCGTCGCGACGCGGGCGTTGGACAACGGCGGCGTCGCCACGACCGCGAGCGCTTCCGACACCGTCACCCTGAGCGACCCGCAGGTCCGCGAGCTGGTCGAGGTAGGGGCCGGCGTGGCGCGCCAGTTCGGCGCGCCACAGGACATCGAGTGGGCTCGGCACGACGGCGTCCTGTGGCTGTTGCAGGCGCGGCCGATCACCTCGCTCTACCCGCTGCCGAAGGAGGCGCCGGCCGACTCGGTGTGGCTGTCGTTCGGCTCGGTGCAGGGGATGCTCGCGCCGATGACCCCTTTTGGCCGGGACGCAGTCCGATGCGTCCTGTCGGGAGCCGCCACGATCTTCGGGCGCAGCGTGGAGCCGGTGACCAACCCGTACCTGCAAGACGCAGGCGAGCGGCTGTGGATCCGCTTGGACCGCGCGCTGCGCGACCCCCTGGGAGTCCGGCTGCTGCCTGTTGCCTTGCGCTTCGTCGACCCGAGCGCCGGAGCAGTGGTTGCCGACCTCCGCAGCGAAGCAGCCCTGGCCCCGGGGCCGGGGCGCCGGGGCGCGCATACCGTGGTGTCGGTCGCCTCGTTCGCTCGTCGGATGCTGCCGCACATCCCCTTGGTCCTGGCCGCCCCGGTGGTCGCTCGGGACCGGCTCGACGACGTCGTCGAGGGCCTGGTCGCCGAAGCGACTCGCCTGCAGCACGCGGCGGCATCGCCATCGGACCCCCTGGTTCGGGCTGCTGAACGGGCCCGCGCCATGGCGACGGTCCTGGGGCGGGCGCTTCCTACACTTGCGCCGAGGCTCGGTCCGATGATCCTGCCGTCGGTCGCTGGTCTGCGGCTGCTCACTCATCTTGCACGCGTAGCCAGCGAGTCAGATCACGGCGTCGCACCCCTTGTCATGGAGGTGACCCGCGCCATTCCGCGCAACGTCACCACTGAGATGGACCTGGCGCTGTGGCAGGTGGCGCAGGCGGTGCGCAGCGACCCCGAGTCGCATGGGCGGTTCAGCAGCGAAAACCCCGACGCGCTCGCCCGCGAGTATGCCGGAGGGCGCCTGCCGGCAGCCGCGCAGGCCACGATCTCCGGCTTCCTGGATCGCTACGGGATGCGTGGGGTCGGCGAGATCGACCTGGGCCGGCCGCGATGGCGCGAGGAACCCGCCGACGTGCTGGTGACGGTCCAGCGCTACCTGAGCATGCCGGAGGACCAAGCGCCCCCGGAGGTGTTCGCCCGCGGCGAGCGGGCAGCAGCGCAGGCCGTGTCCAGCCTCGCTGCGGCTGCGGCCGAGCTTCCCCGCGGCCGGTTGCGGGCCGCGACGGTGCGCTTCGTGGCCAGCCGGATCCGGGCCCTCGCCGGCGCTCGGGAGACCCCCAAGTTCACCCTGGTCCGGGTGTTCGGGGTCGCCCGGGAGGCGTTACTGGCCAGCGGTGCCGACCTCGTGGCCGCCGGCGTCCTGCAGGAACCGCAGGACGTGTTCCTGTTGACCCTGGACGAGCTGATGGACCTGCCTTCGAGGGGGCTCGCTGGAGTGCGGGAGAAGGTCGCCGAGCGCCGCGCGACACGGACGGCCGAGCTGCGCCGCCAGCAGGTGCCGCGCGTCCTCGTCGGCGACGGCCGCACCTTCTTCGAGGGGCTGGGCCGGGACGCTGACGGCGACGGCGTCATCTCCGGCAGCCCGGTCTCCCCCGGCGTGGTCGAGTCGCGCGTGCGCGTCGTGCGTGACCCGGCCCGGGCCGAGCTGCAGCCGGGCGAGGTCATGGTGTGCCCGGGCACTGACCCAGCCTGGACGCCGCTCTTCCTTACCGCCGGCGGCTTGGTGACCGAGGTCGGCGGGATGATGACCCACGGGTCGGTGGTGGCGCGCGAGTACGGCATACCGGCCGTCGTGGGGGTTCACGAGGCGACCACCCGGCTGCAGACCGGGCAGCTCATCCGGCTGGACGGGTCTTCCGGAACGATCCACGTGCTGGACGTGCCCAGCGAGCCAAGTCGGTAGGCTCGTTCGCATGGGTCTGTTCCTCGCCGCGTCGGCGTTCAAGGACGTCACTGCCGAGCAGCTCGCCGACGCGATCGTCGACGTCGCCGGCGAGCACGACATCAAGGCAGCCGTCCTGCCCGGCGGCCCCGCCGACGAAGCCACGCAAGCAGCCGTGTTCGCGCCGGAGCGGGGACTGGACCGTCGTGCTCTGGCCGAGCCAGTTCACCCTGTACGACGTGGACGCGTGCCAGCGCTCACCCAGGCTCTCGGCACCGTCGCCTCTCCGCCGAGGTGCTCGACGCCTATGCCGGTACCCAGCCGCCGTGGCAGCGGCCGTGGGCTGCGACGCCGACAACGTGGCGCCTTACCTGCGCGTGCCGCCCGAGGATGAGGAGGACACGTACGCCCACGACGACGATTAGGCCTCCCTCGACGACCCGTGGGTGTTCGCCGACCTGTGGCGGGCGATGGGCATCACCTACCCGGCCGACGTCACGTCAGGGGTGGCTCTCGTCGACCTTGGCGACGACTGGGACGGCCTGCCGTCCGGAGCCATCGACTACCGACGGCCCGCTGCGCCCGCATAGCCGTAAGGCGGCAGATGTTCCACAAAGCGGGAGTCGTTTCTGCCGCTTTCGGAAGGTGTCAACCTGTTTGGAGTCGGTCGGTGCTGATTTCTTGGTTGATGGCGACCTTTGCCATGGGCGCCTTGATGGTGGAGGGCTTGGTGAACCGTTCGGGGTGCTCGGCGTGTAGCCGGGCCATGGTCGCCACGCGCTGCTGGTGGATGCTGATCCAGGACCCGTCGTGCACGGTTGCCGGGGTATGTCCCTCGAGGCTGGAGTGGCGGTGCTCGTGGTTGTACCAGTGCACGAACTCGGTGACCCATTGGCGGGCCTGTTCGATCGAGGTGAAGTAGGCCGGGTAGGTGGGGGCGTACTTGGCGGTCTTGAACAGGGACTCGCTGTATGGGTTGTCGTTCGAGACGCGGGGCCGGTTGCGGGACACCTCAACGCCGAGGGCCTGGAACAGGCCGGTCAGGGTGTTGGAGGTCATCGACGGGCCGCCGTCGGAGTGGACCACCGTCGGGTGGGCGCGGTGGTGGCGGAACGCGGTTTCGAACATGTCCTTGGCCAGGTCGTCGCACTCGCGGTCTTCGACCCGCCAGGCCACGACCAGCCGGGAGAACACGTCGACGACCAGGTACAGCTCGTAGGTGACCCGGATGTAGGGGCCCTTGAGCTTGGTGATGTCCCAGGACCACACCTGCAGTGGCGCGCTCGCCACCAGCGAGGGGATCGCGCTGGCCCGGTGGCGGGCCCGGCGGCGGACCGGACGCTGCGGCTCCAGCTGGCGGGCGATGCGATACCACGAGGACAACGAGGCGACCGGGTCCTTCGCGTCCAGGGCCTCGTAGTAGGCCTGGTACACCGACCAGCCGCAAACGAACGCCGCCTTCAGCTTGTCCAGGATCCGCTCTCGCTCGGCCGGATCCAGCCACGAGGCGGCCCGCCGCGCCGTGTGCGGAACCGGCACGGCCACCCGCGGCCGAGGCCGGGATCGGTAGTGCCAGCTCGACCGGGACAACCCGGCCACCGCCAACGCACGCCGCTGCGACAACCCGGCCCCGATCAGCGCGCTCACCAAGGCGACCGTGACCATCACCACCGACACCGCAGCATCCGCCGCCTCGGCGTCCTCGGCGTCCTCGGCGTTCTCGACGTCCTCGACGCCGCCGGCCACGGTCACGGCCGCTGGCCCTCGGCGCGGTCCTGCGGTTGCGAGCTCTTGCCGGCGCCGGCGTGATGCAAAATCTCGATAGCTTTTCCCAATGCATCAACAGCCTTGACCTGCACCGCCAGCTCGGCCGCCTTGGCCGCCAACGCCTGCTCATGCTCAGCCTGCTGCTGGGCCACCTGCTCGCGCAACGCGTCCAGCTCGGCCCTAAGCCGAGCGACAAACGCGCTCTGCTCTGCCGTCACCGCCAGCCCTCCACGAGGAACCAGGCCGTACTCCAGCGTGTCGGCGAACACCTGGGCACGCCAGACCCGAAACTGCCGATAAGACACGCCATGCTCACCCAGATACCTCCCACGCGATCCATACGGTGCAGCAAGATAGGCAAGCACGTGCTCCCGCTTCTGCTCGACCGTGAACATCGAACCTGACAAGTCGATCACTCCTCAAAGACGAGCGACTGACTCACACCCAGCCTGACACGTAGGGTTTGTGGAACATCTGCCGCCCTACTTATCCAAGTGGCACCAGGGACCGGTCCAGCAGTCGGGACTCGTGGCATCCCCATGGATTTCGTGGCACACTGCGTTGATGGATGCCACAGTTGTGCTGGGACGACAGGGTCGTCTGGTGATCCCCGCCGAGGTCCGCGTCGCACTGGGACTCAAGCCGGGTGACCGTCTCCATCTGCATGCCCGGGGACCGCGGTTGATTCTGGAGCGGCAAGCTGATGCGGTTGACGAGCTGCGGGCCCTCGCGGCCAAGGTGCCTGCTGCCCGGTCGTTCGTCGAGGAGCTGCTGCGGGAGCGTCGCGCGGCGGCCGCGAACGAATGAGCGTCCTGGACGCATCTGCTGTCCTCGCGCTGATCCACAGCGAGCCAGGCCATGAGATCGTCGCGGCGCAGCTCAACGGCTCGGTGTTGGGTGCCGCGAACCTCGCTGAGATCGTCGGCAAGCTTGTCGATGCCGGTGTTGACGTCCGCCGGCTCCGTGAGCTGCTCAGTGCTGCCGGAGTCGGCATCGAGCCGCTCACGGCCGCCGACGCCGAGCTCGCCGGGGCGCTACGCGGGCTGGTCGGGGGTCAGTCGCTTTCGCTGGGCGATCGATGCTGCCTGGCCCTGACGACCCGAATGACCCCGGCCGAGGTCCTCACTGCTGACCGCGCCTGGACCGAGCTCGACCTGCCCATCCGCGTCCGGCTCATCCGATAGTCAGATCCATTAACGCTAACGGTCGGCCGGCCCGGGCTCGGCGTCGTCGGGACCGACGTCCTCTACCACGTCGGTGTCGCCCGTCGCGGCATCCTCGACGTCAGCATCCCCAACGACAGCATCCTGGACGCCAGCAGCCGGAACGTCCGCGCGCTCGACCGCCGGTGCCGACGGCTCGGTGACTTCGGGCTCGAAGGTGGCTGCGGGTGCCGGCAGGTCGGTTGGCGTCACTGGAGCGCGTGCCGCACGCTGGGTCGCCGCTTCGGCTTCCTTGACGGTGGCCTGCTTCGCCGACAGCGGTTCGCGGACCAGCTCGATGACCGCCATGGGGGCGTTGTCGCCCTTGCGAGCACCGATCTTGGTGATCCGGGTGTACCCACCGGGGCGCTGCGCCATGTCGGGGGCAATCTCGGTGAACAGCCGGTGCACGACGCCCTTGTCCCGCACGACGGTGAGGACGCGCCGGCGCGCATGAAGGTCACCGCGTTTGGCAAAGGTGACCAGCCGCTCGGCGAGGGGCCGCAGCCGCTTGGCCTTGGCTTCGGTGGTCGTGATCCGGTCGTGGGCCAGCAGCGCGGTGGCCAGCCCGGAGAGCATGAGCCGTTCGTGCGCGGGGCCCCCGCCGAGGCGGGGGCCCTTCGTTGGGGTGGGCATGAAGGGTTCTCCTTGGTGTCCGGGTTGGCGCTAGAGCTGCTCGTCCTCGGCCAGCAGACGTCCGTCACCGTCGTCGTCGTAGCTGTCGTAGTCGTCACCATAGGTGTCCACAATGGCGGACGGGTCGAAGCCGGGCGGGCTGTCCTTGAGAGCCAGGCCCATGCCGGCCAGCTTGGCCTTGACCTCGTCGATCGACTTGGCGCCGAAGTTACGGATGTCCAGCAGGTCGGCCTCGCTGCGGCTGACCAGCTCACCCACGGTGTGGATGCCTTCGCGCTTGAGGCAGTTGTAGGAGCGGACGGTGAGGTCGAGGTCCTCGATCGGCAACGCGAGGTCGGCGGCGAGCGCCGCATCGGTCGGGGACGGGCCCATGTCGATGCCCTCGGCCTCGAGGTTGAGCTCGCGAGCCAACCCGAACAGCTCGACCAGGGTCTTGCCGGCCGAGGCCATCGCGTCGCGCGGTGCCATCGCGGACTTGGTCTCCACGTCGACGATGAGCCGGTCGAAGTCGGTGCGCTGCTCGACGCGGGTCGCCTCGACCTTGTAGGTCACTGCCAGCACCGGCGAGTAGATGGAGTCGACCGGGATGCGCCCGATCTCCTGGTCGCCGGACTTGTTCTGCTGAGCGGAGACGTAGCCGCGGCCGCGTTCGACGGTCAGCTCCATCTCGATGCGGCCCTTGCCGTTGAGCGTGGCCAGGTGCAGGTCGGGGTTGTGCACCTCGACGCCGGCCGGCGGCGCGATGTCGGCCGCAGTCACGGTTGCCGGGCCCTGCTTGCGCAAGTACATGACCACCGGCTCGTCCTGCTCCGACGAGACGACGAGGCCCTTGACGTTGAGGATGATCTCGGTGACGTCTTCCTTGCAGCCGGGGATGGTCTGGAACTCGTGCAGGACGCCGTCGACGCGAATGGACGTGACCGATGCACCGGGAATGCTGGACAGCAAGGTCCGACGCAGCGAGTTGCCGAGGGTGTAGCCGAAGCCCGGCTCGAGCGGCTCGATCACGAAGCGGCTGCGGTTGTCCGCGACGACCTCTTCGCTGAGCACGGGACGCTGTGCGATGAGCACTGTTTCTTCCTTCCCACGGGCGCCCGCCATATGACGCCGCGTATTCGAAACCCGGAGGGTTTCGGATTGAGACTGCCCCCTCTGTCCAGGGAAGCCTCAAACCCAACCAGCATGCCGTGGGCCCGGGAACTGTCCGGACCACCCGGCATACGGCTGGCTAAGTCTTGCTGTAGAGCTCCACGATGAGCTGCTCGGACAGGATGGTGTCGATCTGGGCCCGCACCGGCAGCTGGTGGATGAGGACCTGCAGCGACCCCTCGATGACCTGCATCCAGGCAGGAACCGGCCGATCCCCGTAGGTCTGGCGAGCGAGCTCGAACGGGAAGGTGTCGCGGGACTGCTTGCGCACCGTGATGATGTCGTACTGCTCGACCCGGTAGGACGGCACGTCGACGCGGGTGCCGTTCACCTCGAAGTGCCCGTGGGTGACCAGCTGACGGGCGTGCCGGCGGGTGCGGGCCAGGCCGGCCCGGTAGATCACGTTGTCCAGGCGGGACTCGAGGATCTGCAGCAGGTTGTCGCCGGTCTTGCCGGGCCGGTTGGCCGCCTCTTTGTAGTACCGGACGAACTGCTTCTCCATGACGCCGTAGGTGAAGCGGGCCTTCTGCTTCTCCTGCAGCTGGGTGAGGTACTCCTTCTCCTGAATACGCCGTCGGCCGTGCTGGCCGGGCGGGAAGGGGCGCATCTCGAAGTGCTTGTCGCCGCCGACGAGGTCGACCTTGAGCCGGCGGGACTTCTTGGTGATGGGACCGGTGTAACGAGCCATGATCGATGTGAGCCTTCGGGTCAGACGCGGCGGCGCTTGGGCGGACGGACGCCGTTGTGCGGCGAGGGCGTGACATCGCTGATCGCGCCGACCTCCAGGCCGGCGGCGGTCAGGGACCGGATGGCCGTCTCGCGGCCCGATCCCGGACCCTTGACGAAGACCTCGACCTTGCGCATGCCGTGTTCCATGGCGCGGCGAGCGGCGGCCTCGGCGGCCATCTGCGCGGCATACGGGGTGGACTTGCGCGAGCCCTTGAAGCCCACCTGGCCGGCGGACGCCCACGCGATCACCGCGCCCGTCGGGTCGGTGATCGAGATGATCGTGTTGTTGAACGTGCTCTTGATGTGCGCGTGGCCGTGCGCAACGTTCTTCTTCTCCTTGCGGCGCACCTTCTTGGCGCCCGGCCCGGTTCGTGACTTCGGAGGCATTGGTCTCTACTGCTCTTCTCTGTCGATGATCAGCCAAACACGCGGGTCTTCGGGGGGAGCACGGGGGGCAGAGCCCCCGTGGGTGGCGGGTCTACCTGCCGGCCTTCTTCTTGCCGGCCACGGTGCGCTTGGGGCCCTTGCGGGTGCGCGCGTTGGTCTTGGTGCGCTGGCCACGGACCGGCAGCCCACGGCGGTGGCGCAGCCCCTCGTAGGAGCCGATCTCGACCTTTCGTCGGATGTCGGCGGCGATCTCCCTGCGCAGGTCGCCCTCCATCTTTACGTTGGCCTCGAGGTAGTCACGGAGCGCGACGAGCTCGGTGTCCCCGAGGTCCTTGACCCTGGTGTCGGGGTTGACGCCGGTGGCGGCGAGCGCTTTCGACGCGGTGGTTCGGCCCACGCCGAAGATGTAGGTGAGTGCGACCTCGGTGCGCTTGTCACGCGGTAGGTCCACGCCGATGAGACGTGCCATGTGCGGTTGTTCTCCTGGGCAGTGTCGGAGGTGTGGTGCAGCACCGTTCCGGTGGCCGACGGCATACCTCGGTATGCCGTGCAGCCGGCCCAAGCGGGCCCGGTCCCCGGCCTCCGTGCCGGGGGTGACGTCCTGGGCGGCTCGAAGGAGCCGGTGTCCAGGGGCCGGGTGCTGCGTCTGTTCAGTTGGGTGCGTGCCGAAAATCGGCGACCTGCTTGGTGTTGCGATCAGCCCTGCCGCTGCTTATGGCGCAGGTTCTCGCAGATCACCATGACCCGACCGTTGCGGCGGATCACCTTGCATTTGTCGCAGATCTTCTTGACGCTCGGCTGGACCTTCATAGCCTCGTGTCTTCTGGGATCGGGAGTACTAGCGGTAGCGGAAGACGATGCGGCCTCGGGACAGGTCGTAGGGCGAGAGCTCGACCACGACCCGGTCTTCGGGGAGGATCCGGATGTAGTGCTGGCGCATCTTGCCTGAGATGTGGGCCAGCACCTTGTGCCCGTTGCTGAGCTCGACCCGGAACATCGCGTTCGGGAGCGCCTCGACAATGGTGCCCTCGATCTCGATGACCCCGTCCTTCTTGGCCATATCCTCCGTCAATCTCTGTCTGGAATCTTGTCGTGACGTGCTCGAGCCATCACGAAGCACGCCTGCGATGTCCAGGGATGCCCGCAGGGCGCCGGAGCACACGACACCCAACCGCCCATCTTACGGGACGCGCACGCGAACTCTGAAATCAGGGAGGGCCACGGCTCCTGGCCCCTGGCGCCGCGTCGCCCGCATCGAAAGGTCAGCAGGCGCGGTTATCCGACCCCGATGACAGCAGCTACGGACCTTTCGGCGAGGAGAAGTCACGCGGCGAGCGGGGCGAATGGCACCCCGAGCTCGGCCAGGCGGCCGGCGCCTCCGTCCAAGGCGGTGAGCACCCACAGGCCGGACTCGCGCACCGCAGCGGTGTGCTCCCAATGGGAGGCGCGCGAGCCGTCCTCGGTGATCACCGTCCACTCGTCCGCGAGCACCCTCGTCCGGGGTTCACCCAGGGTCACCATCGGCTCGATGGCCCCGACGAACCCCGCACGAACCACCGGCCCGCGGTCGCGGACGGCATAGTTGAAGATCTGGGGCTCCTCGTGCATCTGCCGGCCGATGCCGTGCCCGACGTAGTCCTCGATGATCCCGTATGTGCGTCCGTCCTGTTGCCCCGCGGCCTCGATGCTCGCCTCGACGGCCTCGCCGACGGCATACAGCCGCTCGCCGACCCGCAGAGCGGCGATGCCCGCCCACAACGAGGCCTCGGTCACCTGTGAAAGGCGACGATCCTGCGGGCGGGCAGCGTCCGGGCCTCCGACGACAACGGTGACTGCGGCGTCGCCATGCCAGCCGTCCACGATGGCGCCGCAGTCGATGGACAGCAGGTCACCCTCGCGCAACACCAGGTCTGCCGGTATGCCGTGGACGATCTGCTCGTTCACCGAGGTGCACAGGGTATGCCGGTACCCCGGGACCTCCGGGAACGACGGGGTGCCACCGTGGTCGCGGATGTAGCTCTCCGCCAGCCGATCGAGCTCGAGCGTCGTGCGTCCCGGCTGGGCCGCTGCCGCCAACAGCTCCAGGGTCTGCGCGACCAGCAGCCCGGCCGCACGCATGAGCACGAGCTCCCCATCGGTACGGGCCGGCGTAGTTCGGCGGCGGAAGGCGCTCAGTCCTGCACGTCCTCGACCGCGGCCGCCAACCGCGCCGCGACCTCGTCCACCTGGCCCATCCCGTCGACTCGGATGAGCACCCCGTGCTCGGCGTACAGGTCGGTGAGCGGCTCGGTCTCCGAGCGGTAGATCGCCATCCGCTCCCGGATGACCTCTTCGGTGTCGTCGGCGCGCCCTTGCTCCGCGGCCCGGCCCAGCAGCCGGGCGACGAGGACGTCCTCGTCGACGACCAGCTCGAGCACCGCGCCGATCCGGTGCCCCTGGCCGGCCATGAGCTTGTCGAGGAACTCGACCTGGCCGACCGTGCGCGGGTACCCGTCCAGGAGGAACCCCTGCGCCGCGTCCGGCTCGGCCAGGCGCCCCTGGACGATCTCGTTGGTCATCTCGTCGGGCACGTACCCGCCGGCAGCGGTGATCGCCTGGACCGCCCTGCCGATCTCCGTCTGGTTCTTGATGTGGTGGCGGAAGATGTCGCCGGTCGAGATGGCCGGGACCCCCAGCCGATCGGCGATCGCGGTGGCCTGGGTGCCTTTTCCAGCCCCGGGTGGACCCATGAGGATAAGTCTCATCGCAGGAACCCTTCGTAGTTCCGTTGCTGCAGCTGAGCCTGGATCTGCTTCACCGTCTCGAGCCCGACGCCGACGATGATGAGGATCGACGTACCCCCGAACGGGAAGTTCTGGTTGGCATTGAACAGCTTGAGCGCGATGAGCGGAATGAGCGAGATCACAGCGAGGTATATCGCACCCGGGACGGTGATCCGGTTGAGCACGTAGGCGAGGTACTCGGCGGTCGGGCGTCCGGCCCGGATGCCAGGAATGAAGCCGCCGTAGCGCTTCATGTTGTCGGCGACCTCGACCGGGTTGAAGGTGATGGAGACGTAGAAGAACGTGAAGAAGAGGATGAGCGCTACGTAGACGGCCATGTAGGCCGGGTGGTCGCCCCGGACCAGGTTGCCGGTAATCCACTGCACCCACTCGGGCGGCGCTGACCCGTCCTGCGGGGTGGCGAACTGCGCGATCAGGGCCGGCAGCGCCAGCAGCGAGCTGGCGAAGATGACCGGGATGACCCCGGCCATGTTGACCTTGAGCGGGATGTAGGTCGAGCTGCCGCCGTACATCCGCCGGCCCACCTGGCGTTTGGCGTACTGGACCGGAATCCGCCGCTGCGACTGCTCGACGAAGATCACCAGGGCCATGGTGAGGAAGCCGACGAGGATGACGCCGATGAAGACGTCCCAGCGTCCTTCCTGCTGCTGGATCGCCCAGAGCGAGCGTGGGAAGCCGGCGGCGATGGAGGTGAAGATGAGCAAGGACATGCCGTTGCCGATCCCGCGGTCGGTGATCAGCTCTCCGAGCCACATGATCAGGCCGGTGCCCGCCGTCAGCGTGAGGACCATGATCATGATCGTCGGCAGCGAGTCGTCGACGAGGATCTTGGTGCACTTCGGGCCGAAGATCTGCGACGGGTTGCGGGCGAAGGTGATGAGGGTCGAGGACTGCAGGACCGCCAGGCCGATGGTCAGGTAGCGGGTGTACTGGGTCATCTTCGTCTGACCGGCCTGGCCCTCCTTCTTGAGGGTCTCGAAGCGAGGGATGACGACGGTGAGCAGCTGGATGATGATGCTTGCCGTGATGTAGGGCATGATCCCGAGCGCGAACACCGACAGCTGCAGCAGCGCGCCGCCGCTGAACAGGTTGGCCAGACCGATGAACCCGGACTGCGGGTCGGCCGTGGCGAGACACTCCGCCACAAGGGTGTAGCTCACACCTGGGGTGGGGATCGCCGAGCCGAGCCGGAAGATGGCGACGATGAGCAACGTGAACAGCAGCTTCTGGCGCAGGTCCGGCGTGCGGAACGCCCGAGCGACGGCTTGAAGCACCGTTGTCCTCCTGTCGCGCGGTCCCGCGCGTGGCTAGTTCCTCAACACGGCAGTATGCCGGTCTCGCCGCGTCTAGAGGGTCGTCGCGCTCCCGCCGGCCGCCTCGATCTTCTCCCGTGCCGACGCCGAGAACTTGTGCGCGGTCACGTCGACCTTGACCGACAGCTCGCCGGTGCCGAGCACCTTGACCGGCTGCCCCCGCGGACGGCTCCCCTGGCCACAAGGTCCTCGACGGTCACGCGGCCCCCGTCCGGGTACAGGGCGCCGAGCCGGTCCAGGTTGACGACCTGGTACACGGTGCGGAAGGGGTTGCGGAACCCGCGCAGCTTGGGCAGGCGCATGTGGATCGGCATCTGGCCGCCTTCGAATGCCTCCGGCACCTGCTGGCGCGCCTTGGTGCCTTTGGTACCCCTTCCAGCGCTTTTGCCCTTGGAACCTCCGCCGCGCCCGACCCGGGTCTTCGCGGTGCGGGCACCGGGAGCAGGACGCAGGTGGTGCACCTTGAGCGCGGATCCCTCGGCCGAGGGGCCCTTGGCCCCTGACGCCTGGGTGTCAGCCATGGTCAGTCAACCTCCTCGACGGTCACCAGGTGGCGCACCGTCTTGACCATGCCCCGGATCTCGGGGCGGTCGTGCTTGACGACAACGTCACCGACCCGCTTGAGGCCGAGGGTGCGCAGGGTCTCGCGATGGTTGTGCTTGCCGCCGATGCCGCTGCGGGTCTGGGTCACCTTGAGCCGGGCCATCACCTACCTGCCTTCCCGGTTGCCGCAGCCGCGGCCTGCGAGCGAAGCATCGCTGCCGGTGCCACGTCCTCAACGGCCAGCCCGCGTCGGGCCGCGACCGACTCGGGTCGCTCCAGGCTGCGCAGGGCGTCGACGGTGGCGTGGACGATGTTGATGGCGTTGTCGGAGCCGAGCGACTTGGTCAGCACGTCACGGACGCCCGCGCAGTCCAGCACGGCGCGGACCGGGCCACCGGCGATGACCCCGGTCCCGGGAGACGCCGGGCGCAGCATGACGACCCCCGCCGCGGCCTCGCCCTGGACGGGGTGGGGGATGGTGCCCTGGATCCGGGGGACCTTGAAGAACGCCTTCTTGGCCTCCTCCACGCCCTTGGCGATCGCCGCCGGCACCTCCTTGGCCTTTCCGTAGCCGACGCCGACGGTGCCGTCACCGTCGCCGACGACGACGAGCGCGGTGAAGCTGAACCGGCGCCCGCCCTTGACCACCTTGGCGACGCGGTTGATGCTCACCACGCGCTCGAGGTACTGGCTCTTCTCGGCCTCCCGCGAGTCCCGCCGACCCTCGCGGCCTTCGCGTCCGCCGCGCCTGCTTCGGTCGGAGCCGGACTCGCTGCCGGTGGCGCCGGTTCGACGCTGCACCCCGGGCATCAGCGCTTCCTCATCTTCGTCACTGTCTTTGTCACTGCCTCTTTCGTGTTCACGGCGTCGTCAGACCCTGTCTTCGTCAGGTGGTCATGGGTTCGGTGGCCGCTCACAGGGACAGGCCCCCTTCACGCGCACCGTCGGCGATGGCCGCGACGCGACCGTGGTACTTGTTGCCACCGCGGTCGAACACCACTGCGCCGATCCCGGCGTCCTTGGCGCGCTGCGCGACCAGCTCCCCGACCTTCTTGGCCTTGGCGGTCTTGTCGCCATCGAACGTGCGCAGCCCGGCTTCCATCGTCGAGGCGCAGACCACGGTCTTGCCCACGCTGTCGTCAACGACCTGCACGAACAGGTGCCGGGTCGACCGGGAGACAACCAGACGGGGACGCTCCGCGGTGCCGCTGAGCTTCTTTCGGGCTCGCACCTGCCGGCGCAGGCGGGCGGCGGCCCGGCTCGGGCCTCGCTTGACAGTGACTGCCATGGCTACTTACCAGCCTTCCCCACCTTGCGACGGATCTGCTCGCCCGAGTAGCGCACACCCTTGCCCTTGTATGGGTCGGGCTTGCGCAGCTTGCGAATGTTGGCGGCGACCTCGCCGACCTGCTGCTTGTCGATGCCCTGGACCACAAACCGGGTCGGCGCCTCGACGACGAACGCGATGCCCTCAGGCGGGTCGACGGTGATCGGGTGGCTGTAGCCCAGCGCGAACTCCAGGCTTTCGCCCTTGGCCGTGACCCGGTAGCCCGTTCCGACGATCTCCATCCGCTTCTCGAAGCCCTGGGTGACCCCGAGGACCATGTTGTTGATCAGGCTGCGGGTCAACCCATGCAGCGAGCGCGAGACGCGCTGGTCGTCGGGGCGAGTCACCTGGATCGACCCATCCGCACCATGACCAACCGCGATCGGCTCGGTGACCGTCAGCGCGAGCTGACCCTTGGGCCCCTTGACTGTGACAGCTCGCCCACTGATGGCGACATCGACACCCGAGGGGACGGTGACCGGCATACGTCCGATTCGTGACATGGCGTGGCCCCTACCAGACGTAGGCGAGGACTTCCCCGCCGACGCGCTTCTCGTGTGCCTGCCGGTCGGTCAGCAGGCCGGACGAGGTCGAGATGATGGCGACCCCGAGCCCGCCGAGCACCCGCGGCAGGCTGGTTGAGTTCGCATAGACCCGCAGACCTGGCTTGCTCACCCGCCGCACTCCGGCGATGGACCGCTCGCGGTTTGGTCCGTACTTGAGCTGGATCGTCAGCGTCTTGCCGACCTTCGCCTCCTCGACCGTCCAGCCGGCGATGTAGCCCTCGCGCTGCAGGATCACCGCGATGTTGGACTTCAGCTTCGAGAACGGCATCGAGACGCTCTCGTGGTGCGCTGAGTTCGCGTTGCGCAGACGAGTCAGCATGTCCGCGATCGGGTCCGTCATTGTCATCGCGCTGCTCCGCCCTTTCTCTGCACCTGTGTCACCAGGAGCTCTTCGTCACGCCGGGCAGCTCACCGCGGTGGGCCATCTCCCGCAGGCAGATCCGGCACAGGCCGAACTTGCGGTAGACCGAGTGCGGGCGCCCGCACCGCTGGCACCGGCTGTAGCCCCGGACCTTGAACTTGGGTTTGGCGTTGGCCTTGTTGATCAACGCGGTCTTGGCCATGTCAGTTCTCCTTGAACGGGAAGCCGAGGGCCTTGAGCAGGGCCCGTCCCTCGTCGTCGTTGTTCGCCGTGGTGACCACCGTGATGTCCATGCCGCGCACCCGGTCGATGCGGTCCTGGTCGATCTCGTGGAACATCGACTGCTCGTTCAGGCCGAACGTGTAGTTGCCGCGCCCGTCGAACTGTCTGGGGGACAGCCCCCGGAAGTCACGGATGCGGGGCAGGCCCACCGTGACGAGCCGGTCGAGGAACTCCCACATCCGGTCCCCGCGCAGCGTCGCGTGGGCTCCGATCGGCATCCCTTCGCGCAGCTTGAACTGGGCGATCGACCTGCGGGCCTTGGTGATGACCGGCTTCTGGCCGGTGATCGCGCTGAGGTCTCGGACCGCGCCCTCGATGAGCTTGCTGTCCCTGGCGGCGTCACCGACCCCCATGTTGACGACGACCTTGACCACACCGGGCACCTGCATGACGTTGCCGTAGCCGAACTGAGCGAGCAGGGCCGGCTTGACCTGGTCCTGGTAGCGCTGTTTGAGCCGCGGCTTGGTCGCGACGGTGGTCTGGGTGTTCTGTGACATTTGGGTGTTCTGGGTCATCTGGCTCACAGGTCCTTACCCGAGCGCACGGCGACCCGCACCCTGCTGGCTTTGGGACGCCCGTTGCGCTCGACCATGTCGACGCGGGTCCGCACCCGGGTCGGCACCTTCGTGTCCGGGTCGACGATCGCCACGGTGCTCACGTGGACCGGCGCCTCGGCGTGCACGAGCCCGCCGGTGCGCGACCCACGGGCGGTCGTGCCGGCCTTCACGTGCTTGGTCACCCGGTTGATCCCCTCGACGAGCACCCGGCTGGTGTCGGGGTAGACCGCGATGACCCGGCCTTGTTTGCCCCGGTCACCGCCGTTCTTCTGCGAGCGTCCCGAGATGACCTGGACCAGGTCGCCCTTCTTGATCTTCATCTTCGCCATTGCGTCAGAGCACCTCCGGTGCGAGCGAGATGATCTTCATGAACCGCTTCTCCCGCAGCTCGCGTCCGACCGGCCCGAAGATGCGCGTGCCGCGGGGGTCGCCGTCGGGCCGAAGGATCACGGCGGCGTTCTCGTCGAACTTGATGTAGCTGCCGTCCGGGCGGCGACGCTCCTTGACGGTGCGCACGATGACCGCCTTGACGACGTCGCCCTTCTTGACGTTGCCGCCCGGGATCGCGTCCTTGACCGTCGCCACGATGGTGTCGCCGATGCCGGCATACCTGCGCCCCGAGCCACCCAGGACCCGGATGCAGAGCAGCTCCTTGGCGCCGGTGTTGTCCGCCACGCGCACCCGCGACTCTTGCTGGATCACTTGGCCTTCTCCAGGATCTCGACAACCCGCCAGCGCTTGGTCGCCGACAGCGGTCGGGTCTCCATGATGAGCACGCGGTCACCGAGGGCCGAGCTGTTGGCCTCGTCGTGGGCCTTGACCTTGCTGCTGCGACGCAGGACCTTGCCGTACAGCGGGTGCTTGACCCGGTCCTCGACCTCGACCACGACGGTCTTGTCCATCTTGTCGCTGACGACGTAGCCCTGGCGCGTCTTGCGCTCGCCGCGCTGCGGCTGCGATCGAGCCGGTTCGCCTACGGATCCTGGCGGGCTGTCCGGCACCGCAACAGCAGCCTCGGCTGTGGGCTCGACGTCGGGTGTGGTCTCGACCTCGGCTTCGGTATTGACGTACTCGCTCACTTCGGCTTCTCCTGCGCCTTCTCGGCCTTCTGTTGTGCCTTCTCGGCCTTGCGCTCGGCCCGGGCGGCGCGTTTCTCCGCCTTGGCGTCCCGTACCGCCGCGGCCGCATCGGATGTCGGTACCGGCGTGGAGATGCCCAGCTCGCGCTCGCGCATCTCCGTGTAGATCCGGGCGATGTCCTTCTTCACCGCGCGCAGCCGGCCGTGGTTGCCCAGCTGCCCCGTGGCCGACTGGAAGCGCAGGTTGAACAGCTCCTCCTTGGCCTTGCGCAGCTCCTCGAGCAGCCGCCCGTCGTCGAAACCGCGAAGCTCCACGGCAGCCAGTTCCTTGGTGCCCACCGCCATCAGAGGTCACCACCTTCCCGCCGGACGAAACGGCACTTCATCGGCAGCTTGTGCATGGCCAGGCGCAAGGCCTCCCGGGCAACCGGCTCGGTCACGCCCGACAGCTCGAACATGACCCGCCCCGGTTTGACGTTGGCCACCCACCATTCGGGTGAGCCCTTCCCCGAACCCATCCGGGTCTCGGCGGGCTTCTTGGTCAGCGGCCGGTCCGGGTAGATGTTGATCCAGACCTTGCCGCCACGCTTGATGTAGCGAGTCATCGCGATACGCGCCGACTCGATCTGGCGGTTGGTGACGTATGCCGGCTCCAGGGCCTGGATGCCGTAGTCACCGAAGGCGATCCTCGTGCCGCCCTTGGCGGCGCCCGAGCGACCCGGGTGATGCTGCTTGCGGTGTCTGACTCGACGTGGGATCAACATGGCTAGGCCTGCTCGCTCTCGGTGGCGACGGGCGCCTCGGCGACGGGCTCGGTCGCGGCGTCGGCGGACGGCATACGCTCGCGGCGGGCACGCGTCGGGCGGTCGGCGCTGTCGCGACGCGGGCCGCGGGCCGGACGGGGGGCCGCCGCCTGCTGCTGGGCCAGCTCGCGGGCGGTCATGTCGCCCTTGTAGATCCACACCTTGACGCCGATGCGCCCGAAGGTCGTGCGCGCCTCGTAGAAGCCGAAGTCGATGTTCGCCCGCAGGGTGTGCAACGGCACCCGGCCCTCGCGGTAGAACTCCGAGCGGGACATTTCCGCCCCCTGCAGCCGACCGGAGCACTGCACCCGCACGCCCTTGGCGCCGGCTCGCAGTGCCGACTGCATGCCCTTGCGCATCGCGCGCCGGAACGACACGCGAGCCGAGAGCTGCTCGGCGATCCCCTGGGCGACCAGCTGGGCGTCGATCTCGGGGTTCTTCACCTCGAGGATGTTCAGCTGCACCTGCTTGCCGGTGAGCCGCTCCAGCTCGCCGCGGATGCGGTCGGCCTCGGCGCCGCGCCGGCCGATGACAATGCCCGGACGCGCGGTGTGGATGTCCACCCGGACCCGGTCGCGGGTGCGCTCGATCTCCACGCGGGAGATGCCGGCCCGCTCCATACCGGACTCCATGAGCCGGCGGATCTCGACGTCCTCCTTGACGTAGTCGCGGTAGCGCTGGCCCTCCTTGGTCGAGTCAGCGAACCAGCGGCTCTTGTGCTCGGTGGTGATCCCCAGGCGGAAGCCGTGCGGGTTGACCTTCTGTCCCATCAGCGGGCCCTCCTGCGGGTGCCGATCTGTGGCTGCGTCACGACGACGGTGATGTGGCTGGTGCGCTTGTTGATCCGGGCTGCCCGGCCTTGGGCGCGTGGGCGGAACCGTTTCATCGTCGGGCCCTCGTCGACGTATGCCGCCGACACCAGCAGGGCCCGCTCGTCGAACGCCTCGGAGGACCGGTCGGCCTTGACCCGGGCGTTCGCCATCGCGCTCTGCAGCACCTTTCGCACCGGGTCCGACGCAGCCTGGGGGGCGAACAGCAGGACCGACACGGCCTCGGTGGCCGGTTTGCCGCGGATCAGCTCGACGACCCGTCGGGCCTTCATCGGCGTCACCCGCACGTGGCGCGCCACGGCCGACGCCTGGACCGCGATGTCCTCGGCCTCGGTCTGGTTGCTCAGCTTCGCAGCGGCCATCAGCGGCGCCGACCCTTCTTGTCGTCCTTCACATGCCCCTTGAAGGTGCGGGTCGGGGCGAACTCACCGAGCTTGTGACCGACCATCGACTCGGTCACGAAGATCGGGATGTGCTTGCGCCCGTCGTGCACGGCGAAGGTGTGCCCGAGCATGTCCGGGCTGACCACCGAACGACGTGACCAGGTCTTGATGACGTTCTTGGTTCCCGCTGCGTTCTGGGCGTCCACCTTCTTCTGCAGGTGCTCGTCGATGAACGGGCCCTTCTTGAGGCTGCGTGGCACTGCCGACTCCTAACGCTTCTTCTTCTTGCCGGTGCGGCGGCGACGCACGATCAGCTTGTCGCTTTCCTTGCGGGCCTTGCGCGTGCGCCCCTCCTGCTGGCCCCAGGGGCTGACCGGGTGGCGCCCGCCGGACGTCTTGCCCTCGCCGCCGCCGTGCGGGTGGTCGATGGGGTTCATGGCCACACCGCGGACTCGTGGTCGCCGGCCCTTCCACCGCATCCGGCCAGCCTTGCCCCAGCTGATGTTGCTCTGCTCGGCGTTGCCGACCTCGCCGACGGTCGCCCGGCAGCGCAGGTCGACGTTGCGGATCTCGCCCGACGGCATACGCAGCTGCGCGTAGGGTCCGTCCTTGGCGACCAGCTGGACGCGAGCACCGGCTGACCGGGCGATCTTCGCGCCGCCTCCCGGCCGCAGCTCGATGGCGTGCACGACCGTGCCGACCGGGATGTTGCGCAGCGGCAGGCTGTTGCCCGGCTTGATGTCGGCGCCGGGACCGTTCTCGATCGGGTCGCCCTGCCGCAGCCGGTTCGGCGCGAGAATGTAGCGCTTCTCGCCGTCGGCGTAGTGCAGCAGCGCGATCCGAGCCGTGCGGTTGGGGTCGTACTCGATGTGGGCGACGACCGCGGGCACGCCATCCTTGTCGTGGCGGCGGAAGTCGACGATCCGGTAGGCGCGCTTGTGGCCGCCGCCGACGTGCCGGATCGTGATCTGACCGGCGTTGTTGCGGCCCCCGGTCTTGGTGACCGGGCGCACCAGCGACTTCTCGGGTGTCGAGCGCGTCACCTCGACGAAGTCCGCCACCGACGAGCCACGGCGGCCCGGGGTGGTCGGCTTGTACTTACGGATTCCCATGGGTTCCTCGCAGGTCCGAGAGCGGCGTCAAGAGACGCTTCCGAAGATGTCGATGGTGCCCTCGCGCAAGGTCACGATCGCTCGCTTAGTGTTCTTGCGCCTGCCCGTGCCCAAGCGGGTCCGGCGGGACTTGCCTTGCCGGTTGAGGGTGTGCACGGTGTCGACCTTGACGCGGAAGACCTGCTCGACGGCGATCTTGATCTCGGTCTTGTTGGATCGGGGGTCGACGATGAAGGTGTACTTGCCCTGATCGAGCAGCCCGTACGACTTCTCCGAGACGACCGGGGCGATCAGCACGTCCCGAGGGTTCTTGCCAGGGATGCTCACTGGTGATCCTCCTCGCTCTGCTCGCTGCTGACTGCAGGCTTGGCCACGCCGCGCCCCGAGACGAGGGCGTCGAACGCGCCCTGGGTGAAGACGACGTCATCGGCGCACAGGACGTCGTAGGTGTTGAGCTGGTCGACCATGAGCACGTGCGCTTCGGCGAGGTTACGCACGCTCTTGAAGCCGACCCGGTCGCCCCGCTCCAGGACGACAAGGAACTTGGTGCGGTCGCTGAGCTCGGCCAGCGCCTTGGCCGCTTGCGCGGTCGACGGCGTCGCGCTCGTGACCAGCGCGTCGATGACGTGCACCCGGCCATGCCTGGCCCGGTCCGATAGGGCCCCTCGCAGGGCCGCGACCTTCATCTTCTTCGGGGTGCGCTGGGCGTAGTCGCGTGGCTTGGGCCCGTGGACCGTGCCGCCTCCCGCGAACTGCGGCGCACGCACCGAACCCTGCCGAGCACGGCCGGTGCCCTTTTGTCGGTAGGGCTTGCGGCCGCCGCCGCGCACCTCGCCACGAGTCTTGGTCGAGTGGGTGCCTTGCCGAGCTGCCGCGAGCTGGGCCGTAACCACCTGGTGGATCAGGGGGATGTTGGTCTGCACGTCGAAGATATCGGTGGGCAGCTCGATGTTGTTCGCGGCCACGGCTCAGGCCTCCTTCGACGACGTGCGTACGAGCACGATGCCGCCACGCGGTCCCGGAACCGCGCCCTTGATGAGCAACAGACCGTTGTCGACGTCGACGGCGTGGATCGTGAGGTTCTGGGTGGTCTGGCGCACTCCACCCATCCGGCCGGCCATCTTCATGCCCTTGAAGACGCGGCCTGGGGTCGCACAGCCGCCGATCGAACCGGGCTTGCGGTGGTTTCGGTGCGCGCCGTGCGATGCCCCCACTCCGGAGAAGCCGTGACGCTTCATCACGCCCGCGAAGCCCTTGCCCTTGGTCGTGGCGCTCGTGTCGACCCGTTGCCCGGCCTCGAACACCTCGACCGTGACCTCTTGGCCCACGGCATACTCGGCGGCGTCCGCGGTGCGCAGCTCGAGCAGGTGCCGCCGCGGCGTGACCCCAGCCTTGTCGAAGTGGCCCTTCATGGGCTTGTTGACCTTGCGCGGGTCGATCTCGCCGTAGGCCAGCTGCACGGCGTCGTAACCGTCACCGTCACCGCGCACCTGGGTGACAACGCACGGCCCGGCCTTGACGACGGTCACGGGCACCAGGCGGTTGTCGGCATCCCACACCTGGGTCATGCCCAGCTTCTCGCCGAGCACCCCCTTGACTGTGCGCGTCGCACTACTCATCGCCCTCGTCCCCTACAGCTTGATCTCGATGTTGACGTCAGCGGGCAGGTCAAGGCGCATGAGCGAGTCGACGGCCTTCGGCGTCGGGTCGATGATGTCGATGAGGCGCTTGTGGGTGCGCATCTCGAACTGCTCGCGGCTGTCCTTGTACTTGTGCGGCGAGCGGATCACGACGAAGACGTTCTTCTCGGTGGGCAGCGGAACCGGGCCGACGACCGTGGCCCCCGCTCGCGTCACGGTGTCGACGATCTTGCGGGCTGAGCTGTCGATGACCTCGTGGTCGTACGACTTCAAGCGGATGCGGATCTTCTGTCCCGCCATCTGGTACCCGTCTCTTTCCTCGCCGATGCACGTGCCGGTTCCGGCGACAGAGACCACCGACCCCCGAGGTCGGGCGTGTCGGGCCGTTTTCGGCGGCTCTACCCCGGACACTCTTGGGTGCCCCATAGTTGGGTCTCGGTTGGTCCGACCGTAGCCGGGCTTGCGCTTCCCTCGGGCCACTGCGTGTCCGATGGGGGCAGACCTGTCGGGCTCGCTCCCGGTCGAGGGGCGGCGGCGCTGCGCCGGTTGCACCCGGAGCAGCACCACGCGTCAAGCAACCTGCCTAGTCTGCCAGAGGCGCCCGTCGATTCCAAACGAGCTCGCGTTCCGCTCCGCTCTCTCGCCCTCTGGCGGGTGGACGTATAGGCGAGCGCTCCAGGGCTCGGTTGCCACCCCCACCCCTCCGGGGTTGCTCGCCCCCGGCCGGTGGAGGATGGCGCGCCCTCCACGACAACGGTATGCCGACCGGCCACGGCCCACCGCCCGGCACCAACCTCGTTACGCACGTCGTGGCGGCCAATGCCGTGCGCGCGAAGAGCGGCCCGATGAACCACCCCATCGTGCGGCTGTGCCAGGTGGCGAGCGACGTCCTGTCGATCGCGCCTGCGGGTCGCCTGGGTGATGAACGGCGCTCTGGGCGCGCTCGGCCCATCGTCGAAGGTCGGCGGCTGGAGGGACACCTCATAGGCTCGCCCCTGCCCCGAGCGGTGGCACAGAGCACTACCGCCGGTTGTGGATGACGTGACCATCCGTCGAGGGGATGTGGACAGCGAGACCTCTGTCATGCCAAGCGCCTCGTCCCTGCGTCATGCCAACCGTGCGGTATAGCGCACGTCTGGCATGACCGGCCTACCGCTGCGGCGCGAGAAAGGCGGCGAGGGCAGCGGCATACCAGGGCACGTCCTGCGCCCCCCCGAGCTCGCGGATGCTGTGCATGGACAGCAGCGGCGCCCCGACGTCGACGGTCGCGACGCCGAGCCCGGCTGCAGTCATCGGCCCGACCGTGGAGCCGCACGGCAGGTCGCTGCGGACGACGAAGGTCTGCATCGGCACCCCGGCCTGCTCACATGCCAGCCGGAAGTGGGCGGCCCCCACCGCATCGGTCGCGTACCTAAGCTCGGAGTGAACCTTCAGGACCGGGCCGGCGTTGATGGCCACCTGGTGCTGCGGCTCGTGTCGTTCGGCGTAGTTCGGGTGCGTGGCGTGCGCCATGTCGCCGGACGCGACGAGGCTACGCGGCGAGTGCCCGCCAGATATCCTCCCGGCCACCTCCGGCCCCCAGGACGATCCGCTCGAGCACGGCCCCCAACAGCGTCGAGCGTGCCCCGCGCTCCGACTCGCTGCCCACCTCCTCGTGGTCGAACAGAGCCAGCACCAGTCGATGCGCGCTGGCCTGGCCAGCAGCGGCCACCAGCGCCTGCACCCCGGCGTACACCGTGGCGAGGTTGTCCAGGCGCGGTGCGGCGACCAGCTCGCCGTGCCGTCCGATCCGCTGCGCCGCGCTGGGTGTCGTGCGCCATGGCATCCCAGGCGAGGATGTCCGAACGGTCGGCGCCGACCTGCTCGGCCAGGTATGCCGGGAAGCTCACCCCCGCGTCGGCGAGCCCCCACAGCGGCACGAGGTGCTGCTGACGGTCGAGGACCAGGCCGCGTTCGTTGACGCCGCGGTCCAGGTGGACGGCCAGCTGCGCGACCCGCAGCAGCGGCCGGCTGTCGTGGAACAGCCGTGGCTGGGGGCCCGTCGCCGTGCGAACCACCACCCGGCCGGCCAGACCCAGGTCGCGGTCCAGCCAGGAGTTGGCCAGCAGCCCGCCGTATGGCTCGACGCCGAGCATCTGCCAGGCGGCCTTGACGTGGTCGGGGTTGGGCTTGATGCGCAGGTTCGGGCTGTCTGTGTGGGCGGTGAGGATCCGATACGGCGCCGACGGGGCAAGATCCGGCGGGCAGTACCCACGCGACCAGGGAGCCGCCGCGCACGAGCAGGTAGCCGCCCGGCTCGGTGGGGAACGGCTCGCCCTCGTCGATGACGGTGAACCCCGCTTCGTCGAGCCGCCCCGCCGCCTGGGCGACAGCGTGGAACGGAGTCGGCGAGGCGTCGACGTACTCGATCAGCCCTTGGACCTGCGCGTCGACGTCGTACCGGCCCGGCATACCTTGACCCTAGAGCCTGCCGCCAGCTCTCAAGCGGCTGCCTGCCGGTGAGCGGAGCCGAACGGTTGCTTCCCCAAGCCGGAAGCAACCGTTCGGCTACTCTCGCGAGTTGGCGCCTGGACGACAGAGGGCCCGGACCGAAGCCCGGGCCCTCTGTCGTTCAGCTCACTTGATGATCTTGGTGACCTTGCCGGCGCCGACGGTGCGCCCGCCCTCGCGGATGGCCAGCTGCAGACCCTCCTCCATGGCGATCGGCTGGATCAGCTCGACGCGCATGTCGGTGTTGTCGCCGGGCATGACCATCTCGGTGCCCTCCGGCAGGTGCACGACGCCCGTCACGTCCGTCGTGCGGAAGTAGAACTGCGGACGGTAGTTGTCGTAGAACGGCGTATGCCGGCCGCCCTCGTCCTTGCCCAGGATGTAGACCTGGGCTTCGAACTCGGTGTGCGGGGTGATCGATCCTGGCTTGACCACGACCTGGCCACGCTCGACCTCCTCGCGCTTGATGCCACGCAGCAGCAGGCCGACGTTCTCGCCCGCGCGGCCCTCGTCGAGCAGCTTGCGAAACATCTCGACCCCGGTGACGGTGGTCTTGCTCGACTTGGGGTGGATGCCGACGATCTCGACCTCCTCGTTGACCTTGATGACGCCGCGGTCGATCTTGCCGGTGACCACGGTGCCACGCCCGGTGATGGTGAAGACGTCCTCGACGGGCATGAGGAACGGCTTGTCCGTGTCGCGCTCGGGCTCGGGGACGAACTCGTCGACGGCGTCGAGCAGGTCCATGACGCTCTTGGACCACTCGGGGTCACCCTCGAGGGCCTTGAGCGCGGAGACCCGCACGACGGGGACGTCGTCGCCGGGGAACTCGTAGAAGGACAGCAGCTCGCGGACCTCCAGCTCGACCAGCTCGAGGATCTCCTCGTCGTCGACCATGTCGGCCTTGTTGAGGGCCACGACGATGGAGGGGACGCCGACCTGGCGGGCCAGCAGGACGTGCTCCTTGGTCTGCGGCATCGGGCCGTCGGTGGCCGCCACGACGAGGATGGCGCCGTCCATCTGCGCCGCGCCGGTGATCATGTTCTTGATGTAGTCGGCGTGGCCGGGGCAGTCGACGTGCGCGTAGTGGCGCTTCTCGGTCTGGTACTCCACGTGCGCGATCGAGATGGTGATGCCGCGCTGCTTCTCCTCGGGCGCCTTGTCGATCTGGTCGAACGGGGTGAAGGGGTTCAGGTCCGGGAACTTGTCATGCAGGACCTTGGTGATCGCCGCGGTCAACGTCGTCTTGCCGTGGTCGATGTGACCGATCGTGCCGATGTTGACGTGCGGCTTGGTCCGCTCGAACTTTGCCTTCGCCACTGGTGTCCTCCTCAGGACTTCTGTGTGGTACGCCGGACGACCTTGAGCCAGGACGTGGCGCTTGCTGAACTGGTATTGCGGAGATTGTGGGCAAGCCTACGGGAGTCTACCCACGTCATTCACCACGGGTTTTCTTGATGATCTCGTCGGCCACGGCGCGCGGCACCTCGGCGTAGGAGTCGAACTGCATCGAGTAGCTGGCTCGGCCCTGGGTCTTGGAGCGCAGGTCACCGACGTACCCGAACATCTCCGACAGCGGCACCACCGCCCGGACCACCTTGGCGCCGGCGGCGTCCTCCATGGCCTGGATGTGCCCGCGGCGGGAGTTGATGTCGCCGATCACGTCACCCATATAGTCCTCGGGGGTGCGGACCTCGACGGACATCATCGGCTCGAGCAGCGCCGGGTCGGCCCTGCGGACCGCCTCCTTGAGCACCATAGAGCCGGCGATCTTGAAGGCCATCTCCGAGGAGTCCACGTCGTGGTAGGCCCCGTCGAGCAGGGTGGCCTTGAGGCCCACCAACGGGTACCCGGCGAGCACGCCGTACTGCATGGCGTCCTGGATGCCGGCGTCGACCGACGGGATGTACTCGCGGGGGATACGCCCACCGGTGACCTCGTTGGCGAACTCGTACAGCTCGCCGCCACCGGTCTCGAGAGGCTCGACTCTCACCAGCACCTTGGCGTACTGACCAGAGCCGCCGGTCTGCTTCTTGTGGGTGTACTCGATCTTGTCGACCTTGCGCCGCACCGTCTCCCGGTAGGCGACCTGCGGCTTGCCCACGTTGGCCTCGACCTTGAACTCGCGGCGCATCCGGTCCACGAGGATGTCCAGGTGCAGCTCGCCCATCCCCTTGATGATGGTCTGACCGGTCTCCTTGTCCAGCTCCACCTGGAACGTCGGGTCCTCCTCCGCGAGCTTCTGGATCGCAGTACCGAGCTTCTCCTGGTCGCTCTTGGTGCGCGGTTCGATGGCCACGTTGATGACCGGCTCCGGGAAGGTCATCGACTCCAGGACGATCTGCTCTTTCGGGTCGCACAGGGTGTCACCGGTCGTCGTGTCCTTGAGCCCGATGAAGGCGTAGATGTGGCCCGCCGACGCCTTGTCGACCGGGTTCTCCTTGTTGCTGTGCATCTGGAACAGCTTGCCGACCCGCTCCTTCTTGCCCTTGGTCGAGTTGACGACCTGGGTCCCCGAGGGCACCTCGCCGGAGTAGACCCGCACGTAGGTGAGCTTGCCGAAGAACGGGTGCACGGCGATCTTGAAGGCCAGCGCCGAGAACGGCTCCTTGGGGTCCGGCTTGCGGACGAGGTCGGTCTCCTCGTCGCCCGGCCGGTGCCCGACCATGGGCGGCACGTCCAGCGGCGAGGGCAGGAAGTCCAGAACCGCGTCGAGCATGGGCTGTACGCCCTTGTTCTTGAATGCGGTGCCGCACAGGACGGGGTTGACGTGCCCGCCGATGGTGAGCGCCCGGATGCCGGCCTTGAGCTCGTCGACCGTGAGCTCCTCACCTTCCAGGTACTTCAGCATGAGCTCGTCGTCGGACTCGGCCACCCGCTCGACCAGCTCGTGCCGGTACTGAGCGGCCTGGTCGGCCAGCTCGGCCGGGACGTCCTCGACCGTGTAGTCCTCGCCCTTCTGAGTCTCTCCGCGCCAGGTGAGCGCCTTCATCCGCAGCAGGTCGACGACCCCGACGAACGAGCCCTCCGAGCCGATGGGCAGCTGCAGGACGAGCGGCGACGCGCCGAGGCGGTCGACCATGGTCTTGACGGTGAAGGAGAAGTCGGCCCCGAGCTTGTCCATCTTGTTGACAAAGCAGATCCGCGGCACGTGGTACTTGTCGGCCTGGCGCCACACCGTCTCGGACTGCGGCTCCACCCCTTCCTTGGCGTCGAACACCGCGACGGCTCCGTCGAGCACCCGCAGTGAACGCTCCACCTCCACCGTGAAGTCCACGTGCCCGGGGGTGTCGATGATGTTGACCTGGTGGTTCTTCCAGAACGTCGTCGTCGCGGCTGACGTGATGGTGATGCCGCGCTCCTGCTCCTGCTCCATCCAGTCCATGGTGGCGGCACCGTCGTGGACCTCACCGATCTTGTAGTTGATGCCGGTGTAGAAGAGGATGCGCTCTGTCGTCGTCGTCTTGCCGGCGTCGATATGCGCCATGATGCCGATGTTGCGGACCTTGGTCAGGTCCGTCAGGACGTCGAGTGCCACGTCAGTTGTCTCGTCTCAGGTAGTCGTGGTGCGTGCCCGGGGACGGCCCGGTATGCCGGGTGCCCAGGCAAGGTGACACGGCATCCTGCATGGATCGCGATCGATCCCTGCCAGAGGCGCCTCACCAGCGGTAGTGCGCGAAGGCCCGGTTGGACTCGGCCATCTTGTGGGTGTCCTCCCGGCGCTTGACCGCGGCACCCAGGCCGTTGGACGCGTCCAGGATCTCGTTCATCAGCCGGTCGGTCATCGTCTTCTCACGACGCTGCCGTGCGTAGCCGACGAGCCAGCGCAGGGACAGGGTCGTCGCGCGTGGGCGGCTTGACCTCGATCGGGACCTGGTAGGTCGCGCCGCCGACCCGGCGGGACTTGACCTCCAGGGACGGGCGGATGTTGTCCAGAGCGCGCTTGAGGGTGACGACCGGGTCGGTGCCGGTCTTCTGACGAGCGCCTTCCAGGGCACCATAGACAATGGTCTCGGCGATCGATTTCTTCCCGTCGAGCAGGATCTTGTTGACCAGCGCCGTCACGAGCGGGCTGCTGTAGACGGGGTCGACGTGCAGCGGACGCTTGGGGGCCGGACCCTTGCGGGGCATTACTTCTTCTCCATCTTCGCGCCGTAGCGGGACCGAGCCTGCTTGCGGTTCCTGACCCCCTGGGTGTCCAGGGACCCACGGATGATCTTGTAGCGGACCCCGGGGAGGTCTTTCACCCGACCCCCTCGCACGAGCACGATCGAGTGTTCCTGCAGGTTGTGGCCGACGCCAGGGATGTATGCCGTGACCTCGACCTGGCTGGTGAGCTTGACCCGAGCCACCTTGCGCAGCGCGGAGTTCGGCTTCTTCGGGGTCGTGGTGTAGACGCGGGTGCACACCCCGCGACGTTGTGGTGAGCCCTTCAGGGCCGGGGTTTTGGTCTTGCTGACCTTGTCCTGGCGCCCCTTGCGCACCAGCTGGTTGATCGTAGGCAACCTGTTCTCCGGTATCTCTGCGTCTGTTCGCCCGCGGGCGGGCTCCTTGGTTGTCCCCGCACCGACCCCCGCACTCGGGCGTGTCGCTGTGGGGCCTCTCCCCTGCACTTCCTGGCCCGCACCGGTCGCTGTGACGCCCGGCCCGCACCGGGCTGCCCGGCGAGAGTGATCGAGCGGTCACCGGTTCCGTCGCCCGGCCAGGGCCGGCAGGCTGCCGCTCACGCGCCTGGGCGAGCCCAGACACGGCCACTCACGATACCGAATGGGCCCGGGCGGGCCCAAATCCAATCTGGGAGGGAGCCGCGCTAGCCCAGCCGCCAGTCACCGGCATACATGTGCAGCACAGGAAGGCCGAGCTCCTCGCGGGCCCGGGACGCCCAGTCGGTGTGGAAGGTGTCCTCCACCGCATGCGGTTCGGTGACGATGACGACCTCGGCTGCCTTGGTGGCCTCGACCTCGGCGCGTAGCGCGGGAAGCGGGTCGTCTTCGGTCACCACGCCCGACGCCGCCCGCCCGGCTGCCTGGATGGCCGCCACCGACTCGCGCAGCGCTTCGTCGGCAGTGGCAGCGGCTCGTCGCGGATCGGGCGAGCGAAGGTCCGCAGCGGCGGCCTTGAGGTCCAGCAGGCTGAGGTGGTCCAGCACGTTCACCAGCACGTTGCGCTCGGTGTCCGCCGGGACCAGGACGTGGTAGTCGTACCGCTCGTCCGCGTGCAGCCCGACCATGCGCTTGACATCGCCCTCAGCGAGGGCGACCTCGGTGACGACGACGATGGTCGGGTTCGCTGGCTGGCTGCTCACGGCGAGAGCCTACCGATGCGGTTGGCGGCCCGCGCACCGGTCGCGGCATCGCTGCTTCCGCCGGTCGATGTGATACTGCTGTGCTTTCTGGTGCGGTATCACATCGACTCCCGGACGGGACACCCGAGAACCCGCTCTTCGCCCACCTGTCGATGTGACACTGCTGCGCTTTCTGGTGCGGTATCACATCGACTCGCCGACGGGACAACGACTGCTCGGTCAGCCGGTCAGGCGCTGGCGGCCGGCCCTGCCGCGGAGACCGCGGCACGTCCGGCCTCCAGTCGGGCCACTGGCACCCGGAACGGCGAGCAGGACACGTAGTCCAGCCCGGCCTCGTGGAAGAAGTGCACCGACTCCGGGTCACCGCCGTGCTCGCCGCACACGCCGGTCTTCAGGCCCGGCTTGGTCGCCCGACCCTCCTCGACGGCCAGCTTGACCAGCCGGCCGACGCCGTCGCGGTCGAGCACCTCGAACGGGCTGACCTGGAAGATGCCCTTGTCCAGGTACAGCGAGAAGAACGCGCCTTCGGCGTCGTCGCGGCTGAAGCCCCACGCCGTCTGGGTGAGGTCGTTCGTGCCGAACGAGAAGAAGTCGGCGACCTCGGCGATCTGCCCGGCGGTGAGGGCCGCCCGCGGCAGCTCGATCATCGTCCCGATCGAGACCTCCTTGCCTGGCCCCGGCTCCTGGCCGATCGCCCGGGACAGCTCGGTGGCCTCCTCGCGGACGATGTCCAGCTCCTGGTAGGTGTCGATGAGCGGCACCATGATCTCCACCGAGCCGGTTCCGCCCGCCGCCTTGTGAGCCGCGAAGGCGTCGAGCATGGCCCGGATCTGCATCCGCACCAGCCCTGGGATCGCGATGCCGAGGCGCACGCCACGCAGCCCGAGCATCGGGTTTGACTCGTGCAGCCGGTGCACGGCGGCGAGCATCTCGACGTCCTTGACGTCGGCCTGACCCTTGGTGGCCTCCGCGACGGCCACCTTGACCGACAGGTCGGTGAGGTTGGGCAGGAACTCGTGCAGCGGCGGGTCGAGCAGCCGGATGTTGACCGGCTTGCCGTCCATGGCCTTGAAGATGCCCTCGAAGTCGCCCTGCTGCAGGGGTCGCAGCGCCTCCAGCGCCGCTTCCTTGTCTGCGTCTGTGTCGGCAAGGATGAGCTTCTCCACCAGCTGACGCCGGTCGCCGAGGAACATGTGCTCGGTGCGGCACAGGCCAATGCCTTCGGCGCCGAAGCGCACCGCGCGCTCGGAGTCCTCCGGGGTGTCGGAGTTGGCGCGCACGCGCAGTCGGCGCCGGGCGTCGGCGGTCGCCATGATCCGGTGGACGGCGTTGACCAGGTCGTCGGCGTCGGGAGCGAGCTTGCCTTCGAAGTAGTCGACGACCGGGCTGGCCATGACCGGCACTTCGCCGAGGAAGACCTCACCGGTGGCGCCGTCGATCGACACCAGGTCGCCCTCGTTGAGCACGATCGGGGTGTCGAGGTCGACGGTGACCTTCTTGCCCGCGAAGTCGATGAGCAGCGCCTCAGCCCCGCACACACACGGAGCGCCCATCCCGCGAGCGATGACGGCCGCGTGGCTCGTCTTGCCCCCACGGGAGGTGAGGATGCCCTGGGAGGCGATCATGCCGCCCAGGTCGTCGGGGTTGGTCTCGGTGCGCACGAGGATGACCCGCTCGCCCCGCTCGGCCCACTCCGCCGCGTCCTTGGAGTTCAGCACGATCCGGCCGACGGCCGCACCCGGGCTCGCCGCGACGGCCTTGGTCAGGCGGGTGACGTCGCCGGACTTGTCGAAGCGCGGGAACATGAGCAGCGACAGCTGCTGGCCGGTGACCCGGGTCAGCGCCTCGTCCTCGTCGATGACCCCCTCGTCAACGAGCTGGCAGGCGATCTTGAACGCCGCCTCGGCGGTGCGCTTGCCGATCCGAGTCTGCAGCATCCACAGCTTGCCGCGCTGGATGGTGAACTCGATGTCGCACAGGTCCTTGTAATGCGCCTCGAGGGCGGACATGTTGTCCAGCAGCTGACGGTAGGCGTCCGGGACCTCGGCCTCCAGGTCGTGCAGCGGCTCGGCGTTGCGGATGCCGGCGACGACGTCCTCGCCCTGAGCGTTCATGAGGAAGTCGCCGTACACGCCCTTCTCGCCGGTGCCGGGGTCGCGGGTGAAGCACACGCCGGTGCCGGAGTCCTCCGACATGTTGCCGAACACCATCGCCTGCACGTTCACGGCCGTGCCGAGGTCGTGCGGGATGCGCTCCTGGCGGCGGTAGAGCACCGCCCGCTCACCCATCCAGGAGCGAAAGACCGCCTCGATGGCGGCGTTGAGCTGCTCGCGTGGTTCCTGGGGGAACGGCTTTCCGGTCTCATGCTCGATGACCGACTTGAACTCGCCAACCAGCTGCTGCAGGTCACGCGCGTCCAGCTCGGTGTCCTGCTTGACCCCCCGGGCGGCCTTGATGGCCTCGATCTTGGACTCGAACTGGTCGCCTTCGATGTCCAGCACGGTCTTGCCGAACATCTGCAACAGCCGCCGGTAGGAGTCCCAGGCGAACCGCTCGTTGCCGGAAAGCGTGGTGAGGCCCTCGACCGACTTGTCGTTGAGGCCGATGTTCAGGACGGTGTCCATCATGCCCGGCATCGAGAACATGGCGCCCGAACGCACCGAGACCAGCAGCGGGTCGCTCGGGTCACCCAGGTGGTGGCCCATGGCCTGCTCCATGTGGTGCAGGTGCTCGGTGACCTCGTCGTCGAGCGAGTCGGGTGACTTGCCCTCGTGAAGGTAGGCGCGGCAGGCGTCGGTCGTGATCGTGAAGCCGGCGGGGACGGGCAGGCCGATCTTCACCATCTCGGCCAGGTTGGCGCCCTTCCCGCCGAGAAGCGCCTTCTGGTCCTTGTCGCCCTCGGAGAAGTCGAAGACGTATCGGGTCGTCATTGGGGTCCTTCCAGGTGTGGGGGCCAGCGGTACGCGGCTCAAGCTGCACCATTCCACCACGGGCCCGTTTTGGCGAGGGACTAAGGTCGTCAGCTTCCTCGAGGGGATTGGCAAGGCGGCACGGTATGCCGCGTGACCGGCATACCGTGCCTGCTAACGACCGTCTGGCCGACCTAGCTGCGCGGCCCGTAGTCGTCGAGGTTGAGGTCGTCCAGGCGGACCGCCTCACCTGACCCCGTGCCGAACTGCGAGTAGTCGTAGACGTCGTAGTTCGGCATGGTGTACATGGCGGCCTTGGCCTCCTCGGTCGGCTCCACCGTGATGTTGCGGTAGCGCGGCAGGCCCGTGCCGGCCGGGATGAGCTTGCCGAGGATGACGTTCTCCTTGAGCCCGCGCAGTGGGTCGGACTTGGCCTCCATGGCCGCTTGGGTGAGCACCCGGGTGGTCTCCTGGAACGACGCGGCGGACAGCCACGACTCGGTCGCCAGCGAGGCCTTGGTGATGCCCATCAGCTCGGGCCGCCCTGACGCCGGCTTGCCGCCCTCGGAGACGACCCGGCGGTTCTCGTCCTCGAACCGGCCCCGCTCGGCCAGGTCGCCCGGGATGAGGTCGGACTCGCCGGCCTCGATCACGGTCACCCGCCGCAGCATCTGGCGCACGATGACCTCGATGTGCTTGTCGTGGATCGAGACACCCTGCTGGCGGTAGACGCTCTGGACCTCGTCGACCAGGTGCATCTGGACCGACCGCGGGCCGAGGATGCGCAGCACCTGCTTGGGGTCGATCGCGCCCTGGACCAGCTGGGTGCCGACCTCGATGTGGTCGCCCTCGGCGACCATGAGCCGGGCCCGCTTGCTGACCGGGTAGGAGTGCTCGTCGGACCCGTCGTCGGGCACCAGGACGATCCGGCGGGTCTTGTCGGTGTCCTCCACCCGGACCCGGCCGGTCGCCTCGGCGATCGGGGCGACGCCCTTGGGAGTACGCGCCTCGAACAGCTCGATGACGCGCGGCAGGCCCTGGGTGATGTCGTCGCCGGCGACCCCACCGATGTGGAAGGTCCGCATGGTCAGCTGCGTGCCGGGCTCGCCGATGGACTGGGCCGCGATGATGCCGACCGCCTCGCCGATGTCGACGAGCTTGCCGGTCGCCAGGGACCGCCCGTAGCACATGGCGCACGTGCCGACCCGGCTGTCGCAGGTGAGGACCGATCGGACCCGGACCTCGTCGACGCCGGCCGCGAAGAGCGTGTCGATGACCACGTCGCCGAGGTCGATGCCGGCCTCGGCAAGCGCGACCCCGTCGACCTCGACCGTCTCGGCCAGGGTGCGGGCGTAGACCGACGTCTCGACGTCGGCGTGCAGCACCCGCCGGCCCTGCCCGTCGGTGGCCGCGATCGGCAGCTTGAGACCACGCTCGGTGCCGCAGTCGTCCTCGCGGATGATGACGTCCTGCGACACGTCGACCAGCCGCCGGGTGAGGTAGCCGGAGTCGGCCGTCCGCAAGGCGGTGTCGGCCAGGCCCTTGCGCGAGCCGTGGGTCGAGATGAAGAACTCCAGGACCGACAGGCCCTCTCGGAAGTTGGCCCGGATGGGGCGCGGGATGATCTCGCCCTTGGGGTTGGAGACCAGGCCCTTCATGCCGGCGATCTGGCGCAGCTGCATCCAGTTACCGCGGGCGCCGGAGGACACCATCCGGAAGATCGTGTTGCTCTCCGGCGGTGTTGGCGACCATCTCCTTGGCGACCTCGTTGGTCGCTTCGTTCCAGATCTCGATGAGGTCCTCGCGCCGCTCGTTGTCGGTCATCGCGCCGCGGTCGTAGAGCCGTTGCACCTTGGCCGCGCGGCCTTCGTACTCCTCGATGATCTCGCCCTTGCGCGGCGGCGTGATGACGTCGGTGATGGCGACGGTCGTGCCGGAACGGGTGGCCCAGTAGAAGCCGGCCTCCTTGAGCGCGTCGAGGGACGCCGCGACCTGCACCTTCGAGTAGCGCTCGGCAAGGTCGTTGACGATCATCGACAGGCGCTTCTTGTCGACCGGCTCGTTGACGAACGGGTAGTCGACCGGCAGCGTCTCGTTGAACAGCGCCCGCCCGAGCGTGGTCTCGATGACCACCGACGGGACGCCGACCGTCCGGACCAGCCTCGACGTCCTCAGCGACCTCGAAACCCAACGGCGGCACGATGTCGGACAGCCGGATGCGCACCAGCGACCCGAGCCCGATCTCCCCGGCGTCGTAGGCCATCCGCGCCTCGGCGGGCGTGGAGAAGGACCGAGGACGGTGACCGTTGCCGCTCACCGCCTCCTCGGGGACCGGCCTGCGGGTATGCCGGGGCGGACTCGCACGTGAGGTGGTACAGCCCGATGATCATGTCCTGGGTGGGCATGGTCACCGGGACGGCCGTCGGCCGGCTTGAGGATGTTGTTGCTGGAGAGCATGAGGATGCGGGCCTCGGCCTGGGCCTCGGCCGACAGCGGCACGTGCACCGCCATCTGGTCGCCGTCGAAGTCGGCGTTGAACGCCGTGCAGACCAGTGGGTGGATCTGGATGGCCTTGCCTTCGACCAGCTGCGGCTCGAACGCCTGGATGCCGAGGCGGTGCAGCGTCGGGGCGCGGTTGAGCAGCACCGGGTGCTCGGTGATGACCTCCTCCAGGACGTCCCACACCACCGGACGCGAGCGCTCGACCATCCGCTTGGCCGACTTGATGTTCTGTGCATGGTCGAGGTCGACCAGCCGCTTCATGACGAACGGCTTGAACAGCTCGAGAGCCATCTGCTTGGGCAGCCCGCACTGGTGCAGCTTGAGCTGCGGGCCGACGACGATGACCGAGCGTCCCGAGTAGTCCACCCGCTTGCCGAGCAGGTTCTGGCGGAACCGGCCCTGCTTGCCCTTGAGCATGTCCGACAGCGACTTCAGCGGCCGGTTGCCCGGGCCGGTGACCGGACGGCCCCGGCGGCCGTTGTCGAACAGGGAGTCGACGGCCTCCTGCAGCATCCGCTTCTCGTTGTTGACGATGATCTCGGGCGCGCCGAGGTCGAGCAGTCGCTTGAGCCGGTTGTTGCGGTTGATGACCCGCCGGTACAGGTCGTTGAGGTCGGACGTGGCAAAGCGCCCGCCGTCCAGCTGCACCATCGGACGCAGGTCCGGCGGGATGACCGGCACGCAGTCCAGGACCATCCCTGAAGGGCTGTTGGTCGTGGTCTGGAACGCGGTGACGACCTTGAGCCGCTTGAGCGCGCGAGTCTTGCGCTGGCCCTTACCGGTCGCGATGATCTCACGCAGCATCTCGGCCTCGGCCTCCAGGTCGAAGGTCTCCAGCCGCTTCTGGATCGCCGTGGCCCCCATGCCGCCCTCGAAGTACAGCCCGAAGCGGTCGCGCATCTCCCGGAAGAGGATCTCGTCGCCCTCCAGGTCTTGGACCTTCAGGCCCCGGAAGCGGTCCCACACCTGTTCCAGCCGCTCGATCTGCTGGTCGAACCGACGCCGGATCGCGTTCATCTCTCGCTCGGCGGACTCACGCACCTTGCGCCGGGCGTCGGCCTTGGCGCCCTCGGCCTCCAGCTCGGCCAGGTCCGCCTCGAGCCGCTTGGCCCGGTCGTCGACCTCGACGTCGCGCCGGTTCTCCAGCTCCTTGCGCTCGACCTGGATCTGCGCCTCCAGCGAGGGCAGGTCCTGATGCCGCTGCTCGGTGTCGACCGCGGTGATCATGTATGCCGCGAAGTAGATGACCTTCTCCAGGTCCTTGGGCGCCAGGTCCAGCAGGTACCCGAGCCGGCTGGGCACGCCCTTGAAGTACCAGATGTGGGTCACCGGGGCGGCCAGCTCGATGTGGCCCATCCGCTCGCGACGGACTTTGGCGCGAGTCACCTCGACACCGCACCGTTCGCAGATGATCCCCTTGAAGCGCACCCGCTTGTACTTGCCGCACGAGCATTCCCAGTCCCGGGTGGGGCCGAAGATCCGCTCGCAGAACAGCCCCTCCTTCTCCGGCTTGAGGGTGCGGTAGTTGATCGTCTCGGGCTTCTTCACCTCGCCGTGGCTCCACTGACGGATGTCGTCGGCGGTGGCCAGGCCGATCCGCAGCTCCTCGAAGAAGTTGACATCTAGCACTTCGTGCTTACCTACTCTCGGTTCCGAGTGGTTTGTGGTTCTCAGCTGACGCGCTCACCGACGGTGAGCGCACGGCATACCGCGTCGTGGTGTTAGACCTCTTCGACGCTGCTGGGCTCACGCCGGGACAGGTCGATGCCCAGCTCCTCGGCAGCCCGGAAGACGTCCTCGTCGGCTTCCTTCATCTCCAAGGCCTGCCCGTCAGCCGAGAGCACCTCGACGTTGAGACACAGCGACTGCATCTCCTTGAGCAGCACCTTGAAGGACTCGGGGATGCCGGAGTCGGGGATGTTCTCGCCCTTGACGATCGCCTCGTAGACCTTGACCCGGCCCGGCACGTCGTCGGACTTGATGGTGAGCAGCTCCTGCAGGGTGTATGCCGCGCCGTAGGCCTCGAGCGCCCACACCTCCATCTCGCCGAAACGCTGGCCGCCGAACTGCGCCTTACCACCCAGAGGCTGCTGGGTGATCATCGAGTACGGTCCGGTGGAGCGGGCGTGGATCTTGTCGTCGACCAGGTGGTGCAGCTTGAGGATGTACATGTAGCCGACGGCCACCGGGTCGGGGAACGGCTCGCCGGAGCGACCGTCGTAGAGGCGGGCCTTGCCGGTGCCGTCGACGAGGCGCACGCCGTCGCGGGCGGGACGCGCCGCCTCGAGCAGGCCCGTGATGACATCCTCGTGGGCCCCGTCGAAGACCGGGCTGGCCACTCGGGTTCCGGCGGGGGCGTCGTAGTTCTCGACCGGAATGACCCTCGCCCACTCGGGGTCGCCCTGGATCTCCCAGCCCCGCGAGGCCGCCCACCCCAGGTGCAGCTCCAGAATCTGGCCGATGTTCATCCGGCCGGGGACGCCAAGCGGGTTGAGGACCACGTCGACCGCGGTGCCGTCCTCGAGGAACGGCATGTCCTCGATCGGCATGATCTTGGAGATGACGCCCTTGTTGCCGTGCCGGCCGGCGAGCTTGTCGCCGTCGGTGATCTTGCGCTTGTTGGCGACATAGACCCGGACCAGCTGGTTGACGCCCGGGGGCAGGTCGTCGCCGTCGTCCTTGTCGAAGACCTTGACCCCGATGACGGTGCCGGTCTCGCCGTGCGGGACCTTGAGCGACGTGTCGCGGACCTCGCGGGCCTTCTCACCGAAGATGGCCCGCAGCAGGCGCTCCTCCGGGGTCAGCTCGGTCTCGCCCTTGGGGGTGACCTTGCCGACGAGCAGGTCGCCGTCGCGGACCTCGGCACCGATGCGGATGATGCCGCGCTCGTCGAGGTCGGCCAGGACCTCGTCCGAGACGTTGGGGATGTCGCGGGTGATCTCCTCGGGGCCCAGCTTGGTGTCGCGGGCGTCGACCTCGTGCTCCTCGATGTGGATCGAGGAGAGGATGTCGTCCTGGACCAGGCGCTGGGACAGGATGATCGCATCCTCGTAGTTGTGTCCCTCCCAGGGCATGAACGCGACGAGCAGGTTGCGCCCGAGCGCCATCTCGCCGCCCTCCGTCGCCGGACCGTCGGCGATGACCGCGCCCTTCTCGACCCGGTCGCCCTCGTCGACGAGCACGACCTGGTTGTAGCAGTTGCCTTGGTTGGACCGGTCGAACTTGGCGATCCGGTACGTGCGGTGCCCACCGTCGTCCTGGGCCACCGTGACCAGATCCGCGCTGACCTCGGTGACGACCCCGGCCGCATCGGCGATGACGACATCGCCGGAGTCGATCGCGGCGCGGTACTCCATTCCGGTGCCGACGAGCGGCGCCTCGGACTTGACCAGCGGCACCGCCTGGCGCTGCATGTTCGAGCCCATCAGGGCACGGTTGGCGTCGTCATGCTCGAGGAAGGGGATCAGCGCGGTGGCAGCTGAGACCATCTGGCGAGGCGAGACGTCCATGTAGTCGACGTCGCTGCCGGGGACGTACTCCAGCTCGCCGCCCTTGGTGCGCACCAGGACGCGTTCCTCGGCGAAGGTGCCGTCTGGGTTGAGGACCGCGTTGGCCTGGGCTTTGACGTACAGGTCCTCCTCGTCCGCGGAGAGGTAGTGCACCTCGTCGGTGACCCTGCCAGCCACGACCTTGCGGTACGGGGTCTCGACGAACCCGAACGCGTTGATCCGCCCGTAGGACGCCAGCGAACCGATCAGGCCGATGTTGGGCCCCTCCGGCGTCTCGATCGGGCACATCCGCCCGTAGTGCGAGGAGTGGACGTCGCGCACCTCCATGCCGGCCCGGTCCCGGGACAGCCCGCCAGGCCCGAGCGCGGACAGCCGCCGTTTGTGGGTCAGGCCCGCGAGCGGGTTGTTCTGGTCCATGAACTGGGACAGCTGGCTGGTGCCGAAGAACTCTCGGATCGAGGCGACGACCGGACGGATGTTGATCAGGGTCTGTGGCGTGATCGCCTCGACGTCCTGGGTCGTCATCCGCTCGCGCACGACCCGCTCCATGCGGGACAGCCCGGTGCGGACCTGGTTCTGGATCAGCTCCCCAACGCTGCGCAGGCGCCGGTTGCCAAAGTGGTCGATGTCGTCCACCTCGACGGGAAGCTCGACGTCGACGCCGTCGCGCTTGCCGGGGACGTAGACCTCCCCGGCGTGCAACGCCACGAGGTACTTGATCGTCGCGGCGATGTCGTCGATGGACAGCGTCGAGGCCGAAAGGGGTGCTTCGACGCCCAGCTTCTTGTTCAGCTTGTACCGGCCGACCTTGGCCAGGTCGTAGCGCTTGGCGTTGAAGTAGAGGTTGTCCAGAAGGGTCTGCGCCGCCTCCTTGGTCGGCGGCTCACCGGGTCGCAGCTTGCGGTAGATGTCCAGCAGCGCGTCGTCC
This sequence comes from uncultured Actinomycetota bacterium, assembly GCA_963769085.1. Taxonomy (GTDB): domain Bacteria; phylum Actinomycetota; class Actinomycetes; order Actinomycetales; family Dermatophilaceae; genus Phosphoribacter. The sequence continues at coordinate 60,936 of CAVYKM010000029.1, read as the reverse complement.
TGGCCCTGGGTGTGGTCCTTCTCCAGGGTCACCCGCATGGACTCGTAGCCGCCAAAGGTCTCCAGGATCTGGTCGTTGCTCCAGCCCAGCGCCTTGAGCAGCACGGTCACCGACTGCTTGCGCTTGCGGTCGACCCGCACCCCGATCATGTCGCGCTTGTCGATCTCGAACTCGAGCCACGCGCCCCGGCTCGGGATGATCCGCGCCGTGAAAATGTCCTTGTCGGACGTCTTGTCAGGGGTGCGCTCGAAGTAGGCGCCCGGGCTGCGGACCAGCTGGGACACCACGACCCGCTCGGTCCCGTTGATGATGAAGGTGCCGCGCTCGGTCATCAAGGGGAAGTCGCCCATGAAGACCGTCTGGCTCTTGATCTCGCCCGTGTTGGTGTTCATGAACTCCGCCGTGACGAACAGCGGGGCGTCGTACGTCTGGTCGCGTTCCTTGCACGACTCGATGGACTTGCGGGTCTCCTCGAAGCGGTGGTCCCTGAAGGACAGCGACATCGACCCGGAGAAGTCCTCGATCGGGGAGATCTCCTCGAAGATCTCCTCCAGGCCGGAGCGGTCCGGCACGTCGGTGCGCCCCGCCGCCAAGGCGTCGGCGACCCGCTGTTGCCAGCGCTCGTTGCCGAGCAGCCAGTCGAAGCTCTCCGTCTGCAGGGCCAGCAGGTCTGGCACCTCAAGGGGTTCATGGATTCTTGCGAAGGACAGACGACCCGCAGCCGTCCGTGCCGAAATGAGGTTCTGGGACGCGTTGCGCGAGGCAGCCAACGAGGGTCCTTCCACAGACGTGCTATTCGTGGTGGTCACACCGCGTCACGCGAAGAGACCCGATCCGGCGAGGGGCATGGCGACGTACCATCACGAAGCGCTCGAGGGAGGGACCGGGAAGGAGGACGTGAGCAGCGCAAGGAGCGATGTTACCCCTATGCAGGCATGACTGTCCAGTCGAGTCTAGGCCCGGGGGCGCACTCCACCTGTGCGACGCTCACCACAACCTCGCTCGATGTTTGAAGAATGACGGCTCAGGGGCGCTGCGTCAAGGTATGCCGACCGCTTGCCTTCGATCGGCTCGGGACGAGTCTGCCCCAGCGCTATGGCGCCGGCAGATCTGGCACGTCCACCCTCAGCCACCCCAGCACCCCTCCGCGCAGGCTGGTCATCCGCGAGTAGCCGGCTCGCCGACCCAGCCGAACGGCCTCCTCGGAGCGGCTCCCGGACGTGCAGAAGACGACGACCGGCCGGGCCGGGTCGGCCAGCTCGGGTCGGCTGAATGCCGTCCCGGTATGGAACTGCCCCAGGGGGACGGGCACCGCCCCGGGGATCGTCACCGCCGCTCGCTCGACCTCGTCGCGCACGTCGACGAGCACGGCATCCGAGCCGGCCAGGTACGCCGCCAGCGCCGCCGGCTCCAACGGCGCCGGTAGTGACGGTCCTGGCCTCGGCACCGCCTCGACCGGCATACCGGACGGGCTGGCCGGCTCCGTGGGCGACGGAGCGCGCGAGTGGTCTCCGCACGCGGGGCAGGCCCGGTCCGCTCTGACCGGCACGATGTCCCACGTTTGGCGCAGCCCGTCGTGGATGAGCAGGCGGCCGACGAGCGGCTCACCGACGCCCAGCAGCAGCTTGAGGGTCTCCGTGGCCTGAACTGAGCCGATCACCGCGCAGACCGAGCCGAGCACGCCCGCCTGCTCGCAGGAGGGCAGCGTGGCAAGAGAAGACCGGTCAGGAAAGACACACCGGTAACAGGGCCCGTCCCCGGCGCGCCACACCGCCACCTGGCCCTCGAACCCCACGACGCAGCCCCAGACGTGAGCGAGCCCGAGAGCGACGCACGCGTCGCTGACGACGTAGCGGGTCGCGAAGTTGTCCGACCCGTCGACGACGACGTCGTAGCCAGCAAGGATGTCCACGGCGTTGTCGGACCGCAGCCGCTCCCGGTGCTCGACGACCGCCGTCCGCGGGTTGAGCCGGCCGATGGACTCGCGCGCGGACCGGGTCTTGGGCAGCCCGACCGCATCGGCTGCGTGGACCACTTGGCGGTGCAAGTTGGTGACGTCGACATCGTCGTCATCGACGACCCCCACCGTGCCGACCCCGGCTGCGGCGAGGTAGAGCAGGGCCGGGGACCCCAGGCCCCCCGCCCCGACGACAAGGACGCGCGAGCGCGCCAGGCGAGCCTGGCCCGGCATACCCACCTGCGGCAGCACCAGCTGACGGCCATAGCGCGCGGCCCCACCCGGGTCCAGGGCCGGGGTGACCATCAGGGCGTCACTTCAGCGAGACGGTCGCCCCGGCGCTCTCGAGCTGCTCCTTGGCCTTCTCGGCCGCGGCCTTGTCGACCTTCTCCAGGACCGGCTTCGGAGCGTCGTCCACGAGGTCCTTGGCCTCCTTGAGGCCGAGGCTGGTGAGCGTGCGGACCTCCTTGATGACCTGGATCTTCTTCTCGCCGGCGGCCTCGAGGACGACGTCGAACTCGTCCTTCTCGTCCTCGGCTGGAGCCTCGGTGCCTCCACCGGTGGGGGCAGCGGCGGCGACGGCCACCGGAGCGGCAGCGGTGACGCCGAAGGTCTCCTCGAACTTGCTGACGAACTCCGAGAGCTCGATCAGGGTCATCTCCTTGAACGCGTCGAGAAGCTCGTCGGTGCTGAGCTTGGCCATGACTGGTCGTCCTTCCTGGTATGCCGGGAGTGGCGGGTTGGTGTCGAGCTGACTTAGCTCTCGTCGCCACTCGGGGCGACGTTCGGTTCCTGCGGTTCGGGAGTGGGGCCAGCGTCCTGCGGACCTGAGCCGCCCTCGGCGTCGCCCTTGGCGCGCAGCGCCTCGATCACCCTGGCGGCCTGCGACAGTGGCGCGACGAACAGGTAGACCGCCTTGCTGAGCGAGGCGTTCATCGCCCCGGCGAGCCTGCCGAGCAGAACGTCTCGAGACTCCAGGTCGGCGAGCTTGCGGATCTCGTCGGCCGAGAGGGGCAAGCCGTCGAGGACTCCGCCCTTGATGACGAGCACGGGGTTGGCCCGGGCGAAGTCCCGAAGCCCCTTGGCTGCTTCGACAGGGTCACCGGTGACGAACGCGATCGCCGACGGGCCGACCAGCTGCCCGTCGAAGGCGGAGACGCCGGCCTGCCTGGCAGCCAGCTCGGTGAGGGTGTTCTTGACCACGGCGTACGTCGCGTGCCCCCGCAGCGACGTACGCAGGGCCGTGAGCTGCTTGACGCTCAGCCCGCGGTACTCGGTGAGCACGGCTGCACTCGAGTTGCGGAAGTGGTCCGCCAGCTCGGCGATGGTGGCTGACTTCTCGGCGGTGGCCATCCGGCCTCCTTCGGCATGTCTGCGGTCGGCGTTTCTGCGGTGCGCCGCCGGGCCTCGCACAAGAAAGGCCCCGGCGCAAGGCACACGGGGCATCCGGTCGTTCACCGGGGCATGCGGTCGAGACCGGCATACCGACTGCGTTCGTGGCCTGCGCAGGTCGCCCGCTTGTGCGGGACCTTCGGTCCGGATGGGCGTCCAGACGACCGGCGGTCATTGGTCAACCAACAGGCTACGGGCTGGTTGCGCGCTCGGTCAAAACCGATCACCCCCTCTTGGCCACTTCTCGTGCTCTTGGCACATCGACGCGCTCTTACCCGCGTTGGGCTATTCATGTGACCGGGCCGGACACAAGATGTCGCGCCGGCGCCAGGTTAGGGACGCAACGGAATGTGGTCCACGAGCCCGCAACACGAGCCAAGTCCTCTCAGATTAGCCCAAACCCGCGTATACGGGGATTCACGGGCGCGCGCCGGCTCACGGGCTGTGGTGCGAGACGCCGGCGGAGTCGAACGTCGCGACCTCGCGCAGCACGCGCGCCGCCGCCTGCACGATCGGCACCGCGAGCGCAGCGCCCGACCCCTCACCGAGCCGCAGCCCCAGGTCGATGAGCGGGCGCAGGCCCAGCGCGGCGAGCGCGACGCTCGCGCCGGGTTCGGCGGAACGGTGGCCGGCAACCCAGTATGCCGCCGCGCCCGGGGCCAGGGCCCGCGCCACCAGCGCAGCCGAGCAGGCGATCACCCCGTCGAGGAGCACTGGGGTACGCGTCGCCGCAGCGCCGATGAGCAGCCCCGCCAGGCCGGCGTGCTCAAGGCCCCCGACCTGCGCCAGCGCGTCGAGCGGGTCGGCTGTGGTCACGCGGCGCTCGGTCAGCGCCCTGTCGATGGCGCCAACCTTGCGCGCAAGCGTGTCGTCGGTGATGCCGCTGCCCCGACCGGTGACCTCGGCGGCTGGCCGGTCGGCGAAGACGGCGACGAGGGCGGCGGAGGCGGTCGTGTTGGCGATCCCCATATCGCCGGCCACGAGCAGCCGGTACCCCTTCCCCGCGAGCGAGGTTGCGACCTCGATGCCGACGCCGAGCGCCTGGCTCGCCTGCTCATGGGTCATCGCCGGACCGGTCGCGAGGTCGGCCGTGCCGTGGGCGACCTTGCGCGCCAGCAGGCCCGGCGCCTCGGGCAGGTCAGCCACGACTCCGACATCGACGACGAGCACGTCGGCGCGGACCTGACGGGCCAGCGCGTTGATGGCGGCTCCGCCGGCAACGAAGTTGGCCACCATCTCGGCGGTGACCTGCTGCGGCCATGGCGTGACCCCCTGGCGGTGCACTCCGTGGTCGCCGGCGAAGACCGCGACGGCGACCGGTGCAGGCTGCGGAGGCGGGCACGCGGCATACATCCCGCACAACGCGCAGCCGAGCTCCTCGAGCCGGCCAAGCGAGCCAGGGGGCTTGGTGAGGGTTGCCTGGCGCCGCTCGGCATCGCGGACGTGCTCCAGTGACGGTGGCTCGATCCGGGCGACGGTCTCCTCGAGCAGGCTCATTCCCGCAACCCTAGGTGGCGGCGTGCACTTGGCGGTGCCGGCCGCTGGGTGAGCTGGCAGGCTCGCTCAGCTGCGCGGATGGACCACCATGGCCGAGCCGCCGCCACGACGGACCGGCTCGGCCGCAGCCACATACCGACCGTCGCCGATGAAGCGCACCGCAGTGGCCGCGCCGATCTCGGCGGTCGGCGCGAGGACATGACCCCGGGCCACCAGGCCGGCGCCAAGTGCGGACCCCGTGATTGCCGGTTCGGCGCCCTCGCTACCGTTGCGCGACGACAGCCGGGGGGCGGCAATCGCCTGGACCAGGGGCAGGTCACGATCGAGGTACCCCAACAGCGTCTGCGCCACTGTCGTGATGATCGTCGCGCCACCGGGTGAACCCACCGCGACCACGGGTCGGCCGTCGTGCACGACGATCGTCGGGCTCATGGACGATCGCGGCCGCTTGCCGGGGCCGGGCAGGTTCGGGTCGGGCACGCCAGCGGTGAGCGGCACGAAGCTGAAGTCGGTCAGCTCGTTGTTGAGCAGGAAGCCCCAGCCTGGCACGGTGATCCCCGACCCGCCGGTCTGCTCGATCGTCAGCGTGTATGCCGCGACGTTGCCCCAGCGGTCGGCAACCGTCAGGTGCGTCGTGGAGCCCACCTGCTGGCGATCCTGTTGGCCGCCCTGGCCGTCGGTACAGCCGGCGTACTGCCCATCCGGAACGCCAAACGGGATCGGCCGCGGCTGGGCCTGAGCGGGGTCGAAAAGGCAGGCTCGTTCGTTGGCGAACCGCTGGCTGGTGAGGGCACTCACCCGCACCCCCGGCACGTCCCCCACCCAACGGTTGCGGTCGGCGAAGGCGGTCGCCGATGCCTCCGAGAACCAGTGCAGGTAGTCCAGATCCGACAGCTTGGCCAGCGTGTTGCCCGTTTCTCGCTCGTACGACTCGACGAGGTTGAGGATCTCCGCGACAGCAATGCCGCCCGAGCTGGGCACCGGCATGCCGTAGACGTCGAGGCCGCGGTAGGTCGAGTGGATCGGCTCCTTGAGCTGGGCTCGGTATGCCGCGAGGTCACCCATGGTGATCTGGCCGGCGTAGACCGTCGTCCCGGGGACCGTCGCCGGGTTTCGGGCCTGCTCGACCAGGGCCTGGCCGAGCCGACCGGCATACAGGCTCTCGACTCCCTGGTTGCGCAGCAGGTGGTAGGCCTTGGCGAGGTCGGGGTTCGTGAACGTCGAGCCGACGGCCGGCGGTTTCCCGCCGGGCAGGAACAGCCGCGCCGTTTCGGGGAACTTCGAGAATCGGGCGGCGTTGTCCGCGGTCTGGTCGGAGAAGGTCTGGTCGACGACGAACCCGCGCCGGGCAAGGGTCTCGGCCGGCTGGAGCAGCTCGTCGAGGCTCTTGGTGCCCAGCGTTCTGGCGGCCTTGTCCCACAGCGCCGGGGTGCCAGGGACGCCGACGGACAAGCCGGAGCTGACCGTGGTCGCGAAGTCGTAGGGAGTTCCGTCGGGATTGGTGAAGGTCTTCTCGGTGAAGCTCGCCGGAGCGGTCTCCCGCCCGTCGATGGTCCGCACCTGCTTGGTCCTCGCGTCGAAGTAGACGAGGAACCCGCCCCCACCGATTCCCGCCGAGTAGGGCTCAGTGACGCCGAGCGCAGCTGCGGTCGCTACGGCGGCGTCGGCGGCGTTGCCGCCGCTCGCGAGGACGTCGATGCCTACTTGGCTGGCGTCGCGGTCGACGGAGGCAACGGCACCACCGGTGCCCACCATGACCGGGACCTTGGGCAAATCGCTCGCCCGATCGGTGTAGGTCGGCGGGTGGCTGGCCAGGACGTGTTCAGTGGTTGTTGCGGCTGCCGGCGAGGGCACACCGACCGTGACGACAAGCGCAGTGACACAAAACAGGCCCAACCGGACCCACGGCGCAAACCTTGATGGAGTGCTACGAAACGACCTCACCCGACGACAGTAGAGCCTCGAGGGGCGCCCGGTGGCCCCGCGGCTCGCCCGATTTCGTGGCGGTGCCGGGCTGCGCCGGTTAGGCGCTCTCCTCTTCCACGAGCAAGCTGCGGGTCCGGTTGTGGTCCAGGGGGATGCCCGGCCCCATCGAGGTCGTGATGGTCGCCTTGGTGAGGTAGCGGCCCTTGGATGCGGCGGGCTTGAGCCGAAGCACCTCGTCGAGGGCGGCCGCGTAGTTCTCGACGAGCGCCTTCTCGTCGAAGGAGACCTTGCCGATGATGAAGTGCAGGTTCGCGTGCTTGTCGACGCGGAACTCGATCTTGCCGCCCTTGATGTCGGTGACCGCCTTGGCGACGTCCATCGTCACGGTGCCGGTCTTGGGGTTGGGCATGAGCCCGCGGGGGCCGAGGATCTTGCCGAGCCGGCCGACCTTGCCCATCAGGTCCGGCGTCGCGACCACGGCGTCGAAGTCCAGCCAGCCGCCGGTGATCCTCTCGATCAGGTCGTCGGAGCCGACGTAGTCGGCGCCAGCGTCGCGAGCGGCCTGGGCCTTGTCACCGCTGGCGAAGACGAGGACTCTGGCCGTCTTGCCCGTGCCGTGCGGCAGGTTGACGGTGCCGCGGACCATCTGGTCGGCCTTGCGTGGGTCGACGCCCAGGCGGAACGCGACTTCGACCGTCCCGTCGAACTTCGTCGTGGACGTCTGCTGCGCCAGGCGGACCGCCTGGAGCGGGGGGTACAGCCGCCCCGGCTGGATCTTCTCCTCGGCAGCCCGGTAGGCCTTACTGCGCTTCATCTACTGCTCCTAGGTTGTGCTCATGCCGCAGCACCGCGGTCTCCCCGCGGGTTTCGGGGGGTACGCGGGGGGCGGAGCCCCCCGTGGGTGTTAGTAGCCCTCGGTTGTCACGCCCATCGAGCGCGCGGTGCCCGCGATGATCTTGGCCGCGGCGTCGATGTCGTTGGCGTTGAGGTCCGTCAGCTTCTGCTCGGCGATCTCGCGGACCTGGTCGGCAGAGAGTCTGGCCACCTTGGTCTTGTGCGGCTCGTTGGACCCCTTGGCAAGCCCCGCGGCCTTCTTGATCAGCTCGGCGGCCGGAGGGGTCTTCGTGACGAAGGTGAACGAGCGGTCCTCGAAGACGGTGATCTCCACCGGGATGACGTTGCCACGCTGGGACTCGGTCGCAGCGTTGTAGGCCTTGACGAACTCCATGATGTTCACGCCGTGCTGGCCCAGCGCCGGCCCGACGGGCGGTGCGGGGGTGGCCTGGCCGGCCTGGATCTGCAGCTTGATGAAGCCGGCGACCTTCTTCTTCTTGGGAGGCATTCTCGGTGGGTCCTTTGGGCGTGTGGTCGGTGGTCAGATCTTGGCGACCTGGGTGAAGGACAGCTCGACGGGCGTCTCGCGGCCGAAGATGGACACGAGCACCTTCAGCTTCTGGGTGTCGGGGTTGATTTCCGAGATCGTGGCCGGCAGGGTCTCGAACGGGCCCTCCATCACCGTGACCGACTCGCCGATCTCGAAGTCGACGACCCGGATCTCCTTGGCCTTGCCAGCGCCGCCACCCGTGCCGCCCATGCTTGCCGCCGGGGCGGCGGGTTGCAGCTCAGGCGCGAGCATCGCATGGACCTCGTCGATGCTGAGCGGGATCGGCTGATGGGCGTTGCCGACAAAGCCGGTCACCCCGGGGGTATGCCGGACGGCGCCCCACGACTCGTCGGTCAGGTCCATGCGCACCAGGACGTAGCCGGGCATCCGGACCCGCCTGACCTGCTTCTTCTGGCCGTTCTTGATCTCGGTCACGTCTTCCATCGGGACCTGGATCTCGAAGATGTAGTCCTCCATGTTGAGCGAGACGATGCGGGTCTCGAGGTTGGCCTTGACGCGGTTCTCGTAGCCGGCATACGAGTGCACGACGTACCACTCACCGGGCTGGGAACGCAGCGTCCTCTTGAACTCGGCGACGGGGTCGACCGCAAGCGCTTCCTCCAGCGGCTGGTCCTCTTCCGTGAGCGCCTGCTCCACGGCGACGGGGTCGGTCGGGGGCACCCCCTCGAGCACGTCGCCGTCGGCAGCGAACACCTCGTCGTCGGACATGAGGGCGTCGAGCTTCGTGTCGGCGCCCAGGTCGCCGTCGTGCTCGGTCACGCTAGGGACCTACTTTCCTTCGCCAGTGGGCCACCTGCGGCCCGCCCATACCTGCTCTGCCATACGTGTTGCCACGTCGTCACGATTGTCGACACCGCCTGCTCATCCGGCAAAGACGAACAGGACCAGCCGGTGGAACAGGAAGTCCAACCCAGCCACGATGGCCATGATCGCCAGCACGAAGAGGATGACCACGACCGTGTAGTTGAGCAGCTCCGACCCGGTCGGGCGGACCACCTTGCGCAGCTCGTCGAGAATCTGCCGGACGAACAGCGACACCTTCCCGACCAGGCGCGTGAGCACGTTGCCCTGGCCGCCTCGGGGGCGTGTCGGGCGGCGCTCGGACTTGGCCGCGCTGGTCTCGGACACCGGGTGCTCTTCCTCGACTCTCTTCCTCTGTGACTTTCGTTTGACTTTCTGTGCGCAGGGCAAGAGGGACTCGAACCCCCAACCGCCGGTTTTGGAGACCGGTGCTCTGCCAGTTGAGCTATTGCCCTTCGCCGGGCCGCCAAACGGGCCGGCGCGGCAGCGTAAGGAGGGCATGCGAAATCATGCCGCCGTCGGCTACCAAACGACCAGCATACGTGACCCAGCTGGCCGGAAGCGAACCAGCGTCGCCCCCGAGAGGCGGGGCGAACCCGCCGCTTGGCCGGCTCCGGTTCGGCCCACCCCCTGCCTCACCTTGGCCGCACCTGTCACTATGGCACCATGAGCGGCACCAACGTCCCTGCTGGCCCGCGTCAGCGGGTCCGGTGGAAGTCGGCCGCCAAGTACACCTTGGCGTTCGCTGGGGTGGCGATGCTGCTGTGGGCCATCTGGAGTCCCGAGAACCGCGTCCAATGGGTGTTGACGGGCGTGCTCGCGCTCGCGACGTGGGGGGTCTGGCTGGCCATCGACCGCGACGACGCCCAGAACCGAGCAATGGTCGACCCGTACCCGCCGAGCTCCCCCGGCTCAACCGCCCGCGTCAACCCGGTCCGGTCCCATCGGGACGAGCGTCGGCAGCGCCGTGACGAGCGCCAGAGCTAGCCGCCCGGTCGACGGCCAGGCCCCGCCGGGACCAGGCAGTCTGACCTGGCTCTCCGAGCTTGCGTGTGTTGAGACGCAGGACTCGTTGACCAGCGGTTCCCCGGGTGATTCCAGACGTGGCAGAGTTTGTCTATGAGCACCGACCAGGACTTCGACCGCGAGACCATCGGCGACGACTTGGAAGTCTGGTCGGTCGACGACGAGGACCAGCTGCAGCCGGAGGACACGCTGGTCGACCGAGGCCTGGCCGACATGCTCGACGAGGGGTACTCCCCGCCCGAGCGGCCGCGGGGGGCGTACTGCTACGGCACCACGGCATACGAGCAGTCCCACCACGAGAGCCTGGAGCAGCGCATCCTGCAGGAGGAGCCCGACCCCTACACGGCCTACGGTGCCCCCGACGACGAGTCGGGAGAGCTGCAGGCCCGCCGCGAGCGCCTGGGCGGCGACGACCCGGACGCCATCTTCGCCGATGAGGACTTTGTCGGGCAGTCCGGGCGCCGCCGCAGTGGCCGGCTCGTCGCACCCGACGGCACCCCGGAGGTTGACGACGTCTTTGCCGGGGACGTCGGCATCGACGGTGGAGCCGCAACGGCCGAGGAGGCCGCCATGCACATCATCGACGACGAGGACCAGGACGACTGACCGCTCGGTCGCTGCGGGAGCTGCCCAAGGCGCACCTGCATCTGCATTTCACCGGGTCGATGCGCATCGGCACGCTTGCCGACCTCGCCACCCAGCACGGCATCCGCCTTCCGGATGCCCTTGCCGCGAGCTGGCCGCCGCGGCTGCACGCCACTGACGAGCGGGGTTGGTTTCGCTTCCAGCGCCTCTACGAGCTGGCCCGGGCGTGCGTGCGTGGTGAGGCTGACATCCGACGGATCGTCCGCGAGGCTGCCGAGGACGAGGCGCGCGAGGGCTCGCGGTGGCTGGAGATCCAGATCGAGCCGAGCTCGTACGGCCATTTCGTCGGTGGCATCACCCCTGCCCTGGAGATCGTCCTCGACGAGGCCCACGCCGCTCGGCGCGCCACCGGCGTGGGAGTCGGCGTCATCGTCGCGGCCTCACGGATCCGCCACCCGCTCGACGCGCGCACCCTCGCGCGGCTGGCGGCGCGGTATGCCGGTGAGGGGCCGGGCACGGTGGTGGGCTTCGGTCTGTCCAACGACGAACGGCGCGGCCAGACCGCCGACTTCGCTCCCGCGTTCGCCATCGCCCGCCGCGCCGGGTTGGCGCTGGTCCCGCACGGGGGCGAGCTGCTCGGGCCGGCCGCGGTCCAGGAGACCCTGTCGGTCCTGCGACCCGACCGGATCGGGCACGGGGTGCGGTCGGTCGAGGACCCTCGCGTTCTGGAGGAGGTTGCCGACGCGGGGGTGACCTTGGAGGTGTGCCCCGGCAGCAACCTCGCGCTGGGGGTGTATGCCGCGGCAGGCGAGGTGCCCCTGCGCGAGGTCGTCGCACACGGCATACCGGTTGCCCTCGGCGCAGACGACCCGTTGCTGTTCGGGACCCGGCTCGTCGACCAGTACGCCGTCGTCCGTGACGCCATGGGGTTCGACGACCGCGGGCTGGCTCAGCTGGCACGAGACGCCTTTGCCGCCAGCAGGGCACCGGAGCAGGTGCGCGCCGAGGCGCTGCGCGACATCGAGCGTTGGCTGGCGTCCCCGCCCATTGGCGGCGCCCCAAGGGCGGCCGCCCGGTCAGCAGCCGAGGGAGCCCCACCGTAGGGTTAGCGCATGAGTGCAGCACGCCGTCCGTGGCTGGTCGCCGCCGTCCTGGCGGTAACGGTCCTGGCGGGCTGTTCCTCGAACGAGCCGGCGCCGAGCGCCGGCGGCGAGACGACCGCGCCCAGCGCGAGCCCGACCACGACGGCGACGTCCCTAACGACGACCACGCCAGGTGACACGACCTCGCCCGCCACGGCTGCCGCATCGCCGACGAGCTCGGTGCCGGCGACCCCGATCGCACTGCCGACGACGTTCGTGCCGGTTGACAAGGTCATCAAGGACCCCGACCTGGGCCACGAGATCAAGGTGCTTCGGATGGCTCGGGGCCTGCCCTGGCCCGATCCCGGGTCCGACGAGGCGCGGGCCTTCGAGCTCGTCGGCGTCGAGATGACCTGGACTCCCGGCGTGACGTACACGGCCTCCCTGCGGACGGTGGACTTCTCGGTCGGCTTCGAGCGCGTCCTACCCCAACCGGCCCGACCCGATCATCAACCCGAACCTGCAGGCGTCCGGCTGGAGCATCCTGCCGGCGGAGCTGCCCAACGGGCAGAGCGCCACGGGCTGGCTGGTGTTCAAGGTGGACCCCAAGGATGCGGCCTCGCTGCGGCTGGACTACACGCGCCCCGCGTCTCGGGTCACCGACAGCGGACAGACCTTTCCCAAGACCGTGTTCAGCGCCCAGCTGGTGGGCTGACCCCGACCGGGGAGCCGCCGGACGGAGGTGTGAGCGTGCGCAAGAACGCACGTTGTCACCTCTATCCGGGGTCGGCACCTTCCTCGAGTGGAGGTAAAAACGTCCGGTGGAGGTGCAGACGTGCGTAAGAACGCTCGCTTTTACCTCCGGCGCTCATTTTTACCTCCGACCATTAGTCAACCGTCAGAGCGACAGCCCGACCAGCACCGGCTCGTTGACCAGCCGGACGCCGAAGGCATCGGCGACTCCGTCGCGCACCTGTCGGGCCAGAGCCAGGACATCGGCCGCCCGCGCGGTGCCTCGGTTGGTGACCGCCAGGGGGTGCTTGGTCGACAGCGCCGCCGGACCCGGCATACCGAAGCCTTTGTGGTACCCCGCGCGCTCGATGAGCCATGCGGCGCTCGTCTTGACCGACCCGTCCGGCGCCGGCCAGCACGGCGGGTCCGCTGCCCCTGGACCGTCGGGGGCGGCCCGGGAGCGCAGCGCGGCATAGGCCTCTGGCGACAGGACCGGGTTCGTGAAGAACGACCCGCAGCTCCACGTGTCGTGGTCGGCCTCGTCGAGGACCATGCCGCGGCGCCGGCGCAGCGCCAGGACGGCGGCCCGGACCTCAGCCAGGGGGACCCGAACGCCCGCGGGCACGTCGAGCTCGTCGGCCAGGGCGGGGTAGCGCACCGGTGCGGAAAGGTCGGCGAGCGGAAGCTGGAAGAGGACCTCAAGGACGACGTAGCGCCCGGCCGAGCGTTTGAACAGTGAGTCGCGGTAGGCAAACCCGCAGTCGGCGTTCGCCATCGTGCGGACCGAACCGCTGCGGCGGTCCCACACCCGAACCTGCGCGACCGTCGAGGCCACCTCCTGGCCGTAGGCGCCGACGTTCTGGATCGGGGTCGACCCGGCATACCCCGGTATGCCGGAGAGGGCCTCGATCCCCGACCACCCCTCGGCCACGGCGCGGGCCACGAGCGCGTCCCAGTCCTCCCCCGCCGCGACCCGCAGGCTCACGCCGCCGCAGAAGTCCGCGGACTCGACTTGGACCCCGCGCGTGGCGACCCGCACGACGTTGCCCGCAAAGCCCTCGTCGGCGACGACGACGTTGGAGCCGCCGGAGAGCACGAGCAGGGGCCGCGCGGCGGCGTCTGCCTCACGGACCGCGTCGATGAGCTCCTCGGTGCTCGACGCCGTGACGAGCTGGTCGGCGGGGCCGCCGACCCGCATCGTCGTCAACGGCGCCAGCGGGACGCCGACGGACTGCTGCACCTCGGCCGAGGACCGGACCGGTCAGTCCAGCTGCACCACGGCCTGGCACTTGCCCAGGACCTTGGCACCGTTGTGCGTCACGGTGAGCTCCACGGTGGCGCGCTTGCTGTCCAGGTCGACGGCGATGACCTCACCGCTGACCTCGACGTCGGCTCCGGTGTCGTACTCGACCGGAACCATGCCGGTGAACCGGGTCGAGTACTGCACGACTCGGCCGGCGTCGCCGGCCCAGTCGGCCACGACCGTGCCCACCGCACCCATGGTGTACATGCCGTGCGCGATGACCGTGGGCAGGCCCATCTTCTTGGCGAACGGCTCGTCCCAGTGGATGCGATTGCGGTCCAGCGACGCGGCGGCATACTCCACGAGCTTTGGCCGGTCGATGTGGATGGTGCGGCCGGGAATCGCGTCGCCGACGTTGACCTGCGCGACGGTGGGGATGGCGGTCACGGCTTCAGTCTCCTCGGACGACGATCGTGGAGTTGGTCGTGCAGACCAGCTCGTCCCCCGCGGTGAGGTCGGTCCGCACGCCGATCATCGTGTTCGCGCCGGCAGCCCGGACGGAGTCGATCCGCAACGTGGCGGCGACGACGTCGCCGGCCGTGAGCGGACGCTGGTAGGTGAAGCCCTGCTCACCGTGCAGGACCTTCCCGAACTCGATCCCGTTCTCGGGGTCGTTGAGGAAGGCGAACTCCGGGCGCTGGGAGATGATGACCGCGAAGGTGGGAGGCGCGATGACGTCGCGGTAGCCGCGGGCCCGGGCCACCTCCCGGTCAGTGTGTACCGGGTCGGTGGACCCGACCGCCTCGGCGAACTCCTTGATCTTCGCGGCGCTGACGATGTACGGCGGGTGGGGCGGATAGACGCGCCCTACGTAGTCTTCGGTGACCTTCATGGGCCCGAGCCTATCGACCGGCCGCGACGAACGGCTCGGAGGCCTTGGTCAGCCGATCCACCTGCTCGGGTGCGAGCTGCACGCGGGCCGAGTCCAGCAGCGCCGGCACCTGCTCGGCGCGGCTCGCGCTCGCGATCGGCGCGGCCACGCCAGGCTGGTAGCGCAGCCAGGCGATGGCGACCGACGCCGGTTCGGCGCCCACCTCGCTGGCGACCGCGGTCAGGGCGTCCAGGACCGCGAACCCCTCGTCGGTGAGGTATGCCGTGACGCGCGGCGCGCGCGCCCCACTCGTCGGCTCGCCGCGCCGGTACTTGCCGGTGAGGAAGCCGGAGGCGAGGGCGTAGTACGGCACGAGAGCGACGCCGTGCTCCACCGCCGCGTCGCCCAGGCCAGTCGCCTCGACCTCGCCCCGGTGCACCAGGCTGTAGTCGGGCTGCAGGGCGGCCGGCACGGCATACCCGTCGTCCTTGGCCACCTTGAGCGCGGCGGTGAACCGGTCCAGGCTGAAGTTGGACAGCCCGTAGTTGCGGACCGAGCCCTCGCGGACCAGCTCGTCGAACGTGGCGACGATGTCCTCGATGCCCTGCGACGGGTCGTCCTCGTGGGCGTAGTACAGGTCGACGACGTCGATGCCAAGGCGCCGGCGCGAGTCGTCGAGGGCGGCCCGGACGTTGGAGCGGGCGAGGCCGAGGCGGCGCTGCCACTTGCCGACCTTGGTCGCGATGGTCAGCCGCTCGCGTGCCTGTGGCCCTCGGGCCTGCAGCCACCCGCCGATGAGGGCCTCGGACTCGCCGCCGGTGTTGCCCGGTGCGGACTGGAAGTAGGAGTCCGACGTGTCCACGAACGAGCCGCCGCCCTCGGTGAAGGCGTCGAGCACGCCAAATGTCGTGGGCTCGTCGGCCGTCCAGCCGAAGACGTTGCCTCCGAGACAGATGGGCAGCACGTCGAGAGTTCCGATGCGGGTCATGCGCTCACCTTGGCACGGACCGGGGTCTGCGCTTGCGCTAGCGCGTCTCGCGGTGCTCGGTGTGCTTGCCGCAGTTGGGGCAGAACTTGCTCATGGACAGCCGGTCGGGGTCGTTGCGGCGGTTCTTGCGGGTGATGTAGTTGCGGTTCTTGCACTCGACGCAGGCCATGGTGATCTTGGGGCGGATGTCGGTGGTCTTGCTGGCCATGGCTTTACCCGTTCCTGTTCGGCTCGTGCGTTCGTAGCGGGAGCGGGGCTCGATCCCGCGACCTCACGATTATGAGTCGTGCGCTCTGACCAGCTGAGCTATCCCGCCATGTCGGTCGGTGTCCGGGGCACCGACCGGAGCCCCAATAGGGAATCGAACCCTAGACCTTTTCCTTACCATGGAAACGCTCTGCCGTCTGAGCTATTGGGGCGCCGGCA
This sequence comes from uncultured Actinomycetota bacterium, assembly GCA_963769085.1. GTDB lineage: Bacteria > Actinomycetota > Actinomycetes > Actinomycetales > Dermatophilaceae > Phosphoribacter. The sequence goes on along the minus strand of CAVYKM010000029.1, from coordinate 45,005 downwards.
GGAGCACTCCTGCCGGTGGTGCGACCGGAAGACTACACGCTCCTGCGCGCCGCGCCGAAATCAGCCCGAACCGGCCCACTCGACCATTAGGCCGCAGACAGCACGGGTGACGATCCCTAGACTCCGGGTCGAGCCAGCGTTCGGGAAACGTGGCGCGGGCACGACCACAGGTGACGAACAGGGAGGTTCGCGATGCGTGACGGCGGTATCGGATCCTGGCCAGCGCGGCGGACTCGGACGGCGCCAGACGCGGTGGCTCTGCTGGACCGCGGGCGGACGACGACCTACCGCGAGCTGCACGACCGCTGCACGCGCCTGGCGCACGGACTTCGGGGGGCTGGCGTGCAGCGTGGCGACCGCGTCGTCTACCTCGGGCCCAACGGCACCGAGTTCGTCGAGACCATGGTCGCCACGGCTCGCCTGGGCGCGGTCTTCGTCCCGATGAACACCAGGCTCACGCCGCCGGAGACGGCATACATCCTGGGCAACTGTGCACCGAAGCTGTTCATCTGGTCGCCGCCCTTCCAGCCGATCCTCGATGCCGAGGAGGTTGCCGGGCTTGGCCTGCAGACGGTCGGCTTGTCCCCGCGGGCCGGTGAGACGCCCTACGGGTCGCTGTTCGTCGAGGGGGAGGTTGCGCCGATCGACGAGCCGATCACGCTCGATGACCTGCTCATGATCCAGTACACCTCCGGGACGAGCGGGCGGCCCAAGGGCGTCATGCTCACCCACGGCAACATCACGTGGAACGTCTTCAACCTCATGGTCGACGTCGACCTCGGCGGCGACGAGATCGCGCTCGTTGCCGCGCCGATGTTCCACACCGCTGCGCTCAGCCAGCAGGTCATGGCGGTGCTGCTCAAGGGCGGTACCGCGATCCTGGAGCAGTCATGGGACGCCGACTCCGCGCTGGAGAAGATCGGGACGCATCACGTCACCCACCTGTTCGGGGTGACGACGATGTACCTGTCCCTGCTGCACTCCCCCAAGTGGGCCGACGCGGACCTGAGCAGCCTGCGCACCCTGATCTGCGGCGGCTCGCCGGTGCCGGAGACCCTGCTGCGTCAGTATGCCGAGCGCGGGATTACCATCTCCCAGGCCTACGGGCTGACCGAGACCTCCCCGGGAGCCACGTTCCTGCGCGCGGTCGACGGGCTGCGCAAGCTCGGCTCCGCGGGCACCCCGCACTTCTGGAGCGACGTGCGCCTTGTCGACGCCGAGTTCCGCGACACCCAGGTCGGCCAGACCGGTGAGGTGCTCGTCCAGGGACCGAATGTGACGCCGGGCTACTGGCAGAACCCCAAGGCCACTCGCGACGCCTTCCTCGAAGACGGGTGGATCCGCACCGGTGACCTGGCCACGAGGGACAGTGAGGGGTTCTTCTACATCGTCGACCGGCTCAAGGACATGATCATCTCCGGGGGCGAGAACGTCTATCCGGCGGAGGTCGAGGCCGCCATCTACGAGCATCCGGGCGTCGCCGAGTGCGCCGTCGTCGGTGTGCCCGACCCGAAGTGGGGCGAGGTCGGCCGCGCCGTCGTAGTGGCGAAGGCAGGCCAGACGCTCACCGAGGACGCGATCCTCGAGGTCCTGGGCAAGAACCTCGCTCGGTACAAGATCCCCAAGAGCGTCGTCTTCGTCGAGCACCTGCCGCACAACGCCTCCGGCAAGCTGCTGCGCCGCGAGGTCAAGGACACCTTCGGCGCGGGGTGAGCCAGGTATGCCGGGCGGCGGGGCACGCGTCCCGCTGGCGCCATTGGGCCGGCCAGCACGGTCTGGGGAACATCCTGCACGTCATGGTGTGCAGGATGTTCCCCAATGGCGATACCAGCTATGAACCGTGGCTATTTCTGGGGCCGCCCCCCGGTTGGTTGACTTCAAGGACGGCTTATCCGCCGATTCCCGACTCCAGCCTGATCGGCCCTCGGCATACCTACCCCGTCCGAGAACCGCCCACAAGCGCTTCTCTGACGGCTAGAGGTGAAACCGAGCGCTGTAGCGCACGCCCACACCTCCACACACGTTCTGACCTCCACCCCAGGCCTCGTTGACGCAACCGGCATACCCCGGTGTCGTTGTCCCCGTGCCGCCGGGTCCATGCCGCTGGCCCTTGTCGCTGCCTCACCCGCGGGAACCGCGTAGATTGGCCGCACGTCCAGACGGCGAGCAGCCCAACCGCCGCCCCGGCCGACTACAGAACGGCCCCGACCAGGGAGAGCCACCCATGACCGACCAGCCGCCGACCGCCGCCGCCCAGGACGCGGGCGTCGCCGCCCAGCCGCTCGCTCCGCCGGCCGCCGTGTCCGAGCTGCGCCTGGAGCCACCGCCTCCAGCGGCTCAGCCGATCAGCACGACCGCGGCCCCGCGGATGGCCCCAGCCGTTCCCCCAGCGGCCCTGCCCGGCCTGGATGCCAAGGTCGACTCCTACCTTCAGACGCTGCTCACCGCCCAGGCCAAGTCGCCGCAGTTCGAAGCCGAAGGCCAACGACGTGCGGGTCATGGGCGACGACGACATCCGCCGGGCGGCCGAGTCGAGCAACCGGCTGCTGCGCTCACCGGTGCGCGCGATGCAGGAGGGCGGCCTGTCCGAGGGGGGCAAGGTCGGGCGCACCCTGCTCGACCTGCGCAAGACCGTCGAGGACCTCGACCCCAGCCAAGCCCACGGTGCCAAGAAGGTCTTCGGCATGATCCCGTTCGGGGACAAGCTGACCGACTACTTCCGCAAGTACCAGTCGGCGCAGAGCCACCTCGACGCGATCCTGCACTCACTGCGAGACGGGCAGGACGAGCTGCAGCGCGACAACGTCGCGCTCAACCTGGAGAAGCAGAACCTCTGGGACTCGATGGGCCGGCTCAACCAGTACGTCTACATCGCCGAGCGGCTCGACGCCAAGCTCGCCGCCCAGATCGCCACGGTCGAGGCAGCCGACCCGGAGAAGGGGACGGCCCTCAAGCAGGACGTCCTGTTCTACGTGCGCCAGAAGCACCAGGACCTGCTCACCCAGCTCGCGGTGTCGATCCAGAACTACCTGGCCATCGACATCACCATCAAGAACAACATCGAGCTCGTCAAGGGCGTCGACCGGGCCGCGACCACGACGGTCTCGGCGCTGCGCACCGCGGTCATCGTCGCCCAGGCCCTGTCCAACCAGAAGCTCGTCCTGGACCAGATCACCGCGCTCAACACGACGACCTCGGGGCTGATCCAGTCCACGTCGGAGATGCTGCGCGACAACTCGGTGCGCATCCAGGAGCAGGCCGCCGCCTCGACGATCGGCCTGCCCCAGCTGCAGGCGGCGTTCCAGAACATCTACCAGACCATGGACGCCATCGACACGTTCAAGGTGCAGGCCCTGGACAACATGGCGGCGACGATCGGCACGCTCGAGTCCGAGGTGAGCAAGTCGCGGGAGTACCTGGAGCGGGCGAACCGGGTCCAACCGACCGTGCAGATGGGCGCGCTCGACCTGAACCGCTGAGTATGCCGGGCGCCTACCTCGCGCGGCAGCTCACCCCAGGGGCCGCTCCGGGCGGACCACGACAGACAGCGGCACTGGTTCAGGGGGACAATGACCGGCATGGGGATCGGCGAGTGGTTCGGTTTCGGGGCCCGTAAGGAGCAACCCGAGCCCGAGATCGAGGCCGTCCCCACCAGCGCCGACCTGCTCTCGGCAGTCGACCTCGTCGAAGCCCAGGCGCGCGAGGGCAAGGTGCCCTCGATGGTCATGGCCCGCCTTACCCGGGTGACCAAGACCGTCCGCGAGACCATCCCGCGCATGGACCGGCTCGGGGCCGGCAGCGTCCAGGCGTACAACGTCATGGCGACCGCCACCGACTACCTTCCCGAGGCGATCGGCGGCTACCTGCGACTGCCGCGCAGCTGGGCCGACTCCCGGCCCGTCGACCGCGGCAAGACCCCCCTCATGATCCTCATCGACCAGCTCGACCTGCTCGGGCTGACCATGGACAAGATCTTCGACGCGATCAACCGCGCCGACGCCGAGGCGCTCGTCGTGCACGGCCGGTTCCTGCAGGAGAAGTTCGGGCACGCCTCCACCGGCGGGGTCCTCAACGTCGGGTCCGACACGCCTCTGCCGCCGATGCCGGCTGGGCCTGAGGGGCCGGCCGCCGAGCCGAACATCCGGCTGCAGCCCCCCACGGGAGGGCAGAGCTGATGACCCAGCTACGTGAGGCGGTCGAGGCTCTCGTCGCCGTCGCAGAGCGGGCCGGCCTGCCACCGGAGCGGGCCCGCGACGAGGCCCTCGTCTTCGCCGCGGCGATCGCCGAGTCCGCCCCGGGCGCCGCGCAGGACTGGGCCGCGTCCCAGGACGGTGCACCGACCGAGCTCGCGGCGGCCAACGCCGGGTTCTTCGACGCCGCGTCCCGAGGGCGCAAGTGGCGCCAGTCCCCGACGACGCTGCTCGCCGAGCTGGCGGTGACCGACCGGGGCCGCGCTGCCGAGTACGCCAAGGCGCTGGCCGAGGTCGCGTCCGCCGCGTGCACGCTGGGCGAGCCGACCATGCGGGTCACCGGCAACGCCTCGGTCGCCGCCGCTGCTCAGCTGGGCGCGGCCGCACCCAGCAGCCCGCCCCCCGACGCCCGCGACCTGCTGGCCCGACTGCCCGGGTGGAGCCAAGGCGGCGGGGGCCCGGGCCTGCTGCTGGACCCGTACCACCTGCACGGCCTGCAGGCCGGCGCCGACCAGTGGACGCGCGCCCCCGAGGCACCCGGCGCGCCGACGGGCGAGACCGAGCCGGGCGAACGGCATACCGACGAGGCGGCGACGCAGGCCGAGGCCGGGGCGGCACCCACCCCCGCCGAGCCGGAGCAGCCCGCCAAGTCCCTCGAGGAGCTGCTCGCCGACCTCGACGCCATGATCGGTCTCGAGCGGGTCAAGCGGGAGGTGCACCAGCAGGTCGCGATGCTCAAGGTCGACGCGCTGCGGCGCAAGGCGGGCCTCAAGAGCCCGGACCTGACCCGGCACCTCGTCTTCGTCGGCAACCCCGGCACCGGCAAGACGACCGTGGCCCGGATGGTCGGCGGGATCTACCGGGCGCTCGGGCTGCTGCCCAAGGGCCAGCTCGTCGAGGTCGACCGGTCCGAGCTGGTCGCCGGGTACCTCGGCCAGACCGCCATCAAGACCGCCGAGGTGTGTGCCAAGGCGTACGGCGGGGTGCTGTTCATCGACGAGGCGTACTCGCTCTCGGGCGACCAGTACGGCCAGGAGGCCGTCAACACCCTCGTCAAGGAGATGGAGGACCACCGCGACGACCTGGTCGTCATCGTCGCGGGCTACCCCGACCCGATGGTCGTGTTCATCGCCCAGAACCCCGGCCTCGCCAGCCGGTTCAAGACGGTCATCGAGTTCGAGGACTACACCGACTCCGAGATCGTCGGGATCCTGCACAAGCTCGCCGGCGCCTCCGACTACACGGTGACCGCCGAGGCAGAGACCCGCTTCCGGAGCATTCTGGCGGGAACTGCCCGTGACCAAGCGTTCGGCAACGGCCGGTTCGCTCGCAACCTGCTCGAGGAGGCTATCGGGCGGCACGCCTGGCGGCTGCGCGACGAGCAGGAACCCACCGCCGAGCAGCTGCGGGAGCTGCTCGTCGAGGACTTCCAGGCCGAGAACGAGCAACCGGCGGAACTCGAAGACCCCACTGGAACGTCCGAACCAGTGACGTCCGAACCGGTGGACCTGGTCGACATCGAGCACCACGTCGAACCCAGCGACTCGACGTCCCAGACACCGCAAACCCAGCCCCCCAAGACCCAAGACGAACCGCCGCAGACCCAGACGGGAGCCCCCGCATGACCCAGCAGCCCACCGCCGCGGCGGCCGCCCCACCCGGGGCGGCCGGACCGCCGGTGCCGGCCTACGCCCGGGCTGGGACCCCGGCACCCGGACGACCCGGCCGCCCCGCCAGCGGCTGGGTCAGCGGCGCCGATGCAGGGCCTGCGGGCGTGGGCCGGGCGCACCTTCGAAGGCACCCCTGGCCGGATGCGCCTGCTCGGTGCCGTGGCCGCGTTCGCCGCGGCGGTCTTCGGGATCGCCGGTGCCGCCAACCTCTGGTCGGTCGCCGGCGCCCTCGACCGGGCCGGGCTCAACACGACCCAGGTGGTGCGCGTCCAGTCGATCTACTCCGACATCCTGCGTGCCGACGCCGATGCGACCAACGCGTTCCTCGTCGGTGGGCTGGAGGACCCGGCCCAACGCGCCGACTTCGAGGCCGCCATGGACCGGGTCGCCACGAACATCGCCGCGGCGGCCACGGCCCAGCCGGCGGACGGGACGGCTCTGTCTGCGCTCAACGCCACGGTCCAGTCGTATGCCGGCACCATCGAGCAGGCCCGCGCGTACAACCGCCAGGGCCTGCCGATCGGCGCGCAGTACCTCAAGAACGCGAGCACGACGCTGCGGGGCCAGGCCCTGCCCATCGTCGACGCCGTCGCCAAGGCCAACACCGAGCGAGCCCAGAGCGAGTTCGCGAGCGCCGGCAACGCCCTGGCTCTGGTGATCGTCGGGGTGCTGAGCCTCGCCGTCCTCGGGCTGGTCGCGGTGTGGCTGGCCAAGCGGACCCATCGCTACATCAACGTGCCGCTGTCGGCCGGGATCGCCGCGGTCCTGGTTGCCTTCCTCATTGGCGCGTTCGTCGTCACCGGGGTGTCGCGCGACATCGGCGCGGTGCGAGACAACCAGTTCGCCGGCACTCTGGCGCTCGCGACCGCCCGGTCAGCGGCATTCGACGCCAAATCCAACGAGAGCCTCGGGACTGATCGCCCGCGGCCAGGCCAAGACCTACGAGGACGCCTGGAAGGCCCGCGACGCGCAGGTGCGTGAACAGCTGGCCAACGTCGGGAAGATCCGCTGGTACGGCGGGTCGGGCACCTCGGCCCAGCAGCTCACGACCGCCTGGACGGCATACGCCGACGCCCATGCGGCCGTGCGCAAGCTCGACGACGGCGGCGACTGGAACGGCGCAGTCGCCCAAGCCACCGACCCGGGCGCGGGCAAGCCGCGCGCGCTGTTCACCCAGTTCGACTCCGGTCTCGGGCAGGCGCTCGAGGGCTACCAGCAGGCCATGACGTCCGACGTCACCGCTCCGCGCGGACGGGTTCTCGTCACCGCGGTGCTGCTGCTCGCTCGTCGGCCTCGCCAGCGCGTGGCTGGCCTTGCGCGGCGTCAACCAGCGGGTGGAGGAGTACCGGTGAGCCGCCGATGGCTGCTGCTCGCCGCCTTGGTCTCGCTGCTGTTGGTCGCGGCCGGCTGCGGCTCGGGCCGCTACGCCGACACCGTGCTGCCCACCGCCTCGCCCACGGCAAGCGGGCGCGGCTCGCCCAGCCGCCGCCCCCAGCGCAGCCGACGTGCCCGAACGCCACCCAGTCCTACGACCCGCTGCCGAGCCTGCCACCGGCGGGCCAGCTCACCGGCCGGCTGGCCCAGATCCGCGATCGCGGCTACCTCATCGCTGGCGTGTCCGCCGACACCCAGCTGCTCGGGGCGCGCAACCCGCTCACCGGGCAGATCGAAGGATTCGACATCGACGTCGTCTCGCAGGTGGCCAGGGCGATCTTCGGCGACCCGAGCAAGGTCCAGCTCGTCGTCATCACCGCTGCCGACCGGATCCCGGTGCTGCAGAACCGCACCGTCGACATTGTCGTGCGCGCCATGACGATGACGTGCGCCCGGTGGAACGACATCGCCTTCTCCAGCGTCTACTACCAGGCCGGCCAGAAGATCCTCGTGCCCAAGGGGTCGACGGCCACGACCCTCGGTGACCTCTCCGGCAAGAAGGTGTGCGCACCCGGCCGGCACGTCGAGCCTGGCCAAGCTGGCCGAGTTCCCCTCGGTCATCCCGGTCGCGGCCGACACGCACACCGGCTGCCTGGTGCTCTTCCAGCAGAGCGCGGTCGACGCGATCACCGGCGACGACACGGTGCTGGCCGGCCTCGTCGACCAGGACCCGTACGCCTTCGTCCCGCCCGGCGCACCGATCACCAGCGAGCCCTACGGAATCGGCTTCAACAAGGACGACCGCGGCTTCGTCCAGTACGTCAACCGGGTGCTCGCTGACATGCGCTCCGACGGGCGCTGGCAGGCCAGCTACGACCGATGGCTACAGCCGGCGCTGGGTCCGGCTTCGCCCCCCGCCGCGACCTACGGGCGGGCCTGACGTGAGCCTGTCGCTGGATCCCGTTCCGCCCAACGAGGGCGGCCGGACCACGTCGGGTGGCGCGACCTCGACAACGGTTGCCCCTGACGCCCCGGGCCGGCTCGGCTCCCCGGTCGACGTCCACGAGGCGTTCGCCTACCTGCGCGACCTCGGCGTGTGGCGCGACCGGCGCAAGCAGGAGCTGGACGGGCTCGACTCGGCCGCGCTTGCCTCCAGCGAGCGGGACAGCTTCAGCCGGGACATGCTCGTGTCGATGGCGCTGTGGAAGGCGATCTCCGACCGGTACGACCTGCTCGAGGTGACCTTCGACTCGGGCCGGGTGGGCCCGGCCCAGGCCGAACGGCTGTCCACCCTCATCTGGGGGCGCCTGGACGTCGCGCCCGGGTCTGCGGCGGGCGCGATCGCGCCGTCGACGAGCGGTGCGCTCGGGCTCTCCCTTCCCGAGGCGTGCCGGCTCTCCGATGCGATGACCGCCTCGCTGCGGGCCCGCCTCTCGCTGGAGCCGTCCGGGGCCGAGGTCGGCATCCGGGTCAAGGACGTCCGGGCAACCGTCGAGCGGATCCGCGACCAGATCTCCTTGGTTCCCTCGGGAGCCGACCGCGAGGCGGCCCGCCAGGTGCTCACCCGGCTCGAGCAGCGCCTGCTCGACGTCACCGACCGGGCCAAGCGCGGCGCGGACGTCGGGGGGCTGCTCGCCCCGCTGGAGTACGACGCCGCAGGCGCCGAGCGCGACCTCATCGTCGGTGCCGGCCAGCGCCTCGACGACGCCCGCGACGTCGAGCGCGCCCGCCAGCTGCGCAGCGAGCTGCAGGCCCGCGGCGAGGCGATCACCGCCCTCGTGGGCGAATGTGTCGCCGCGGTGACGCCCGCGCCCCGCCTGGCCGTCCCGGACGTGCGCGCCCTCGGCGAGATACCCGCCGCTCCCGCCGACGTCGACACCTACCTGCTGCGCCTCGACGCGGTATCCCGCGCGCTCAGCCGGGTGCACACGGCATACTCGCAGGCCCTCGCCGAGCGCGACGAGGTGCACGGGTATGCCGGTGCGCTCGCCGCCCAGGCCAAGGCTGCCGGGCTTGCCGACCCTGACCTGGACCACCTGCGCGAGCGCATCGACGCGGTGTTTGCGACCCGGCCCACCGACCTGCCCCGCGCCCGAGCCCTGCTCGCGGCATACCAGGCCTACCTGCAGGCGATCACGACGAAGGGAGCACGGCCGTGACGACGGCGAAAGGGGCACAGCGTGACGAGCACGACGGCGACCTGCACCGAGCCCGGCTGCACCGGGACCATCCTGGACGGGTACTGCGACGTCTGCGGGACCCCCGCCGCGCCGAGCGCGGTGCCCGAGGAGGAGGAGCCGATCACCCCACCGGCCCGCCCCCAGCCGCAGGCCGTCTCCTCGGTCCCCAACGGCACGCCGTGCGCGCAGCCCGGCTGCACCGGTCACATCCTCGACGGCTACTGCGACGTGTGCGGCACCTCCGCCGAATCCGATGTATCCGCGGCGACATCGCCGCTCGGAGCCACCGCGTCGAGCGCGTCGCGGGCCAGCCACCGGCTGTCCGCCACGGCCATCGGCTCGGCCCGGGCGCGCCAGAGCGGGACGGCCGCCACGAGGCGGGTCACGTCAGGTAGCCAGCGGATGCGCGCGGCCCGGCTGGGAGCCGGGCTCACCACCATCCCGCCGATGCCGGCCATCGACGCGGCCGAGGCCGTGATGAAGAACCCCGTCGTCCCGGAGAACAAGCGGTTCTGCTCCAACTGCGGTGCGGCGGTCGGGCGCTCCACAGAGGGCCGGCCCGGGCGGACCACCGGCTTCTGCGCGAAGTGCCGCCAGCCGTTCTCCTTCGACCCCAAGCTGCACCCCGGCGACCTGGTCGCCGGGCAGTACGAGGTGGCCGGGTGCCTGGCCCACGGCGGGCTCGGCTGGATCTACCTCGCGCGCGACCGCAACGTCTCCAACCGGTGGGTCGTGCTCAAGGGGCTGCTGAACACCGGCGACCCCGACGCGCTCGCCGCGGCGATCGCCGAGCAGCGCTTCCTGGCCCAGGTCGAGCATCCGGCCATCGTCGAGATCTACAACTTCGTCACCCACGAGGACGCCGGCTACATCGTCATGGAGTACGTCGGGGGCACCTCGCTCAAGGCGCTGCTCAAACAACGGCTACGCAAGAGCGGCCACTACGACCCGCTGCCCCCGGACCAGGCGCTCGCCTACATCGTCGAGATCCTGCCGGCCTTCCAGTACCTGCACGACCTGGGCCTGGTCTACTGCGACTTCAAGCCGGACAACGTCATCCAGGTCGGCGACGACGTCAAGCTCATCGACCTCGGTGGCGTGCGGCGCATCGACGACCAGGACTCGGCGATCTTCGGCACGGTCGGCTACCAGGCGCCGGAGGTCGCCGAGATGGGCGTCTCGGCGGCTTCGGACATCTACACGATCGGGCGCACCCTCGTCGTGCTCATGATCGAGTTCCGGGGCTACCAGACGACCTACCTCGACTCGCTGCCGCCGGTCGAGGAGGTCCCGCTCTTCCAGCAGTACGACTCGCTCTACCGGCTGCTGCTCAAGGCGTGCGCGAAGTCCCCGGACGACCGGTTCGCCTCTGCCGACGAGATGCGGGTGCAGCTGCTCGGCGTGCTGCGCGAGATAGTCGCCGCGCAGCGCAAGTCCGGCCGGGCCATCTCCTCGGCCGCGTCGCTGCTGTTCGAGGAGCCGTCGATCTCCACCGACACCCTGGACTGGTACACCCTGCCGGCCTTGCGGCCAGACCCGCACGACCCGCAGATGGGCTTCCTCGCCGGGCTGACCGGCCTGCGCCCCAACGAGCGGCTCTCCGCGCTGCGGGAGGTCCGCCAGAAGTCCCCCGAGGTGCTGCTGAGCCTGGCGCGGGTCGGGCTGGACGTGCAGGACCCGGGCGTCGTCAACGAGGCCACCGCCACGTTGCTGCGCGAGGACCCGTGGGAGTGGCGCGCCGTGTGGCTGCAGGGGCTGCTCTCGCTCGCCCAGCGCGACGCGGCAGCGGCGCAGAGCGCCTTCAACGCGGTCTACGGTCAGGTCCCCGGCGAGCTGGCCCCCAAGTTCGCCCTCGCCTTCTCCTGTGAGGTCAGCGGCGAGTCCGAGATCGCCGAGGCGCTGTATGCCGCGTGCGCGCGTACCGACGCGAACTACACCCCAGCGGGGGCGTTCGGCATGACCCGGATCCGCCAGGCTCGCGGGGACGTCAGGGGCGCGGTCGAGGCCCTGGACCTGGTGGCGACGACCTCGCGCGCGTACGCCTTGGCTCGCCAGAAGCGCGCCCACCTGCTGGCCGCGTCCGGGGAGGGCCTACCGACGCTCGCCGAGGCGTTGAACAGCGTCAGCCAGGTGCCGATGGACCCGAAGGACCGGGCCGCCCTGCGGGTCGAGGTGTTCGAGAACGCGCTGACCCACGTCACCGGCAAGGACGGCCCGGACAAGCAGGTCCGGCTCGACGGCCATCCCGGGCTCCGACCACGGGGTGCGGGTGGGCCTGGAGGCGGCCCTGCGTGAGCTGGCCCGCCTCACGCCCGACCGCGGCCCGAAGACCGCCCTGGTCGACCGGGCCAACGAGGTGCGGCCGTGGACCCTACGATGAGGAACCATGGCAAGCACCTGTCCGGCCTGCGGTGCGGGTCGTGCTCCCGACGCGCTCTTCTGCGAACAGTGCGGCCATGACTTCACCGGCGGCCCCAGCCCGGCCGCGACCACCGTGAGCCCGGAGACGCAGACCCGCCAGACGCCCGGACGGGCCCAGACCGCGGTCGCGGGTGAGGAGTCCCCGCTCGACGTCGGCTGGACCGGGCCGGTGGCCCGTGGCCCCGTCGTCGAGGTGGACGGTGCACCCGAGACCTGCCCCGCGTGCGAGATCGGCCAGTTCGAGGACGGCTACTGCAACAACTGCGGCGCCAAGCGCCCCGACCCCCGTGACCACTTCACCGAGGCCCCCGCGGCCTGGGTGGGCGGCGTGTGTGACATCGGCAAACGGCATACCCGCAACGAAGACGCCATGGCGCTGCACGCCGGCCAGGCGCCCTTGTCGTTCGCCGCGCTCGTCGTCTGCGACGGCGTCTCCAACTCGACCGACTCGCACATCGCGAGCCTGGCCGCCGCCCGTGCGGCGCGCGACATCCTGGACGACCCGCTGCCGCGCGGCATGGGCCTGCGCGACGCCGTCATCGGGTCGATCGAGACGCAGCTGAACAACGCCGTCCAGCGCGCCCGGGACGCCGTGGTGGCGGCCACCCCCGACGTCGATGCTGCGAACCCGCCCTCGTGCACCATCGTCGCTGCGCTCGTCGACGAGGGAACGGCGGTCGTCGGAAACGTCGGTGACAGCCGGGCCTACTGGCTCCCCGACGCGGCAGGGTCGCCCCCGCGCCAGCTGAGCACCGACGACTCCTTCGCCGCGGAGCGGATGCGCGAAGGGATGCCGCGCAAGGACGCCGAGACCGGGCCGCAGGCGCACGCCATCACCCGCTGGCTGGGCATCGACTCCCCCGAGGACCTGCTCCCGCACACCGACCACGTCGAGCTCACCGAGGACGGCTGGCTGCTGGTCTGCAGCGACGGGCTGTGGAACTACTGCTCGGACGCCACCGAGCTGCGCGCCCTGGTCGGCTCGACCGTCGCGTCGCTGGGTCCGTCCGGGTTGGACCCGGTCACGCTCGCCCAGGCGCTCACCGACTTCGCCAACGACAAGGGCGGCGCGGACAACATCACCGTCGCGCTGGCCAGGGTGGGGGCCACGTCCGCGCCGCCAGCGGCCGACGCCGAGCCCGCCGCCGCCATATCGCCGACAGGCACCACGACGCCAGCCAGCACCGGAGAGGACAGCGCCGATGGCACAGTTCACCACTGAGGTCTTCCAGAACGAGTTCCTGCCCGACGGCGGCACCGACGTCCACGCGATCGTGCGGGTCACCTGCACGGGCGCCGGCTCGATCAGCGCCGGCACCGGCGCCGAGGCGGCCGAGATCGTCATCGTCGACACGTCGGGATCCATGGGCCCCAACGGGATTGCCCAAGGACGGTATGCCGCGACCGCGGCCCTCAACGAGATCGTCGACGGCACGTGGTTCGCCGTCATCGCCGGCAACCACGTGGGCACGCTCGTCTACCCCCGGTACGGCATGGCCCAGATGGTCCGCATGGACCCGCGCACCCGCCAGGAGGCCATCGGCGCCCTGCAGGGCTTCCGGGCCGACGGGGGCACCGCGATGGGCACCTGGCTGACCAAGGCCAAGGAGGTCTTCCTCACCGTCCCGCAGGCCACCCAGCGCCACGCGATCCTGCTGACCGACGGCGCCAACGAGCACGAGAGCCCCGACCAGCTCACCCAGGCGATCTACGGCGCCACCGGGTTCTTCCAGTGCGACTGCCGGGGCTTGGGCGACCGCTGGCAGGTCGGCGAGGTCCGTCGGATCGCCTCGGCCCTGCTCGGCACCGTCGACCTCATCCCCCAGCCGGAGCGGATGGCCGAGGAGTTCGCCCGGCTGATCCGCGCCTCGATGGCACGCGGGATCGCGTCGGTGGACCTTCGGGTCTGGGCGCCGCAGGGGGCGCAGACCCTCTTCGTCAAGCAGGTGGCGCCCAACCTGGAGGACCTCACGAGCAAGCGCAGTCAGGTCAACCCGCTCACGTCGGCGTTCCCGACCGGAGCCTGGGCCGACGAGACCCGCGACTACCATGTCGCGGTGCGGTTGCCGGCCAAGTCGATCGGCCAGGAGCAGCTGGCGTCCCGGGTGCAGATCGCCATCCGCGACGAGGTCCAGGCCCAGGCGCTGGTCAAGGCCACCTGGTCCAACGACGAGGCGCTCACGACGCGCATCGACGACCAGGTGGCCCGGTACACCGGCCAGGCCGAGCTCGCGGCCGTCATCCAGGACGGTCTGGCCGCCAAGGCCGCCGGGCAGGACGCCGACGCGACGGCGAAGCTGGGCCGGGCAGTGCAGCTGGCCAACGCCGCCGGTGACGAGGAGATGACGTCGCGGCTGAAGAAGGTCGTCGAGATCGACGACGCCGAGGCCGGCACGGTGCGTCTGAAGAAGGGCGTCCAGCGGATGGACGAGATGGCCCTGGACACCGCCTCGACGAAGACCCGAAGGATCAAGAAGTGAGTGTGACCTGCCCGAACGGCCACACGTCCGAGGCGGAGGACTTCTGCGACACCTGCGGGGCCAAGATCGACCTGGCGGCCCAGCCGCCGGTGCCCGAGGCCGAGGTCGGTGCCCCGGCTTCGCCGCCCGCCGAGCCGGCTGGACAGACCTGCCCGAACTGCCAGGCCGTCAGCGCACCCGACTCGCTGTTCTGTGAGGCCTGCGGGTACGACTTCACGACCGGCGCCATGCCGCGAGGGGCCGTCCCGCCGGCTCCCGACGAGACCCCCCAAGCCGGCGAGGTCCCGACGCCGCACGCACCCGGCATACCTCCTGCCGTCCCCCTGGAGTGGGTGGCCGAGGTGTGGATCGACCCTGAGTGGTATGCCGTGCAGGACGCCGAGGAGGCGATGCCCTCCCCCGGGCTGCCGACCGTCGTGCCACTCACCATCCGCAGCGCGCTCATCGGGCGAGTCTCGGCCAGCAAGAACATCATTCCCGACGTGGACTGCACGAGCGACAGCGGCGTGAGCCGCCGGCACGCGCAGCTGACCACCGACGGGAGGCGGTGGTTCGTCGAGGACCTGGGCTCATCGAACGGGACCTTCATCGGCGCGGCGGGAGGTGCGCTGCCCGAGGACGCCATCCCGGTGGGGCAGAAGCGCGAGCTGGAGGACGACGACCGGATCTACGTTGGGGCGTGGACCCGGATCGTCGTGCGCGCGGCGACCGACGAGGAGAAGGCCGCGGCGACGGCGTGACGCGGCCCTCTGCGGTCCGGCCTGCCCCAGTGCGGGTCCGGGCCGCCGAGCCGGACGACTGCCCTGCCATCCTGGCGATGGTCGAGGCGCTCGCGGCATACGAACGTGAGCCTGACGCGGTCGAGGGCACCGCGCAGGACCTGGAGGCCGCCCTCTTCGGCGAGCGGCCGCAGGTCTTCTGCCACGTCGCCGAGGTGGCCACCGCCGACGGCTGGACGCTCGCCGGCATCGCCATCTGGTACGTCACCTTCTCGACGTGGAAGGTGCGCCACGGCCTCTGGCTGGAGGACCTGTTCGTCACGCCTGAGCACCGCCACCTCGGCATCGGTCGGATGCTGCTCACCGAGCTGGCCCGGGTGTGCCTGCAGCGGGGATACCCGCGGCTGGAGTGGTGGGTGCTGGACTGGAACGAGCCGGCCCACCGGTTCTACGAGAAGCTCGGCGCCGTCGCCCAGGACGAGTGGACCATCTGGCGAGTCGACGGCGAGCCGCTGGCGCGACTGGCGCGCTAGTCGTCAACCACGATCCCGATAGCGTCCTCCAGTCACTTGAGTCACTTGAGTCACAGGGCAACCATCGTTTTCCAAATCAACGATCGGATCCGGTGCTCGACTTGGAGAACGGTGGTTGGCCAGGCACACGCCGCCGCCTGACCGCCGCGCGAGTTGCAGTTCAAGCAAGCTCCGAGGGCCACAGCGCCGCATGCGATGAGCAGCGCCGCCCGCTCCCCGCTGCGGTGGACGAGCGCACCGGCCGGCAGGTCCCCGGCCAGCTGCCCCAGGCCCAAGCAGCGCCACCACGAACGCAGCCATTCCGACGCTCGCCCCCAGGTCGCGGGCGGTGAGGGCCATCACGGGCAGGGTCGCGCCGGTTCCGGTCGAGGCCAGGATGGTGGGCCCGTATGCCGGGACCGCGATGTCCCGCAGGCTGGTCACCGTCGGCCGGGTCACCAGACCACTCTACGAGCCGCCCTAGGAGCCCGGCCCTCGTCACCTGCTGTCACGGCAATGGCGTTGCGATGTCCCTGCGCCCATCAGGCGTACGGCCCGCCGCGAGAGACCCTCAGGGCACGGTCGCGATGAGTCGGTCGAGCTCCACGCGCAACCCGTCGGCGAGCGTTTGGGGATCGGGGCATAGCTGCTCGAGCGTGGTGATGCTGAAGTCGATCTTGCCGTCGTAGGTCAGGGCCTGGACGAACAGGTGGATCGGTGGGCAGATGATCGTCCTGGCGTACATGTGGGTGAGCCTGCGGGTGGCCAAGTAGAGCCGTTCAGGAGGCCCGACGAGGGTCGACACGGTGAGGTTCTGGGTGGGGGGGAGCAGGCCGAAGACCGGCGTCCCGGCGAAAGCCATCGTGGCCGATACCACTCCCGGCAGCAGCAGGTCCCCAACGTCGGACAGGTTCTGCCAGGATGCCAGCGACTCGGGCAGGGCGTCCTTGGCCGCTGTGGCACTGGCACTGACCGCGAGCAGCCGCTGGGCCGGGTCGGGCAGGTGGACAGGCAGGTCGACCCAGATAGTGGTGATGTGGTTGCCCTCACCGGCGGGCATGCCTGGCACCCGGATGCTCGCCGGGCAGGTGGTCCGCAAGGGCCGGTCAGGCAGATCGTCGTGGTCGGTGAGGTAGTCCCGCAGAGCGCCGGTCACCAGGGCAAACAGGATGTCGTTGACGGTCACGTCAGGGAACCCGCGGCGAACCTGCTTGATCTGCTGCAGCGGCAACGAGATGACCGCCATTGACTTGCGCGGGTTGTCCGCATAGTGGTTGAACACCGTGACCGGCGGCTGTCCGGTCGGGGAAGGGATGTACCCGGGCAGGTGCGCCGGCTCTGGCAGCTGCTGGAGCCGCAGCAAGCTCCCGAGCTTGGGGGCGGCCTGCCGTACCACGCGCGCCGGCGTGCCCACCATGACCTTTGGAACCGCGGCGCCCACCTTCTTGACGATCCGCCCGGTTGTCACCACTTCTGTGGCGACCCGGTTGGGAACCTCGAACAGGGCCCTGCGCAGCACCGACGGGTAGGGCCGGCCCTCGACCGGCTGCGGCACCTGGTCCAGGTCTACTGGCGTGGGCTCGGTGTCGAAGAGGACCTGAAGCAGCTGCATTATCCCCATGCCGTCGATGGCCGCGTGGTGCGTGCGCAACACGAATGCTGCCGCGCCGCCGGCCAGCCCCGTCAGATACCACACCTCCCACAGCGGGCGGCTGCGGTCGAGCGGGTCCTTCGACACCTCCAAGACCGTGGCCAGCAGGGCATCCATATCCCCTGGCTCGGGGACCGTCCTGTGGTGCATATGCGCGTCGAGGTCCAGCGTCGAGGCCTGTGTCCACCGGTCCTCGCCGATGCCAAGCGGGGCGGGCGCCAGCATACGGGTCAACAGGGGCGAGCGATGGCGACGCTGGGCGAGAATGGCGCGCACCTGTTCGAACGGCAGCGCACCCTCAGGTGATGGCTCCAGCAGGTTGATCCCAGCGATGTCACACGGAAACCCGGTTCGCTCCATCCGCAGGTAGATACGTTCGGTGCTGCTCATTGCCGGCATGCGCCCACTCCTTCGCATCCTGCGACCAAGCCAGGTATCCCCGGGGTCCACGATGTCGGACCCTACCTGCGCGCAAGTCCTTAGCTCGCGGCACGTCCCCGGCCGACGGGTGTGAATGGCGGTGAGCCCCCCGAGGGCAGTGGCGCGTGGTGGCTCCATCGGGCGGCGACCCGGTTTACCCGATGGGATTGCCCACGGCGTAGTTCCCTGTCCGTGGTGGTCGAGTGGACCCGGTAGAAGAGGTACTTGGCCACCTCCACGAACACCAGGTAGGTGACGACGAACGCCATCAGCACGGTGAAGAAGCTCAGCGGAAGCGCTGCGAACCCGAGCGTCTCCGCGAGTGGGCTCTGCGGGATCAACCCGCCGATCACGGCCACCGCGACGACCGAGACGAGCAGGGGCAGCGACGGGCGGCTGCGCAAGAACGGGACACGACGGGTGCGGATGACGAACACGATGAGGGTCTGGGTTGCGAGGGACTCGACGAACCAGCCGGAACGGAACAGCGCAGCCGCGGCGTGGAAACCCCACAGCATCACCGCGAAGGTGGCGAAGTCGAAGACCGAGCTGATCGGCCCGAAGCGGACCATGAACCGGCGGACAAAGGCGATGTCCCAGTGCGAGGGACGGGCGAGCTGCTCGCCGTCGACCCGGTCCGTGGGCAGCGCCATCTGGCTCGTGTCGTAGAGCAAGTTGTTGAGCAGCACCTGGAAGGGCAGCATCGGCAGGAACGGCAGGAACGCAGCCGCCACGGTGACGCTGAACATGTTGCCGAAGTTCGACGACGTGCCCATCAGGACGTACTTGATGGTGTTGGCGAAGATCCGCCGCCCTTCGGCGACGCCTTCGGCCAACACGCCGAGATCCCGCTCGAGAAGGATGATGTCCGCGGCGTCCTTGGCGACGTCGGTCGCCGAATCGACCGAGATGCCCACGTCGGCGTGATGCAGTGCGAGCGCGTCGTTCACGCCGTCGCCCAGGAAGGCGACGGCGGAGCCGGCCTGGCGCTGAGCGCGCACGATGCGAGCCTTCTGTTCCGGGCTGACGCGGGCGAAGATCGTGGTGCGGGTGACGGCGTCCTGCAGCTGGCCGTCCTTGATCGCGTCCAGGTCCGCCCCCGTGAGCGTGGCCCGGGAGGCGAGGCCGAGGGCTCGGCATACCGTCTCGGCGACGAGGGGGTTGTCCCCAGTCACGACCTTCACCCTGATGCCGAGGTCCGCGAGCCGGGCGATCGAGGGGGCCGCTGAGGCCTTGGGCTGGTCGAGGAAGATCAGAGCCCCGGCAAGTCGCAGGCCGTGCTCGTCGCCGGGGGTGAGCGTGGTCAGCTCCGGAGCCGGCCTGGTCGCGATGGCCACGACTCGCTTGCCGGCGGCGAACTCACGATCGAGCACCTCACGGGCTTCGGCGGGCACGTCGACGCATCGATCGAGCACCGACTCGGGGGCGCCCTTGGTGACGAGTATCCGCTCTGCGCCGAGGTCGACCAGCATGGAGACGCAGCGCCGATCGTGATCGAAGGGGACCATGTCGATGCGCGCCACCCCGCTCATGGGGACGTCCATCGATCCGGGTGCTTCCCAGATTGCCACGTCGAGGGCGTTGCCACCGACCGCGGTCCCACCCGATATGGACGCTTCGTTGCAGACCAGTCCGAGCCGACGCACCCCGGGGCTGTCGCCTCCGCTGGGATCGATAGCGCGCTCGAAACTGATGCGGCCCTCGGTCAGCGTGCCGGTCTTGTCGGTGAACAGCACGTCGATGTCGCCGAGGTCCTCGATGCACACCAGTCGCTTGACGAGGACCTTCTTCTGGGCGAGGGCGCGCGACCCGGTCGCCAGGCTGGTGGACACCACGGCGGGGAGCAGCTGAGGGGTGATCCCCACCGCGACGGCCAGCGAGAAGAGCGCAGCCTCGATGGGTGGACGCCCCAGCGCGAGGTTCACCAAGAAGATCACGATGCTCAGCGCCCCACCGACTTTGGCCAACAGGCCGGAGAAGGCCGTAAGACCCAGCTGGAACTGGGTCTGGGGGTGCTTCTCGCCCAGACCGACCGCGATTCGCCCGAACTGGGTGAGCCGCCCTGTCGCTACCACTACTGCCTGGCCCGCCCCGGCATGCACGACGGTACCCATGAAAAGGCACGACGACAGGTCGGCCAGCGCCAGCGCCGCAGACCATGGAACGGGTGCCATTCCCTTGGGCGCAGGTAGCGACTCGCCGGTGAGGATCGACTCGTCGCACTCGAGGTTGTCTGCAGTCAGCAGCCGCAGGTCGGCCGGGACGATTGTGCCGACGTCGACATGCACGACGTCGCCGGGGACCAGGTGGGTGACGTCAACGGCGCTCGGCGCCCCGTCGCGAACGACCGTGACCACGTGCCTGATCTCAGAATGCAGGGCCGCGGCCGCGCGAGCGGCCTTGTACTCGTTAGCGAACCCCAACCCCACCGACGCGAGCAGGATCGCCCCGATGATGGCAGCGCCGATCCCCTCACCCACCAGAGCCGACACGATCGCCGCTCCGACGAGCAGCCACAGCAGCGGGCTGGCCAGTTGGCCTGCCAGCACCGCCAGCGCGCCAGCGTGATGGGAGCGGACCGCGTTGGGGCCGAAGGTGCGGGCCCGCGCATCCGCCTCGACCTGCCTCAGGCCCAGCGGATCGGATCCCAGCAACTCAAGCACCCGCTGCGGCGACTGCGTCGCGGCGACCTCGATCGAGGGTGGTTTCTCGCACGGAGATGCCGGGGCACTGGCCACCTCCACACCGGCCATCCTAGTACTACAGCCGCACCTATGGAGGGGCGCCTCGGGCGGTGTAGTGACAGCGTCGGGCGCGGGCTTGGTGGCGGCGTCGCCAGTGTGACCAGGCCAGGACCGAGGTGGCCTCGGGTGGCTGGTGCCAGATCAGGTGGGCCAGCAGGCGGCGGACCTCAGGGAGGGTCAGCGGGATGAGGTCCTCGACCGGTCCGGCCGCCCCCCCTTTGCCTTGACGGTGGTGGTGGTCAAGAAGGCGTGGGCGAGCATGGCCAGGGTGATGTGTCGGTACCAGGAGTCGTAGCGGCGGACCTGGTACTGGTCGAGCCCGACTTGGCCTTTGGCGGTTTGGAAGGTCTCTTCGATGGCCCAGCGGGTGCCGGCCACCCGGACCAGTTCTCGTAGTGGGGTGTGTTCGGGGCCGTAGCACAGGTAGTAGGCCAGGTCGGTGGGATCGGTCAGGCTGCGCCGCACGAGGAGCCAGTAGCTGGCGGCGTCCGCCAGCGGGCGGATCGCTGCCCTGGCCCAGTGGTAGACCCGCGGCCCCTTGGCGCCGGCGCCGGCGGAGATCTTCTTCCAGGCCTGCCCCGGCAGCTGCGCCGCCAGCTCATCGGCACGCAGCTCGGCGATCGTGCCCTGCACCGTCGTGATCACCCGCTGGTTGACCGGAACCGCTAGCACATAAGGCATCTGGCGTTCTTCGAGCATCATCCGCAGCCTGGCATGTTGTCCGTAGACCTCGTCGCCGGTGACCCAGCCGGCCGGCACACCGGCGTCCAGCGCCCGGGCGATCATCCGCATCGCCAGCTCGGGCTTGGTCGCGAACTCGACCTCGTCGCCGATGCCGGCCTCACGGCAGCGGTCCCGGTCCTGGGTCCAGGCGTTCGGCAGGTACAACTCCCGGTCCAAGAACGTGCGTCCCACGGAGGTGGCGTAGCCCAGGAAGACGCCGATCTGACAGTTCTCGATCCGTCCCGCCGTGCCGGAGTACTGCCGGGCCACCCCCGCGGACTTGGTGCCCTTCTTCAGGAAGCCGGTCTCGTCGACCACCAGTACCCCCGCCGCGTCGCCCAGGTGCTCTACGACGTAGCCGCGCACATCGTCACGGACCGCATCGGCGTCCCAGTCCGCGCTCATCAACAGCCGCTGCATCCCGTCCGGGACCGCCTCCCCGGCCCGCTCGGCCAACGTCCACGAGTTCTTGCGCTCCAACGACGCCAGCAACCCACCTACGTAGGCCACCACCCGCTCCCGCGGCTCCGACCGCGCGAACCGCGGTGCGATCCGGGCATGCAACTCCGCCAAACCAGCAGCCCACGCCTCAACCTCCGACACACTCACCTCACCAGTCACACAAGCAACATCGCCGTGAAAACCAGTCCCACACAGCCGACACGCCCAACCCGCCCAAAATAGGTGCGGCTGCCTGCATCCCTGGACGGGTGGCTGACCAATCGGCGGTCATCCCTGCAGGAATGGGGCTCCTACAGGGACGACTTGCTGAAAGGCGGCTTTGCCGGCCCCCGGCCTTCCCCCGGCTTGCTTCTACTTCACCACTTTCACGTAGCTCTGATCTCCCCAAGCCGAAACAATGGGCGTCTGGGAGTTCGCGAGCTTGCCGGTGCAGAGCCCCTTTGTCTTCAGCAGCTTGGCGATTTCTGGGACCGCGTTCACCGTGATGTCGTAGCCGTCGTGCAGCAGAACGATGTCCTGGTCGTGGACATTCGCCAAGGCAGCAATGACCGAGGCGGTGGTGGCACCGGTATCCCAGTCCCGCGTGTCAATCGTCCACGATACGTGTCGCAGCCCTTGACTCGTTGCGGACGCCAGGTTCTCTGCAGTGAAGCGGTTAAAGGGTGCCCTCCAGTACTTCACTGGCCGCTTCGTAACCGAGCTGATGATCTGACTCGTCCCCAGTATCTCGTTGGCTGCCGCCTGTGGGTCGAGCTCGTCGAGGAACGGATGCGAGTAGGTGTGGTTCTCCACCGCTCCCACCTTCATCTCGGCCTTGACCGAGGCGACATCCGCCTGGACCTTTGCGCCGACGTTGAAGAACGTGGCCTGCATCCCGGCCCGCTGCAAAGCGGTGGCCAGCTTCTTGGTCGTGGGAGTCGGTCCGTCGTCGAACGTCAGAGCAACCCAGCCCTGACACTTCGGGACGCTGGCCGGTGTGGCCGTCGGAGGGGGCGCTTTGTGCCACCGCTGCGCTGCTGCCAGCGGCAAGCAGCGCAGCGATGGCGGTCGCGATGCCCGCTATGCGGAGCATGGGCACGGTCAGCCCGTTGCGTTGCTGGTCGAGCGGCGCGCCTTGGGAAGAACCCGCGTCATCGCGGACCCCGCCGCGATCAGGGCGAAAGCGGCGAGCCCAAGCCACAGGCTGTTGGTCCCCGTGAAGGCGAGAGTCCCCCCTACCACCGGAGGAGTTGCTGTGTTGTAGTTCATTGTCTTACCAGTCCTTTCTCTTGTTTGTCATTGCATCCACATACGCCTTTGCGTGTGTCGCTTGTAGAAACAGGTCGTACGGGATCTCGTACATGAGGCCCGATGCGATTGCTCGCAGCCACCCCTTGTCATGAAGTGTGATGATCCGCTCGAGGCAGAACACGCCCGTAACGGCTAGCCAGAAGCCCTCCATATGCACCCCGCCGTTGAAGGCGGCCCAGACCAGGGAGCCCAGGTAGGTGGCTGTCACGAGGATTCCCAGCATGGTGTAGATCTGGCGGCCCCAGTACCGCCACGTGATCCTCGTCAGGCCGTACTGGACGCAGTTCTCGATTGCGCCACGCTTCCAGCGCAGCCGTTGTTTCCACAGGTCACGCCAGGTCATCATTGTCTCGGTCTTGAGGGTCATCGACGCTGGCGCCAAGATCTCGAATCCCAGGTGCATGATCGCAAACGACAGCTCGTTGTCCTCGGTCAGCACCTGCGTGTCGTATACGCCCCCACGCCCGTCACCCGAAGGCAGCCGTCCGTCAAGCCGAGCGCTCGAGATCGCATTGAGGGTCTGGGCCCGGAACATCGCCGCGGTTCCCGTGACGACCAGGCAGCGTCCGTTCAGCCTGCGAACGTCTCTGGCATAACGGGCGTACTCGTTGTCCTGCAGGTGCAGGAGCATCCTCGCGCCACGGGGTGCCGCCTCCGGCAGTGCCGAAGCCCGAAACGTTCCCCCGACCGCTCCGAGCCGAGGCCGGGCGTCGAGCTCGCTCATCCCGGCCGCGACGAAGTCTCGGTCGAGCTGGCTGTCGGCATCCTGCACCAGGATGACGTCGTTCTCGTTCAGCTCGGGCAGCAGCAGCGCCAACGCCTGGTTGAGCGCTCCGGCTTTCTTGTGCTCGTTGCCCTGCGTCTCGAAGACCTCAACGCCTGCGATGGACTTGGCGATCGCCGCGGTGCGGTCGGTGCAGTTGTCTGTCACCACCACAATGCGATCCGGTGCGCGAGTCTGGGACTGGAGCGCGGTCAGGGTCGTCCCGATCTGTGACTCTTCGTTGTGCGCCGGGACCAACGCCACGATCACGCCCGTCACGCCCGTCACGCCCGTCATGACCGGGCCCCTGAGTAGCTGTCCGAGGCCGCCTGCAGCTCAAGCTCCCGGATCGTGCGCTCCGTTTGCCGGGCTCGCCTGAGGGCCGCAAGCGCTCTGGATGCTGCCGCGTCCTTCGCTTCACGCAGGACCCTGACGGCCTCCCACTGCTGTTCGACCTCACGCCGAAGCTCTTCGATGCGGGCCGTCCCAGGCTCAGGACCCCGCATCGTGCCTGGCGGCTTTGCCTTGTTCGTGGGGTGTCAGGCACCCGAAGGCGCCCGACACGTATTGCCCCTGCATGCCTACCCCCCGATTGGCATCGTCTGGGCGATTCCCCCGAATCCCCCCTGTTGCCCCTTAAGGGCACAATCAGAGAGTACGTCCCCTTGACTCTCCCTTTACGATTTCCGGGAGTTTCCGTTATCGTTCCGTGACCTTTGGTCCCTAGCCTGTCCCCCTGGTCGGCCGTGGTCTGGGACGTGGCCTGCTCCGTTTTCACTTGAAGCTCGCCGCCTGACGGCATACGGTGCCTGAACACGGGAAAGGAGGTGGTCGAGTAGTGCATAGCTATTGGACTCGTGAGGTGGCTGCGCGGTAGCGCGACCGTCCCGCTCGTGTGTCCCCTTGTGGCGCACGGCTACTGACCGCCTCTCGGCGTTCAGTTCGGACGCGCGACCGCAATCCCAGCAGTCGCTGCGGCTCGTGGGCAGGCACGCCTCGTCCAGCGTGCGCGCCACGTCCCGTCGGACGTGGATCCCCACGGGCCGTTTCCTTGCTATGGCTGGCGCCGGGACAACCCGCCAGGATCCCGAAGTGGTCGAGGTTGGCCGGACCTTCGTTGAGCGATGAGAAGACCAACCGGTCGTGCAGCCGGTTGCTGCGCCCTGCCCAGAACTCCACCTCCCGACACCGGATCAGGTAGCCGCCCCAGAACTCGGGCACGGGCACATCGTCGGGCCGGCCCCGGTCGGGGAACTGGCCGGCATACCGCTCGTAGGACGCCTCCAGCTCGGCCCGGTCGGCGACCGGCGCGGACTGCTGTGACGCCCAAGCGCTGATCCGCGAACCCCACGGCCGTTCGCGAAAGTACGCCTCGATCTGGTCACGGGGCAGCGGCTCGGCGATCCCTCGGAACCGGATGGCCCGGAACATCGCCGGCCACGTCAGAGTCGCCGCCACGGCCGGGTTGGCGGCGATCTCGACGCTCTTGGTCGATCTGGTGTTCGTGACGAAGCCGATGCCGTTCTCGTCGAGGAAACGCAGCAGGACGGCTCGCACGTTCGGGGCCCCGCCGGCGTCCACGGTCGCCACTGCCAGGCACGCCGGCTCGGGCACGTCACCGGTGGCCGCCTGGCGCTGGGTCGCCGCGTCGAGCCACCGGCGCACCTGGGCGAGTGGCGTGGACGCCAGCGCCCCTTCGGCAAGCCCCTCGCCTGGGTAGTCGACCCGCTCGGACGTCACCCCGACAGCGTAGGCGCCGGCATACCGACCGCGCAGGGCCGGTATGCCGGGTGGCCCGGTTAGAGGTCCGGGCCCTCCGCCCGCAGCGTGTCGACCTCCGCCATCTTGGCCCGCAGGTCGGAGAGCCACTGCTCGGTGTGCTGGCCGACGAGGGCCACGCACCAGGCCAGCGCGTCCGAGCGCGAGCGGGCCACGCCCGCGTCGACGAGCGTGTCGAGGACCTGGCGCTGCGGCTGGCGAAGCCGGGTCATGACCGGTACCGCCTGGTGGGTGAACAGCTGGCGCCGGCCGGCGAGAGACGCTCCCCAGCTGACCTTGCGGCCGTAGCGCTGCTCGGCCTGCAACGCGATGGCGATGCGCTCGTCCCGGGTCTCCTCGCGGAACCGGCTGATCCGCCCTTCCGCTGCGGCGGCGCTGTTCTCCTGGCCGTCCACCGGGGCCAGCTCGCCGACGACGAGAATCTCCTCGCGGTCGACCGTTACCTCGGGGGCACCGACGAACCACGCCGACGGCAGACGGCCGGCGAACCAGTCGGCGGCGTCGTCGGCTGGGGGAAGGTCGGCCTGCTGCCAGCCTCCCGGCCGGCCGAACGCGCCTCGGCCGAACGGCCCACCGGGACCGAACCCGGGGCCCGGGCCCCCCGAACCGTCCGCGGCGGCCTCGGCGGCCTGGACCCCGGCGGCCCTCATCGTCGTCGCGCCAGTCACGTTCCCTGTCTTGCTTGTGCATGATGTCGCTCCTTGCTCACGTGATGGGTACTTACGTCATTACATCATTACACGTCGCTCAACGTTGCACCTGCAGGACATGTTCCCATAGTCGGTCGCGCACGACCCCGGCTCGCGGGCGGCCGGCCTGGTTGGTTTGATAGGAGAGACCCCTTACCCGCGCTGTGCGACGAGGTGCCGCGCGCCCGGCATACCGACCGAGGTGACCCGCAGTGAGCGACTCCACGCAAATCCGAGATCCCCGCTGACCTGCTTCCCCAAGACGGCCGCTTCGGGTGCGGTCCCAGCAAGGTCCGTCCCGAGCAGGTCGAGGCGCTGGTCGCGCTCAGCCGTACCGTGCTGGGGACATCGCATCGCCAGTCCCCCGTGAAGAACCTCGTCGGGCGAGTCCGCGACGGGTTGAACGCGTTTTTCGAGCTGCCGGACGGCTACGAGGTCGTGCTGGGCAACGGTGGCACGACCGCATTCTGGGACATAGCGGCGTTCGGGCTGGTCCGGGAGCGCGCCCAGCACCTGGCGTTCGGCGAGTTCTCGACCAAGTTCGCCAGCGTGACCAACAACGCCCCGTTCCTCGGAGCGTCGACGATCATCAAGGGCGACCCGGGCACCCTGCCGAGCGCGGCTGCTGAGGCGGGCATCGACGTCTACGCGTGGCCGCACAACGAGACTTCCACCGGCGTCATGGCGCCGGTGACGCGAGTGCCGGGTGCAGACGCCGGCGCGCTGCTGCTGGTCGATGCGACGTCCGGCGCTGGCGGGCTCCCGGTCGATGTGCGCGAGGTCGACGTGTACTACTTCGCGCCGCAGAAGTGCTTCGCATCCGACGGAGGGCTCTGGCTCGCGCTCCTCTCCCCCGCTGCCCTGGCCCGGGTCGATGAGATCGACGCGAGCGGCCGGTGGGTGCCCGACTTCTTCAGCCTGCCCACGGCCATCGACAACTC
This sequence comes from uncultured Actinomycetota bacterium, assembly GCA_963769085.1. Taxonomy (GTDB): domain Bacteria; phylum Actinomycetota; class Actinomycetes; order Actinomycetales; family Dermatophilaceae; genus Phosphoribacter. Next base: position 17,997 of record CAVYKM010000029.1, on the reverse strand, counting down.
GCGCAAGAACCAGACCTACAACACGCCGGCCGTGGCCACCTTGGCGCTCTTCGCCGAGCAGCTGGACTGGCTGAACGGCAACGGCGGGCTGGGCTTTGCCACCAAGCGCACCGCGGACTCCTCCTCGCGCCTCTACGGGTGGGCCGAGCGCACGGCATACACGACCCCGTTCGTCACCGACCCTGCCGCCCGGTCGCAGGTGGTGGGGACCGTCGACTTCGACGAGGACGTCGACGCCGCGGCGGTGGCCAAGACGCTGCGCGCCAACGGGATCGTCGACGTCGAGCCGTACCGCAAGCTCGGGCGCAACCAGCTGCGGGTGGGCATGTTCCCGGCCGTCGCCCCCGACGACGTGTCCGCACTGACGTCGTGCATCGACCACGTGGTGGGTCGGCTCTGACTGGGACAAATCGACCCACAGCGGGCTCGGTCCCGCAACGAGTGGTCCGTTGTTGCTGTTAACCGGGCCTCATAACTGCATCGTCGGACCTCTCGGTGGCGGGCCTTGAACGCTAACGGCGCAGGGCGGCGACCAGGGCGACGATGAGCAGCAGCGCCAGCACCGCGAGGGTGAGCCGGTGGCGGAAGCGGACGTTCACTGCACCGGCGGCGAGAGGGCGGTCCGGCTCTCGACGTCGACGCGCACCCGAGGCCGGCGGTTGGACTGGTAGCTCACGACGACATTCTCCCGTCGAGTGACGAGGATGGCGACGACACCAAGAGCCAACCCGACGGCGAGCGTCCCGACGCCGATGCTCCAGCGCGGCCCGGCGACGTCACCCAGCCAGCCGATGAGCGGTGCACCCAGTGGCGTGCCGCCCCAGAAGATCGCCATGTACAGCGCCATGACCCGTCCGCGCACGCTCGGGTCGACGGACAGCTGGACCAGCGCGTTGGCCGTGGTCATGGCGGTGAGCGCGGTGAGCCCGCAGGGCACGAGCGCCGCCGCGAACGTCCAGTAGGTCGGCGCCAAGGCGGCCAGCAACGTCGACACCGTGAATCCGGCCAGCGCCAGCAGCAGGACCCGTAGCCGGGGCCGCTCGCGCCGGGCGGCGTAGAGCGCACCCGCGAGCGACCCGACCGCCATGATCGAGCCGAGCAGGCCGAACTCGCCGGGCCCCTTGTCAAACACGGTGGTCGCCATGAGCGCCATGGTGATCTGGAAGTTCATGCCGAACGTCCCAAGGACGAAGATCAGCGCCATGACCAGCTTGAGGTCCGGCCGGCCCCGGACATAGGCCAGTCCCTCCCGGATGCGGCCCTTGCCCCTGGCCACCGGGGCGGGGCGCAGCTCGGCGCCCCGCAGGACCAGCAGCGATGCCACGACCGGCAGGAACGACAGCCCGTTGAGCAGCATCGCGATGCCGGTGCCGAAGGCGGCGATGAGCAGCCCGGCGACCGCCGGGCCCACCAGGCGACCGGCGTTGAAGGACGCACTGTTCAGCGCGACCGCGTTGGACAGCAGGTCGGGGGGCACCATCTCGCCGACGAACGTCTGACGGGCAGGGACGTCGAGCGCCGTCGTGACGCCCTGCACGAAGGCCAGCGTGTAGACGTGCCACAAAGTCACGGTGCCGGTCAGCACCAGCACGGCCAACAGCAACGCGGTCACGGCGAGGACGCTCTGAGTGACGACGACGATGCGCCGCTTGGCGAACCGGTCGACGATCATCCCCGACCATGGCGCCAGCAGCAACATAGGCAGGAACTGCAGACCGGTGACCAGGCCGAGCGCCGAGGCCGAGTGGTCGGTCAGCTGGGTGAGCACGAGCCAGTCCTGCCCAACCCGGCCCATCCATGTGCCGACATTGGAGATCGCGGCACCCGCGGCGAAGACGCGGTAGTTGCGGTTGCCGAAGGCTCGGAAGGTCGGGCTCACTCGTTGGCCACCCTCGACAGGATGCCTTCGGCGTCGGCGAGGATGCGCTGCTCATGCGGAGTCAACCGGGCCACGCGCGAGGCCATCCACGCCTCGCGCTCGCGGCGGATCGTTTGGAGGGTATGCCGTCCGGCTCGGGTCAGGGTCAAGACCACCTGGCGCCCGTCGCTCGGATGCGGCCCCCGGTCGATGAGCCCGCGCTCGACCAGGCGGGCCACGGTGCGCGTCATGCTCGGCTTGGAGACCCGCTCGATCTCGGCGAGCTCGCCGGGGGTAGCCGTCCCCTTCTCCAGGCGCACCAGCACGGAGAACTGGTGGGGGGCCACCTCATGCGTCGCCTCGTAGCGCACCCGCCGGCTGATCCGCATGCACGCCAGTCGCAGGTCGCTGGAGACCCGAGCGAGCTGGCGCGCGGTGAGCGGCGCGTCGGAGCTCATATGCGAATCCTAACTGATTGCACAGGCTAACTATTCCGGGACGATGGTCCCGCGCGCCGGCAGTGCTCACCGAGTCAGCGCGAAGACCCCGCCGCCGACCACGACACCGAGCGCTGCGCCCGCGACCACTTGGGACCAGCTGTGCGCACCGAGCTGGACTCTCGACCAGGCGACGAGAGGAACTGCTGGCGCAGCTACCGCAGCGGTCCAGCCGAAGAGGATGACGAGCACGGTCACCGCACCCGCCACGCCTGCCGTGTGGATCGACGCCTTCCAGCGGGCGGTCACCGCCAGCCCCACAGCCACGCCGGCAACTTGCGACAGCAGCAGCGCGACCAGGTTCCGGGGGGCCCCCAGCAGCACGAGCAGTACGATGCCCACGACCAGCGAGACACCAGCAAGAGCCATCGGCACCAACCGTTGACCCCGGTCTGGGATGTGCCGTCCGCTGAGGTCCCCGCGGCGAACACCGAGGATGACGACGGCATACGGGATGAGCCCGGCGAACAGGCCCGCGAGCGTGGTCCACAGCAGCCCGATGGCGAGGCTGGGCGACGAGCTGAGCGCGACGATCGCCGTCATCGCGAGGGTGACCGGCGTTGGGGCCAGGACCTCGCTGACGGCGGAGGCAGTGAGCAGACGCATCGGTGGCGAAGCCCTAGTCAGTCTCCACACGAAGCCGCCTGTGCCTCCACGTCGCCGACTGCGATGTTGATCTCGCTCGGGGTGAGGCCGATCAGCGAGACCACGTGCTCGGAAACCCGCCTGCGCAGCAGCCGGGCCAGGGTGGGGATGTGCTCGCCGAAGCGCACGATGACGTGCACGTCGATGACGACGTGAGAGCCCGCCACGCCCACGTCGGCGCCTGCGGCGGATCTGGGCGCATCGAAAGCCGGGCTCTGCTGACCTCGCCCGACCGCGAGGGCCACCGTCGGCAGGCCTTCGGCAGCCATCTTGGTGACGGTGCCGACCACTCGCGCGGCGACGTACGTCGTGCCCCGGTCGCCGGTGAGGACCGCGTACCAGGCGTTGCGTGGCAGCTCGCGGACCTTCGCCATGACCGAGGCTCTCACTCCGGACGGCGCCGTGACGTTCTCCCGGGCGAGCTCCCCGAGGGGGGCCCACAGCCGCCGGATCTCCGCAAGGGCGGCGCGGCAGTGCGGGCAGGCGCTCTGATGTCGGCCGTCGCGCGGCCGCGTGCCGTCGGCGACCTGGGCCAGCAGCTCGTCGATGACCACCCCACAAGGCAACCGGTCGGCTCGGGGCACCAGCGCCATCTACCTCCCCTCTCCAAGCCGGACGAGCAGCGCCCGCCGGGCGCGATGGATGCGGACCTTCACCGCGCTCTCTGTCGTGCCGAGCAGCGCAGCAACCTCCGCTTGAGAGCGCCCGTCGAAGGTATGCAACACCAGGGCTGCACGCTGGTCGAACGGTAGCTCAGCGATGGACGCCGTGACGAGGTTCGCCCGACCCCTGGCCTCGACCACTGCTTCGACCGTTGGTTGGTCCATCGGCTGTTCGTGCGGCTGACCGGGGGCCGGAACAGACCGACGCCGCAGGTTATGGCAGCCGTTGATGACGATCCGGGTCAGCCAGGTGAGCAGCGCAGCGTCCTGGCGGAACGTTGGTAGGGCCCGCCACGCGTGCAGCAAGGCCTCCTGGACGATGTCCTGGGAGTCCTGGACGTGCCCGGTCATCCGCAAGGCGATGGCATAGAGCCGGTCCTGGTGAATCCGGATCAAGGCTTCAAAGGCCGCCTCGTCCCCGTCCCGAGCCAGCTCGACAAGCGTGGCCTCCAGATGGCGCTCGGACAGAGTGCCGGCGTCGTGTTTCCCGACCCCCATGGGCCCATCCGCGCGCTGGTCCATCTCACTTGTAACGTTCCCCGTCCAACGGTGTCTAAACGGATGCACAGGGGCACCAGGACGTCCCAACCCCGCTGACCGGCATACCGGCATCCGCCGCCCGGTCCCACGTGAGGAGATACCACCGTCATGAGCGATACTGCCACCACTTCGATGGGCGCAGCCCCGTCACCCCTGCAGACCGAGCAGGGCAAGACCACGATCGCCCACGGCGTGGTCCAGAAGATCGCCGGCCTGGCAGCCCGGGAGGTCTCCGGCGTGTACGCGCTCGGCGGCGGAACGGCACGTGCTCTTGGTTCCCTACGCGAGCGCATCCCGGGCTCGACCCAGTCCACCAGTCAGGGCGTGATGGTCGAAGTCGGGGAGACCCAGGCCGCGGTCGACCTCGACCTGGTGACCGAGTACGGGGTGTCGATCTCGGACCTGGCCAAGGCGGTCCGACGTAACGTCATTGCGGCCGTCGAGGGAATGACCGGTTTGGAGGTCACCGAGGTCAACATCAACGTCAACGACGTGCACCTACCCAGTGACGACGCCGACGAGGGTCAGCAGGAACCGGCGCGAGTGCAGTGACCCACCCGGCAACGGCAGCAGGCGACGAGGTCGACGCGGTCGCGGCGACCGTGCTGGCCTGCCCCGGAGTGAGCAGCCTGCACGGGGGCGGCCCCAGGCCGCTGGCGACCTACCTTCCGGGTCGGCGCGTGGCTGGAGTACGGCTGGACGAGCAGCGGATCCAGCTCAGCGTCACCGTCAGCCCCGGCAGCCGGGTGCCCGATCTTGTCGCTTCGATCCGGGCCAGCCTGGCCGGGTTGGCGCGCGGGCGTCCGGTGGACGTGCACGTGGCCGACATCCAAGACCCGCCGCTGCCCATCGCGGCCGGCTAGGCCCCTGTCGTGCTAGCCGCCGGCCCGATCGGGCCGGCGGGAATCGATTCGCAACGGAGGAACTGATGTCCCCAACCATCGTCGGGCTGTTCACCGGACTGCTGCTCGGCATTGCCTGGATCGAGGGAGGGTTCTACGCGTTCGTCGGCACCGCCGTGCTCGGGGTGGTCGGCGTCGTCGTCGGCAAGGTGGTCGACGGCCAGATCGACCTGACCCAGTACCTCGGCGGCTCGGGCCGCCAGGCCCGATGACGGTCGAGGACCGCCCTGCTGACGACCCTGCAGAGCGCGGAACCTTGGTCATCGACGAGCGGGTGGTCGAGCGGGTGGCCGCGCATGCCGTCACCAGTGTCGAGCACGCGGCCGCGGCACCGCGACGAGTCCTCGGGCTCAGCGTCGGCCAGGCTCGTCCGGACGCCGAGCCCAGCGTCACCGCTTCGGTGTACGGCGGCACCGCGACGGTGCAGGCCAGCATCGCCGTCGCCTGGCCCCAGCCGGTCCGGGTCGTGGCCGACAAGCTGCGCCAGCGGGTGCGCCAGGAGGTCGAACGCGCCACCGGTGTGCACGTGGACCAGATCGACGTCGAGGTGACGTCGCTGCACATCCCCACCAGAGCCGTTCCGAGAGTGCGGTAGGTCCTGATGACCCTGGCCAACCGCATCGTGTCAGCGCTGCTCGCCCTCCTTCTCCTGCTGGGCGGACTGCTCGCGGCCGCAGAGATCGTGCTGGCGCAACTCGGCCGCCAGCCCTGGCTGGTACCGCACCAGGAATGGAGCGCGTGGCTGAGCGAACAGACCTGGGGGTCGGCTCCGGTGCGCTCCATCCTCGCCGGTGCCCTCATCGTCGGCCTGCTGCTGATCCTCGTCGCGGTGCGTCGCGGCAAGCCGGCCCTGCTGCCCCTGCCCAGCGAGCGTGACCCGGGTGTGCGGGTAACCGCGACCCGGCGGGGGGTCGAGAAGTCGATCGCCAACGTGGCTCGCGATGTGGAAGGCGTGAGCGCGGCCAACGCCTCCGCCAGCCGGCGCCGGGTCACCGTCACTGCGACCGCCACCAAGCCGTCCAGTCGCCTCGCCGACGAGGTCACCTCGGCCGTGACCGGTCGGCTGGACACCCTCGGGCTGGCCCCGTTGCTGCGGCCACGAGTGCGGGTATCGCGTCGGGAGGGACGATGAGAAGCGCCGCTCCTGACGCCGTCAACCGCACGGTGCTGTTGGTCATCGGGGTCCTGCTCGCCGCAGCATCCGCCCTCGGGCTGGTCGCAGGCATCTGGGGACTCCCCGGCGCCCGCCCGGACGACCCTGTGGTTCCCGCCGGCTGGGCGGCCTACACGCACGACCACGCCTGGGTGTGGTGGGCGATCGCCGTGGTCTGCCTGCTCGTGGCGTGGATCGGCCTGCGCTGGCTGCTCGCGCAGCTACGGACCGACCGCCTGGCCCGGATGGACCTCACGGCCGACGCGCGCGACGGGCTCACCGTCGTGCATGCCGGTGCCATCGGCGACGCGGTACAGGCGCAGGCCAGCCGGGTCCCCGGCGTCGCGCGGGCCTCAGCTTCGCTACAGGGCTCTGCACGGCCCCGGCTGCACGTGGTCGTCGACCTCACCCACCGCGCCGATATCGCACAGGTTCGCGACGCCCTCGAGACCGGGGTCGTCGACGATGCCCGCAACGCCCTCGGCCAGCCGCAGCTGCCGGTCGAGCTCGAGCTGCGCCTGGCTCGGGCCCGCTCGGCTGGTCGCGACCTGTCCTGACCGGGGTCAGCTCACGCCGAGGATGTCACGCAACGGGTCCATCGCGAAGTAGACGACGAAGAGCACCGAGACCACCCACATGAGTGGATGGACCACCCGCGCCTTGCCGCGCACCACCTTGAGGAAGGTGTACATGACAAAGCCGGCGCCGATGCCGACGGTGATCGAGTAGGTGAACGGCATGCACACCATGGTGAGGAACGCCGGGACCGCTATCTCGAGGTCGTCCCAGGTGATGCCCCTGACCTGCTGCATCATGAGGAACCCCACGACGACGAGGGCCGGAGTGGCCGCCTCGTAGGGAACGATCGAGACGAGCGGCGCGAGGAAGGTCGCGAACAGGAAGAGTATGCCGGTGACGACCGACGCGAGGCCGGTCCGGGCCCCCTCGCCGACCCCCGACGCTGACTCGATGTAGGACGTGTTGGAGCTGACCGAGCCGGCCCCGCCGGCGACCGCAGCGAGCGAGTCGACGACGAGAATGCGCTCGGCGCCCGGTGGGTTGCCGTCCTTGTCCAGCAGCCCGGCCTCGCCGCCGATGGCAACCATGGTGCCCATCGTGTCGAAGAAGTCGGCGAGCATGAGGGTGAACACGAGCAGGCTGGCGGCAACGACCCCGATCGCCTGGAACGAGCCCAGCACGTTGAACTTCCCCAGCAGCGAGAAGTCGGGGGTGGCAACAAGGGCCGACGGCAGCGTCGGGACGTTCAGACCCCAGCCGGCCGGGTTGACGATCTTGCCGGTCGCATCGCTCTGGCTGCCCACCTTGAAGATCGTCTCGACGAGGATGGCCAGCACCGTCGCACCGGCGATGCCGTAGAGAATCGCGCCCTTCACGTGCCGCAGCATCATGGCGAACATGGCGAACAGGCCGACGACGAAGACGAGCAGCGGCCAGCCCGACAGGATGCCGCCGATGCCCAGCTCCACCGGAACCGGCCCGGTCGACGGCTTGCGGACGAAGCCGGCGTCAACCAGCCCGATGATCGTGATGAACAGGCCGATCCCTACCGAGATCGCGGTCTTCAGCTGGGTAGGGACCGCGTGGAACACCGCCTTGCGAAAGCCGGTCAGCACGAGAATCGTGATGATGACCCCCTCGATGACGATGAGGCCCATGGCGTCGGCCCACGTCATCTGCGGCAGCTTCGCGATGCCGAACGCAACGAAGGCGTTGAGCCCGAGCCCGGTCGCAAGGGCGAGCGGGTAGTTGGCGGCCACCCCCATGAGGATGGTCATGACGCCGGCGATGAGGGCTGTCGCAGCCGCCACCGCGGCGAGGTTGGGTGTGCTCCCGCCGCCTAGGTACGCGCCGGTGCTGTCGGTCTGGGTGCCGATGATGAGCGGGTTGAGCACGACGATGTAGGCCATCGTGAAGAAGGTGACCAGGCCACCTCGGATCTCCTGGCTCACCGTCGAGCCGCGTTGGGTGATCCTGAAATACCGGTCCACCCGGCTCGCCGCAGGGGCTGGGGCGGTGATGGTGGGTCCCATACGTTCAGGCTAGTGGCGCCCTCGGGCAGCACGAGGCGAAGGTCGCCTGGCGTGCCGAGCTACGCTGCGAGGGTGAGCACGCCCGACGCGACCAGCCCACCCCCCGGCGAGGCGGTGCCGCCGACGCCGGTCCACGTACCGATGACGCGGGTCGTCGGGATCGGCATGGTGGTGTGGACGCTCGCTCTCGTCGCCACGCTGCTCGTGCCGGCTCTGCACACGGGCCCACGGTCGTGGTGGCCGTGGTGCTGTGTCGCGGCCGTCGCTCTAGGAGCGCTGGGTCTGGGCTACCTGTCGCGCGGGCGCGGCAACGCCGCCGACGCCTAATCCGATGAGTGACCCGTGGATAAGTGACTCCCAGCGGTCAGTCGCGCTCGACGAACTCGACGGCATACTCGTCGATGATCGGCGGGGGGATCGGAACGGGGGGAACCGACGTGGCGTCGACCTCGCTGTGGGCGCCGCACCCGTGGTCGAGGCTGACCACCTTGCCGTCGGACGGTGACCACTCGTTTGCGCACACCCCGAACGCCCGGCGCAGCACCCCGGCCATCGGCAGGTAGTAGCCGCAGGTGACGGCATCGGTCCGGGGCCTTCTCGGCCACCTCGGCACGGGGGCCGTGCTCGCCGTCGTACCAGCGCTGCGCGGCGGCCTCGCGACCCTCGGCGGAGAGCACTCGCCGTCGGCCCAGGCCCAGCTCGTCGAGGGCAAGCTGGTCGACCTCCTCCTCGCCGGTCGCCTCGAACCCCGCCTCCAGGTGCGGGTCGACCTCGCGATACGGCAGCACGTCGCCGGCGCCGATGTCACCCGGGACGATGCGCTCGGTGTACGGCAGCCACGGCGGCGGGAGCAGCGCGTCCTCGCCGGGCACGAGCGCGGTCTCGCACACGGTCGCGTACTTCTGGCGCGGGGCGCGCGCGACGCTCACCGACCAGCGCCAGCCCCGGTATGCCGGAGACGTGCACGCGAAGTAGTGGGTGGCCAGCCGCTCGCTCTCCATGACGGCTTCTTCGTGCTCACCGACCGTGCCCGGCTCGGCGATCTGGATGACGGCGTCCTGCGCGAGCTCGACCGCATCGAGCAACGTGCGGTCGCCCTTGGTGTCCAGGACCATCAGGCCTCCAGGTCCGCGGCGACGGCACGAAGCACCTGGGCCACCTTGCCCGCGGTGGCCTTGTCCGGGTACTTCCCGCGGCGCAGCGACTCGGAGACGTTGTCCAGCAGCTTGATGACGTCCTCCACGATGACGACCATGTCCTCGGTCGGCTTGCGGTGGGCGTGCCGCTGGACAGCCGCGATGGACGGCGTTGGTTCCAGGACGCGAACGCTGAGTGCCTGCACGCCGCGGCGGCCCTCGACGACGCCGAACTCGACCCGGGTGCCACCTTTGAGCGACGTCACGCCCTCGGGCAGCGCGTTGGCGTGCAGGAAGACGTCGCCCCCGGCGTCATCGGAGAGGAACCCAAAGCCCTTCTCCGCGTCGTACCACTTGACCTTGCCAGTTGGCACCGTGCACCTCTTGCTCGCGTCCATGCTGATTTGCGCTTGCGCGCACTGCCTCGCGCTGCGCCCGACCTTTGCGCCTGCGCGCATCTGTCAGCCTAGTCTCGCGCGCAAGCCGAATCCGTGTGTGCCGGGCCACTGCCATGGCCAGCGACGCGCGGACTCGCCCGGAATGCCCCCCGGATGTAAGGATGGACCGATGTCGCTGAACGAGCTCGGGGGGCGAGCGGGGGGACCGGCCGAGCACCGACCCCGCCTCATCGAGTTCTGGACTCAGCTGCCCCGCGACGGGCGCTATCTCATCTCAAGCGTGGCGGTCGAGTCCTTCGGGCGGGGGCTGATCCTCCCCTTCGGCGTCGTCTACCTGCACGAGGTGCGCGGGTTCCCGCTCGAAGTGACCGGCGCCCTGCTCGGGGTTCCGGCGTTCGTGGCGCTGTTCGTGGTCTGGCCAGCAGGAGCACTCATCGACAGGCTTGGCCCTCGGGTGGTCATCATCCTTGCCGCCCTGGCTCAGATCATCAGCAACGTGACCCTGGCCTTGGCCACCACGCCACTGACCGCAGGCGTGGGCCTGGCGTTCACCGGCGCCGCCTTCGGCTGCGTCTGGCCGGCCGTCAACGCGATGATCGCCGCCCTCGTCCCCACCGGGATCCGGCAGCGGTACTACGGGATCAACTTCAGCCTGATGAACCTCGGCGTCGGTGTCGGCGGGGCGGTGAGCGGCCTGCTCGTTGACGTCGCGAACCCGAGCTCGTTCACCGTGATGTACCTGCTCGCGGCGAGCGGGTTCCTCGCCCCGCTGGCCATCATGCTCGGCCCGCTGCGGCATGTGTCCGGTCGGGCCGGGCCGCCGCCGCCGGCCGAGCGCGCCGCCAGGGTGTCCTACTGGTCGGTCGTGCGTGCTCCCGCCATGCCCACCCTGCTGGTGACCTTCTTCATCGTGACCTTCATCGGCTACGGCCAGATGGAGGCGGGCTTCACGGCATACGCGCGTTTGGAGGGCTCGGTGTCGACCCGGGTCATCGGCCTGGCGTTCGCGGCGAACACGGCCACCATCGTGCTGCTTCAGCTGTTCGTCCTGCAGCGCATCGAGGGCCGCCGACGCACGCGGGTGCTGCTTGTCATGTGTGCGGTGTGGGCGGTGGCCTGGTCCACCATCGGACTGGCCGGCCTGCCGTGGGTCTCCATGCCGATGCTGGCCTCGGTGTTCATCATCGGCGGAGCCGCGATCTTCGGCTTCGGAGAGACCCTCATGCAGCCGACCCTGCCGGCCATCACCAACGACCTGGCCCCGGCCCACGTCCGCGGCCGGTACAACGCCGTGACCTCGGCCGCGTTCCAGGTGGGGCCATCACCGCTCCTGTCGCTGCGGGCCTGCTGTTCGACCACGACCTCGGGGGGGTCTTCATCGGCATGCTCGTCGGTGGGTGCGCCGTCCTGGCGCTGTTCGTGTGGCGCGTGCTCGAGCCTCGGCTACCCGGGTACGCGAACGGGCGTCCGTGAACCGCAGCTTCGCCGACGACATCCGATCCCGCACCGACGTCCAGCTGCGCGACCTGCTGCTGGCCCGGCCCGACCTCGCCCATCCGGCCCCCTCCGACCTGACCGCCCTCGCAGCACGCGCAGCGACGCGATCAAGCGTGCAGCTGGCGCGTCGAGCGAATCGACACGGCGCACCTGCAGGTGCTCGAGGCCGTGGTGGTCGCCGCCGGGAGCAGCAGACGCGTGGACAAGGGCGCCCTCGGCAGCCTGCTCGGCGCGGACGCGGACACCTACCTGCAGCGGCTTTGGGCGCTCGCGCTGCTGTGGCGGTCCCCCGAGGGGCTTCGGTTGGTCGGCATGGTGCCGCAAGTGCTCGGGCAGCCCGACTCCGCCCCGGGGCGTCGGCACTCGCGAACCGGCTCCCGGAGGCACCTGCTCTGCAGCTGACCCGTCCCGGCCAGGACGCCATCGACGCCTCGGCCGGTTGGCGGGCCCGCGAGACCGTGCGCTTGGTCGAGGACCTCGCCCAAGCCTGGGCGCTCGACCCGCCGAGGGCGCTGCGCGCGGGGGGCCTGTCGGTCCGTGACCTTGGCGCAACCGCTTCGCGGCTGGACACCACGGCCGGCCAGGCCGCCTGGGTCGTCGAGCTGGCATTCGCCGCAGGCCTGCTCGCCGAGGACGGCCACGCGGGGAGCGCGGTGTTCCTGCCCACGGGCGACTTCGACGCCTGGAGCGCCCAACCCGCGGCCCGCCGCTGGGCTGGGCTCGCCCGAGTGCTGGATCGACAGCACCCGGGCGGCGCATCTGGTCGGCACCGCCACCGGCCGCCCAGGCAAGGTCAACGCGCTCGGGCTCGATGTCTCGTGGCCGCCGATCGTGCCGGCCCGGTTCGAGGTTCTGGACGCGATGGCGGCTCTCGAGCAGGGCACGGGCGCCACCGACGCCAGCCTGGTGGCCAGGGCGCTGTGGAACCGCCCGCTTCGCGACCCGTCCGGCTGGGAGCAGGTCGTTCGCGCGGTCCTGCGGGAGGCCGACTGGCTCGGCGCGGTCGCTCGCGGAGGGCTCTCGTCGGCTGGTCGAGCCCTGCTCGCGGATGCCGACGAGCCGACACTGGCCGCGTTGGCTGAGGCGATGCTGCCGGCAGCGGTCGACCACATCCTGCTGCAGGCCGATCTCACGGCGGTCGTCCCCGGGCCCGTCGAAGGCGAGCTCGCCGAGTTCCTGCGGCTGGTCACGAGCGTCGAGTCGCGGGGCGGCGCCACAGTCCTGCGCTTTACGCCGAGTCGGTCCGCCGGGCGCTCGACGCCGGACGGACGGCCGACGAGGTGCTCGAGAAGCTGCACCGGTTCAGCCGCACGCCGGTTCCCCAGCCGCTGGAGTACCTCGTGCGCGACGCCGCCCGGCGCCATGGCCAGACTCGCGTGGGCAAGGCGACGGCATACCTGCGCTCCGACGACGAGGTGGCGTTGTCGGGGCTGCTGGCCGACCGGTCGCTCGGGGCGGCACGGCTGCGCCGGATCGCCCCCACGGTGCTGATCTCGCGCCGCCACGCCGGCAGACCTGCTCGACCTGTTGCGCGAGGCGGGTTACGCACCCGTGCAGGAGGCCGCCGACGGCAGCATCGTCATCGCGTCGGCGCCTCGCCGGCGGGCTCGACCCGGTTTCCGGCTGCCTCAGGAACGCCGACCGCACGGGCTCGACCTCGCTTCGGCCTCGGCCCTCGTCGCCTCGCTGCGTGGTGCGTCCGCTGCGCGGCAGGCCACCCTGCCCGTGGACGTGCACCCATCGGCCATCGCGGCGACGCTGCGCGACGCCGCGGGCCGAGCCGAGCCGGCGTGGATCGGGTATGCCGACGCCAACGGCGTCACGTCGCGTTCCCTCATGTGGGTGGTGCGCTTGGACGGCGGCCGGGTCCAGCTCATCGACCTCGATGGCCGTTCGAGGTGGCTGCCGTTGCACCGGGTCACGGGGGCCGTGCTCGCGCCGACCGACCCTCCCCGAGCGGCCCCGAGCTAGCTGGCCCCCGCCGAAGCTGGGCCCCCGCCGAAAGCTGGCCCCCGCCGAAAGGTCAGATGATGCTGTTATCCGGACCGGTTGACAGCATGTGCTGACCTTTCGATGCAGGGGGGCGCGGGGTCAGGCCGGGCTTGGCCTTGGTCAGGCGTGGACGAGGGCGGTGACGACCCGTGAAGCGGACGGACGGCCAAGGCGCTCGGCCATCCACGCGCTGGTCTCAACGAGCGCCGGCAGGTCGACGCCGGTCTCGACTCCGGCCCCGTGCAAGGCCCAGACGAGGTCCTCGGTGGCGAGGTTGCCCGTGGCGCTCTTGGCGAACGGGCAGCCGCCCAGCCCGCCAGCCGACGAGTCGGCCACGGTCACCCCGTCGCCGAGCGCGGCGAGGGTGTTGGCCAACGCCTGCCCGTACGTGTCGTGGAAGTGCACCCCCACGCGGTCGACGCCGACCCCCGCCCGGTCCAGGGCGGCCAGCAGCCGGTGCACGTGACCGGTCGTTGCCACGCCGATCGTGTCGCCGATGCTCAGCTGGTCGCAGCCCAGGTCCATCAGCCGGACGGCCACGTCGACGACCTGAGAGACGGCAACCTCACCCTCCCACGGGTCACCGAAGCACATGGACACGTAGGCCCGTACCCACATGCCCGCCGCCTTGGCCGCGTCCACCACGGGGGCGAACATGGCCAGGGACTGGTTGACGCTGCGACCGAGGTTTCGCTGGGCGAAGCTCTCGGTGGCGCTGCCGAAGATGGCGATGGCCGAGACGCCCGCCTGCGCGGCCCGGTCGAAGCCACGCATGTTGGGCACGAGCACCGGCCGGCTGCGGCCCAGCCCGTCGGGACCAAGCGCCGCAAGCACCTCGGCGGCGTCGGCCAGCTGGGGCACCCACTGCGGGTTGACGAACGACGTCGTCTCGACGATCGGCAGCCCGGCGGCGACCAGGCGGCGGATGAACTCGGCCTTGACCGGCGCTGGCACCACCGCGGGCTCGTTCTGCAGCCCGTCGCGGGCTCCGACCTCATAGATCGTGACCCGTGGCGGCAGGGTCGTGGCCGCCTCCACCTGCGGGGCTCGCATCTGGCCTCCTCTTCACCGTCCTGCCCGCCATTCTCGGGCACTCCAGCCCCTGGCGCAGCGGGTAGGCTCGCCGAGAGCAGGAGGAGCCCGATGAGCCAGCCGGTGGACCCGCAGCCGACGTGGGCGATCCCGAATGCCGAGCCCGAAGCCGGTGCCGGGCCGCCACAAGGCCAGGCGTATGCCGTGCCCGCGCCGCCGCAGGCGCCGGGGTATCCGCCGCCGACGTACCCGGCATACGGCTATCCGGCCTCCCCCGCGCCAGGCGGCGGGCAGCCACTCGGTGTCGCGGTCGCGCCGAGCAGCACCAGCGCCGTCGTGCTGCTTGTCGTGTCGGGCGTGGCGATCGTGGCCTCGGGGATCATCGGCATCCCGAGCGCGGTGCTGGCCATCCTCGCGCTGCGCAGCGGTTCACGTGACCCTGCCGCCTCGCGCCGGACCACCCGCGTCGGCTGGATCGTCCTCGCAGTCAACGCCGCCATCGGACTGGTGCTCATCGCGCTGCTGCTCTGGTGGTTGCGTCGCCGATGACCGACGGACCGCTCATCGTCCAAAGCGACAAGACGCTGCTCCTGGAGGTCGACCACCCTCTCGCCGAGGCGGCTCGACGCGCCATCGCGCCGTTCGCCGAGCTCGAGCGCGCGCCCGAGCACGTGCACACCTACCGCGTGACGCCGCTCGGCCTCTGGAACGCGCGCGCCGCCGGGCACGACGCCGAGCAGGTCGTCGACGCCCTGCTCACCTACTCCCGGTATGCCGTGCCGCAGGCGCTGCTCATCGACGTGGCCGACACGATGTCCCGCTACGGGCGGCTCACGCTCGACAAGCACCCGACCCACGGCCTGGTCCTGCACACGACCGATCGGCCCGTGCTCGAGGAAGTTCTGCGGCACAAGCGGATTCGGCCGCTGGTCGGCGAGCGAATCGACGAGAGCGCGGTGGCCGTGCCCCCCTCACAGCGGGGCTACCTCAAGCAGGAGCTGGTCAGGGTCGGCTGGCCCGCGGAGGACCTCGCGGGGTACGTCGACGGGGAGGCCCACCCGATCGAGCTCGACGAGACGGGGTGGGCGCTGCGGCCCTACCAGCGCCAGGCCGTTGACGGCTTCTGGCACGGCGGCTCCGGCGTCGTGGTGCTGCCGTGTGGCGCTGGCAAGACCCTCGTGGGAGCCGGGGCGATGGCCACCGCCCAGGCGACCACCCTCATCCTCGTCACCAGCACCGTCGCGGCGCGGCAGTGGAAGGACGAGCTGCTGCGCAGAACCTCGTTGACCGACGAGGAGATCGGGGAGTACTCCGGGTCACGCAAGGAGGTCCGGCCGGTCACCATCGCCACTTACCAGGTCCTCACGACCCGGCGCAAAGGCGTCTACACGCACCTGGAGCTGCTCGATGCTCGGGACTGGGGCCTCATCGTCTACGACGAGGTCCACCTGTTGCCGGCGCCCGTCTTCCGGCTCACGGCCGACCTACAGGCCCGTCGGCGCCTCGGGCTCACCGCGACCCTCGTGCGCGAGGACGGCCGCGAGGGCGACGTGTTCTCGCTCATCGGCCCCAAGCGCTTCGACGCCCCATGGAAGGACGTCGAGGCCCAGGGCTGGATCGCCCCGGCCGACTGCTGCGAGGTGCGGGTCACCCTCTCCGAGGGCGAGCGGATGCGGTATGCCGTCGCCGAGCCGGACGAGCGCTACCGCCTCGCGTCCTGCTCCCCCACCAAGGACCGCGTCGTCGAGCGGCTCGTCGCACGGCATACCGGCGAACCGACCCTGGTCATCGGCCAGTACCTCGACCAGCTCGCCACCCTGGCCGAGCGCCTGGATGCGCCGATCATCACCGGCGAGACGAGGGTGGCCGAACGGCAGCGGCTGTACCGCGCCTTCCGCGACGGCGAGCTTGCCCTGCTCGTCGTCAGCAAGGTCGCGAACTTCTCGATCGACCTGCCCGAGGCGTCCGTGGCGATCCAGGTGTCGGGCACGTTCGGGTCGCGGCAGGAGGAGGCCCAGCGGCTGGGCCGAATCCTGCGGCCGAAGGCGGACGGGCGCACCGCGCACTTCTACGGGGTTGTGGCGCGCGACACGGTCGACGCCGACTTTGCCGCGCACCGGCAGCGCTTCCTCGCCGAGCAGGGCTACTCCTACCGCATCGTCGACGCCGACGACGTGGCGTAAGGTGCCGATGCTAATGAAGGCGCGCAGTCCTTCGGAGAAGGATGCCCACAGGCACTGACCCAAGGCGCCGACGTCTACGGCACCGAGCGACGTTACCGTCTACTGTGTCCAGATCCGTGCCGAGTGCGGGGGTAGAGTCACCTTGCCGGTGTCTGTGATTCCATCTTCCCCTGCTCGCGCCTGCCAGGTGCCGCTCGGCAAAGCAGCTCCGAGCGCGCTCCCGGTCGGATTGACTGCCACGAAGCCGTTTTGGAAACGTCGCGCATAGACGCCGCTGGCCTGCTGGGCATACCGTTCCAGCGGCTGGCCCACCGGGGTGCTATCCCATGGGTCGGCGGCAGTCATGCCGTCGAATGTCCTGTTCGCGGTGAACAGATACCAGGTCGACAGACCTTCTTCTGTAGCCAATCACCCGGTTTTCGGCCTCGGCTTCAGCGACCATGCTGACGTCTCTTTGCCATATATTGAGCGCCGGCCACTGGTCGGGCGCCAGGTTTCGGTCCCGCAGCCAAATCTCGGTATGGACCGCGTCGGTGACATTGGTCAGGGTTTTGCTCGAAGCGCCACCAGCCGCGTACCATCGCTTGCCGCTTTGGACCCCATTGGCAGCTGCTGGTCCCGGGACTTCATCATGTATGCGGTCTGCGATGTGCTCGGCGGCCGCCTGATAGTCCGGGAATGTCCAGGGCTGGTTGGTCGCCGGGTTGATGGGTTTGGATGTTCACGTAACCACCGAAGAGCGGCACGGTCCAGACTCTGTTGGCTCGACCTGACGATAACCAGGTCATAGTTATTGGCTACCGCCGCTGCCTGCGCCGATGTGATACCCGTCGGAGGCACCTGATTGAGCGCCGCCCAGCGGTGCACGAGTCCTGACGTTGTGGGCGCAAGCGGAGAGAGCACGATAGCCAGCCTCCGCCGAAGCAGTCGGCGCGCCAATGACCGCCGCGATCACAACCCCAGCGGCGACGATTGTCGGGCAGAGTCCAGCACGAAACCTGACACGCCCGTTCTTGGTCACTCAATCGCCGATGTGCATTTGGATGCTAGCCCGGTCGCGGCCGGCCTGCTGTGGCTTCCCCAAACCCGGCTCTCGGTGACTGAGCGCACCCGACGAGATGATGGTGCTACGTATTGACGCGAATTGCCGCGTGGCTGCAACTCGCGACCACACGTCGACTTTCCTGCCGGGTGGGTGGAGTAGGGCTGGGGCGTTCTTGGGTCAGGGGCGCAGCGTGGTCAGGGCCGCTTGCGCCGCGGAGACCCTGCTGGCGTAGTTGGGGTCTCTGGCGCGGTTGACTAGCTCGTAGGGGTCGTTGGTGAGGTCGTAGTACTCCGTAAAGCCTTTTGCGTAGACGATGTACTTGGCGTCTCGGTGGAACGTACCCGCTTCTGTGGACACAGGGTGATGACTGCCCGAGTCTTCGGGAGTTTCACGAATGGGTTCGACA
>CAVYKM010000028.1:0-24140 GCA_963769085.1 uncultured Actinomycetota bacterium | reverse complement strand
GCCGGTTTGGGGAGTGGGCCAGCGGGCCGGAGCGTCTAGCTGGCCTTCGGGTCGGCCTCTTGCTGGGCAAGGTGGGCGACCTGGTCGGCCACGACCCGCAGCGGCTTGGGGCTCAGGAAGTACGAGAAGTGGTCGGACGGCACCTCTCGGTAGTCGACGTAGTACCGGTCCGGGAGCGACTTCCACGACCCCGCGGATGCCCATGACCTGACACAGCTCGTCGTAGATGCCGGCCGTGACCGAGACGTTGATCCCGAGGTCCAGCACGCCCTCCAGGTCGGCGACGCCCTCCTGCGAGATCGCGGTGACGTCATTGCGCAGGGCAAGCGGGTGGGCCAGCATCTCCTGAGCGAGGCGGGCGCTGGCGGCGATGAGGCCGAGCCGGTCGAACCAGCTGCCACGGGTGATCCCCCGTGCGCTCTCGGCAAGACCCCGAGCAGCGAGCTCGTGCGGGGTGACGGCGACCGGGAACCAGGTCGGGGCCACCAGCGCCAACCCCTGCACGTAGTTCGAGCATTCCAGGGTGGCCAGTCGGCCCGGCCCGGTGCCACGCGAGTAGCCGGCAACGACGATGGTGGACTCGTCGTAGACCGTCTCCTCCTTGATGTGGTTGATGACCTCGCTGAACACCTCGGCGCGGAACGGCAGGATGTCCGAGACGCCCAGTCGCCGACGGGGGTACACGATGGCCACCGACATGACGTTGACGGTCCGGCTCAGGGCCTCGCACGCCATCTGGGCGGCCTGGACGCCTTCGCCCCATCCCGAGGAGTAGGGCACGATGACATCGGGCGAGCCGTGGATACCAACGGACCGCACCGACGGGAGGTAAAGGGTCACTCCGACGCGACCGTATCGCCCGTCGTAACTGAGATCGTCGTACCGGGTGACGTCAATGTCGCTTCGGGTCACGCCTTCAACAGGCCTGGCCACCCCCTCATAGTGCCGTGCAGTTACCGCTCAGTAGGTAGTCCGGACCGGTGATTGTTCTCACATCGTTACGTGACCGGGTGTGTATTGTCCCCGGACGAGCTGTGTTGTCCCCGGACGAGCGTCACACCGCGGGTTCGGCCAGCCGGCGCGCCTCTTGGGGTGCTTCATGGCGTCCGCGCGTTCGCGGGATGGCAAAGGTTGCGACCAGGCCAAGGGCCAGCGCTGCTGATGCGAAGCCGGTGGTGACCTTCGACGCGTCGACCATCGCCTCGCGCGCCGCGGTCACGGCGGTGGCCGACTGTCCGCTGCGGCGTAGCTGCTCGACCTGCTCCAGAGCCGGTATGCCGGCGCCCGCCGAGCCCTGAACCAGCTCGACGATGGGGGCGCGGGCTGTCTCCGGCATACCGGCGTCGGCGAGGCGCTGGTCGGTTCCGTGGCCGAGCGAGGTGACCAGCAGGGTGCCAAGGACGGCAATCCCCAGGGCCGAGCCCACCTGACGCACGGTGCTCTGCAGTCCCGATGCCTGGCCACCCTGAGCGGGCGGGACGTCGGACATGATGACCGAGCTGAGCTGGGCTGTCGCCATGCCGACGCCGACCCCGTAACCCGCGAGCCAGATCGCGAGCAGCCAGCTGGGCACGGTGAGCGAGATGCTGAGGGCGAGCCCAGCGACAGCCATCGCCTCCAGAGCCAGGCCGATCCGCACGACGACGTGCTGGCCCCACAGCTGCGTGAGGTGCGCCGTCGCCCCGGACGCGAGGAACGCACCGAACGCGAGGCTGACCAGCAGCCAGCCGGCTCCAAGTGCCGAGTATCCCAACGCCCCCTCAAGCAACAGGGGAAGGGTGAACATGAGCCCGAACTCCCCGAAGGCGACGATCGCGGCCGCGATGTTGCCATAGCGCAGCGTCGGCAGGCGCAGCAGGCCGAGGTCCACGAGAGTGGGCCGGCCGAGGGTGGCGCCGCGTCGTTGCTGGATGACAAAGGCGACCAGGGCGAGCCCACCCACCGCGGCAGCGAGCGGCACCGGGGAGGGGGCACCGGACGGCTGCAGCCACCAGCCGTAGTAGGCGCCCTCGATGAGAGCGAACACGACCCCGCCCATGGCAAGCGCCGACAGGGCCGCCCCCTGCAGGTCCAGGCGGGCTTGCAGGGCGGGGTCGCGGGTCTCGGGGATGACGCGGGCTATCCCCGCCAGGACCAGCAGGCCGACCGGCACGTTGAGCCAGAACGCCCACCGCCAGCTGACGTCGGTCGCGAGCCAACCGCCGACGAGGGGACCGACGGCCGCCATCCCCCCGATCGTCGAGCCGTAGACGGCGAAGGCGATGGCGCGCTCTCGGCCGGTGAAGATCGCGTTCATCGTCGACAGCGTGGTGGGCAGGATCATCGCGGCTCCCACGCCCTGAACGAGCCTGGCGAGCACGAGGGCCAGGCCCGAGCCGGCGAGGCCGGCCAGGACCGAGGCGGCCAGGAAGACCACCATGCCGAGGGCGAAGATCCTGCGGCGCCCGGTGAGGTCGCCGACCCGGCCGACGGTGAGCAGCAGCGAGGCGAAGACCAGGGCGTAGATGGCGTTCATCCACTCGGCCTGCGCGGCGTCCAGGTGCAGGTCGGCGATGACGACGGGGAGCGCGACGTTGACGATCGTCGCGTCCATGATGATGAGGGACACCCCGAGCGCGATCGTCGCGAGCGCCCACCAACGCCGGCGTCCGAGCCGCTCGGCCGCGGTTGGCGTGCTCATGGCAGCTGACGAGCCCTTCTCGGTCGGACGGTTGCTCACATCTTACCGACAGTCGTGTCGACAAGACAACCGGCGCGGGATGCGACCATGGCGGTATGCCGCGCATCGAGGCCGCCACTGTCGCCGAGCATCACCTCATGCGCCGCGGTCAGCTCGTCAACGCCGCCGTCGACGTCCTGGCAGAGGTGGGCGCTGACGGGCTCACCCCGGCAGCCGTCGCCAAGCGGGCCGGCCTGGCGCGCAGCAGCCTCTACCAGTACTACCCGTCGACGGAGGCCTTGCTGGCGGCTGCCGTCGAGGCAATGCTCCAGCGGTCGGTGCGCCGGGTCACCGCGGCGCTGGCCGGCCAACCCACCCCGCAAGCCCGAGTCACGGCATACGTCGAGGCAGCCGTGCGGGACGCGACATCGGGGCACGGCGCCCTTCCGGGGGCATCCGGAGTGCTGGCGCCAGAACAGCGGCTGCCCACCACGAGCCGTACAGTCGTCCGAGACCTGCATGACCAGCTGGTCCAGCCACTCCGCTCGGCGCTGGCGGAGGCGGGCGTGGCCGACCCGTCGATGGACGCGCTGTTCGTCCAAGGGGTCGTCTCCGCTGCGGTGAGCGCCATTGGCCGGGGGGCACCCGCGGGGCCGACGGCAGACGAGGCGGTGCGTTTCGCGCTGCGCGGGGTCGGCATCGCCGCGGGCTAGGCGAAGTGGGCGATGTGGCCGCACGGTCGATGCCGGAAGTGCGGGTATGGTGCTTGAGTGTCTGCCCCGCCCGGTTCCGAGGTCACGCCCTCCTCGGCGGGCGGTCCAGCGGGGCGGCATCGAGTCGTTGTCATCGGGTCGGGCTTCGGTGGCCTGTTCGCAACCCAGGCGCTGAAGCGGGCCGACGTCGAGGTGACCCTCGTCTCGCGGACGACGTCGCACCTGTTCCAGCCGCTGCTCTACCAGGTCGCCACGGGCATCCTGTCCTCGGGTGAGATCGCCCCGGCGACCCGCGAGATCCTCAAGCACCAGCGCAACGCCACCGTGCTGCTCGCCGACGTCACCGACCATCGACCTGGCCAGCCGCACCGTCAACGCGAGCGGGATGGCCGGGGACGTCACGCTCGGCTACGACAGCCTCATCGTGGCCGCCGGCGCTGGGCAGTCCTACTTCGGCAACGACCACTTCTCCCGGTTCGCCCCCGGGATGAAGGACATCGACGACGCGCTGGAGCTGCGCGGGCGGATCCTCGGCGCGTTCGAGCGGGCCGAGGTCGCCGCGGTCGCCGGCAACACCGAGGAGGTCGACCGGCTGCTCACCTTCGTCGTCGTCGGCGCCGGCCCAACCGGGGTCGAGATGGCCGGGCAGATCGCCGAGCTGGCGCACCGCACCCTGCGACACGACTTTCGCCACATCGACCCGACGAGCGCGCGGATCCTGCTGCTCGACGCCGCGCCGCAGGTCCTGCCCTCGTTCGGGCGGGACCTGGGCAAGAAGGCGGCCCGCCGGCTGACGGAGGTCGGCGTCGACGTCACCCTCGGGGCGATGGTCGTCGAGATGGACGAGCACTGCGTCACCTACGAGGACGCGACCGGACGGCATACCGTCCAGGCCGCCTGCAAGGTCTGGGCCGCGGGCGTCTCGGGCAGCCGCCTCGGGGCCCAGCTCGCCGAGCAGTCCGGGGCCGGGCTGGACCGAGCCGGCCGGGTGCAGGTGCGGCCGCGACCTCACCCTGCCCGGGCACCCCGAGGTCTTCGTCGTCGGCGACCTCATCAGCCTCGACGGGCTGCCCGGGGTCGCCCAGGTGGCGATCCAGGGCGGCCGGTATGCCGCGGGCCGCATCGAGGCGCGGCTGCGCGGCGAGCCCGACGGGCCGGCATTCACCTACCGGGACAAGGGCTCCATGGCGACCATCTCGCGCTTCTCGGCCGTGGCGAGCGTGGGCCCGCTGCGCTTCGGCGGGTTCGTGGCGTGGCTGCTGTGGCTCGCCGTGCACCTGGTCTACATCATCGGGTTCAAGCAGCAGGTGACGACCTTGCTGCACTGGGCGGTGAGCTTCCTCGGGCGCGGCCGCGCCGAGCGGACCATCACCGAACAGCAGGTCATCGCCCGGGAGGCCATCGAAGCCCTCGACGAGGCGCCGTCGGGGTCGGCAGGTTAGGGTCGGCCCGTGTCTGACATCGCCTACCCGCTCGCCGAGCGGACCCTGCCGAACGGGCTGCGCGTCATCGTGTCCGAGGACCACACCGTCCCGAACGTCACGGTCAACCTCTGGGTCAAGGTGGGGTCGCGGCACGAGGTGGCCGGCCGCACCGGCTTTGCGCACCTGTTCGAGCACCTGATGTTCCAGGGCTCGGCCAACGTCGCCTCGGGGGAGCACTTCTCGGCGCTCATGGCGCTGGGTGGGCGGCTCAACGCGACGACGTGGTTCGACCGGACCAACTACTTCGAGACCGTGCCCACCGGTGCGTTGGACTTCGCGCTGTGGCTGGAGGCCGACCGGCACGGCCGGCTGCTGGCCGCGGTCAACCAGGCCAACCTCGACAACCAGCGCGACGTGGTCAAGGAGGAGAAGCGCCAGCGCTACGACAACGCCCCCTACGGCAACGCGCTCATCGACGTGTACGCGACCGTGTTCCCGCCGGACCACCCGTACCACCACCCGACGATCGGCTCGATGGCCGACCTCGAGGCGGCGACGCTCGCAGGACGTCCACGCCTTCTACAGCACCCACTACGGGCCCAACAACAGCGTGCTCACCCTCGTCGGCGACCTGACTCCCGACGAGGGCTTCGCGGCCGCCGAGCGGTACTTCGGCCCGTTGCCGCCGACGGCGACGCCATCCCCGACGACGGCCCATACGCTCCTGCCGCTGGACGACGCCGGCCCGGCTCGGAGCGCGCACGAAGCGGTCCCCAACGACCGGTTGCACCTGGCCTTCCGGCTGCCCGCGGACCACACCGACGAGTTCAACGCGGTGGCGCTGGCCTTGGACGCCGTCGGCGGGCTGTCCTCCTCGCGGCTCGTGCAGCGTCTGGTGCGCGACGAGCAGACCGCGACCAGCCTGGCTGCGCACACGATGGGGTTCGTCGACGGCGTCTCCCTCGGCTTCATCACGGCGGACATCGCCGACGGCGTCGACCCCGACAAGGTCGAGGCGGCGATCTGCGAGGAGCTCGACGGGTTCCTCGACGACGGGCCGACCGACGAGGAGCTCGAGTCCGCGCTCGCCGAGACCGAGCGCAGCTGGCTGTCGGCGCTGGCCAACCCCGAGGAGCGGGCCGACCACATCTGCCACTACGCGGCCCTGCACGACGACCCGGCATACGTCAACACGTTCCTGGCGAGCTCACCGACATCACCGCCGAGCAGGTGCGCGAGGCGCGCGCGCTACCTGCGCCCCGACGCGCGGGCGGTCGTCGCCTACCTCGTCGACGGCGAGCAGGAGGCCGTCGTGAGCGCGCAGTGCCGCCCCCGCCCGTCGCCGCGCCCCGACGTGACCCCCGCCGGGCGCGTACGCGTTCCCGCCGGCGACCCGGCATACCCTGCGCAACGGTCTGACCGTGGTGGCCTACGACCTGCCTGGGCAGTACGTGCACGCGGTGCGCCTCGCCGTTGCCGCTGCCGCTGCGTCTCGAGCCGCCGCGAGCATCGAGGGCGTCGCGGCGCTCATGGCGCGCACCCTGGACGAGGGAACCGAGCAGTGGACCTCGGCGCAGTTCGTCCGGCTGCTGGAGCGGCGGGGGGTGGCGTACGCGGCCGGGCATGAGCGACTCCGGGCTGGGTGTCGAGGTCGACGTGGCCAAGGGCAACCTCGGGTACGCCCTCGACCTGCTGCGCCAGACGCTCACCGAGCCGGCGTTCCCGCAGGACCAGGTCGAGCGGCACGTCAAGGTGCGCCTGGCCGAGATCGAGCAGGAGCGTTCGGTCGCCGCCCAGCGGGCCGCGCTGGAGTTCTCGGCGACCTACTTCGACCCGTCCACCCGCAGTGCCCGGCCGACGGGCGGGACGGCGGACACGGTCGGTGCGGTGACCCGCGAGGACGTCGTCGGCTTCCATGCCCGGCACGTCGCCCCCGCCGAGGCAACGCTCGTCGTTGCCGGCGACCAGGTGGGGCTGGACGTGTTCGGCGAGGTCGAGCAGGCCCTCGGTGCGTGGCGGACCCCGACCGAGTTCGTCGCACCGGGTCCGTGGCAGCCGGTACCCGTCGCTGCGCACCGCGCGCGGGTCGTCGTCGTGGACCGGCCCGGCTCGGTCCAGACCGAGATCCTCGTCGGCTGCCCCGGCCCGGACCGGCACGTCGAGGGCGGCTGGGCACCGTATCCGGTGCTCGGGTTCGTCGTCGGCGGGTCGCCGACCGCTCGCGTCGACGCCGTCCTGCGCGAGGAGAAGGGCTACACCTACGGCATCCGCTCGGGGTTCCGGCCGCGCCGCAAGGGCGGGCTGTTCCTCACGTCGGGCAGCGTCCGTGCCGACGTCACGGTCGAGTCGGTCGACCTGCTCATCGACATCCTCGACACGGCGCGGGACGGCTTCACGCCCGAGGAGACCCGTCGGGGGGCCGACTTCATCGCCAAGACCGCCCCGGGGCGGTATGCCACCGCCGACGCCATCGCCGACGAGGCCGCGGGGCTGGTCTACGACGGGCTGACCACCGAGTTCACCACCGCCCTGAACGCCGAGATCCGCGCCATGGACCACGATCGCCTCGGCACGGCATACCGCAGGTTCGTCGACGGCCAGTGGACCGTCGTGCTGGTCGGCGACGCCGGGCGGTTCGTCGACGGGGTGCGCGGGCTGGGCCGTGGCGAGGTCACCGTCGTGCCGAACTGAGGTGCCGGTATGCCGTCCGCTCTCGTCGTCGATAGCCCTCTCGGTCCGCTCGGGCTGCAGAGTCGTGACGGCGAGTCGCTCAGCGCGATCAGGTTCGGCGCCACCGAGCGGGGGCCGACCGGGTCGAGCGCGCCGGCACCGGTCCTGGTCGAGGTCGCCCGCCAGCTCGGCGAGTACTTCGCAGGGGAGCGACGCTCGTTCGAGCTGCCGATCGCGCCCAGCGGCACGCCCTTTCGGCGCTCGGTGTGGCAGGCGCTGCTGGCGATCCCCTACGGCCAGACCCTCACCTACGGTCAGGTTGCCGCGCCAGCTCGGCCTGCCGCTGACCGCGTCGCGCGCCGTCGGAGCGGCCAACGGCGCCAACCCGATTCCGGTCGTCGTGCCGTGCCACCGGGTCATCGGGGCCGGCGGCCGGCTCACCGGGTACGGCGGCGGGCTGGACCGCAAGGAGGCGCTGCTGCGGCTGGAGGGTGTGCGCACCGAGCGCGACCAGCTACAGCTGTTCTAGGGCGCCGGTCAGGCGTGTCCCGCTGGTCCCTTCGCTGCGTCCCTTCGCTGCGTCGATGTGATAGCGGATCGGAAGTTGCAGCGTTTTCACATCGACTGGTGTCAAATGCGGGGGGGAGGGCGCCGGTTGTGGGGTCTGGCGGCTGGGTCGATGTGATACGGGCGTCGGAAACCGCAGCGGTTTCACATCGACCGGCTTGGGGGAAGGCGGCCGTCACGTGCCCGCTCGCTGCGTCGATGTGATACGGGCTCGGAAACCACAGCGTCTTCACATCGACCGGCTGGGGGGAGGCGCCGATCAGGCGCGGCCGGTGCCGATGCGGGAGAGCACCTGCTCGTGCAGCAGGCCGTTGGTCGCCACGGCGTTGCCGCTCCAGCAGCCGTCGCGCCCGTCCAGTCCGGTGAACCGCCCGCCGGCCTCGGTGACGACCGGCACCAGCGCGGCCATGTCGTAGGTGTTCAGCTCCGGCTCGGTGGCGATGTCGACCGCTCCCTCGGCGAGCAGCATGTACGACCAGAAGTCGCCGTACGCGCGGGTGCGCCAGCACTCGTCCAGCAGGTCGAGGAACGCGTCGCGCCGGCCAACCCCCTGCCACCCGCTGACCGACGAGTAGGACAGCGAGGCCGCGCTCAGCTCGGCTACACCCGACACCGCCAGGCGCCGGGCAGCGGACAGGGACCGGCCGGCATACGCTCCCGAGCCCTTGGCCGCCCACCAGCGCCGCTGCAGCGCCGGAGCGGCGACCAGCCCGACGACCGGCTCGTCGCCGTCGACGAGCGCGATGAGCGTGGCCCAGACCGGGACGCCCCGCACGTAGTTCTTGGTCCCGTCGATGGGGTCGAGCACCCAACGGCGCGAGCCGTGCCCGGTGGTGCCGAACTCCTCCCCCTCGACCACATCGCGTGGGCGGGTGCGGCCCAGCTGGTGGCGAATGAGCTCCTCGGCCGTCCGGTCTGCATCGCTCACCGGCGTGAGGTCGGGCTTGGTCTCCACGACGAGGTCCTTGGCGCGAAACCGCGCCATGGTGACCGGCTCAACGGCGTCGGCAAGCACGTGGGCAAGGCGCAGGTCGTCGTCGAAGCTCACGTGGTCACGCTACCGACGCGGCACCCGGCTTGCGGCCAGCGACCCTCAGCCGACGCTGCCCCATACCGCCAGGGCGCCCGTGTGCCCGGTGCGCACGGTCCAGAAGACGGTCAGTCCGCCGGCGATGATCGTCAGGGCGATCGCGATCGGCCCGAACCGGCTGTTGCGCCGCCAGATCGCCACGACCACCGAGACGACGAGCAGGGCGGTCGCGACGTAGGGCAGCCGGCTGCCCCAAGACTCGTGCTCGGACACGTTGACACCGAGGCGCCGTTCGAGGGCCTCACCGCTTTCTTTGGCGACGAACGTCATCCCGAGCACGAGCGCGTTGAGCACGACCACGGGCCAGGCCAGGCGCTCGCGCCACGGCTGGCGCAGCGCGACGACGACCGTCACGAGGGCCATCAGCGGCAGCAGCACCACCACCCCATGGACGATGAGGGCATGCACCGGCAGGCCGAGAATCGTGTCGAACATCGGAAGTCCTCCCCCCAGAGTGGCGTGCCTCATCGTCCCCCGCGAAGCGTGACGCGTCAACTGCCCCTTTAGTCCAGATCGGAGCCGCCCGACCGAGCGCGCAGGAGGCGGCGCAAAGAGTCCAGCCGGGCGGGCCCAGCCGGCCCGGCATACCCGGCAGCGACGAAGTCGTCGAGCGCGCATTCGGGCTCGTCGTGGGTGCAGCCCCGGGGGCACTGCTCGGTGCCCGGCTGCAGGTCCGGGAAGTGCGACACGATCCGCTGCAGCGCCACGTGCGCCAGGCCGAAGGAGCGCACCCCGGGGGTGTCGACGACCCACCCGTCGGCGCCGGGGAGGCGCAGCGCAATGGCCGAGGCGGAGGTATGCCGGCCGCGCCCCGTCGTCTCGTTGACGTCACCTGTCGCGCGAGCGGCCCCCGGCACGAGCGCGTTGACGAGGGTCGACTTGCCGACGCCGGAGTGCCCGACGAACACGGACACCCGTTCGTCGAGCTGGTCGACCAGGGCGTCGAGGCCGGCGACCCGACCGTCCTGACTGGACGTGACGACCCACCGCACCTGCAGGGGCGCGTAGGCGGCCAGGAAACCCGCAGGCCCGCACAGGTCCGCCTTCGTGAGCACGAGCAGCGGGTCCAGACCTGCGTCGTAGGCCGCGACCAGGCACCGGTCGACCAGGCGCGGTCGCGGCGCCGGGTTGGCGAGCGAGCAGACCACGGCGAGCTGGTCGGCGTTGGCGACGATGACCCGCTCGACCGGGTCGGTGTCGTCGGCGCTGCGCCGCAGCACGGACCGTCGCTCGTTCACGCGGACGATGCGCGCCAGCGCGTCCGGGCCGCCGGACGTGTCGCCGACGAGGCCCACCCGATCGCCCACGACGATGCCCTTGCGGCCCAGCTCTCGAGCCCGCATCGCCAGGACGGTGCGTTCGGCGGACCCGCGTCGGGCGCCCTCTGGCGGGACGAGACAGGTGTAGCGCCCCCGGTCGACGCCGACGACGCAGCCGGTCACGGCGTCCTCGTGGGCGGGGCGGTCCTTGGTGCGGGGACGGGACCCGCGCGGGTTGGGGCGCACGCGCACGTCGGACTCGTCGAGGTGGCTCCAGCTCATCGGGCGGCGAGCATCGCTGACCACAGTGCGGTGAAGTCCGGCAGCGTCTTGGCGGTGGTTGCCGACGTCCTCGACGACCACTCCCGGGACGCGGAGCCCGACCAGTGCGCCTGCGGTCGCCATCCGGTGGTCGTGGTAGGTGCGAAACCTGGTGCTCCGCAGACGTTTCGGGATGATTCGCAGGCCGTCGTCGGTTTCGGAGACCTTGGCGCCGAGCCCGCCGAGCTCGGTGGCGAGGGCCTTGAGACGGTTCGTCTCGTGACCCCGGATGTGCGCGACCCCGCGGATGAGCGAGGGCGTGGTGGCGAGCGCGCAGAGAGCGGCGACGACCGGGGTGAGCTCGCTCGCGTCGTGCAGGTCGATGTCGATGCCCTCGATGTCCCCGGAGCCGGTCACGGTCAAGCCGTCTCGGTCCAGCACCACGTCGGCGCCCATCGCGTCGAGGATGTCCCGCAAGGCGTCCCCCGCCTGGGTGGTGTGCTGCGGCCAGCCGGGCACGCGAACGGTGCCTCCGGCGACGAGGGCGGCCGCGAGGAACGGCCCGGCGTTGGACAGGTCCGGCTCGACGTGGACGTCAAGCGCGTTGACCTCGCTCGGCTCGACGCGCCAGGTGTTCGGCTCGCTGTCGTCGAGGACGACACCGGCGTCGCGCAGCGTCTCGACGGTCATGGCAATGTGTGGCTCGCTGGGCACGGGTTTGCCGTCGTGGTGCACGGTGACGCCCTCGTCATAGCGGGCGCCGGCCAGCAGCAGGGCGGAGATGAACTGCGAGGACTCGGAAGCGTCCAGGGTGACCTGCCCGCCGCGGACCCGCCCGCAGCCTCGGACCGTGAACGGCATGGCCCCGCGACCCTCGTCGAGCACGTCCACGCCGAGCGAGCGAAGCGAGTCCAGGACCGGCCCCATCGGGCGGGTGCGCGCCGGCGGGTCACCGTCGAAGCGCACCGGTCCGTCGGCGAGGGCGGCAACCGGGGGCAGGAAGCGCATCACGGTGCCCGCGAGGCCGCAGTCCAGGCTCGCTCCGCCGTGCAGCTGCTGGGGGGTCACCACCCAGTCCGGTGCGCCACCGCCTGAGGCGGACACGGCATACCGCTCGGGCTCCTCGTCGGTGATCTGGGTGCCCAGGCTGCGTAGGGCCTGCGCCATGAGCAGGGTGTCGCGCGAGCGCAGCGGGGCCCGGATGCGCGAGGAGTCATCGGCGAGGGTGGCAAGGATGAGGTAGCGGTTGGTGAGCGACTTGCTGCCGGGCAGCCGCACGACGGCGTCGAGCGGGCCCGGCGCACGTGGGGCCGGCCAGTCTCCCGACGGGTCGGGATCGTCGGGCATGTCAGCCCAGCGACGCCTGGGCTGACTGGATCTTCTTGGCGGCCCCCTTGCGCGCCTGCTCGGCTCGCCAGGCCAGTCCGGGCTTGCCGGCCGTGTCGACGGAGGCGAGCATCAGCCCGCCGAGCAGGCCGATGTTCTTGAGGAACTGGTTGCGTTCCCGAGCCCGCTGGGCGGGGTCGGACTCTTGCCAGAACGCGTGCCCCGCGATGGTTGTCGGAAGCAGTGCGACGGCCAGGACGGTGGCGGCCAGCCTGGGGACCCGTCCCGTGGCGAGCAATGCTCCACCGGCGAGCATCGCCGCCCCGTTGGCTCGCACGATGAGCTCCTTGTCGTCGGGGAGGTTCAGCATGGGACCGAACTTGTCCAGCAGGGGGGTGGCCATCTTGGCGCGGGCCGCAGGGTTCTTGATGGAGTCAAAGCCGCTGACGACGAATACCGAAGCGAGCATCGGGCGGGCGATCTTGCGGATCATCGGGTCCTCCGGGCAAGGGTCCATTCGGGGTGTGGGTCCTACCGTAGTTCACATGTGCGGGCGCTACGCGGCGAGCAAGGACCAGGCCGAGATCATCGAGGAGTTCGAGGTTGAGCTCGACGCCACCGCCTCGCCCGCGCGCAGCATCCTGGCCCGCCCCCAGGACCCGCCGCCCGGAGCGCCGGACTGGAACATGGCCCCGAGCAAGCAGGCACCGGTCGTGCTCACCCGGCCACGGCGGCCGGAGGCCGCCCAGCCGGGACGGCGGCGCCGCTCCGGCGCGGGGGACGGGGAGGAGGCGACGGCGGATGCCAAGCCCGTGCGCCAGCTGCGGCTGCTCACGTGGGGCCTGGTGCCCAGCTGGGCCAAGGATGTCAAGGTCGGGCTGCGCACGATCAACGCCCGCTCCGAGTCGGTGCTCGACAAGCCCGCCTACGCGCGGGCGGCCACCGCACGGCGATGCCTGGTGCCGGCCGAGGGCTGGTACGAGTGGCAGAAGTCGCCGACGGTGACCGACCGCAAGGGCAAGCCCCGAAAGCAGCCCTTCTACGTGCGCCGGGCAGACGGGGACACCATTGCCTTCGCTGGCCTGTACGAGTTCTGGCGTGACCCCAAGGTCGCCGACAACGACGACCCGCAGGCCTGGCTGACCAGCTTCACCATCCTCACCACGAGCGCCGAGCCGGGCTTGGACCGCATCCACGACCGCCAGCCGCTGGTACTGGACCGCTCCGAGTGGGCTGCCTGGCTGGATCCGGCCGTGACCGACCCGGAGGCGGTGCGAGAGCTCATGCAGGCCGCACCCCCCGGCCGGTTCGAGGCCTACCCCATCTCGGCAGCGGTCAACACGACCAGCAACAACGGGCCGGGCCTGCTCGTCCCGGCCCCCGCCGAGGAGCTGCACGGCGTCGTCGACCCCACGACGGGAGAGGTAATCGGCTCGTGAGCGCGACCATCCGCACGACTGCCCTTGAGCTGCCCACCCCCGAGGGTGTGGCTCGGGCCCACATCCATCGTCCTCGCGGCGCCCGCGGCGTGGTGGCGCTGGGGCACGGCGCCGGGCCGAGCATCGCGACGGTGGACCTGGTTGCTGCCCGGGACGCGTTGGTGGACGCGGGCTGGGCGGTCGCCGTCATCGAGCAGCCGTGGCTCGTCGCGGGCGGGCGAGTTGCCAGCCCGCCCCCAGTCCTCGACGCGGCCTGGCTCCCTGCGGTCCGGGCCCTGCGCGGCCGCCGTGGGGCTCTCGGGAGCGTCCGGGGTCCGCTCGTGCTCGCGGGGCGCAGCGCCGGGGCCCGCGTCGCCTGTCGCACCGCCACCGCTCTGCGGGCGCGGGCAGTCATCTGCCTCTCCTTCCCGCTGCACCCGCCGGGCAAGCCCGAGCAGCTGCGGGCCGATGAGCTCATGCTGCCCCTGCGAGCCGGGCTTCCCGTCCTTGTCGTCCAAGGCGAACGAGACCCGTTCGGCACACCCAGCGAGGTCACGGCATACCTCGAGCGCGTGTATGCCGTGCCGGGCACCCACACGATCCCGCGCGCCTCCGGGACGTTGGTGGGGCAGGCGGTGCGTGAGTTCGTGGCCGAGCTGGGGGAATGAAGCCGACCGCTGAGCATGTTGCACCGTCTATACCGGTGCTGGTCCGGACTCGGAAGGAGTCGCGTGTGTTCGTGCTCTCCACGTCGGCCAGCGGCTCGCAGGTCGGGTCGGCACATCGGGGGCCACTACTGTGGGGTGGGATGAGCACCGAACCCGACGCCTCGACCCTGGACGCGCCCCCAACCGAGGTGGACCTCGCGACCGAGACGCCCGAACAACGGCGAGCCCGGTTCGAGCGCGAGGCTATGCCGTTGCTGGATCAGCTCTACTCCGCTGCGCTGCGGACCGCGCGCAACCCGGCCGACGCGGAGGACCTCGTCCAGGAGACTTACGCCAAGGCATACGCGGGCTTCCACCAGTTCAAGCCGGGGACCAACCTCAAGGCCTGGATGTACCGCATCCTCACGAACGCCTATATCAACAGCTACCGCAAGAAGCAGCGTGAGCCGCAGCAGTCCGACGCGGCCGAGGTCGAGGACTACCAGCTGCACCGGGCCGACTCACACTCCTCGGCCGGCGGCCGCTCGGCCGAGGACGCCGCGCTGGACCACCTCCCGGACAGCGACGTGAAGCGGGCGCTGGAGGCGCTGCCGGAAGAGTTCCGCTTGGCCGTGTACTTCGCGGATGTCGAGGGCTTCTCGTACAAGGAGATCGCCGAGATCATGCAGACCCCGATTGGGACGGTGATGTCCCGGTTGCACCGTGGTCGGCGCCAGCTGCGCGAGCTGCTCAGCGAGTATGCCGCAGAGCGCGGCTTCTACCGTGCGGAGGCCGGGGCATGAGCACGCACGCTGGCGGCCCCGAGGGCGGGCACGAGCACCCCTGGCAGCCCAGCCCGCTCGAGTGTTCGCAGGCGCTGCTGCGGATGTTCGAGTACCTCGACGGTGAGATGAGCGGTGCCGACGCGCACCAGATCCAGGCGCACCTCGACGAGTGCGCCGAGTGCCTGCGCCAGTACCACGTCGACCAGATGGTCAAGCTCGTGGTCAAACGCTCATGCCGCTCCGAGCAGGCGCCCATCACGCTGCGCCAGACCATCCTTCAGCGCCTCACGGTGATCCGGTTGGACGCCACTGACGAGGTCGGCTAAGCGGCATACCCGCCCCTCCGTGGGCCGACGAGGTCGGCCCCCTCACCTGACCCGCGCTCAAGCGTTGGGCTTGCGGCCGTGGTTGGCCGCCCTGGTCTTGCGCGTGCGTCGCTTACGGGACCGCTTGCTCATGAGTTCTCTCCTGGTTTGTAAAGGCTTGTTCGTAAAGGTCTTGGTTTGTTAAAGGTTCGGTAAGGCACGAACAAACCTCCCCCGGAACGGGGGATTATAGCCCATGTGACCGCGGTTATCATGAAATAACCCAAGCAAAAGCATGAATCGCGGACACGTACTCCCCACGGGCTGCCCTTCGCACGGGCTCGGGAAGGATCGTGAGGTTTGTGCACTCGGGGGCTCCAACCAAGCTGCCTACTGACAGGAAAAGGAACCAGAAATGAAGGCTATCGCCAAGCTGTTCGAGACCATGCTGACCAAGGACGCCACCCCGACGTGGGGCCACCAGACCGGCGAGCGCTCAGCCCGAGGCGCCGGGCCCGAGCGCTGCTTGGACGTGGCAGCGGCGCTCCGGAACACGTCGCTGGGGTTGGAGCGGCTGACCGACGACGGCCTACGGCTTCACGCCCTGCGTGACGCACCCCAGCGGCGTTGCGCAGCCGACCTGCGAGCCCCTTCCGAACCCGTGGGCCGACAGGCGTCGAAGTGGGTAGCGTGACGCCCATGGGGGAACTGGAGCGCGGCTCGCAGGCCCGGACCAGGCCGCGCGTGCTGGTGTACATCGCCGGCGTGTGGGCTGCGGCCATCGGGCTGTCCGTCGTCGGGTGGCTCACGGTGGGGCCGCCCAGACGATCTCGGCGCTCTCATGGTGCTGTCGTCGTCGCGGCGGTCAGCCACACCTTCACGCGAGCGCGATGTGGGTCGACGGTGTCGCTTCTCGTTCGCCAGCATCGTCACGCTGGCCTGCGTCGTCCTCGTGGGACCGGTCGGCTGCGCGATCGTCGGTGCGACCGTCGCCGTCGTCGACTTCGACCACGCTGCCGCTGGTGCGTCGCGATCGTTCAACTCGGGCATGACGCGCTGTGGGCCATGCTCGGCGGCTTCGTCTATGCCGCGCTCGGGACCTACGACGTCGACCAGCTCGAAGGGGCCGGCGAGCTGATCCTGCACGTCGGCCTGCCGCTCATGCTCGCCGATGTCGTTCAATGCGTCGCCAACGCCCTGCTTCTCGGCGGGGTCGTGGCGCTTGGACACCGGTGCCTCGTTCCGCCGCTTCGTCGTCGACATGCTCACCACGTCGGGCGTGGCCTACATGGGGTACGGCGTCATCGGGTTCCTCTTCGTCATCCTCTGGGTGCCGGCCGGACTCGGCCCGTTCAGCGCCATCCTCATCATCCCGCCGCTCTACGTCGCCAAATGGGCCTTCGCCCAGTACGGCGACGAGGAGCGCGCCCACCAGCGCACGCTCGAGGCTCTCGTCGCCGCGGTCGAGATGCGAGACCCGTATGCCGTGGGCCACAGCGAGCGGATCGCCCGGCTCAGCGACTGGATCGGGCGAGGTGCTTAGGCTGGGCGCCGCACAGGCCAAGGCGCTTCGCTTCGCCGCCATCCTGCACGACATCGGCCGGATCGCCGCACCCGACGCAGCGCGGGTCGGGCCGAGCCGGGCGGGTAGCAACGCCCTGGCCTCGATTGCGCGCCACCCAGAGCTAGGGGCCGAGCTGATCGAGGAGATCGCCTTCCTGCGCGACTCGGTCGAGGCGATCCGCCACCATCACGAGCGCTACGACGGCCGTGGCTACCCGGACGGTCTGTCCGGGACGAGCCATCCCGCTGTTCGCCAGGATCATCGCCGTAGCCGACGCCTTCGACTCGCTCACCAGCGACCGGCCGGGGCGTGCTGCGCTGACTGTGGAGCAGGCGTGCGCCGAGCTGCGCGCAGCGGGCCGGCACCCAGTTCGACCCGGCCGCGGTCGTCCGGCCCTCGAACGAGCGTCTGGCACGGCATACCTGGACGCCCTACGAGCCCGACCTCGCCGTCGATGCCCGGGCCGCGTGCTCAAGCTCGCGTTCGACCACGACGACCCGGCGGCCTCCGACCGGATGGCCGAGGCACGCGCAGCCCGCGGCCCTCGTCCCGGAGCGGACGCCATGAGCCGCCAGCGGCCCTCGGTGCCCATGGACCGGCTCGCTGACCTTGTCGTCGTGCTCGCCGTGGGGATCGCCGGGTATGCCGTGGTGCGCGGCGGCCTGCTCAGGCCGGTGCGCGAGGACTCGCTCGTCATCGCGCTGGCGTTCGCGGTCGTGATCGCGGTGGGGGAGTACTACCGGTTCCACATCGAGGGAACCCGCGAGCAGGCGCCGATGTCGCTCGCGGCCGGGCTGGGCTTCGCCATGACCTCCCTGTGCGGCTCGTGGTCACTGATCGGATATGGCGCCGCCACCATTCTGGGCGTCACCGCCGTGGCCATGGTCCTCGGTGCGATGCCGCACCTCATCCGGGGACGGGCCATCCGCGCGGATGGCGTTGCCGCCAGGTTCCTCGGCGTCGCGGTGACGGCGGTCCTCTTCCGCGAGTGGGTGGTCTGGGACGGGCATACCCTGCTCGAGCTCGAGCCGCTGTGGCAGGACCAGCGCTGGCTGCTCGCGTGCGCGATGCTGCTGGTGTCGGCGGTCGGGCTGTTCGTCTTCCTGGTCTGCACGGCGATCGTCACCGCCGGCCGCGAGCGCCGCGGGCTGCTGCCGGCGTTCGTCGACGAGGCCCGGGCGGGAGCCGGGCTGAGCCTGGCCCTCAGCGCGACCGGCGTGCTCATCGCGCTGGCCGAGCGTCCGCTGGGCGTCGTCGCGCTGCCGTTGTTCCTGCTGCCGCTCGTGCTCGCCCAGTTCGCGTTGCGCCAGTACGCGTCGATCCGCGAGACGTACGTGCAGACCGTGCGAACCCTCTCGCGGGTGACCGAGTTCGCCGGGTTCACCCGCCCGGGCCACTCCGACCGGGTCGCCGAGCTGTGCCTGCAGATGGGTCGCGACCTGGGCCTGTCGACGAAGGACACCCGCAACCTGCAGTATGCCGCCCTGCTGCACGACATCGGCCAGGTCGCGCTTCGCTCGCCGATACCCTCCGGCGCAACGGTCATGGCCGCCCCGGCCGACCAGAGGCGGATCGCCGACCAGGGCGCCGCGATCGTGCGCAAGACCGGCATACCGACCGAGGTCGCCGACGCGGTGGCCAACCAGGCCACCCCCTACCGAGTGGTCCGCGAGCGCGGCGAGGACCTGTCGATGTACAGCCGCATCATCAAGGTAGCCAACGCCTACGACGACTTCGTCGGTGGCAGCATCAGCCCGCGCAAGCAGGCCGCCGCCATCGAGCGCATCCACCTCGGTCTGGGGTACGAGTACGACCCGCGCGTGGTGGACTCGCTTGTCACCGTCCTAGTCCGCGACGGCGCCGCCGC
This sequence comes from uncultured Actinomycetota bacterium, assembly GCA_963769085.1. Classification (GTDB taxonomy): domain Bacteria; phylum Actinomycetota; class Actinomycetes; order Actinomycetales; family Dermatophilaceae; genus Phosphoribacter. Next base: position 5,585 of record CAVYKM010000028.1, on the reverse strand, counting down.
CTGGCGGTGACGGGTTGCGGCTGGGCGCGCCGGGCGCTGTCTGGCGTACGAAACCGCCGCCGGCCCGCAGAAACCGTCATCGGCTCGACATAAACCGTTCCTGCGCACAGTTGTTTTGTTTCCGTCCACGACCAACGGTTTTCCGCGCGCCCCTGTGGCAGGGCTCCGGTCCCCCGGCGCACCACAGCGGTTGGCCTTCAGACTTCACCAAGACGATGAGTCCGCTCAGACTGACCTCCAGTTGACGGCGGTGGCGTCAGCGTCCAACCGAGCTCGGTGAGGACTCTGGCGGCGACCTGGGGTGCATCCCTGGTTGCGGCGGCGAGTTGAAGGCGCCGCCACTCGGCGCGGCCCTCTTCCAGTGCTTTCCACGCACCTCGCTTCGCGTTCACCCCGAATTCGTTGATGGCGATGGTCAGCACATCCTCCAGGCACAACCTGTACCGATCACCACCGACAGGCAGGTGAAGCTCGGCTAATCGGGGGACTCGGCCCTTTCGCCAGCGACTCCGAGGCCGTCCCTCATCGGCGTGAACCATGAGAAACGTGGCCTCGTCGCGGTGGGCGTGCACCTGTATGTGGGCGGCCGGCAGGTGGGTCCGCCGGTCAAGGTTGCGGTCATACTCCACGCGGAACAGAGGATCCGGGATGTCGGCAAGGCCGAGAGCGAATTGCGATTCCTCGACAGTGGGCCATCGGCCTGTGACGTCGGTGCAATAGAACATCGTGACCCGCAAGTTCAGCACCTGCTGGCGCTGGCGACCCGGTGCACGGAGGACGAGCGGCCGCGTCACAAAGTCGGCGTCCGACGGATTGGTGGGCGCTACCTGCAGGCGGGGCCTTCTTCCGGGCAGCACCTGGGCCCCGAACTGGGGCTGTACATCAGGAAGGACCCGGCCTACACGGTCGTTGAGCGTGTCGGCGAACCCGTCTGCCCACTCCAGTAGCGCCTGGTCCACGGAGTCGGTCAGTGCTGGCCTCTCAGCATCCAGTCTATGCCACGAATCGTGTCATAGAGACTCCGCTGCTCGTCCGTCAGGGCGAAGGACTCCGCGCGACGGCGCAATTCGGACCAGTCCAGGCCAACCCGTCGCAAGAGTCGCGCGCGTCGCTGTATAAGCTCGGCGCGACTGACCAGCGATACTGTGCTACTCAAGTCCTTCCCCCATTTCTTGATATTGGTCGACGCTTGTTGCCGTGTCCCAACGTTACGACACGCCTGTGACACCCCTTCGTAAACCCGCCTGGGTCAGCCATGCAGTCGATCGCTGAAATTGGTCCGCTTCGTGTCTCAGGGGGCAGCATGAGCCCGCAAGCGGACGCCTGCTCGCTGGATCCATCCCAGAGGGCACGCGAGGGCGGCGCATCGATCTCGCGCCGAGTCCGGGTGCTCTCGGGAGCCGACTCGGTTACTCCGCGTCGTCGACACTGCTTGGGCGGGCCAGGGTGCTGATCACATCGATGAGCAGTCTCGCCGCAACTGTCCCTCCCGCACGCAGGGGTCGGTCAGGTCTCAAGGCGCGCGCGTTTGCCCAACTCGGATCACCGATGCCGCCCTCAGCTAACCGTTGAAGGCTTTGCCTGTCCACGGACAGGTTCGATGTCGAGGTCTTGGTAGGTCATGAGGGGGAAGTACGGGATGTTGAGCGAGCCGAACACGCGCTCGCCTTCGTCGCCCCGGTCAACCAGTGGCACGACCCCAGTCACGCTGGCCCCAGTTGCCTGACACGCTCATAGGCATCCAGGATCGAACCGCCGGTCGTGACCACGTCCTCGACCAGCAGTACGCGGTCAGTCGGGGAGAGCCGGCAGCCTTCGATCCACTGCTCCCGGCCCCGGCCTTTGGGTTCCTTGCGCACTGAGAACCACGAGCAGCCCGCCACAATACAGATACCGTGAGCCAACGCGTCCGCACCCATCGTCAGCCCGCCAACCGCATCGAAGCGCACGTTGTGCGATGCGGCCAGTTCGACGATGGCCTGACTCACGAGGACGAGGGCGGGTCCCTTGTCCACGGCATACTTGCCGTCGATGTAGTCGTGGCTCGTCTGTCCGCTGGCTAGCCGGAAGGGCTCGTCGCGGTACTCGTAGCCGCGAGACTTGACCAGGTCCACCGCTTGCTGGCGCAGTTCTGTCAAAGGGTTAGCTCCCGGAATGTGTGCACGCATGCTCCAGTTGTGAGTGAAGCATCAGGGTACCGGTACAGGGCGCTGACACGCGGGCAGCTCGGAGGCCCACGCCGCCCACTGCCCTGACCGGCCGAAGGTAGCGGACTCACCCGGCTCCGCCGACCAATGTCCGGAAACCGTTACCAGCGCACGGTTGTTTCCGTCTATGAGCAACGGTTTCCGCGTACACGCGGCCCGTCTCAGGCCTTCTTGGTCTCCCAGAAGATGTCGGCGATCTCGTCGATCTTGGCCAGCAGCGCATCGCCCTTGGCGACGTCCCAGGTGTCCTTCGTGCCAGCCGCGCCGGCCAGCTTGGTCGCCTCGTTGAAGAGGGTGTGCAGGTTGGGGTACTTCTCGAAGTGCGGCGGCTTGAAGTAGTCGGTCCACAGCACCCACAGGTGCTCCTTGACCAGCGTGGAGCGCTGCTCCTTGATCAAGGTGGCGCGCACCCGGAAGTCGGGGTCGGGGTTGTCGGCGACCTTCTCCATGATCGCCTTGACCGACTGGGCCTCGATGCGCGCCTGCGCCGGGTCGTAGACGCCGCACGGCAGGTCGCAGTGGGCGCTGACGTCGACGGTGTTCACGAACATGTGCTTGGGTCCCTTCGTTGACAACAGCCGCTGTCGCGGCGGTGTGCGGTCCACGCCGCTGGTTACCCCAACCTATCCGTCCCAAACGGCGGTCGGGAACCCGAGGTCCTGGCCGCCCAGCCCAGCCAGCGCGGCAGACGGAACAGGACCACGGCGCGCACGTCATCCTGCGGTATGCCGCCGACGAGCCACGAGTCCACGCCCTCGCGCGGGTTGTCGCGCTCGACCCACCACCGCGTCGGGTCGCCCGGATCCCGCCCGGTCACCCGCTTCACCGCCAGCCCGCGGGCGCCCTCGGGCCCCTCGGGAAGGCGCACCACAGCCAAGCGGCCAGGACGCACCGGCATACCCCATCCGACGAGCAGCACGTCACCGTCGCGCAGGGTCGGCTCCATGGAGCGGCCGCGCACCACGGCGAGGCCGAGGCGAGGCGCACGTATGCCGGCTACAGGCTGGCGCGGTAGGCCAGGCACTCGTCGTAGGTCGGCAGCAGGCCGGCCGCCGCGGCCTCGGCCAGCGTCGGCGCCGCGGCGTCCTTCTCCGAGACGATGGGGTTGAAGCCCTCGGGCAGCTCGAGCGCGACCGCCTGGTCGAGTGGCGTGAGGGCCTTCTCCCCGACCGGGTTGTAGACCTGCGAGCACAGGTACATGCAGGTGCCGTCCTCGATGCAGGCCAGGGCGTGCCCCAGGCCCTCCGAGAGGTAGACCGCCCGGCGGTCGACGGTGTCGAGGCGCACCGCGTCCCACTGGCCGTAGGTCGGCGAGCCGACCCGCACGTCGATGACGAAGTCGAGGAACACCCCGGACAGGGCGGTGACGTACTTGGCCTGCGACGGTGGGACGGAGGCGTAGTGGATGCCGCGGACCGCGCCCGCCGTCGAGACCGAGATGTTGGTCTGCAGCACCTGCATGACGTGCCCGATGTGCTCGGCGAGCTTGTCGGCGCGGAACCCCTCGGCGAACGTCCCGCGCGGGTCGGGGAACTGCTGGGGGGTGACCTCCCAGGCGCCTTCGATGGCCAGCGGCCGGAACTTCATGACACCTGCCTCTCGGCGAGCAGCTCCGTGAGGTAGACCCCGTAGCCGCTCTTGGCCAGCCGCTCGGCGAGGAGTCCGAGCTGGTCGTCGTCGATCCACCCGTTGCGCCAGGCGATCTCCTCGACGCAGCCGATCTTGTGGCCCTGGCGGGCTTCGACGACGTGGACGAACTGGCTGGCGTCGAGCAAGCCTTGGAAGGTCCCGGTGTCGAACCAGGCGGTGCCGCGGGGGAGCACCGTCACGGTGAGCTCGCCGCGCCTGAGGTAGACGTCGTTGACGCCGGTGATCTCCAGCTCGCCGCGGTCGCTCGGGCGTGAGGTCGCGGGCGATCTGGACGACGGAGTTGTCGTAGAAGTAGACGCCGGGGACGGCGTAGCTGGACTTGGGCTTGGCCGGCTTCTCCTCGATCGAGAGCACCTTGCCGGTCTCGTCGAACTCGACGACGCCGTAGTGCTGCGGGTTGGCGACCTGGTAGGCGAAGACGTGCCCGCCTTGCATGTCGGTGCCCTCGCGCAGCTGCTCCTCCAGGGAGGCGCCGTAGAAGATGTTGTCCCCGAGGACGAGGGCGACCGAGTCGGCGCCGATGAACCCCGCCCCGATGAGGAACGCCTGGGCCAGCCCCTCCGGCTTGGGCTGCACGGCATACGTGATCTCGACCCCCCACTCGGCCCCGTTGCCGAGCAGCCGCTGGAACTGGGCCGCGTCGTCGGGGGTGGTGATGACGAGGATCTCGCGGATGCCGGCGAGCATGAGCGTGGACGAGGGGGTAGTAGATCATCGGCTTGTCGTACACGGGCATGAGCTGCTTGCTGATGCCCTTGGTGATCGGATGCAGCCGCGTGCCCGATCCGCCGGCCAGGACGATTCCCTTCATGGCCGCCACCCTATTGGGCTTGCCGGGTGTCGACGCACCAAGGTGCCTCGGCGACGAGCTGTAACGGCGACGAGGGGTCGGACATGAGCGCTGCAGAGTTCACGCCGTCCGGGGCGCGCGGCGGCCACCCCGCAGGTACACGGAGACTTGCTTAACTGAATGTCGCCTACGCTGAGCCCTGGTCAGCCTTTCGAGGATGCCACGGCGTGGAGTCATCGTCGGGGTGTTGTGCAGCCGATAGCCTTCAGAAGTGGTACTGGCGAATCAGGATGAATCACTATCTAGACTACTACGGGCTTTGGCGTTCCCGCTTGCCTGCTATGCGATCTTGGTCGGCACCTTCAACATACGTACGGGGGCCTGGGAAAACAATGACGAACCTGATCATGTACGCTACGGGCAATACCTTATCACTCATCGTGACCTACCTCCGATTGCCCCGTCGTCAGGGGGAGAGTCGCATCAAGCGCCAGCATACTACATAGGGCTCGCCTTATGGCAAGCGATGTGGGGCATCCCGAGCTTTGAGCCGGACTTTCGCGGCGATCCTGCCGCTTGGCCCCCGGAAGGCAACTTCCACATTATGGATCATAACTACTCAACTAGCCAAGAGCTTGAAGCGACCTGGCTGCACATTCTTCGCCTATACTCCTCACTGTGGGGGGTTGTAACGATTCTGGCGGCGACATGGCTCGCATTGCTTGTAACGCGGAGTATGAGCATCGCGTCGACGGTGGGCCTGACAATCGCTGTGTGGCCGAAGTTCCTAGTCGTCAGCGCCGCTGTAACCAACTCGTCAATGACGCAGGCGATGATCACTCTGTCATTAGCGCTTGCTGCGCTGTGGGTTCGCAGAGGGGGGGTGTTCTGGCTGCCGTTTAGGAAGTGCATGCGGCATGGCCGTCTTGACTCCAATG
>CAVYKM010000027.1:0-156614 GCA_963769085.1 uncultured Actinomycetota bacterium | reverse complement strand
AACGACGAGGCCGTCGTCAACCAGCACCTGAAAGTCGCCCTGCGCAACGGTGTCAAGAACAACTCGCTGAAGCAGTCGAAGGGAACCGGAGCGACCGGAAGCTTCCGCATCGGAGAGAAGAAAGTTGAGAAGAAGGTCGTGAAGAAGAAGGCGGCACCAAAGAAGCCCGCAGCGGCCAAGAAGCCCAAGGCAGCCAAGGCCAAGGCACCCGCCAAGGCCAAGTCGCCAAAGAAGCTTGCCAAGGCAGCCGGAACCAAGAAGCCGAAGGCTGCGGACAAGCCAAAGAAGGCCAAGGCCGCGAAACCGGCAGCTGCCAAGAAGCCCAAGGCCGACAAACCAAAGAAGGCCAAGCCAGCGGCGAAACCCAAGGCCGACAAGCCGAAGAAGGCCAAGCCGGCGGCAGCCAAGCCCAAGAAGGCAGCGGCACCAAAGAAGGCTGCGGCAAAGAAGGCTTAAATGCCAACTTTGCCTTCTTCTGCATCAGCGACGACGTCGTGACCACGAAACGGCTCTTTTCAGAGCCACCAAAATGTTTACAGGAGAAAAGAGACGCATTTGGCGTTTTCATTAAATTATGTTATTTGAGTGTGAATGAATGAATGAATGAATGAATGAATGAATGAATGAATGAATGAATGAATGAATGATAGTGTTATAGTGACTAAATTACTCACCTGATTGATGAATTTTACTTACCTGATTTAGTTCACAAAAACACAAACGAACCCAAGAAATAAACCTATGTCGTTCGCTGGGCCGGCCGGCAAATGAAAGCTTGCAAGTTTTGCATTGTATACGAACGATCGATCGTGGCGTACGTTTGGCATGAGGATGGTTAAGAACGATGAAACTCAATGTATATGTGTATTCAAGGTGAATGGCGAGTTTTGTGGAGGCCATCATGGCGTCGCTTAAGTGCGATGTGTGAACTGTGCCGGCGGCATGTGAACCGTTAATGAAAGCCCAAGTTGTGTAAGTGACGTTTGCTAAGCGAATATAGTTCGTGCGACAACGATCAAATATGAAACGTTTCAATGTAGGAAACGTAAACAATAGCCGTTCTTTGCTTCGTAAGTTTTTTGTGGCCCTGAAAAGGGCCGATTTGAGCAGTTCATCGACGATGAAACTGCTTCGACTTCCTGTCGTTTAACCACCGAAACCGTACAGAGTGCGGCCCTGGCGTTTCAGAGCATAGACGACGTCCATGGCTGTCACGGTCTTGCGCTTGGCGTGCTCGGTGTAGGTGACGGCATCACGGATGACGTTCTCCAAGAAGACCTTGAGGACTCCACGAGTCTCTTCGTAGATCAGACCAGAGATACGCTTGACACCACCTCGGCGAGCGAGACGGCGGATGGCCGGCTTCGTGATACCCTGGATGTTATCACGAAGAACTTTGCGATGACGCTTGGCGCCTCCCTTTCCAAGACCTTTACCTCCCTTTCCGCGTCCAGACATTTTGCAATGTAGATACTCTACGTGTTTTCAACGAAGAATGATGACCGCGCAGCAATCGGCAGCCTTTTATACCGTGGTGCCGGCGTCGCGCCGACCGACTCGGCTGACGATCCCGTTTCTGTCGGCCGAAATACACGAGCACGAACGCACATCGTTGAACTGCTCGCGCGCGCGCGCACGCGCGAACGCACGCACGCAGTCGTTGCCGGCATTTGGCTATACGTGCATGGTATTTGTCAGTTTTGTTGGGGGTTACAAGTTTTCGTAAAAAAAAGGCCTTCCGTTGCGCCGGACGGACTGGATCGTTTCGTGTATATGGCCGTCATTGTCGGCCGCCGGAGGTCTCGTCTTCATGCGCAGTTTGCTATACGTATGTAGACGTCAGATCGTGCATGCAGGACGACTTGTGTACGTGCGACCCTTGGTCCCAAACTTGGTGCAAACGTACGGATGCGTAGTAAATACTCAACTAGAAAACTTATTTCATTTCTAACTGCTTCTCCTCCTACGGCGGTGTCCGTGCGACAAATCGACGTGTGATCGACCGAGACCTCCGACCGACCGACCGACCGACCGACCGACCGACCGACCGACCTGCGATCAACACTGTATACAGGGTGCCGTCGCTGCATGGATGAAACACGATGTATACGAGGAAACGTGCATTGCAAGTGGTCGAGTCTAAGTGTACGAGTGGAGTTTTTTAACGGGGAAACTCGTCGTTTGAACGATGTAAGTCATAGCTATCGATAGACTGCAAGCCGTATTCATTGTTGACGTGTTTTTTGGCGGGCGGGCGTGCACGCACGCGCGTCTGTTGTCGATTTGCTTGGCATCAATGAATGCATGAAAGACGGACGGCCGCGCGAACAAGGGCTTACATTGAGAACGTAAGTAATTAGAGTGAGTTTTTCCATTAACTATAACAAGAAGAATTTAATTGCATGTATGTGTGGATGGATGAACGAACTGTGACTGACTGACTGACTGAGTGCATGCCGCCGAGTGATCTGTCTCATCTAATGATGAATGAATGAACGAACGAACTAACTAACTAACTAACTAACTATATGTTTATCAAGAATATACTAATGTATATCTTGACAATATACGATGTATACGATCCAGTGCTTTTCTCTCGTAAACATTTGGTGGCTCTGAAAAGAGCCGTTTTGTCGTCGGTCGACGCCGCTTGAAGCAGGTCAGGTCGCCGTTTACTTGGATGAGGTGTACTTGGTGACAGCCTTGGTACCCTCGCTGACGGCGTGCTTGGCCAGTTCTCCAGGCAGAAGCAGACGGACTGCCGTCTGGATCTCGCGGCTGGTGATGGTCGATCTGCGGTTGTAGTGCGCCAGACGTGAAGCCTCGGCGGCAATACGCTCGAAGATGTCGTTGACGAAGCTGTTCATGATGCTCATCGCCTTGGAGCTGATGCCGGTGTCCGGGTGGACCTGCTTCAACACCTTGTAGATGTAGATGGCGTACGACTCTCGTCGTCGTCGCTTCTTCTTCTTGTCTCCAGAACGAGCGGCTTTCGCCTTGCTCGCGGCTTTCTTCGCGCCCTTCGATGCTGCTGCTTTCGGTGGCATGTTTGCGAGTGCAATGAAGGGCCGACCGTTCGGCGAGCGTATTTATGTGCGGCGGCGGAGTAAGTTGGTCACGTGAGCCTCATTATGCGCGCTGCAGCAGCGCGCATAATGAGGCTCACGTGACGAGGTTAGTCGGCCGGTCGATACAAAAGCGTGGCGAAGCGTTGGCGAGCATTTCATTTCGTTTAGCACACGAGACGAACAGCACTTCACCGACGACAATGTCTGGACGAGGAAAGGGAGGCAAAGTGAAGGGAAAGGCAAAGAGCCGATCAAGCCGCGCGGGTCTTCAGTTCCCGGTCGGTCGCATCCACCGTCTGCTCCGCAAGGGAAACTATGCCGAGCGAGTCGGTGCCGGCGCACCGGTGTACCTGGCCGCCGTGATGGAGTACTTGGCCGCCGAAGTGTTGGAGTTGGCCGGCAACGCAGCCCGCGACAACAAGAAGACTCGCATAATCCCACGTCATCTGCAGTTGGCCATCCGCAACGACGAGGAGTTGAACAAACTGCTGTCGGGCGTGACGATCGCTCAGGGTGGTGTTCTGCCAAACATCCAGGCCGTTCTTCTGCCAAAGAAGACGAGCAAGGTTGCCGGCAGCAGCGGTGCCTCAAGCGCCAAGTAAACGGCAAGTTCACGATGGATCGATTGATCATCAAAACGGCTCTTTTCAGAGCCACCTAATACATACGAAAGAACAAACGATTGGCCGTTTTACATGTATATAATGAATGAATGAATGAATGAATGAATGAATGAATGAATGAATGAATGAATGAATGAATGAATGAATAAATAAGTGAATTAATAAATGAATTGATCAATAAATAAAGTAATGAATGCATACATATAGATGGGCATTTTGACAACGTAAGATGCGTGAGATGAATGAAAAACGTATATTCGTTAATGCACATGCACAAGCAGGCACAAAGTGTGATGGAGAAAATTTGAAGCCCGCCTGCCGCCACCGTCAAGCGGTTTGATTTCATTGTTTAGGCGAGTCGTATATGGCCGTGTATGAAGCCCGCGAAAAGTTATGAATGCGTGGAGGTCGTCGACCGAATGCATCGTCATTTCGAAAAAGGGCATTAGAATGAATGGAAAGTTTACAACGAATGAAACGTTTAAACATATACGTGCACGCACGTTGGCGTCAACATATAGGCCGAGTATATTATATAGAGCATGAAGTAACGAAGGCGCATCATGTATATAGTGAAATGGACGTTGTAAAGTTAATATACGCATATAAGAAATAAAATGGGGAATGAACGACAGACAGACAGACAGACAGACAGACAGACAGACAGACAGACAGACAGACAGATAGATAGATAGATAGACAGAGTGACTGACTGACTGACTGACTGACTGACTGACTATATATATATGTATACAGAGTTGTGCATGAATTGGCGAGTAAAATCGCTCGATCGTCATATCTCCGTGAATAATTGAAGTGGCTCTGAAAAGAGCCGTTTTGTTGTGCGAATGTCGCGTTCGACTGACGACTTAAGCACGTTCACCGCGGATGCGGCGTGCCAGCTGGATGTCCTTGGGCATGATGGTGACACGCTTGGCGTGGATGGCGCACAGGTTGGTGTCCTCGAAGAGACCGACGAGGTAAGCCTCGCTGGCTTCCTGGAGGGCCAGGACGGCCGAGCTCTGGAAGCGCAGATCGGTCTTGAAGTCCTGAGCGATCTCGCGGACCAGGCGCTGGAACGGCAGCTTGCGGATCAGCAGCTCGGTCGACTTCTGGTAACGACGGATCTCACGAAGAGCGACGGTTCCGGGCCTGTAACGGTGGGGCTTCTTGACTCCTCCGGTGGCCGGTGCACTCTTGCGGGCAGCCTTGGTTGCCAGCTGCTTCCTTGGCGCCTTTCCTCCGGTCGACTTGCGAGCGGTCTGCTTGGTACGAGCCATCTTCCTGTGCGTTCAACGAATATTCTGACGACAATGTCAAATATCGCGCCCTGCAAGTGCGCGATTATATACCGCGCCGGCCGACCCGGTCGGCCGCGGTTGGTCGACGTGCGGCGAGCTGCGATTGGTCGAAAAAGGCGGCGTGTGATTGGTCCATTTCGATCCGACTTTGACGCAGAAAGCGATCGCTTCGAGTTGCGTTGCGGTGACGGCGGCGCGCGAAAGTTTGGCGATGGATACGAAGGGGAAAATGGCGGAATGGAATGGTTTGACGTTTTTAGATGTCGACGGCGACGATGGAGTTGAAAGTTTGGGCCGTTTTTTGACCGAAGGAATGCGATGCAATGCCGTGGTGGGTGGTCGCGCGTGCGTGCGTGCGACGGGCATGCAGTGATGCAGCGTGTATGTGTAGTTGTCGGTTTGGGGTGGGGTGACGTAATGGCGAAAAATAGTGATGAAATTCGTGGATGGTAAAGACGGTAGATTGGGTTGGTTGCGAAATGAGGGGCATCGAGAACGAACGTGAACGTTTGTGTATATCGTGGAGTCCGGCGATGGGTGCGCGGGGCGATCGATCGATCGATCGACGGGATGCACGGCGGCCGGCGCGTGCGTGCATGCATTTCGATGGGGCCCAGGCAAGAAATCGGGGGTGAGCATCGACATTTGTGAGAATGAAGCGAGGAATACGACGGGACGGGTTAATTGGTTTGTTGTCGAATTAAGCCGACATTGTAAGAGGTACGTACGATGCAGAAGTGTCGGTCGTTGTCGAGTCGATGCGAAGTTGGAATGCGGCGGTCGAACGCGTGTACGGAAGAAAGGCCGGAACGGAAACGACACGGGTTTCGGATGCGGTTTTTGCGCGGCAGAAGGCCGGTGCGATAGTTGCGGATGTGAAATGTCGAAGCGAAGGTCGGGTAAAGGAATGAAAGCGGTCTGTAAACGGGTGAAAGCGGGTGGTTGACGGCATTGCGCGAAGAAGAGCGAGCGAGGCGTCGCGTTTGACGGGCGGCTCGGCGGTCGAGCGTCGTCGGACGGCGTCGAATCGCACATCGTCGGAAAGTGGACGAATCGGCGGACGCGACGGCGACGAGATCGCCACGATGGACGTAGGCGGCGAAGCGTTTCCGGGCGAAGAAGGATGATCGCAAACACAACCGGTCGACGCGTCGGCGACGAGCGCACGTCGCGGACGGTATCTTCAATCACGTCCGCGCGCCGTCGTCGTATATAACCGTTCGGGCTCATAGTGGCCGGCGTATTATCAGTCAGTGTGACTCGAGTGACGTCGATTTTTTGAATTGTGTTGGTAGTTTTGCGTGGAAGTAAAGTCTAAGATGGCAGATACAGCTGCAGCAGCTGCACCAGCGGCACCCGCCGCCCCGGCACCGGAGGCCAAGAGTCCGAAGAAGAAGGCAGCGGCACCCAAGAAGGCTGCCGCCGCCGGCGCGAAGAAGGCCAAGTCGGCAGTGGCGCACAACCACCCGAAATACAGCGAGATGGTCCAGCAGGCTCTCGCGGCGCTGAAGGAGCGCGGAGGCTCGTCGAGACAGGCCATCCTGAAGTACATCGTCAAGAACTTCCAGGTCGGCATGTAGTGGTCGATGCGAAAGACCGAGTCCGGCGGGAACACCGACTCGACGATCCGGTTCAGCTCGCGAGCGGACTTCAGGTCGTGCCCGAACGGCTTCTCGATGACGACCCGTCGCCAGCCGCCCCCGTTCTGGCGAGCCAGCCCGGAGCGGTCGAGCTGACGGCATACCTCGGTGAACAGCCCGGGCGGGATGGACAGGTAGAAGGCGAGGTTGTCGTTGGTCCCGCGGGCGTGCTCGAGCCGGTGCACGGTGTCGGAGAGCAGGTCGAACGCCGCGTCGTCGTCGAAGGTGCCTGGGACGAACCGGATCCCCTCGGCAAGCGCCGTCCACACCCCTTCCCGGAACGGCGTGCGCGCGTACTGGCGGACCGAGTCGTGCACGACCGCCCCGAAGTCCTCGTCGGCCCAGTCCCGGCGGGCAAACCCGACCAAAGCGAAGCCGGGCGGCAGCAGGCCACGGTTGGACAGGTCGTAGATCGCCGGCATGAGCTTCTTGCGGGCCAGGTCGCCCGTGACCCCGAAGAGCACCATCCCGCAGGGCCCGGCGATCCGGGGCAGCCGCCGGTCGCGGGGGTCGCGCAGCGGGTTGACGCCCGGTGCGACGCGGGCCGGGCTCATGCCTTCTTCTTCGCCAGCTCGCCAGCCACGTCGGCGAGCAGACCCTCCCAGGACGTGATGAACTTCTCGACCCCCTCGCGTTCCAGCGTCGCCACCACGTCGGGGTACGAGACGCCCAGCGCGTCGAGGTCGTCGAGGGTCTGCTGGGCCTGCTCGTATGCCGTGGTCACGGTGTCCGCGGCGATGACCCCGTGGTCGGCGGTCGCCTCGAGGGTCTTCTCCGGCATGGTGTTGACGCACCCGGGGGCGACCAGCTCGGTGACGTACAGGGTGTCGGGGTATGCCGGGTCCTTGACGCCCGTGGACGCCCACAGCGGCCGCTGCGGGTGGGCGCCCTCGTCGGCAAGGCTCTTCCAGCGCGGGGTCGAGAAGACCTCCTCGTAGGCCTGGTAGGCCAGCCGCGCGTTGGCGACCGCAGCGCGCCCCCGCAGCGCGGCAGCCTCAGGCGTGCCGATGGCGTCCAGCCGCTTGTCGACCTCGGTGTCCATCCGAGAGACGAAGAACGAGGCGACCGAGTGGATCGTGCGCACGTCCGCGCCGGCAGCGTGGGCCTTCTCCAGGCCGTCGAGGAAGGCGTTCATGACGGCGCGGTAGCGCTCCAGCGAGAAGATCAGTGTCACGTTGACGCTCACGCCTGCGGCCAACGTCGTCGCGATGGCCGGCAGGCCCTCGATCGTGGCCGGGATCTTGATGAGCACGTTGTCGCGCCCGACCGTGTCGTGCAGGATCTTCGCCTGTCGCACGGTCTCGGCCGTGTTGTGGGCCAGGCGCGGGTCGACCTCGAGGGACACCCGCCCGTCCACCCCTTCGGTCGCCTGGTACGTCGGCAGGAACAGGTCGCACGCGGCCCGCACGTCGTCGGTCGTCATGGCGAGGACCGCGTCCTCCAGACTCGCCCCGGCAGCCGCGAGCGTGGCGACCTGCTCGTCGTAGTCAGTGCCTGCGGCGATCGCGGCCTGGAAGATGGTCGGGTTGCTGGTCACGCCGGTGACGTGACGGTGCTGCCTGAGCCGGGCGAGGTTGCCGCTGGTGAGGCGCCCGCGCGAGAGGTCGTCGAGCCAGATCGACACCCCGGCGTCGGCAAGGGCCTTGAGGTTGTCGTCACCCATGTCAGTCCTCCTTGCGTGCGGCGGCCTTGGCCGCCGGGCGGCGCCGCGGGGCGGTGTCCGTCCTGGCCGCCTGGGTAGCCGACCGGGCGGGCGCCGCGGTCACGGCGGGCTGGTGGTTGGTCGCGCGTGCGGTCCGCAGCGCCGTCTTGGCGGCCTTGGTCACCGCCGGGACGGTGAAGCCGAACTCACGCATCAGCGTGGCACCGTCGGCGGAGGCGCCGAAGTGGTCGATGCTCACGATCTGCCCGGCGTCGCCGACCACGTCTCGCCAGCCGAGCGACGCCCCCGCTTCGACGCTCACCCGGGCCTTGACGGCGGGCGGGAGGACCCGCTCCCGGTAGGACCGCGGCTGCGCCTCGAACCACTCGCGGCACGGCATACTCACCACGCGCGTGCGGATGCCGGCCCGTTCCAGGTCGTGGCGCGCCCCGAGTGCCAGGGACACCTCGGAGCCCGTGGCTACCACGATGACGTCCGGCGTCTGCGAGCCGTCGGGGCCGCCGTCGGCAAGGACGTAGGCGCCCTTGGCTGCGTTGCGCGCCTTGGCGTACATCCGACGGTCGATGACGGGCAGGGCCTGACGGGTCAGCGCCAGCGCCGCGGGCCGGGCGCCCCGCAGGATCGCCAGCCACACGACCGCGGTCTCGTTGGCGTCGGCCGGGCGCACGACGTCAAGGCCCGGCATCGCGCGGAGCGCGGCCAGCTGCTCGATCGGCTGGTGGGTCGGCCCGTCCTCGCCGAGGCCGATCGAGTCGTGGGTGTAGACGAAGGTCACCGGGATCTGCTGCAGCGCCGCGAGCCGCACCGCCCCGCGCATGTAGTCGGAGAAGATGAGGAAGGTGCCGCCGTAGGGCCGGGTCAGCCCTTCGAGGGCGATGCCGTTGAGGATGCAGCCCATCCCGAACTCGCGCACCCCGAAGTGCAGGGTGCGCCCGTACGGCCCGCCCGGCCACTCCCGGGTCTGCCACCGGGTGGGCACGAACGAGGGCTGATCGCCCATGGTCGTGTTGTTGGACTCGGCCAGGTCCGCGGACCCGCCCCACAGCTCGGGAAGGTGCGGGCCGAGCGCGGTGAGGATCTTCCCGGACGCGGCTCGGGTCGCCAGGCCCTTGGGGTCGGGGTCCCACTCGGGCAGCGCCTTCTCCAGCCCGTCGGGCAGCTCGCCGGCGACCAGCCGGTCCAACAGCGCGGCGCGCTCGCGGTTGGCCTTGCGCCACCCGGCATACCCTCGGTTCCAGGCCCGGTGCGCGGCCTTGCCGCGGGCGAGCACCTTGCGGGCGTGGGCGAGCACAGCGCGCTCGACGGGGAAGGACTGCTGCGGGTCGAAGCCCAGCACCTCCTTGACCGCCGCCACCTCCCGGGCGCCCAAGGCTGCGCCGTGGGCCGAGCCGCGGTCCTGCTTGGTGGGGGCCGGCCAGGCGATGATGGTGCGCAGGATGACGATGGTGGGCCGGTCCGTGACCGCCTGGCCGGCCTGGATGGCCGCGAGCAGCTCGTCGACGTCCTCGACGTATGCCGTGCCGTCGCCGTCGCCGCGCCAGTCCACCGTGCGCACGTCCCACCCGTACGCCTCGAACCGCTTGGCGGTGTCCTCGGAGTAGGCGACGCGGGTGTCGTCCTCGATGGAGATCTGGTTGGCGTCGTAGATGACGAGCAGGTTGCCCAGCTGCTGGTGGCCGGCCAGCGAGCACGACTCGTGGCTGACCCCCTCCATGAGGTCGCCGTCGCTCGCGATGACGTAGATGCGGTGGTCGAACGGGCTCTGCCCGGGCGCGGCGTCCGGGTCGAGCAGCCCGCGCTGGCGGCGCTGCGCCATGGCCATGCCGACGGCCGACGCGAGGCCGGACCCCAGCGGCCCGGTCGTGATCTCGATCCCGGGCGTGTGGTGCACCTCCGGGTGGCCAGGAGTGAGGCTGCCCCAGGTGCGCAGCGCCTGCAGGTCGGACAGCTCCAGCCCGTACCCGCTGAGGTACAGCTGGATGTACTGGGTGAGGCTGGAGTGCCCCGCGGACAGGACGAACCGGTCACGTCCCAGCCAGCCCGGGTCGGAGGGGTCGTGCGTCATGACGTTCTGGTAGAGCAGGTATGCCGCGGGCGCGAGCGACATGGCCGTGCCCGGGTGGCCGTTACCGGTCTTCTGCACCGCGTCTGCCGCGAGCACGCGGATCGTGTCGACGGCGCGCAGGTCCAGGTCGGTCCACCCGGCGGCGCCGGCCCGGGGACGGTGCAGCTGCGGGCTGCGCCCGGCGAGGACCGAAGGGCGCGTCGCCGTCGAGGGTGTCACGGTGGCTCTCCTTAGCTCATGGCGAATGGTCATATCGAGCCTAGTCCGGGTGAACAAGGTCACACTTTCTGGCGCGCGTTGTCGCGGAGGGCGCGGGCTGGTTCACGGGCCGGCGCGCATTCGGAGCCTCCACCGGTGGAGGTAAACCCGAGCGGTGGAGGTGCGAAGGTGCCTTGGGCTCTCGCTAACACCTCCACCGCGGGTCCGCTGCTTGCACCGGTGGAGGTAAACCCGAGCGGTGGAGGTGCGAAGGTGCGCTTGGGCTCTCGCTAACACCTCCACCGGTGTCCTCGCGCGAGCAAAGCCCGTGTGGCCCCCCCGAGCCGACGTCGGCTCGTCCCGGCATACGGCTAGACTGAGCCCGCGCCGGACGACACGGGTCGTCCAGCCGGGCCCTGGTCCGGCGTTCTCCGCCCGAAAAGGACAACGTGACCACAGTCGATCCTCGCGCCGAGCTGGCGGCGACGCCAGGGCGGACCGGGCGGGGCATGGGCTTCCTGGTCGGGCAGTACATCGCCCTGACCAAGCCTCGCATCATCGAGCTGCTGCTCATCACGACCGTTCCGGTCATGTTCCTCGCGGCGCACGGCATACCGCCGCTGGGGGTCGTCCTCGCGACGTTGGTCGGCGGCACCCTCTCGGCCGGTGCGGCCAACACGCTCAACTGCGTCATCGATCGCGACATCGACGCGGTGATGCACCGCACCAGCACCCGCCCCCTTGTGACGGGCACGATCAGCGCCTCGGGCCGGCCTGGTCTTCGGGCTGGTGCTGACCGTCGTCTCGACGCTCGTGCTCGGCCTGCTGGTGAACTGGCTGAGCGCGGCACTGGCCTTGGCCGCCCTGGCGTTCTACGTCGGGGTGTACACGGTGGTGCTCAAGCGGCGCACGTCGCAGAACATCGTGTGGGGCGGGGCCGCGGGCTGCATGCCCACGCTCATCGGCTGGTCCGCCGTGACCGGGACCGTCTCGTGGGCCGCGCTGGTGCTCTTCCTCGTCGTCTTCTTCTGGACCCCGCCGCACTACTGGCCGCTGTCGATGAAGTTCCGCGACGACTACGAGGCCGCCCAGGTGCCAATGCTGCCGGTCGTCGCCCGGTTCGTCACGGTCGCGCGTCAGGTCGTTGCCTACTCGTGGGTCATGGTGCTCACGTCGCTGGCGCTCATCCCGGTGGCGCGAATGGGCTGGGTGTATGCCGTGGGCGCACTGCTGTCGGGCGGGCTGTTCCTGGCCGAGGCGCACCGGCTGCACCGGCACGCGGTGCTCGGCTCACCGCAGCGGGTGCTGCGGCCGATGCGCCTGTTCCATTACTCGATCACCTACCTGACCATCCTGTTTGTCGCGGTCGCGGTCGACCCTCTGCTGCACTGGCCGGTCCTGGGCTAGCGCGTCGCCACCGGCGGCGGCTCAGACGGGGTTGCGGTAGAGGTTGAGCACTCCGGCCGTGACGGCCACCGTCAGCAATGCCGCGCCGAGCATGTGCAGAGCGACCAGTACCTCGGGCAGGCCGGTGAAGAACTGCACATAGCCGATGAGGCCCTGTGCGCAGCGCGACGACCAGCACGGTCCGCCAGGTGGTGCGGGCCCGTTCAGCGTCACCGGCCACCTGGACGGCGACGACCATGGCGACGACGAGCCCGACAAAGAGCATGACCGCGTCCGCGTGCATCCACGAGACGTACCGCGCGTCGAACCCGGTCCGGGCCGGGGTCACGGCGTCCCCGGAGTGCGGCCCCGAGCCGGTCACGAGCGTGCCGAGAACCAGCACGACGACCGCAACCGCCGCCGTCACCCAGCCCAGCCGCACCACGAGGACCGGCACCATCGGCATACGCGGCGCAGGCACCTCGTCCTCGGCGCCACGCAGCATCGCCGTCGCCAGGGCGACCATCGCCATGGATGCTAGGAAATGGAAGGCGACCGTCGCCGGGTTGAGGCCGGTGCGCACCGTGATGCCGCCGACCACCGCCTGGGCGACGACCCCGGCGACCATCGCCCAGCCCAGCCAGTGCAACGGACGGCGCTTGGGCAGGTGGGTGCGCACCGCCCACAGGGCGAGCAGCGCGAGGATCCCGACGACCCCGGTCAGGGTGCGGTTGCCGAACTCGACCCACTTGTGGAAGCCCTCGACCTGCTCGGAGACCGGGACGATGGAGCCGACGGTGCACTCGGGCCAGGTGGGGCAGCCCAGGCCGCTCCCGGTGAGGCGGACGATCCCGCCGGTGACGATGATGACGATCTCGCCGACGAGGTTGGCCAGCAGGATGGGCCGCACCCAGGTGGTCCGAGCGACGGGAAGCAGCACGCCGTCAGGGTATGCCGTGTCGTCCGGCGGGTCGGACCGGCCCGGCTGTGATGTCCGCCGCTGAGCTGTCCGGCCGCCCCAGACCTCGTGAGCGCAGCGTTGTGGTTGCTTCACGGCCGTCCAAGCAACCGTTGGCCTTCTTTCGGGGTGGGCTGTGGGACCAACGGTGGCGCGTGGACCAGCGACGGCCGCTCGGCCAGGGTCAGTCCGACCAGCGGAACAAGCGGGCCGCCACCGCGCTCGCGGCGATGGCCCAGACCAGCAGGATCCCGATCGCGCCAAGCGCCAGCTGCCCGGAGACGAAGGCCGCACGCAGACCATCGCCCAGTGCCGCGGAGGGTAGCCAGCCAACCGCGGTGCCCACTCCGGGCGGCAGCTCGGTCCGCGGCACGACGACGCCGCCGAGGACGAGCATGAGCACCCACAGCAGGTTGGCCAGCGCCAAGACGCCCTCAGCGCGCACGGTGCCGGCCAGCAGCAGGGCCAGGGCCACGAAGGCCCACGTTCCGGCGAGAAGCACTCGGCACGGCATACAGGAACCCCACCGGCACGGGCTGCCAGCCCAGGGCCAGTCCGACGCCGCCGATCACGACAACCTGGACCGCCTCGACGCCAAGGGTCGCGAGCGCCTTGCCGGCGAGTAAGCCGCCCCGGCCGAGGGGCGTGGTCCCGAGCAGGCGCAGCACGGCATACCGCCGGTCGTAACCGGTGGCGATGGCCTGCGAGGTGAACGCCGCGGAGATGACGCACAGCCCGAGGACCCCGGGAACCGCCACGTCGATGCGGCGCCCGGGACCCAGCGCGGGCGTGCTGCTGACGGCCAGGCCGACCAGCGCCAGGACGGGCAGCACCACCGAGACGAGCAGCTGCTCGCCGTTGGCGAGGAGGGTGCGCAGCTCGAAAGCGGACTGTGTCGCAATCCGGCTGCCCGCAGGGGCCGGGGCGCTCACGGCAGCACCTGCCGAGTCAGCTCGAAGTAGACCCGCTCGAGGGTCGACTCGCCGACCACGTCCTTGAGAGTGCCCTCGGCGACGGTCCGGCCGCCGCTGAGCACGACCAGGTGGCTGGCGAGCGCCTGAGCCTCTTCGAACGAGTGGGTCGTCACCACGAGCGTGGCCCCCTCGTCCCGGACCTCGCGCAGCAGGTCGTACACGTCGAGCCGGCCGTGCGGGTCCAGTCCGGCCGTGGGCTCGTCGAGAAAGACCACATCGGGTCGCCCCACCAGCGCCGCGGCCGCCGCCAGGCGCTGCTTCTGGCCCCCGGAGAGCCGGCGCACGGTCGTGGCGGCGAACCGGTCGACGCCGAGACGGTTCGCGAGCGTCGCGACGTCGGTCGGCTCGGCGTAGAAGCGGGCCAGGTGGTGCAGCAGCCGCAGCGGCTTGGTGCCGTTTGGCAGCCCGCCGGTCTGCAGCATGACACCGACCCGGGCGCGGTGCTCGGGGGCCGACTGCCAAGGGTTGGCGTCCAGCACCCGGACCGTCCCGCTGTCGGGGCGCTGCAGGCCGACCGCGCACTCCAGCGCCGTTGTCTTGCCGGCCCCGTTGGGGCCGAGGATCGCAGTGATCGCCCCCGCCGGCGCCGACCAAGTCATCTCGTCGCAGGCGACGACAGCGCCGAAGCGGCGTCCCAGGCGGTCCAGGACGACAGCGGCGGTCACGGTCGGCCAGTCTAGGTTGAGGCTCTGCGCGGCTGTGCACACCGACGACCATTGGTGCGGGCAGCGGGACCTTGCCACGGCGTGTCGCCGACCAACGGTCGTCCGTGTGCTGCCTCCGCCCCGGGCGTACCTGCGTTGAGGAGCCGGCAGAGCCGAACGCTCAGAGCCGGCCGCGCAGCGGGGTGCGCTCCACCGGGTCCGGCCCGGGCATGGTCATCTCCAGGCGCAAGCCGAGCAGGCGGATCGGCCGGTCCGCCTCCCGCTTGGCCGCCAGCGCCAGCGCGGCCGCTTCCACGACGGCGGGATCGTCGGTCGGCTCGGACAAGGTTCGGGCGAACGTCTTGGTGAAGAACGGCGCATAGCGCACCTTGAGGGTGAGCCGCACGGCGGGACGGCCCTCCCGCGCCACGTCGGCGAGCACTGCAGCGGCGAGCCGCCGGACCGCCTCGTCCACCTGGGCCGGGTCGGTGAGGTTGCGCTGGAAGGTCGTCTCGCGGCTGTGCCCGCGCGCCACCCAGGGCGTGTCGTCGACGACCGCAGAGCCCAGGCCGCAGCCGAGCGCGGCATACCAGGTGCCCATCCGCGGCCCGAACTCGGTGACGAGCACGTCCCGGTCGGCTCGCGCCAGGTCGGCGACGGTGTGTATGCCGTGCCGTGCCAGCCGTGCGGACACCTTGGGCCCGACCCCCCACAGCTCGATGGTCGGCCGCTCGCCCAGCACCGTGAACCAGTTCTCGGCGGTGAGCCGGAAGATGCCGCGCGGCTTGCCGAACCCGGTCGCGATCTTGGCGCGCACCTTGTTGTCCCCGATGCCGACCGAGCAGTGCAGCCGGGTCGCCACCAGGACGGCCCGCTGGACCTCGCGCGCGAAGCCCTCCGGGTCGGGGGACCGCACCCCGACGAACGCCTCGTCCCAGCCGAGCACCTCCACGACGGCGCCGTCGAGCCCGCGCAGCACCGTCATGACCTGGGCCGACGCCGCTTCGTATGCCGGTGCGTCGACGGGGAGGATCAGCGCGTCCGGAGCCTTGCGGGCGGCCAGCCGCAACGGCATACCCGAGCCGACGCCGAAGACGCGTGCCTCGTAGGACGCCGTCGACACGACAGCCCGCTCGGTCGGGTCGCCTCGTCCACCGATGATCAACGGCCGCCCGGCCAGCTCCGGGCGCCGCAGGACCTCGACCGCCGCGATGAACTGGTCGAGGTCCACGTGCAGCACCCAAGCGGCGCGCTCGGTTGTCACCGACATAGTGTCAACCGAGCGCGCCGGATCAGTCACTTGCTGAACACCTGGATCGGTGAGTCCTCCCATGCCGTCCACCCTGACTGGCTCAGGTCGTCGGGCGTGACGCGGAACGAGACGTGCTGGTACATCGACTCGTCACCGATCTCGGTGTCAGGCAACGGGTAGTCCAGCCACATGGTCACCGTGTCGGTGGTGGAGAAGTGCCGGTTGCGGTCCGAGGTAGTGATGTGGTCGTCGCTGCCCCAGTTGTCGTACTCGTGGACGTGCTGCTCGATGTCGATCGTGCGCCCGGCGGAGCAGTTGACCGTCATGTTGTAGCGGATGACCTTGACCCCGGCCGAGTTGGTGTGGTCGTACACCGGACGCAGCGGGGACACCGTGCATCCCCAGTTCGTGGTCGAGGCGTTCGCCGTGGCCACCGCTGCGAAGGGCAGGGCGGCGCCGACGAGGACGACGGCCGCGGCGCGCGCGGGTCGAAAAGCAAAGCGCTTCATGATGACTCCTTGGATGAGGTGAGGCGCCGCACTTCGCGGTGCCGACCTCACGGTGCGACGGGGCCATCAGCGTGGCGTCACAACCAGTGAGCGCCGCCGCGCTCGCCCCCGGGCGCCGCGCGAGCCCGACACGGTGGCAAGCCCCGCGGCCCCGGTCACGACGCGTGGCCTGCGTCACGCGACCAATGTGAACGAGCAGCGCTAGGGGGCAAACGCCGCAACCGCCCCGGACGGAATCCGAGGCGGTGCGGTGCTGCGGCGCGGGTCAGTTGCTGAACTGCTGCACCGCGGACTTCTCAAATGCCGTCCACCCCGACTGGGCCAGGTCGTCCGTGGTGACGCGGAACTTCACCTGGTGGTACATCTCCTCCGCGCCGCTGACATCGGCTTGAGGCAGTGTGTTGAGCCACCCCTTGGTCACCGTGTCCGCGGTCGAGAAGTGCTCGCTGCGGGTGTTGTCAGTGATGTGCGTGTAGCTGTGCGGGTCTTCCTCGTGGATGTGCTGCTCGACCTCGACGGTCCGTCCGGCGGCGCAGGTGATCTCGTACTGGTAGAGGATGACCTTGTCCCCGGTCGGGCTGATGTGGTCGAAGACCGGGTCCTTCGGATCCACGGTGCAACCCCACAACGGGGTGGAGGCGTTCGCCGTGGCCGCCGCCGCAAGGGGCAGGGCAGCTCCGATCAGGATGACGGCCGCGGCGCGCGCGGGTCGAAAAGCAAAGCGCTTCATGGTGACTCCTTGGGTTGAGTGCGGCGGCTGCTCCGCCGACTTCCTCAACGGTCTCCCGCAAGACCTTTTGGCGAATCTGACCGCAGGCGGGTTTGCTCTCGTATGCCGTGCGGCATACGAGCCTGCAGGAGCGGCCGGAGCCGGGCCGTTAGCTTCGTCCGGGCGACCCGGATGACACGAGACCGGACGTGAAGGCCAGGGCGATCGCCTGGCCACGGTCACGGGTGGCGGTCTTGTGCAGTATGCGTGAGACATGCGTCTTGACGGTGCCGGCGCCGACCCAGAGACGGGTCGCGATCTCGGTGTTGTTGAGACCCTGCGCCATCAGCGCGAGGACCTCGCGCTCGCGCGCGGTCAGCCGGACCAGGGCCGTCGGGGGGGTCGAGGCAACGCGTGGGACACAACGCAACGCGGCCACCACGTGGCCGGCGACCCCCGGGTCAAGCCAGGTGTCACCGGCCGCGACCCGACGCACGGCCTCGGCGAGGTCTCTGGGGGCGGTCTGCTTCAGCAGGTATCCACTGGCGCCGGCAAGCAGCGCGGCCCGGACGTCGGGATCCTCGTCGAACGTCGTGAGCAGCAGGACTGCGATGGGCGTCTCGCCGGAAGACAGCTGCGCGGCGACGTCGATCCCGCTCAGGCCGGGCATGCGCAGGTCAGTCACGACGACGTCGGGACGCAGCGCTTCCGCCTGGGCCACCGCACTGGCACCGTCCGGCGCCTCGCCTACCACGTCGAGGTCCGCGAGCGGCTCCAGAAGCATGGCGATACCCGAACGGATCAGGGCTTCGTCGTCGACGACCAGAACCCGGATACTCATCTCGTGACCATGGTTCGCGTCGGCACGGTCAGGCGCGACGGCGAAGCCGTCATCGACAGGTCCGGCCTCCGAGGTGGCCGCCGACGAGCGCGGCGCGCTCGGCGAGGCCGCTCAGGCCTGCATAGGTGCTCCAGCCGCTGCGGCTCGCCGGTCCGAGGGCGCCTAGGGCGGCGGGGTGGGCAGCTATGGCACGCGTGACGTGGAGCGAGGTCTCGGCCCAGGTGAGCCGGACCGCGCAACGCGCCCCGGCTCCGGCGTGCTTGAGGACGTTGGTCAGGCCTTCCTGCACCGTGCGCACGACCGTGCCCTCGGTCGCCGGGTCAAGCCTGCGCACCGGCGAAACCGTGCTCGACCTCATCAAGGGTCACGTTCAGGCCCGCGTCTCGGGCGACGGCGACGAGGAGGGGCAGCTCGGCCAGCCTGGGCAGCGAGCCCAGCGTGGATCCGACGCTGGTGCTGCGCAGCGAGCCGACGACCCGCCGCAGCTCGACCAACGTGCGCTCGGCACTGGACTCGATGGCGGCCAGCGAGCGGGTCGCGAGGTCGACTCGGGTCGGTTCCATGCTCCGAGCTCCCGCTGCCTGCAGATGGATCCCGGCTGACCGCACCGCTGACTCCGTCGTGTAGGTCACGAGCGATGCGGGCGGGCGCGCGGCGGCATGCTGCTAGCCGCCGCAGAACGATGCCCAGGGGAAGAGCATGCACCAGAAGCCGTCGTGACCGGGCCCTGGCGGTAGATGCCGGGATGGGGCCTCGCTGGCTCGCTGGAAGCTCCAGCCCAACACCCTCGAGGCTGCCCTGCCACGATGCGATCGGCCCGACCCCGATGATGTCGATGAGCTCCGAGCGGGGTTCGCCGTCCGCCAGCCAGGACAGGTGAGCGACGCCATCGCTCACCTGGGGCAGGTTGGCCATGCTCTCGCGCAGGTCCTGATGAGCGCTGAGCAAGCGGGGCAACTCGAGATCGGCGTGGCCGGCCAGGCGCCATGTCCCGTTCGCGACCCGGGCATAGACGGAGATCATGGGGTGGGTCATTGGTGCTCCTGAGGGGGCGAATGGAGTTCTCCGGATGATGAGGGCGCAGGGTGGTCTCTGATACATCCGCTGCCCAGATGTGGCCCTCGGCCCCTCGCCGGCGGTGAGGGTCCACTCACTGACGCCATGGCGCTCCAACGCGCGCCCACTGGGTGGACGCTCATTTGGACCGCGCGAGGAATTACGTCACAATGGTGTTGTGTTAATCGAACAGCGCCCGCCCGAGGCTCGAGGAGCAGTCCTCCCCGGCCGAGCTGCGCACCCGGGAGCGGGTCCTCGCCGCCGTCACCCTCGACGGACCGGTGACGGCGTCTGAGCTGGGCGCTCGCCTCGGGCTCACCGCAGCGGCGGTGCGCCGGCACCTGGACACGCTCGCCGCCCAAGGCGCCGTGCGCGAGCACGACCCCGTCGGGCAACCTGCCGCGCGGTCGTGGGCGCCCGGCGCGGCGCTGGGTCGTCTCCGCAGCCGGTCACGACGCGCTCGCCTCCGGCTACGGCCTGCTCGCCGCCGAGGCGCTGCGCTTCCTGGACGCCACTGTCGGGCCAGAAGCGGTGGCGACCTTCGCCCGCGAGCGCATCGCCGGGCTCGAACAGCGGTATGCCGTCGAGCTGGCCGGCGTCGGCCCCGACCCGCGTGCCCGGGCCGAGGCGCTCGTCGGGGCGCTCAGCCGCGACGGGTTCGCAGCGACCGCCCGGCCCATCGGCACTCGCGAGCCCACCGGCATACAGCTGTGCCAGGGGCACTGCCCGGTCAAGCACGTGGCCGAGGAGTTCCCGCAGCTGTGCCAGGCCGAGACCGACGCGTTCTCGCGGCTGCTCGGCGTCCACGTGCAGCGGCTGTCCACGCTCGCGCGGGGGCAGCACGTGTGCACTACGTTCGTCCCGCTCCCCCAGACGCACGACCACCCGCACGACACGGAAAGGTCCACCGCATGAGCACTGACATCGAGCAGCGCAACCCCGGACTGCAGGGCATCGGGCGGTACGAGTACGGCTGGGCCGACAGCGACACGGCCGGCACGTCGGCGCGGCGAGGCCTGTCCGAGGAGGTCGTCCGCGACATCTCCGACCGCAAGGGCGAGCCGGAGTGGATGCGCGAGCTGCGCCTGAAGGCACTGCGCCTCTTCGACCGCAAGCCGATGCCGACGTGGGGCAGCGACCTCACCGGGATCGACTTCCAGAACATCAAGTACTTCGTCAAGTCGACCGAGAAGCAGGCGGCCAGCTGGGACGAGCTGCCCGAGGACATCAAGAACACCTACGACCGCCTCGGCATCCCCGAGGCCGAGAAGCAGCGCCTCGTCGCGGGCGTCGCGGCCCAGTACGAGTCCGAGGTCGTCTACCACCAGATCCGCGAGGACCTGGAGGACAAGGGCGTCATCTTCCTGGACACCGACACCGGGCTGCGCGAGCACGAGGACCTGTTCCGGGAGTACTTCACGTCGGTGATTCCCGCTGGCGACAACAAGTTCGCCTCGCTCAACACCGCCGTGTGGTCGGGCGGCTCGTTCATCTACGTGCCGCCGGGCGTGCACGTCGACATCCCGCTGCAGGCCTACTTCCGGATCAACACCGAGAACATGGGCCAGTTCGAGCGGACCCTCATCATCGCCGACGAGGGCTCGTACGTGCACTACGTCGAGGGCTGCACGGCGCCGATCTACAAGTCCGACTCGCTGCACAGCGCGGTCGTCGAGATCGTCGTCAAGAAGAACGCCCGGGTGCGCTACACGACGATCCAGAACTGGTCGAACAACGTCTACAACCTGGTCACCAAGCGCGCGACCGCCGCCGAAGGCGCGACGATGGAGTGGGTCGACGGCAACATCGGCTCCAAGGTGACCATGAAGTACCCGGCCGTCTACCTGCTCGGCCGGCACGCCCAGGGCGAGACCCTGTCCATCGCCTTCGCCGGCGAGGGCCAGCACCAGGACGCCGGCGCCAAGATGGTGCACGCGGCGCCGCACACCTCCAGCTCGATCATCTCCAAGTCGGTGGCTCGCGGCGGCGGCCGCACGTCCTACCGCGGGCTGGTCCAGGTGCTCGAAGGCGCCACGGGTAGCCGCTCGACGGTGCGCTGCGACGCGCTGCTCGTCGACACGATCAGCCGCTCGGACACCTACCCCTACGTCGACGTCCGCGAGGACGACGTGCAGATGGGCCACGAGGCCACGGTGTCCAAGGTCAGCGAGGACCAGCTGTTCTACCTCATGTCCCGCGGCATGGCCGAGGAGGAGGCCATGGCGATGATCGTGCGCGGCTTCATCGAGCCGATCGCCCGCGAGCTGCCCATGGAGTACGCCCTCGAGCTCAACCGGCTCATCGAGCTGCAGATGGAAGGAGCGGTCGGCTGATGCCGCTGCTGGAGAAGGCAACCCGTCCGACCGAGGGTATGCCGGGTGCTCGCGCGCACAGCGACGGCGCACCCGTCGTGCCCAAGCAGTCCCGCGCGGAGCGCACCACCTCCTTCGACCTCGCCGACTTCCCGGTGCCGACCGGCCGCGAGGAGGACTGGCGGTTCACGCCGGTCGACCGGCTCGGTCCGCTGCTGCGCGACACCCCGTCCGGCGCCCACCTGGCCTGGCGACGCCGAGCTGCCGCACGGGCGTGACCCTCGGGCGGATCACCGCCGAGCAGGCCCGCTCGCTGGGCGTCCCGGCTCCGGCCGACCGCTCGGCCGCGCTGGCCGTCACCCACTCCGACGGTGCCATGCACCTGGACATCCCCGCCGACGCCGTGCTGTCCGAGCCGGTCCGGATCCGCCTGGTGGGCAGCCACTCCGAGCGGGTCTGGGGCCACCTCGTCGTCACCGTCGGCCGGCACGCCAAGGCGGTCGTCGTCCTCGAGCACGAGGGCACCGCCCGGTTCTCCGAGGTCGTCTCGGTCCTCGTCGGCGACGGCGCGGACCTCACCGTCGTCGGGAGTCCAGGAGTGGGCCGACGACACCCTGCATCTGGCCCAGCACGACGTCGTGGTCGGCCGCGACGCGTCGGTGCGTCACGTCGCGGTGACGCTCGGCGGCGCCATCGTGCGCCTGTGCACCAACGTGCGGTACGCCGGGCCAGGCGGGCGGTTCGACGCCTACGGCGTCTACTTCGCCGACGCCGGCCAGCACCTGGAGCACCGCCTCTTCGTCGACCACGAGCCCGCCGCACTGCCGCAGCCACGTCGAGTACAAGGGTGCGCTGCAGGGCGACACCGCCCACACGGTCTGGATCGGCGACGTGCTCATCCGGGCCAGCGCCGAGGGCACCGACACCTACGAGGTCAACCGCAACCTCATCCTCACCGACGGCGCCCGCGCCGACTCGGTCCCCAACCTGGAGATCGAGACCGGCGAGATCGTCGGAGCCGGGCACGCGTCGGCCACCGGAAGGTTCGACGACGAGCAGCTGTTCTACCTGCAGGCCAGGGGCATTCCCGAGGACGAGGCCCGCCGGCTGGTGGTGCGTGGCTTCTTCGCCGACATCATCAACCGGATCCCGGTTGCCGAGCTGCAGGGCCATCTCATGCACGCCGTCGAGCGCGAGCTCTCCGGCGTCGAGGCGCTGGAGGCCACGGCGTGACCGACGTGAGCACGACGGCATACACGAGGGTCTGCGCGCTCGAGGACCTCACCCCGGACATCCCGGCCGCCGCGGACGTCGACGGGGTGATCGTCGCGCTCGTGCGCACGGTCACCGACCAGGGCGACATCGTGTATGCCGTGAACGACACCTGCACGCACGCCAACGTGTCGCTGTCCGAGGGCGAGGTGGACGGCTGCACGATCGAGTGCTGGCTGCACGGGTCGCGCTTCGACCTGCGCACCGGCGAGCCCACCGGCCCCCCGGCGACCGTCCCCGTCGCCACCTACCCAGTCAAGATCGAGCATCTACGGCGACGTGCTTCGTCGAGCGTCACACCAGGAGAAGCTGATGACCGTCCTTGAGATCCGCAACCTGCACGTCAGCGTCGACACCGACGAGGGCGCCAAGGAGATCCTTCGCGGCGTCGACCTCACGGTCCGCTCCGGCGAGATTCACGCGATCATGGGGCCGAACGGCTCGGGCAAGTCGACGCTGGCGTACTCCATCGCCGGTCACCCGAAGTACCGGGTCACCGATGGCTCCGTCACCCTCGACGGCGAGGACGTGCTGGCGATGAAAGTCGACGCGCGGGCGAGAGCCGGGCTGTTCCTGGCCATGCAGTACCCCGTCGAGGTCCCGGGCGTCACCGTCTCCAACTTCCTGCGCACCGCCAAGACGGCCGATCGACGGGCAGGCCCCCAAGCTGCGCACCTGGGTCAAGGACGTCAAGGCGGCGATGGACGCCCTCAAGATCGACCCGGCCTTCGCCGAGCGCAACCTCAACGAGGGGTTCTCCGGTGGCGAGAAGAAGCGCCACGAGGTGCTGCAGCTGGAGCTGCTGCGCCCCAAGATCGCCCTGCTCGACGAGACCGACTCGGGCCTGGACATCGACGCGCTGCGCGTCGTCAGCGAGGGCGTCAACCGGGTCCACGCGAGCACTGACGTCGGCGTGGTGTTGATCACCCACTACACGCGCATCCTGGGCTACATCAAGCCCGACTTCGTCCACGTCTTCGTCGACGGGCGCTTCGTCGAGGAGGGCGGTCCCGAGCTGGCCGACCGGCTCGAGGCCGAGGGCTACGACCGCTTCCTCACCACAGCCTGAGGGGGATCGACATGAGCGCGCGTCCGTTCACCGCCGAGGAGCTGGCCCGGATCCGGGCCGACTTCCCGATCCTCACCCGCACCGTGCGCCACGACCGGCCGCTGGTCTACCTCGACAACGGGGCCACGTCGCACAAGCCGCGCCAGGTCCTCGACGCCGAGCGGGGCTTCTACGAGCGGGTCAACGCGGCCGTGCACCGCGGCGCCCACGAGCTGTCCGAGCAGGGCACCGACGCGTACGAAGCGGCCCGCACGACGATCGCCGCGTTCATCGGCACGCAGCACGACCAGATCGTCTTCACCCGCAACGCGACCGAGGCGCTCAACCTGGTCGCGTACGCCTTCTCCAACGGCGCAGCCGGGGGCGGGGGCGGTATGCCGGGTGGCCGGTTCACCATCGGCGCCGGGCGACGAGATCCTCATCACCGAGATGGAGCACCACGCGAACCTCGTTCCCTGGCAGGAGCTTTCCCGCCGCACCGGCGCCACGCTGCGCTGGGTGCCGGTGACCGAGGGCGGCGAGCTCGACCTCACCGGCCTGGACGCCCTGCTCACCGAGCGCACCAAGGTCTTCGCGTTCACGCACGTCTCCAACGTCGTCGGCACGATCAACCCGGTGCGCGAGCTGGCCGACCGGGCCCACGCCGTCGGTGCCATCGTCGTGCTCGACGCGTGCCAGTCGGTGCCGCACCTGCCGCTGGACGTCACCGAGCTGGGCGTCGACCTGCTCGCCTTCTCCGGCCACAAGATGTTCGGACCCCTCGGCGTCGGGGTGCTGTGGGGCCGCGAGGAGGTGCTCGACGAGATGCCGGTGTTCCTGACCGGCGGCTCGATGATCGAGACCGTGACCATGCAGGGCTCGACGTACGCTCCGGTGCCGCAGAAGTTCGAGGCCGGGGTGCCGGTCGCGGCGCAGGCCGTCGGACTGGCGGCGGCGTGCGACTACCTGACCGGGCTCGGTATGCCGCGCGTCCACGCCCACGAGCAGGCGCTCGTGGCGCGCCTGCTCGACGGTCTCGCCGAACGGTCGCTGGGTGCGCGTCGTCGGGCCGCTGGACCCCGCGGCCCGTGGCTCGGTCGTCTCGTTCACCGTCGACGGGGTCCACGCCCACGACGTCGGGCAGATCCTCGACGACCAAGGCGTGGCCGTCCGGGTCGGCCACCACTGCGCCTGGCCGCTGCACCGCGCGCTCGGGCCCGCTGGCGACGACGCGGGCCAGCTTCGCGGCATACAACACCCCGCAGGAGGTCGACGTCCTGCTCGGCGCGCTCGACCTGGTGCCGACGGTGTTCGGGCTGGAGGTTCCCGCCTGATGGACCTCTACCAGCAGATCATCCTCGACCACTACAAGGCCCCGCACGGCGCCGGCCTGCGCGAGCCGTACGACGCGCAGGCCTACCACGTCAACCCGACGTGCGGCGACGAGGTCGACCCTGCGGGTGGCCGTCGACGGCACCGGCGGCGACGCCGTCGTCAAGGACGTCTCGTATGCCGCACAAGGCTGTTCGATCTCGGTGGCCTCCACGTCCGTGCTCGCCGAGGAGGTCACCGGCCGCACCGTCGACGAGGCCATGGACACCTACGCCGCCATGAAGGCGATGCTCACGTCCAAGGGCAAGGACCCGGGCGACGAGGAGCGACTCGGCGACGGGGTCGCCTTCGCCGGCGTCGCGAAGTACCCCGCCCGGGTCAAGTGCGCCCTGCTGGGCTGGGCCGCCTTCACTGACGCCCTCATCCGCGCCGGCGTCGACGCCGACGCCCTCACCGCCGACAGGAGCCGGACATGACCGAGACCACCAGCCCGCTCGCCAACGTCGCCGACGTCGAGGAGGCGCTGCGCGACGTCGTCGACCCCGAGCTCGGCATCAACGTCGTGGACCTCGGGCTCGTGTACGGGATCACCGTCGACGCGCAACGCCCATGCCGTCATCGACATGACCCTGACCTCTGCAGCGTGCCCGCTCACCGATGTCATCGAGGACCAGACCGCAGCAGGCACTCGAGGGGCTGGTCGCCTCGCACCGGATCAACTGGGTGTGGATGCCGCCGTGGGGCCCGGACAAGATCACCGAGGACGGCCGCGAGCAGCTGCGAGCGCTGGGCTTCAACCTGTAACGCTGACGGTTTCACCCTGTAACAGGTGTTGGGATCACGTTGAAGCCGGAGACGGGAATCACGCAAACCCCCCAGCCGCTCGAGCAGCAGCACTAACTAGCATTGAGCCATGAGCGACGACTTTCGGATCGAGGAGCTGCCCGAGCACGAGTGCTGGGAGATGCTCGACCGGGTCCGCTTCGGGCGGCTGGCCATGGCCCCGATGGGCGATCCGGACATCTTCCCGGTCAACTTCCTCGTCGACGGCACGACGTTGCTCATGCGGACTGCCGCCGGTACCAAGCTGGCCAACATCGTCGTCAATGCGGCGGTCGCTGTGGAGAGCGACGGTATCGACGGTGACGTGGCCTGGTCGGTGATCGCCAAGGGACGGGCCAGGATGGTCAGCTCGTTCACCGAGACTACGCCATGGACGAGAAACATCTGAAGAGCTGGCTGCCCACGGACAAGCCGATCTACGTCGAGATCACCGTGGAGTCCATCTCAGGACGCCGGTTCTTCCGCGGCGCCGCTGTCTAGCTCGCTCGCCTCGCTGGCCACCTCGCTCGCCTAGACGCTGGCCACCCCGAAGGTGTTGCACTGGTTCATGTCGCCAGTCTGGTAGCCCGTCATGAACCACCGCTGGCGGGCCTCGCTCGACCCGTGGGTCCAGGTCTCCGGCGTGACCCGGCCCTGGGTGGCCTTCTGAATCCGGTCGTCGCCCACCGCCGAAGCGGCGGACAGCGCCGACTGGATGTCCTGCGCGGTGACCGGCTTGAGGAACGTCGTCCCGTTCGCGTCGTTGGTCTCCGAGGCGTGCTTCACCCACGTGCCAGCGAGACAGTCGGCCATCAGCTCGAGGCGGACCGAGCCCGACTGCGGACCTTGGGGGTCCTGCTGGGCCCGGCTCAGCAGGCCCAGCTGGTCCTGGATGTGGTGACCGTACTCGTGGGCGATGACGTACTCCTTGGCGAGGTTGCCCCGGTCAGCACCGAAGCGGCTGCGCAGCTCCTGGAAGAACGAGGCGTCGATGTAGACCTTGCCGTCGAGGGGGCAGTAGAACGGGCCGACCTGGTTGGAGGCCGTTCCGCATTGGGACTGGGTGGCGCCTGAGTAGATCACCGTCTTGGCCGGCGTGTAGCGCTTGCCGTACTGCGGCAGCAGCTGCGCCCAGTAGGCCTGCGCGCTGTTCACCGTGGCGATGACGAGGCACTCGTCGTTCTTGTTGGCGTCGGCGCCCGTCTTGCATTGGGCGAACCCGGTGTTGGACTGCTGGCCGCCCGGCTCGACCTGACCCGGGTCCAGCGGGCTGCTCTGGCCGGAGACGGACTGGTCGGAGGACTGCGTGTCGCCGCCGCTGAGGACGTTGCCGCCGAAGACGAGCACGAGGATGAGCAGGATGAGCCCGCCGATGCCGCCGCCCACCGGCAGCCCGCCGGGGAAGCGGCCGCCGCCGCCGAGCCACCGCCGCTTTCCACCTGCGAGGTGTCGAGGTGGACGTCCTCGTTGAAGGTCATTGGTCCTCCGCGCTCGTCGGGGCAACCCTCGGGGTCACGATAGCTCGGCTGAGTGTCAGGACAGCACGACCTCGTCGGCGTGCAAGGTGGTATGCCGCACCCGCACCGAAACCGTGTCGCCGACCTGCGGGGGCGCCACCCCCTCGGGCAGCAGCAGCAGGCTCACCTGCATGTGCGGCGGCTCGACGAACCACGCGAAGCGTCCGCCGACGGTGAACGGGGAGCGCACCCTTCCGGCCGCCTCGCAGCAGCCCCTCGGCGACGGCGATCGCTCGCTGGCGCACGGTCGCTGCCGCGGTCGGCGCCTCCATCGCGACGCCGTGGGCGGTGCCGCCGCTGACCACGACGAGATGGCCCTGGCTCAGCCGGCGCCGGCGGTAGCCGGCGCGGTCGCCCGTCGGCCACCGGGCGCACGTCCAGCACGTGCGCCCGCACCGACAGCGCGCCCTCGTCCCCGAGCCACAGGGCGGTGCCGACCCGCGGACGAAAGCTGTTGTGCGGGTGAGCATCTACGCAATGCCTCCTGCTCAGCTGCGGTGACGTGGGAGAGGAACCACCGTGGTGGCAGCGGGCGGCTCGGCGAACCCAGCGCTCGACCTCCTCGACGTGACCTGATCCGAGCGGCAGGTGCAATGTGGCGCCGACAACCTCGGCTCCCGACGGGTCGGCGAGCAGCGCCCGCAGCGAGGCGACCGGCATACCGTGTCGGTTCATCGAGGTGAGCCCCTCGAGAACCACCCGCGCAGCAGGACTGTGGGACAACAGCTCTCGCAGGTCAGCGCCAGACGTGACGGTGTGCACGAGCGAGCGAGCGTCCAGGTAGGACAGGCCTGCGATGGATCGACGGGCGGTACGGCTCGAGGACCATGACGTCGCCTGGGAAGTGCGCCAGGAAGGCGGGCGCCTCCAGGTAGGTGCCGACGGCGACCATGTCGACGCCGGCCGCGTCGCTGAGGCGGGCGCACTCGGCGAGCAGCCGGTCGGTGCCGAAGCCGTAGCCGTTGCCCTTCGCGACCGGGACCAGGCCCGGCATCCGCTCGATGGTGGCGCCGAGGTGGGCCCGCCACCGGGCGGCGTCGACGTGCAGGGTCAGGCTCATCCGCGCCGCCTGAGGTAGAGGTCGAACGCGGCGTACAGCGCCCGGTTGAGCGGCAGGTCCCACTCGCCGACGTACTCGATGGCCTCGCCTCCGGTGCCGACCTTGAACCGGATCAGCCCGAGGTGCGGGTCGTCCTCGGCGATGGTGTCGGTGATGCCGCGCAGGTCGTAGACGTCGGCACCCGGCGGCGAGCGCGTCACGCATCATCTGCCACTGCACGGCGGTCGAGCCCTGGACCTCGCGCTTGGTGCTCGTCGACGCGCCGTAGGAGTACCAGGTATGCCGTCCGACCCGCACCCAGATCGTCGCCGCGACCAGGTCGCGTGGGCCGTCGCCGCCCTGGTGGTGGGCCAGGTAGAGCCGGATCCGGTCGGGGTCCTCGGCGAGCATCTCGGTGAACATCCGCTGGAAGTACTCCAGCGGTCGGGGGGTGAAGTGGTCGCGCCTGGCCGGTCTCGACGTAGATGCGGTGGAAGTCGGGAAGGTCGGCTGGGGTGCCCCGGCTCACCTGCGACGCCGGCCTTCGTCGCCTTCTTGATGTTGCGCCGCCACAGCTGGTTCAGGCCGCCGAGCAGGTCCGCCTCGGTGCGGCCGGCCAGCGGGAGCTGGAAGACGAACTGCGGCTGGCCGGAAGCAAACCCGCCCTCGACGGCCAGATGCCGGAACCCCAGGCGGCCCAGCGTCTCGAGCAGGGCCGTGCCGGTGCGCTTCGATGGTGTCGGCTGGCACCTGGGTGAGCGACCCCACGGACCGGTCGGCGATCGCGGCCTTGACCGTCGCCGGCCGACCACCGGTTGACGACAACGGGTGGTCCGATGCGCAGGGCGAAGGCACCCTTGCCCTTGACGTGCCCGCGCAGCGCCCGCAGCGCCTCGGTGACGAGGGCCTGGTCGGACCAGTCAAGGACCGGCCCCTCGGGCAGGTAGGCGAGGTAGCGCGTGAGTCGGGGCAGCTGACGGTAGAGGACGAGGCCGGCGCCGAGGAGCGTCTGCGGGGCGTCGACGGCATACCAGCCGAGCGACTCGTGCCCCCAGTCGGTCTTGACCCGTCCCCAGGCCGGTGTCTGCAGGAAGCTCACCGCGGGCTGCGACCGGACGAAGGCCAGGTGCTCGTCCGCGGTGATGGTGCGGACGGCGATGCGGACGGTCACGGTGGCTCACGCTACCGAACGGTTAAGGTATGCCGTGATCGTCGCCACGGGGGTGCAGCTGCGTGCGGGCGCCCGGCTGCTGCTCGACGACGCGACACTGCGGATCGGCCCGGGTGACCGGGTCGGGCTGGTCGGACGCAACGGCGCCGGCAAGACGACCCTGACCCGGGTGCTGGCAGGGGAGACGCTGCCGGCGGCCGGGTCGGTGACGCGCACCGGAGCAGTGGGGTACCTGCCCCAGGACCCGCGTACGGGCGACCTGGACACCGTGGCCCGCGACCGGATCCTCTCGGCGCGTGGCCTGGACGCGACGCTGCGGGACCTGCGCGCGACGGAGAAGCGGATGGCCTCCGAGGACAAGCACCGGCGGGACCGGGCGATGCGCAAATACACCCGCCTCGACGCCGAGTTCACCGCGGCTGGGGGGTATGGCGCCGAGTCCGAGGCCGCCCGCATCGCCGGGTCGCTGGGGCTGGGCGAGCGAGTCCTGGGTCAGCCCCTGCGCACGCTCTCGGGCGGCCAGCGGCGGCGGGTCGAGCTGGCCCGGATCCTCTTCTCCGGCGCGCCGACCCTGCTGCTCGACGAGCCGACCAACCACCTCGACGCCGACTCGATCGGCTGGCTGCGGGAGTACCTGCGGGCCCACCAGGGCGGCCTCGTGGTCATCAGCCACGACGTGGCGATGCTCGACACCGTCGTCAACCGCGTCCTGCACCTGGACGCCAACCGGGCGGTGCTGGATGTCTACAACGTCGGGTGGAAGGCCTACCTGCAGCAGCGGGAGACCGACGAGCGGCGGCGGCATCGCGAGCGCCAGAACGCGCAGAAGAAGGCCGCCGCGCTCATGGCGCAGGCCGACAAGATGCGGGCCAAGGCGACCAAGGCGAGCGCCGCCCACAACATGGCTCGGCGCGCTGACCTGCTGCTGGCTGGGATGGAGCCGGCCCGGACCCACGACCGGGTGGCCAAGCTGCGCTTCCCGGACCCGGCTCCGTGCGGGCGCACCCCTCTGAGCGCAACCGGTCTGTCGCGCTCCTACGGGTCGCTGGAGGTGTTCACCGACGTCGACCTGGCGATCGACCGCGGCTCGCGGGTGGTCGTGCTCGGCCTGAACGGTGCCGGCAAGACGACCTTGCTGCGCCTGCTCGCCGGCGTGGACGAGCCCGACACCGGCGAGGTCCAGCCGGGGCACGGCCTCAAGCTGGGCTACTACGCGCAGGAACACGAGGGGCTGGACATCGACCGCACCGTCCTGCAGAACATGAAGACGGCCGCACCGGATCTCGGGGAGACCGACGTCCGCAAGGTGCTCGGCTCGTTCCTCTTCACCGGCGACGACGTCGACAAGCCGGCCCGGGTCCTGTCAGGCGGTGAGAAGACCCGGCTCGCGCTCGCGACCCTGGTCGTCTCCTCGGCCAACGTCCTGCTGCTGGACGAGCCGACCAACAACCTCGACCCGGCCTCGCGGGAGGAGATTCTCGGCGCTCTGCGCACCTACAGAGGGGCCGTTGTGCTCGTGACCCACGACGAGGGGGCCGTCAGTGCCCTCGAACCGGAGCGGGTGCTGCTGCTTCCGGACGGGGTGGAGGACCTGTGGAGCGAGGACTACCGGGACCTCGTGGCGCTGGCATGAGCAGCCCGCTGCGCGTCTCGGTCAGCGCGACCCACCCACCGATTTCCCGGATCAGCACGGATTTCCCGGATCAGCACCGGATCCGGTGCTCATTGTGGAATCACGTATGTGCCACGCAAGCAAAGTGACCGATGTGACCTCTGAGATTGACGGGCAGGTGCTGTGATGCGCGGTAGCGGGGCGCAGGGTGGCCTGTCCAGCCTCCTTCCGCAGCTCTCGCGGTGGATGTACCGCGGTGGGCGGCCCAACTGGCTCGCGCGGGTGATGAACCGCCTCGGCGCCATCCAGTACTCCGCGGGGCTGTTCACGTTGGGCCGTGGGGTGACCCTCGAGGTGCGCGGCCGCAAGAGCGGCAAGGTGGTGGCCTTCCCGCTGGTGCTGGTCGACTACGAGGGCGGGCGGTACCTCGTGTCGATGCTGGGTGCCGACGTCAACTGGGTCCACAACGTCCGCGCCGCGAACGGCCACGCCGTGCTGCGACAGGGCACGGCCGGCGACGTCGTGCTCGTCGAGGTGGACCCGGCGCAGCGTGCCCCGATCCTGCGCCGGTACCTGGCGCTGGCACCCGGCGCGCGGCCGCACATCCCGGTCAGCCGGGACGCTCCGCTCGCCGAGCTCGAGAAGATCGCTGACCATTATCCAGTGTTCCGCGTCACTCAGCGTGAGTGAGCGGAGGCCGGCCGACCCGGCAAACTCCATGACTTGTTACTTGCTCCATGACGCGTCATGGAGCAAGTAACAACTCAATGACTTGGGCGGGGCAAGCGAGCTGAACGACGGGCAGCACCCCGACGGCATACCGGCCGACGGGCCGCCTTATCAGCCCGGGGTAACCGGCAGCCGGGTCAGCGCCTGGGCGACCGCCTCGCTGATCTCGAGCTCCTCGTAGGAGTGGTCGGTCATCTCGTCGGCGAGGTAGGCCCCGTATGCCGGCAGGTCCAGCAGCCCGTGCCCGGACAGGGCGAGCAGGATGGCCTTGTCCTCGCCGGTGTCGGCGCACCGACGAGCCTCGGCCGCCACCTCGGCGATCGCGTGGGTCGCCTCCGGTGCCGGGACGATGCCCTCGGTGCGGGCGAACAGCACGCCCGCGGCGAAGCACTCACGCTGCTTGAGGGCCACCGCCTCCATCATCCCCTCGTGGTAGATGTGCGACAGCAGCGGGCTCATCCCGTGGTAGCGCAGCCCACCCGCATGGATCGGGTCGGGGATGAAGTCGTGCCCGAGCGTGTACATCTTCATGAGCGGGGTCATGCCGGCAGTGTCGCCGAAGTCGTAGGCGTAGCTGCCCTGGGTGAGAGACGGGCAGGACGCCGGCTCGACCCCGCGCAGCACCGGCGACATGCGTCCGGCCAGCTTCTCGCGCAGGAACGGGAAGGCCAGCCCGGCGAAGTTGGAGCCGCCGCCGGTGCAGCCGACGATGAGGTCGGGCGACACGCCCACCTTGGCGAACTGCCGCAGGGCCTCCTCGCCGATGACGGTCTGGTGCAGCAGCACGTGGTTGAGCACCGACCCGAGCGCGTAGTTCGTCGTCGGCGACTGCGCCGCGACCTCGACGGCCTCGCTGATCGCGATGCCGAGCGAGCCCGGGGAGTCAGGGTCCTTCTGCAGAATCGCCCGTCCCGACTCGGTCAGCTCCGACGGCGACGGGTGCACGACCCCACCGAGCGTCTCGATCATGAGGCGGCGGTAGGGCTTGCCGTCGTAGGACGTGCGCACCTGCCACACCTCGCACTCGAGGCCGAACTGCGCGCAGGCGAAGGCCAGCGACGTGCCCCACTGGCCGGCCCCGGTCTCGGTCGTGAGCTTGGTGATGCCCGCCTTGGCGTTGTAGAAGGCCTGCGGGACCGCGGTGTTCGGCTTGTGCGACCCGGAGGGTGAGACACCCTCGTACTTGTAGTAGATCCGTGCCGGCGTCTCCAGAGCCGCCTCGAGGCGGTGTGCCCGGTACAGCGGGGTCGGGCGCCACAGCCGGTAGACGTCCAGGACCTCGGCCGGGATGTCGACGTACGGGGCGGTGGTCGCCTCCTGTTCGATCAGGTCCGGGGGGAACAACGCCGCCAGGTCGTCGGGACCGACCGGCTGGCCGGTCCCGGGGTGCAGGTAGGGCGGTGGGGCAGTAGGCAGGTCGGGCAGGATGTTGTACCACCGGGTCGGCATCTCGTGCTCGTCCAGGATGACCTTGTGCCGCTTGACCTTGCCCACCGCACCCTCCTCGCCTCCGGGTGCGGTCAGTATTCCAAATGCATCAGTACTCCAAGTACATGACCGTGTCCTTGGGGTCCCAGTCGTAGTGATAGTCGAAGCCGTCACCACCGTTGAGCTCGTCGCGGCCCGGCCCGCCCTCCAGGTGGTCGTCCTGGCTGTCGCCCCAGACCACGTCGTCGCCGTCGCCCCCGTCGAGGCTGTCTTCGTCGTCCCCGCCGTAGAGGCAGTCGTTCCCTTTGCCTCCGGTGATGGTGTCGTCACCGGGCCCGCCGCGGATGAGGTCGTTGCCGCCGCCGCCGTCGATGACGTCGTCCCCGCCAAGCCCCAGGATGATGTCGTTGCCCGGTGTGCCCTTGAGCACGTCTGGGCCCGGCCCTCCGACGATGAGGGTGCCGTCGAGCCCGCACTGGCCCTCGGTCGGCGAGATGCTCTGCTGGGCTGGAGCCGGGGCCGCGGTGGCCGGGCCGGCCAGGGCGGGGCTGATGACGACGGCGGCTGCAGCGCCGGCGGCCACGGTGAGCATGCGGATGACTCGTTGTGCCATGGGTTTCCTTCCGTTGGTCGGGCACGCCGGCAAGGCGGGGCCCGTCGGTCATGCGGTGAGCCGATGGTGACGGGGAGGCATCAGCGTGGCGTCAGAACCGTGGCGGCCCAGGACCTCTTCGTGGGGCCCCGGGGCATCGATCGCCGCCATCGCTTCCTGCCAGCGGACGAAAGCGCGCCGGGCCTCGCCATGGCGCCCGCCACGGACCAGGGTCCGCACGAGCAGCTGGTGCACCAGCGCGTCATACGGGTCCTCGGCCAGCAGGCGCACGAGCAGAGCCTGCGCGTCGCTGTGGCGGCCGGCGCGGTTGTGCAACGAGGCCAGCCGTCGCACGGAGCGCAACCAGGCTGCTCGAACGTGTTCGCGAAACCCGTCGGCCCACTCCTCGAAGGGGTCGTCCTCGAAGGCCGGCCCTCGGTAGCGCCGGTCGATGTCGGTGAGGATCTCCTGGGCCCGGTCAAGGTCCTCGGCATCCATGAGCTGCGCTGCGAGCTCGGCGTCGCGCAGCAGCAGGTCGGCGTCGACCTCGACGTGGCGAAGGTCAAGCCACATCCCGCCCAGGTCGGCCGCGAGGTAGTGGTCCGGCGGCCAGGACCGGTCCGGGTCCAGGACGGTGCGTACCGTTGTCAGCAGCACGGAGAGCCGGTGTCCGGTCTTGGCTGGGTCGTCGCCCGGCCACAACAGCTCGCACAGGTAGGCCCGGCTTGCCGGGCGGCCGCGACGCGAGGCCAGGATCTTGACCAGGCTGCGGGCCTGCCGGGACCGCCAGGCCGCCAGTGGGACGAGCAGCCCGTCGATGGTGACTGCGAAGCCGCCCAGGACGCTGACCGCCACCGTCTTGCTGCCAGGCTCGTCCGTGACCGGGCGACCGTGGACCGTCATGATGCCCAGCCGGGCCAGGACGCGCGCCGCCTCCCGAGCCCTGGAGCGGGCCGCGCCGTCCGCGTCGGCCAGCCTGCCCAACAGCACCTCGACGCGGGCGGCCGAGGTGGCCGCTCCACCGTCCCGCCAGATCGACAGGGCCTCGCCCAACGCGCGCCGCGCCTCAGCCGGGTGCCTTGCGCACGTAGCCGACAGCTCCAGGGCCTCGGCGAGCAGGTCCAGCGCCTGCACCTCGCGTGCCGATGTCACCGCCTTCGACGCCCACGTCGGCGCCGCGCCGCGGTCGCCCGCAGCGAGGGCGACCCAGCCCAACGCCGTCAGGGCGAACGGCACCAAGCCGGCGGTAGCGATGCGCGCGGCCTCCGCGGCGTGTTCCCGGGCTGAGTCAGGATGGGTGCGGGCCTGCAGGCGGGCTAGCCCCGCGAGCGCACGGACGAGCACCTGCACCTCGCCACTGGCCCTGCTGAGGGTGATGGCCTCCAGGTATGCCGTCCGCGCCTGCTCCTCGTGGCCCAGCTCGTGGTGGATCTGGGCGATGCCGATCATGCCCATCGAGCTGCGGCCTGGCCCCAGCCGGCCGAAGATCGTGATGGCTCGCTGCAGCTGCCACATGGCCTGCGGGTAGTCGCCAACCCGCAGGAGTGCCTGGCCTAGGTTGTGCAGGGCGACGGCATACCGTCCGGGGGGGCTACCCAGCTCGGCGAGCCGGACGGCCTCCCGAGAAACCGAACAGGCCTCGGCGTACCGCGCGGCCGACAGCTGACGGCAGGACTGGTTCACCAAGGCGTGGACGGCGATCACGACGTCCCCGGCCTGCGCCGCCGCACCCAGCGCCAGCTCGTGATGGGCGTCCTTGCGCGACCCGACGCTCGCACGGGCCATCGCCGTGTGGGCAGCGGCCAGCGCACGAGGGCAACCGTTTCGCTCGGCGGCTGCAACGGCGTCGGCCGCGACGGCCCGCGCTTGCTGAAGCTGGCCGCGGGTGACGAGCACGTGCACCCGACACGCCAGCCAGTCGATGCTGTCCTGGTCGGTCGCGACGGCAGCGGGGTCAGCTGTCCCCAATGCCGCGTCCAATGCCGCGAGGGCCTGCTCGGAGTCTCCGCGCCCGTAGTGGACCATGGCCACCCGGCTCGCCAGCCCCGCGTCCCATCCCTTGCGGTTGGCGCGCTCGATGAGCGGTTCGAAGGTCCGCAAAGCCGCGGCGGCGTCGCCGGCCATCCGGCACGCCTCCCCAAGCGTGCGTTGGGCGGTGGGAGAGCGGGCGAGGCCGGGAGCCAGCCTGAACAGCTCGACGACCTCAGCGGCATACCCCTGCCAGAGCATCTGCTGGCCTCGCTCTGCCAACAGGGCCTCCAGGGCGGGCGTATTGCCTGCTCGGGCGCACGCCTGGGCCGCCTGGTAGGGCAGTCCTTCGGCTTCGTAGCAGCGAGCGGCTGCCATCTGCAGATCTGGGCTGGACAACGCCCGCTCGTCACCGCGCTGCAGCACGGCTGCCACGACGGGCACCGGAGTCACCAGCTGCGCGCTCGCCAGGCGGCGATGCCCGGCCAGCAGGCCAAGGCCGAGCAGCTGGTGCACGGTCGTGTCGACGTCATCGAGCTGGGTGCAGTGAGCGAGCAGCTTACAGACGCCTGGGGTGACCGGGCCGAGGTCTGCGACGAGGCCAAGAATGGTTCGGGCCGAGTCGCCCAGGGGCGCCAGGACGGCGGACTGGAGCCATCGGTCCGTCGTGGAGCCGGGTCTGCACAGGGCATCTGCCAGGTCCGCGTCGGGGTGGTCCGCCAGGGTCTCGCCGGCGAGGTGGACAAGTGCCGGCCACCCCTGCGTCAGCCGGTGCACCGTCGCCGCCACGGCCGGGTCGAGCACGCCATACTCCTCGGCAAGGACGCGGGCCGTGGTGTAGCCATCGAGCGCCAGGTGCATCGGGCCACGCTGCTGGACCTGGCCGCGCATCCAGCCCGGGTCCAGGGGTGAGCGCGAGGCGACGACCACCCGGACGTCGGCCGGCGCGTTGGCCAGCTGCTGGAGCAGGCGCAGCTGGTCGGCCGGCGGGAGGTCGTCGAGGTCGTCCACCCCCAGCCACCGCGGGTGGGGGAGGGGGCGTCCGACCAGCTCCGCAGCGCGGACGAGCACACCGTCGGCAGGCCGGCCAGCTTCCAGAGCGCTCGACTTGCCGTACCCCGCGGCGGCGACCAGCATCACCCGCGATGAGCGCTGGGGGCGGGCAGGCACATCGGTGAGGAGGCATTGGGCCCGGTCGTGATACCGCACGACAACTCTGGGATGCGGGACAGCTGCGGTTGCCACGCCTCGTCGCATACTTGGCGGGTGAGGCCTCGGGTAGGCGCCGGCGCTGCGGGAGTGGTGGCCTGGACCGCGGTGCTCGCCGGGTGTGCGACGGTGGCTCCGACACCGCCTTTCGAATGGGCGACCGTCGCCCTGCCGGGCGACGCCGCGGCGGTGACCCTCACGGCATACCGCGACGAGCTGCTCGTCGGCACGCGCCCGACCGACGACACTGCTGCCCCAGGCCTGGTCCGGCTGCAGGGCTCGACCACCACCGTCCTTGCGGTGACCCCAGCGAGCGGGTATGGGCCCGAGGCACGGTGGCTGTCGATCGCCGTGGATGACGGCGGCGACCTGGTCGCGGTCGGCGGGGCACGAGGCGGGGCACACGCGAACGTGCGCTGGACCGTCTGGCGGGGCTCGACCGAGTCCGGGCTGCGGGAGGAGGAGCAGACCTTCGACACGTTCGGCGGCTGGGGCGCCGGAGACCTGGTTGGCGCGGTTGCTGCGCCGTCCGGGCCGGCCGTCGTGGGCTCGTGGGGCAGCAGGGCGGCTGGCCTGGACGCGGCCGTATGGCTTCCGCAGGGCAGCAGGTGGATCCGTCAGGACCCGGCCGGCACGGCCCTGGAGAGCACCCCGGACGCGCTCGTTGGTCCCGTCGCTGCGGCCCCGGACGGGTCGAGCGTCCTCATTGCTGGCTCCCTCGTGCGCTTGGCCACCGGCTCGGTGACCCGGGCCCCCGCGGTCTGGCGATCGGCCGGCCACGTCTCGCAGTGGTCCCGGGTGGACCTGCCCGACGGCGGCTCCTCTGGCGAGGCAACCGGCGCGGTATGCCGGCAAGGGAGCTGCACCGTGGTAGGCAGCGTCGACGACCGGGTCGCGGTCTGGCGGCTCGGCCAGTCCGTTGAGCGGCTGCGTGGACTGCCGGATACCGCCGCCACCGACGAGAACCCGGCGTC
Source organism: uncultured Actinomycetota bacterium (assembly GCA_963769085.1). GTDB lineage: Bacteria > Actinomycetota > Actinomycetes > Actinomycetales > Dermatophilaceae > Phosphoribacter. The sequence goes on along the minus strand of CAVYKM010000027.1, from coordinate 118,702 downwards.
AGCACCGGTGCTGACCGACGACGGGGTGCTGCTCGCCGCGTCCAGCTCGTCGGGGAGCACCCTGCTACGCGAGCGGGCCGGGGCCTGGAGCTCGGTGCCCGGGCCGCCCGGGCCGGTGCGCGCCCTCGCTGTCGTCGGGCAGATGGTGTATGCCGTCGTGCCGGACGGCTCGGGGACCGACCGGCTGTGGCGGACGAGCTTGTGACAGTCAGTGCACGCGGTTTGGGCGGTCAGGTACGTCGACGTCGGTTGCGGCGGGCCAGAACGACCAGCAGAACCCCGGCTCCCACGAGGATCGTTGCGGTCAGGGCAGCCATGGCGACGTTCGTGCCGGTGGCTGCCAGGCCGCCGGCAGCCTCCTCGGCTGTCCCTTCCGCCGCAGTGGTCTGCTCGCCGCCTGCGCCGCCGCCCGCCGCGGGGGCCGCCGGGATGACGGTGACGGAGACAACCGTGGGAGTGCTGGCGGCGCCGTCCTTGTCGACTGCGACGACCGAGAGGGCGACGGCCCCAGCGGTCGGATAGGTGTGTGTCACTGGCGGGTCGGCCGGGCCGGCCACAACGTCTTCGGCCAACCCGTCGCCGTCCCAGTCGATCCGGTACTCGAACTGGGCCGCTGCGTCGGTGGGCGATGGGTCCTCGGCGCCCACCTTCACCGTTGTCGGGACGCCCGCCACCACGGAGGCGGGGAGCTGCACGGTGGCCACTGGTGGAACGTTGGTGATGGTGTAGGTCGTGGCCGCGGTGTCGACTGTTGGGCCCTCGGTCACCCGGACCGTGATCGGCAGCGGGCCGGTGGGCCCGTCCGCTAATCCCAGGGCAGCCAGGTCGGTGGGGGACAGCTGTGACGTGGGTCCTGCGGGGCGACCGCGACGTACGAGTGGGACCTCAACAACGCGGCGGTTGCGGTGACGGCGGGGTCGATGGTGATGGGTGCGGTGGCCGGTGCGCTGGTGGCGCCGGGGGTCCGTACACCATCGCCGATGTCCAGCCGCTGACCCTGGACGCCACCGGAGCAGGCGGGCCGTCAGCCATAAGCCGCGCCACAGTTTCAGATAATGGACAGTTATACCGGCCTGCCCGAAATGGGCGCACACTGGGACGCATGACCGGCACGATGCTCACCGAGCGACGCCACGTCGACCTGCTTCGGGTCGCCAGCGCTCGCTGTTGCGCGTGCCGTGACGGGCGAATGCGCAAGGTGTCGGCGCGAGGCTAACCCTCGCGATGCGGCCCGGCACCGCGCCAGCCGCCCCCTTTGCCTGTAGCCCTTGCGAGAACGACGGGACTTCACCGTGTCAACCACACTTCCTACCACCAGCGTGGGCCGCCCGGCGCGCCCGAGCCGCCAGGCCGACCGCGGCACCGGCGCCTGGGCCGACGGCGACCGCACCCCGCTGAACGCCAACGAGGACTTCAAACAGCGCGACGACGGCCTCAACGTCCGCGCGCGGATCGAGAACGACTACTCGGTCAACGGGTTTGCGTCCATTCCGGCTGAGGACCTGCGGGGCCGGATGCGCTGGTGGGGCCTGTACACCCAACGCCGCCCCGGCATCGACGGCGGCAAGACCGCGACGCTCGCCCCTGAGGAGCTGGACGACTCGTACTTCATGATGCGCATCCGCTCCGACGGTGGCGCCCTGTCGAACGAGCAGCTGCGGGTCATCGGCGCCATCAGCACCGAGTTCGCCCGCGACACCGCGGACATCAGCGACCGCCAGAACATCCAGGTGCACTGGGTCCGCGTCGAGGACGTCCCGGAGATCTGGCGGCGGCTGGAGTCGGTCGGCCTGTCGACGACCGAGGCGTGCGGGGACACCCCTCGCGTCATCCTCGGCTCTCCGGTCGCCGGCATCGCCGCCAACGAGATCATCGACGGCACCTCGGCCATCGAGGCCATCCAGGCGCGCTTCATCGGCTCGCCTGAGTTCTCCAACCTGCCGCGCAAGTTCAAGACCGCCGTCTCCGGGTCGCCCAACCTCGACGTGGCCCACGAGGCCAATGACGTGTCCTTCGTCGGAGTGGTCCACCCGCAGCAGGGGCCAGGCTTCGACCTCTGGGTCGGGGGAGGCCTGTCGACCAACCCGATGTTCGCCCAAAGGTTGGGGGCGTGGGTGCCCCTGGAGGACGTGCCCGAGGTCTGGGCCGGCGTGGTCTCGGTCTTCCGCGACTACGGCTACCGCCGGCTGCGCAACCGGGCCCGGTTGAAGTTCCTCGTCGCCGACTGGGGGCCCGAGCGCTTCCGCGAGGTTCTCGAGACGGAGTACCTCGGGCGCGCGCTCGTCGACGGGCCGGCACCGGTCGAGCAACCCGAGCACCGGCGCGACCACGTGGGGGTGCACGTGCAGAACGACGGCCGGTACTGGGTGGGTGTCGCGCCGATCGCAGGGCGGGTGAGCGGCTCGACCCTGACGGCCGTCGCCGGCCTCGCCGAGCGGCACGGCTCCGGCCGGGTCCGGCTCACCCCGCACCAGAAGCTGCTCGTCCTGGACATTCCCCAGGGCGAGGTGGCGGCGCTCACGGAGGGGCTGGATGCCCTCGACCTGCCTTACGCACCAACGGAGTTCCGCCGCGGCGTGATGGCCTGCACCGGCATCGAGTACTGCAAGCTGGCGCTCGTCGAGACCAAGGCGCGCGCGCGTCTGGTCGTCGCCGAGCTGGAGCGGCGCCTCGCTGAGTTCGACGCGCCCATCAGCATCCATGTCAACGGCTGCCCGAACTCGTGCGCCCGCTTCCAGGTCGCCGACATCGGCCTCAAGGGCATGGTCGTGGCAGGTGCCGACGGGCGCAGCGTCGAGGCGTTCCAGGTCCACCTCGGCGGGTCGCTCGGGGGCAACGCCCAGCTCGCCCGCAAGACCCGCGCCCTCAAGGTCGAGGCCGAGGACCTCACCGACTACGTCGAGCGGGTCGCTCGACGCTACCTGGACGGCCGCGAGTCCGCCGACGAGTCCTTCGCGCACTGGGCGCACCGGGTCGACGAGGAGGCACTGCGATGAGTGCCCGCACGACGACGCCGTACCACTGCCCGTTCTGCGGGGAGGAGGACCTGCGCCCGGTGGAAGACGACCCCAACGCCTGGGTATGCCGGTCCTGCGCTCGCGTCTTCACGGTCACCTTGGTGCGTCTCGAGCGGGGCCTCGTCCCCGGCCACGTCGCGGCCTGGGGAGGTGAGCGGTCATGACGATGCAGCTCTGGGCGCCGCACGACCTGCACGACCTGGCCGCCGACGGCGCCGCGGAGATCGGCGACGCCGGCGCTGGAGGCGGCCCGACGGCATACTCGGCTCGGGTCGAGACCGCCCGGCGGGCCCTGAAATGGGCCGACGCGGTGTTCGGCGAGGAGCTGACCATCGCCTCGTCCATGGGCGACGTCGTGCTCGTCCACCTCGCCGCTGCAACGATCCCCGGCGCCGACGTGTTCTTCCTCGACACCGGCTACCACTTCGCCGAGACGCTCGGCACCCGGGACGCCTACGCGGCAAGCGGTGGGGTTCGGGTGCGAACCGTGCTGCCGCTGCTCACGGTCGCCGAGCAGGACGAGCGGTTCGGCCCACGTCTGCACGACCGCGACCCCGACCGCTGCTGCGCCATGCGCAAGGTCGAGCCGCTGGAGCGCGCGCTGGGCGGCCGGCCGGCCTGGGTCAGCGGGCTGCGGCGTGCCGACGCGGTGACGCGCAGCGACATCCCGGTCGTCGGGTGGGACGAGCGCCGGGGCATGGTCAAGGTCAACCCGTTGGCGTCCTGGACCGACGCGGACGTCGAGCGGTTCACCGCCGAGGAGAACGTCATGGAGAACCCGCTGCGCCAGCTGGGCTACGCCTCGATCGGCTGCGCCCCGTGCACCCGCGCGGTGGCGCCTGGTGAGGACCCGAGGGCCGGGCGCTGGGCCGGGCGGGCCAAGACCGAGTGCGGGCTGCACACCTGATGCACCCGATCTCGGTGGACCTGACCGGCAGGCGGGTCGTCGTCGTCGGGGCCGGCGCGGTCGCGACCCGTCGGGTATGCCGGCTGCTCGCCGACGGCGCGCAGGTCACCGTCGTCGCTCCGGAAGCGACTGAGCGGATCGCCGCTCTGGCGCGAGCGGGTCGGCTGCGGTGGACTCAGGGGGTCTACCGGCCGGGCGACCTCACGTCGCCCGAGCGGGCCTGGCTGGTCCACACCGCAACCGGCCAGCGGCAGGTCGACGCGGAGGTCGCCGCGGAGGCCGAACGCGAGCACATCTGGTGCGTCCGCGCTGACGACGCTCGCCGGTCCACGGCCTGGACTCCGGCGGTTGCCGAAGGGCGGCCCGGCACCGAGTCAGAGGGCGTCACCGTCGCGGTGACCGGTGACCGCGACCCGCGCCGGGCGACGGCGGTCCGCGACGCTGTGCAGGCGGGCCTGGACGGCGGCGTCCTGCCGGTGCGCCGCACCCGGCGAACTGCCGGAGCAACGGGGGTCGGACGGGTCCACCTCGTGGGCGGCGGGCCTGGCGACCCCGACCTCATCACCGTGCGGGGCCGGGCGCTGCTCGCCGCTGCGGACGTCGTCGTCGCCGACCGGCTGGGCCCGCGGGCGCTGCTCGACACCCTGGCTGCGGACGTCGAGATCGTCGACGTCGGGAAGGGACCGGGCAACCACCCGGTACCCCAGGAGCAGATCAACGCCGTCCTCGTCGAGCACGCCCTCGCCGGCCGGGTCGTGGTCCGGCTCAAGGGCGGTGACCCGTTCGTGCTCGGTCGAGGTGGCGAGGAGGCGCTGCACTGCCTGGAGCACGGCATACCGGTCGAGGTGGTGCCCGGGGTCACCTCGGCGGTGTCGGTGCCCGCCGCGGCAGGCATCCCGGTCACCCACCGGGGGATCACCGCCTCCTTCGTCGTCGCTTCCGCCCACGCCGGCAGCGACGCCGCTCTCGACGCCGCCCGGGACGCCCCCCGCGATGCCACGCTCGTGCTGCTCATGGGCGTGAACGCAGTCGCCGCAACGGCCACGGGGCTCCTGGCGGCCGGCCGGTCACCCGAGACGCCGGTCGCCTTCATCGAGTCCGGTTGGACGCCGCGTCAGCGCACCACCGTGACGACCTTGGAGAAGGCGGCCTGGACGGCGGTCCACGAGCAGGTCCGTTCGCCTGCGGTGGTCGTCGTCGGCGAGGTCGTCGCGCTGCGGGCCACGCTGGGGGACCTCGCCGCCGCACTCCCGCGGTGACCGACCTACAAAGCGGCAGATCTTCCACAAACCGGCAGTCGTTGCTGCCGCTATGTGGCACATCTGCCGCCTTGCCCAGGATCCGCTGAGGAGGGGAGATGGGCCGCCCGACGGGTGTCGGCGCCGGCGGCTAGCCTGCGAGGGTGACCGACCAGACCCCTCATCCCGGGTTGCGGGTGGTGCGTGACGGCGCAGTGCAGACCGTGACGCTGTGCAACCCGAGCCAGCGCAACGCCCAGATGCCGTCCCTGTGGCTCGCCCTCGCCGCGCTGGCCCGCGACCTCGACCAGAGCGTGCGGGTCGTCGTGATCCAGGCGGAGGGACCCGACTTCTCGGCCGGCCTGCACCGCGCGCTGCTCACCCCCAGCGGTATGCCGGGCGAGCCCAACCTGCTCGCGATGGCCGACCAGGGCCCGGCGGCGATGGCGAACGAGATCGCTCGGTACCAGGAGGGTTTCGCGGCGTGGCGCGGTGTGCCGGCGGTGGTCGTCGCGGCCGTGCAGGGCAACGCCATCGGCGCCGGTTTCCAGCTGGCGCTCGCGGCCGACCTGCGCGTCGTCGCCGACGACGCCCGGTTCTGCATGCGCGAGACCAGCCTTGGCATGGTGCCGGACCTGGACGGCACCACGGCGCTCGTCTCTGCGGTCGGGTACTCACGGGCGTTGGAGATCTGCGCCACGGGCCGGTTCGTCGCAGCCGACGAGTCCGTCCGGCTCGGCCTGGCGACCCTTGCCGTGCCGCGCGACGCCTTGCCTGAGGCGGTCAACGACCTCGTCGCGGCTCTGCTTGCCACGCCTGATGCCGCCCTACGCGAGCTGAAACCGCTACTGCGTGAAGCTCTTACGCACGATCGTGACGTGCAGCTGCGACGTGAGCGTGAGGGTCAGGCGCGGCTGCTGCGCGCGATGGTGAGTGGGGGTGCGGGCGGGGCGGCACGGCATACCGGGGAATGAGCGGGCGAGTGGCGACGTTGCCGTGGCGATGACGAAGGGGAGGGCGCGGTGAGCCTGTCGCCGTTCATGATGATGCGCGGACTGGCCAGGGACCAGTCCGTCGTGCACGTCAAGCTGGCGCCGGGCACGACAGGCCGCGTCCTGCGCTACGCCCGGCCCTACTGGCGCTGGATCATCGTCTTCCTCGTGTTCGTCGTCCTCGACTCGGCCGTCGTCGTCGTGGTGCCCCTCCTGCTCAAGAACATCGTGGACCTGGGCGTGACCCCGGGGGACTCCGGCGTCGTCATTCGGCTGTCGCTCGTCGTCGCGGCCCTGGCGTTCGTCGGGGCTGGGCTCGACGTGGTCCAGCGATGGTTCAGCTCCCGGATCGGGGAGGGGCTCATCTTCGACCTGCGCACCGAGGTGTTCGGTCATGTGCTGCGCCAGCCCATCGCATTCTTCACCCGGGCTCAGACCGGCTCGCTGGTCAGCCGGCTCAATTCCGACGTCATCGGCGCGCAGCAGGCGTTCACGTCGGTGCTGTCCTCGGTGGTCAGCAACGTCGTGTCGCTCGTGCTCATCGTCGTCGCAATGGCCACGCTCTCGTGGCAGCTCACCCTCGGGGCGCTCGTACTCGTGCCCTTCTTCCTCATCCCTGCCCGCCTCATGGGGAGGCGGTTATCGACCCTGGCTTCCACCCAGATGAGCTACAACGCCGATTTGGGCAGCCGGATGACCGAGCGCTTCAACGTGGCCGGCGCTTTGCTCGTCAAGCTGTTCGGCTCCCCCCCTCGCGAGGACGCCGAGTATGCCGAGCGCGCGGCCAAGGTGCGCGACACCGGCGTGCAGATTGCCATGAACCGAACCATCTTCATGGTCGGCCTGTCGCTCGTTGCGGCCCTGGCGACCGCCATGGTGTACGGCTTCGGCGGGGTCATGGCAGTGAACGGCACGCTCACCATCGGCACGCTGCTCGCCCTTGCTGCCCTGCTGGCGCGCTTGTACGGGCCGCTGACGTCTCTGTCGAACGTGCGCGTCGACGTCATGACGGCGCTCGTGTCCTTCGCCAGGGTCTTCGAGATCCTCGACCTGCGCCCGCTGGTCGCCGAGGCGGCCCGGCCTCGGGAGCTGCCGGCTGGCCCGGTGTCGGTGCAGCTGGAGGGGGTGCAGTTCCGCTACCCCTCGGCGGACGAGGTGTCGCTGCGCTCGCTCGAGTCGACGAGCTCAGGCGACCGGCTGTCCGGCGGCCAGGTGCTGTCCGGCGTGACCTTCACCGCCCAGCCTGGGCGGCTCGTGGCACTCGTGGGGCCGAGCGGCGCCGGCAAGACGACGATCACGGCACTGGTCGCCCGCCTCTACGACCCGACGGCGGGTTCTGTCCGGGTCGGTGGCGTGGACCTGCGCGAGGCGTCGTTCGCGTCGATACACCGAGCCGTCGGAATGGTGACCCAGGAGGCGCACCTCTTCCACGACACGATCCGGGCCAACCTGGCCTACGCCAAGCCGGACGCAACTGAGGCCGAGATGCGCGAGGTGCTGGCGGCCGCGCAGGTGCTTGACCTCGTGGACTCGCTGCCGGCGGGGCTGGACACGGTCGTCGGCGACCGCGGCCACCGCCTCTCCGGTGGTGAGAAGCAGCGCCTGGCCATCGCCCGGCTGCTGCTCAAGGCCCCCCAGGTCGTCGTCCTGGACGAGGCCACCGCGCACCTGGACAGCGAGTCCGAGGTCGCCGTCCAGCGTGCTCTCGACGCCGCGCTGGACGGGCGGACCGCCCTGGTGATCGCCCATCGGCTCTCCACGGTGCGCGGCGCCGACGAGATTCTCGTCGTCGACCGTGGGCGCATCGTCGAGCGTGGCCGGCATACCGAGCTGCTCGCGCAGGGCGGGCTCTACGCCGAGCTCTACCGCACCCAGTTCTTCGAAGGGGCTGCGGCGCTCTGAGCCGAAGCCGCTACGGCACACTCGCCGACAGCGGATCCAGCTCAGGGGGTGGTGGTCGTCTGCGCCCCGCCTCGGTTCCGGCGAGCAGCTCGATGAGGACGAGCAGCACCACGACGAGGACCGCGGACCAGACGAGTCGGGACAGCGACGTGTCCAGACCCCACAGCAGCACCACCGCGCCGAGAGCCACGGCGACGATCCTGAGCCAGCCCGCGTTTGCGGCGACCCACCTGCCGGTCGGTCGGAGCCCTTCGGTACCGATGGCTGCGCCCCCAGCCCGCAGTCCCTGAGACACCCAACGTCGCGCCCCGGCGCCCGAGGAGGTGATGCCGGCGAACCAGCCCGCGATGATGAGGACGACACCGAGCCACAGGAGCATCTGCCAGCCGCGCGTCAGGAAAGACAACAGCTGCGTGTAGATGACCGTGCTGGCGGGGGCGAGCACGGTGTCCGACAAGGCGTTGACGACGAGCCGCTCGCTCACGTTCAGCACGAAGGCGACCAGGAGCGCGTTCACGACGAACGCGACCCCGATGGCGGTCGCCATCAGCGGTCGGCGCCGGGCCAGCATGAAGGCGATGAGGTACAGCAGCGCCACGACCGGCAGCAGCCACGTCGCGATCGGCCGGGTGAAGGCGTAGATGGTGCGAGCCTGGGCGAGCTTGGGTGCGTCCATCAGGACGATCTGCTTGTTGACGTCGGGGATCGGCACGTTCTGCAGCACCGTCAGGCCCCGCGCAATCAGCCGTTGCTTGACCTGCTCGAGCACGTCACCGATGTCGAGGACGACCTGGTCGCCCTGCAGCGAGATCGCACCCGAGGAGTCCCCCTCCATGATCCGCATGAACGCCTGCTGCGCTCTTGTCTGGGCGGCGAGCCAGAGATCGGCGAACGTGTCCGACGCGATGAACGAGCGGACCTCCCGCTCGATCAGGCTGTTGACGCCGGACGCGATCGGCCCGACCAGTCGCTGCAGCCGAGGACGGTCGGTGAGCACCTGCGAGAACACGTCGTCGAGGATGGCCTCGACGTTGACCTGCTTCTCGAAGGTCTGGATGGCGGCGGTCCCGATCGCGTCCTGCACCTCTGCTGAGTTCACCAGAGGTCCCACTGTCTCGATGTAGCGCTGCGGGTCGGTCAGCGTGCGCTGGCCCCAGAACGCCACAGCGGCCGGAGTCGTCAGGATCGCGGCGAGCAGGAAACAGATCACGGCCGACACCGTCCGAGCTCGGCTCGGGACGGCCGGAGCAGCGGGCAGCGGCTCGGTGGGCGGCGCTTCGGTCATAAACGGGATCCCTTCACGTGGCCACGGCGAGCCGCATCGTCCTAACAGGATGACGTGCCTTTCTAGCATTGACAGGTAGGCTCGCTGCGGACTCCTGCACGGACAACATTGCCGACAACACCGTGCTCAGACGAAGGATGTGATATGGCCAACGATGTCGAAGAGATGGGCCCGATCGACTACATCGTGATCGAGTTCCCAGGCAACAAGTTCACCGGTGAGGCCTTCCCCGCCTTGATGGAGCTGGTGGACCGCGGGCTCATCCGCATTCTCGACCTGCTGTTCATCCGCAAGGAGCTCGACGGCTCGACGGCGGCCCTGTCGATCCAGGACCTCGGCGACGAAGACACCGACTTCGATGTCAAGGTCTTCGAGGGGGCCTCTTCCGGACTTCTGGGTGACGACGACATCGCCGAGGCCGCCGAGGCGATCGAGCCCGGTTCGTCCGCTGGGCTCCTGGTCTACGAGAACGTCTGGGCGGCGCCGTTCGCCGTCGCGGTCCGTCGTTCCGGCGGCCAGCTGGTTGCCAGCGGCCGTATCCCCGTCCAAGCCATCATGGCGTCCCTGGACGCGCTCGAAGCCGCGGAGACGGCAGGGTCCTAACCACAGCGCGCCAGCACGTCGCTCGACCAGAAAGGAACGTCAACCATGCCAGGACTGATTCGCGGGGTCGCTCGCACCGCCGTCGTCGCAGGAACCGCGACCGCGGTCTCCAACCGGGTATCCCGCCGCCAGGCCAACCGCTGGTCGAACCAGGCCGAGGAGGCCCAGTACGCCCAGCAGCCGCAGTACGCCCCGCCCCCCGAAGCGGCGCCACCGGAGGGCATGTCGATGGACGAGAAGGTCGCCCAGCTCAAGCAGCTGGCCGAGCTGAAGGACCAGGGAATCCTCACCGACAAGGAGTTCGAGGCGCAGAAGGCCAAGATTCTCGGCCAGTGAGGGGTTGCGCAGCGGGTCGCCCCTCGTCGGGCTAGCCGTCCTCCTCGTCCCAGATCCGCACCTTCTTCGGCTTCGCTGGCGCTGATGTGCCGCCCGTTGAGTCTGGCGTCCCGTCGGCCCGGCTGAGGCGCTGGGAGTTGCCTCGCACCAGCAGGACGAGGAACGCGACCCCCAGCAGCGCGGTCGCCCACCATTGCAGCGCGTAGGCCTGGTGTGGGCCGAGGTCGCCGGTGGGCTGCTCCAACGGGGTGGGCCGCGCGGGAGTCTGGCCCGAAGCGGTTCGTTCGTCACCGAGCACGAGGTATGCCGGGTACACCGAGCCGCCCAGCTGGGCTCGCGCGTCGTCGGTGTTGACCGACGCGAGCTGCCCGGAGGGCAGCTCGCGTCCGCGGGAGGACTCCGACGGCATCAGCCATCCAGTGACGGTCACGTCGCCCGCCGGAGCCGCAGGGACGTCGGGCAGGGTCTGCGCGTTGTCGGCGTTGGCCACCCAGCCCCGGTCGACGAGCAGCTGGGTGCCTCCGACGTCAAGCGGCACGAGCACCTCAAGACCCGGCTGGCCCTGCAAGGTGCGGCCCCGCACGAGCAGCTGGCGCGTCACGGCATACCGTCCGGTCATCGTGACATGGCTCCACACCTGGTCCTCGCGCAGGACGGTGTCGGGCCTGGGGAGCACGGTGGTCAGCGGGACGGGGTCCGCGGCGTAGTTGGCCGCGATGGCCTCGGCGCGAACGTGCTTGTCGTCGTAGCGCGACCACTGCCATCGGCCCAGCAGGAAGCAGGCGAAGCCGAAGACGAGGACCAGGCCGACCGCGGCCAGGCCCCGTCGGGTCAGCAGCGCCTTGGTCACCACCTCACGTTACCGGCTTAGAGTGTGCCTCATGTCTCGGCTCCCGCAGCCGACCACCGGCGCTGCGCAAGGCTCGGAGCTGGTCGACACGTTCGGGCGGGTCGCCCGGGACCTGCGGGTGTCCGTCACCGACCGGTGCACCCTGCGCTGCGCCTACTGTATGCCGGCCGAGGGCCTGCCCTGGCTGCCTCGCGCCGAGCTGCTCACCGACGCCGAGCTGCTGCGAGTGGTCCGGGTGTTCGTCGGGCTTGGCGTGCGCCAGGTGCGGCTCACCGGCGGCGAGCCGCTCTTGCGTGCAAGCCTCGTCGACCTCGTCGGGGGCATCGCTGCACTGCGACCCAGACCGGTGATCGCCATGACCACCAACGGCGTTGGGCTGCAACGCGCGGCCGCCGCGCTGGCCGAGGCCGGTTTGGACCGGGTCAACGTCTCCCTGGACACGGTGTCACGGGAGGCGTTCCTCGGGCTCACCCGACGGGACCGGCTGGACGAGGTGACGGACGGGTTGGCGGCGGCGGCCGAGGCCGGTCTTCGGCCCGTGAAGGTCAACGCCGTGGCGATGCGGGGCTACAACGACGAGCAGGTCGCCGACCTGCTGGCCTGGTGCCTGGAGCACGGCTACGAGCTGCGGTTCATCGAGCAGATGCCGCTGGACGCCCAGCATGGGTGGGACCGCGCGCTCATGGTCACCGGGGACGAGATCCGCGCGCGTCTGGCCGAGCGGTTCACCTTGACCCCGCTGCCACGGGACGCCCGGGGCAGCGCGCCTGCCGAGCGGTTCCTGGTCGACGGCGGACCCGCGACGGTCGGCGTCGTCGCCAGCGTCACGGCACCGTTCTGCGGGGCCTGCGACCGTACTCGGCTGACCGCCGACGGGCAGGTGCGCAACTGCCTGTTCTCGCAGCGCGAAACCGACCTACGCGGGCCGCTACGGGACGGGGCGAGCGACGCCGAGCTGGCCGCGCTGATCCGAGAGGAGACGTGGCGCAAGGCGGCCGGGCACGGCATCGGCCGGCCGGACTTCCACCAGCCGGCCCGGCCGATGTCGTCGATCGGCGGCTGAGGCGCGACAAGGCGGCGCGGTCAGTCGGGTGGCTGAGCGTCGTCGACAGCGGGTGCGGGTGGGGTCGGTGAGCCTTCCAGCGTGTGCCCGGTGTCGGCATACCGGTCGAAACCGGTGATGCGGTCGCCCCAGCGTGGGCCAACCGCGTTGGCCAGGACGACCGCGACGTAGGGCAAGGCCGCCGCCATGACGATGAACACCCAGCGCAGCGCCCCATCGGCGAGAAACGCCGCAATGAAGCAGGCGGTGCGGATGCTCATGGTGACCAGGTAGCGCTTCATCCGCACGTCCTGGTCCATAGCGACGGACACGGGTGCGGTGGTCACCGTGTGCACGACCCGGGGGTGGCCCGAGCGCCTGCGCCTCACTCCCCAACCATACGCCGGTATGCCGTCGCGCTCAGCCGCGCGCGAGCGTCGGCTGCGGCTACCCGCGGGTAGTCCACTAGCGTCGGCGCAGAACCCGGGCCGGCGGCGACGAGAGGACCAGGCAGGTATGGGCGACGCGAGCTCGAAGACCGTGCTGGTGACGGGGGGCAACCGGGGGATCGGCCTGGCCATCGCCCGTGACCTGCGCGAGGCGGGGCACCGCGTCGTCGTCACCACGCGCTCTGGTCAGGCTCCCGAGGGGCTGCCGGCGGTGACCTGCGACGTGACCGACACGGCGTCCGTCGACGCGGCCTTCACTGCCGCAGAGTCGATCCTCGGTGGGCCGGTCGAGGTCCTCGTCGCCAACGCGGGGGTGACCCAGGACCAGCTGCTGCTGCGGATGAGCGACGAGGAGTTCGACCAGGTGCTCGACACCAACCTCGCTGGCGCCTTCCGGTGCGCGCGCCGGGCCAGCCGGGGGATGCTCCGGCTCAAGCGGGGCCGGATGATCTTCGTCTCGAGCGTGGTCGGCCTCTATGGCTCGCCGGGACAGGCCAACTACGCCGCGAGCAAGGCCGGCCTCGTGGGCCTGGCCCGCTCGATCAGCCGTGAGCTCGGCGGTCGGGCCATTACCGCCAACGTCGTCGCCCCGGGCTTCGTCGAGACCGACATGACCGAGGCCCTGCCCGACGACCGCAAGGCTGCCTACCTGGCGAGCATCCCCGCTGGGCGGTTCGCCCAACCGCTGGAGGTCGCGCGCGCGGTGCGCTACCTCGCCTCGGACGACGCGGCATACCTCACCGGCGCGGTCATCCCGGTCGACGGCGGCCTTGGCATGGGGCATTGAGCAATGGGGCGCGCTAAGGAAGGGGCGAGGCATGGGCCTGCTTGACGGCAAGACACTGCTGGTCACCGGGGTCCTCATGGACACCTCGATCGCCTTCCACGTGGCCAAGATCGCGCAGCAGGAAGGGGCATCGGTCGTCCTGACGTCGTTCGGGCGGACGATGCGGATCACCCAGACGATCGCCAAGCGGTTGCCGGCGACGCCGCCGGTGCTCGAGCTCGACGTGAGCGAGCCGGAGCATCTCGACACGCTTGCCGAGCGGCTGCGAGAGCACACTGACCGGCTCGACGGGGTGCTGCACTCGATCGGGTTCGCGCCGCCGGGCGCCTTCACCTTCCTGGACGCGTCGTGGGAGGACGTTGGCACCGCAGTCCAGGTGTCGGCATACAGCCTCAAAGCCCTGGCCGTGGCCACCTTGCCGTTGATGCCCGGCGGCGGCAGCATCGTGGGGCTGACCTTCGACGCCCGGTACGCCTGGCCCGTGTACGACTGGATGGGGGTGGCCAAGGCCGCCTTCGAGTCGACCAACCGCTACTGCGCACGCGACCTGGGGCCCAAGGGGGTGCGGTGCAACCTGGTGGCCGCCGGGCCCATCCGCACGACGGCGGCCACGTCGATCCCTGGCTTCGAGGTCTTCGAGACGGCGTGGGGCGAGCGTGCCCCGCTCGGCTGGGACGTGCGCGACCCGGTGCCCACGGCCCGCGCCTGCGTTGCGCTGCTCTCGGACTGGTTCCCCGCCACGACCGGGGAGATCGTCCACGTCGACGGTGGCGTCCACGCCATGGGCTGAGCTCGTCTGGTATGCCGGGGTGCTCAGCTCTCCGCGGGGGGCACCATGATGTCGGGTCCGCGGACCGGCATACCGTCGAGCGCGTCGGCCTCCTCCACGTCGTCGCGGGAGATGCCCAGCAGGTACAGCACGGCATCCAGGTAGGGCACGGTGACCGAGGCGTCGGCCTGTGCGCGCACGATCGGCTTGGCGTTGAAGGCGATTCCGAGGCCAGCGGCTTCGAGCATGTCCAGGTCGTTGGCCCCGTCGCCGACCGCGACCGTGCGGGACATGGGCACGTCGGCCTGGACGGCGAACATGCGCAAGGCCCGGGCCTTGGCGGTCCGGTCGATGATCTCGCCGTCGAGCTGCACCGGTGAGCCGACCGTCGATGACCTCGAGCCGGTTGGCGACGACGTGAGCGATGCCGAGCTCCTCGGCGATCGGCCCGACGATCTCGATGAACCCGCCGGACACCAGGGCCAACGTGTGGCCCAGCCGGCGTAGGGTCCGCACGAGCGTGCGGGCGCCCGGGGTGAGGACGATGGTGCGACGCACCTCGTCGAGGACGGCGGCATCCAGCCCGGCCAGGCAAGCCACCCGCTGCCGCAGCGCACTGGCGAAGTCGAGCTCGCCGCGCATTGCCCGCTCCGTGAGGGCGGCGACCTGCTCCTGCCGACCTGAGCGGACGGCGAGCAGGTCGATGACCTCCTGCTGGATGAAGGTGGAGTCCACGTCCATGACGACAAGTCGGGTGCCGAGGCGGTCGAGCCCAGCCGGAGCGACGGCGATGTCGATCTGCTGCAGCGTGGCGACCGTGGCGAGGGCGGCTCGAAGCTCACTCGAGATCTGCGCCCGAGATGCTCAGCTCGATGGTCGTCACCGGGTAGCGCGAAAGGCGGCGGATGCGGTCGATGTTCGCGGCTTGGGCGGCGATGCTCGACGCGACGTGGGACATCGCCGTTGCGGTGAGCGGCTGACCGAGCACGACGACCTGGGCGCGGCCGCTTGGCCGGTTGTGGCTGTCGCCGACACCTCGGCTGACGTGGGTCTGCAGGCCGAGGTCGGAGCCCACCCTTGTCGCCTGATCGGCCAGTGCTTGCGGATCGCCCGTCGGCTGCAGCAGCAGCGACAGGGTCAGGTGGTCGCGTACGACGATCTGCTCGAGGTCCAGCACGTCGGCGCCTTCGTGGGCGATGGCAGCGAACAGGGCGCTGGTCACGCCGGGCCGGTCGGGGCCGGTGAGCGTGACGTGCAGGGTCTCGTTCGTGGCGGACACCCGCTCAGCGTAGATGGGTGAGTCGGGGCCCGATCGGCGTGCGGTTGGCGCCCGATTTAGCCTTTATGTCGGGGGTGTTGAGGGGCGCGGTCGAGACTTTGGGTGGTCAGAGGTGCGCTATTTCGCACGTTCGACCCCCCAAAGCGGCCGATCGCCCGGCCTGTGGATGACGATGCGCGAGATCTGGGCCTTCTCGGCATACTCGGGGCAGCGGGCGCGGGCAGGGCGCCGGGCAACGGGAAGGGAGCTTGCTGGTGCGCAAGCCAGGAAGGTGGGTCGTCGCGGCGGCCGTCGGTATGCTGTTGTGCCTGGTCAGCGGCTGTTCCGGCTCGTCCGAGCAGCCGGGCTCGACGGCGACGGCGAGCTGTACCGACTCGCCAACGACGTCGGCGAGCGCGTCCGTCAGCGACGGCGAGCTCATCGGCCTCGCCAACGCCGACGGCAGAGCCAAGCATCCCGCCGACGCCCGCCCGGCGACCATCGATGGTGCGCAGAAGTTCGCGGCCTTCTGGGTATCTCAGTTCAATCTTGCGCTACAGGACGCGCTGATCGCCGGTCTATTCGCTGCGTCAGTAGCGACAGAATGTCGCGGCATGTCAACGATTGATCTCGGAAGCTCATAAGTTGCGCGACAGCTGGCGAACATGTAGACGGTGATCTCTGGACTCATTACCGACAAGAACCTCGACAAGTTCGACAATCTGTCGCCTCGGATCGTAATCGCGATTGTCCAGCAGAATCCAGCTCCTGTAGCTGCGACGATGCAACGGATCTGTCGTAGTGATGTACAAAGAGCGCACGGAAGACCTCGCTTTCACTCTGCAGCACAACGGACAGACGTGGCGTAGTCACTAAACTGCAGGTGGTGAAATGAGAACGATAGCTCGTGTAGGGCGGTCACTCGTAGGCGTGTTCTGTGTTCTTGGTGGGCCTAGACGAATGCGATTGCTGAGGCCGACGATAACGGTGATGCGTTGCAAGCCACCGATCGGCTGGTCCGGCGCGTACTACAAGGGCGTTGACTGCAACGAGCGAAGTCGGCGGCCTTGCCCACTTCTTCCGCGGGCAGCGGGCCTGTGGTGAATCCAGCGGAAGTTGTCACGTACAAGTACGACACGACGACAGTGTGTTCAGTCGACGCTCCCGGTGATCCAATTGGGGATCGGATGTGTGCCGCCGCCGCGCGAGGGCTGTATTGGTGGCGATGGGCCTGGCCCGCTCCTTCGTGTCTGGCGGCAAGGAACCCAGAATGGGAGCCGTGGTCAGTGACTGGACGATGTTGGGCGTGACCTGTAACGCACAGGTGTTGCCGAATGCGCGGCCGATGTTGACGATGGCGATGATTCAGGAGGCGTTTCATCTGACGCCGTGGGCGACGGCCCGCACGGAGGTCGAGCCGGTGGGGAATGTGACGCTGGTCGGACTGGATACGTTCTACCGGGTGGAGTGGTCGGCGGAGGGGTTTGAGCCGGGTGAGGTGGAGCCGATCGAGCCGGGCAGGATGCTGGGCTACCGGGTGGACATTCGCCCGAAGCTGAAGGGGTTGATGTACCACTTCGGGGACGACAGTGAGTTCGGTCCGACGCCGTCGGTGGGTGGGCGGTGGCCGGATGGTCCGATCCGTCACCAGTACCGGCGTACCGGCACGTATCCGGTGAACGTGGCGGTGAGCTGGGCTGCGGACTTTCGCATCGATGGTGGGGAGTGGGCCGAGGTGCCGGACTCGGTGAGCGTGGCTGGGCCGGCCATCCAGGTGCAGGTCAAGGCGGCCCGAGCGGTCCTGGTGCAGCCCTGACTGGGCTCGATGGGAGGGGCTTCCGTCGTGATCCGCGCGGGAAACCCTCCCATCGAGCGCCTCACGCGTCAGCCGCGTCGGCGGCGGCCGCCGCCAGTTCCGCCTAGTCGATGACGAAGACGTCGATCCGCACGCGGTCGGGCTCTCGCTCACCGGTGCCGACGCACAGCCGTTCGTTGAGCCACTCGAAGTCCGAGCCAATGGCGGCATGGATCCTCGGCCAGCACCGGAAGTAGATGCGTGACGGGTCGACCCGTTCGCCGCGCGACAAGGCGGCGACGTCCTCGGCCGAGCCCACGCGCAGTGCGGTGTTGTCGACGAAGAGGCGGGTGCCGTCGTCGGTCTCGACGGCATACCTGGCCTGCAGGTGGGACATCCGCTCGTTTGGGTGCAGCTGGAAGTCCGCGCCGTCGGGCAGCACCCGCCCCGACCATCCCGCACCGCTGACAGTGCCGCCGGTGATCGGCACGATCCGTCGCTCCCCCAGAGGCGTCTTGCCAACGTCCACCGGCGTTCCCACATCGACCAGCAACGTCGCAAAGAACGACAGGGTCGGTGGGCTGACCGTCGGGCTCATGTCCCCGGACCGTAGCAGCGGGACCCGCCGGGCCCGTGCATTTGCGACATCGGGTCCGCGGCTTGGTTCGGCCCGGATGTGGCACACTCCGGACAAGTGCTGCTCCGCGGGTTCGGCTCGTCGGTTCGGGTCGCCTGGCGTCGGTGACCTAGACTGAGACGATCGTCCCTGGAAGGAAAGCGGCATACCACGTGGCACTGCTCGACTCGATCCATGGACCTAACGACGTCCGCGCGCTGAGCCCGACGGAGCTGCCTCAGCTGGCCGACGAAATCCGGGCCTTCCTCATCGACTCGGTGTCGCGTTCTGGTGGCCACCTCGGGCCCAACCTTGGCGTCGTCGAGCTCACCATCGCGCTACACCGCGTGTTCGACTCGCCGGAAGACACCCTCGTCTTCGACACCGGCCACCAGGCCTACGTGCACAAGCTGCTCACCGGGCGGCGCGACTTCTCCCGGCTGCGAGCGCGCGGTGGCGTGTCGGGTTACCCCAACCGCGCCGAGTCCGACCACGACGTCGTCGAGAACTCGCACGCCTCAACATCGCTGTCCTGGGCCGAGGGCATCGCCAGGGCACGCCAGCTCACTGGCCGGGCCGACCGGCATACCGTCGCGGTCATCGGCGACGGGGCGCTGACCGGCGGCATGGCCTGGGAGGCCCTTAACAACATCGCCGCGAACAAGACCCTTCCGCTGGTCATCGTCGTCAACGACAACGGCCGCTCCTACGCCAAGACCCAAGGGGGCCTCGCTGACCATCTAGCCACCCTGCGCACCACGCAGGGTTACGAGCATCTGCTCGGCTGGGGCAAGCAAGCGCTTGCGAACACACCGGTCATCGGGGGGGCCATGTACGGCGCCATGCATGGAGTGAAGAAGGGCATCAAGGACATCGTTGCTCCGCAAGGCATGTTCGAGGACCTTGGCCTGAAGTACGTCGGACCCATCGACGGGCACGACGAGGGGGCGCTGGAGTCGGCGCTGCGCAGGGCGCGGTCCTTCCATGCCCCGGTCCTGGTCCACGTGCTGACCAAGAAGGGCCGAGGGTATGCCCACGCCCGCAACCACGAGGCCGACCGGTTCCATGCCGTGGACCGGATCAACCCCGAGACCGGGCTTCCGCTGCAGGTCAAGGGCCGGATCTGGACCGACGAGTTCAGCGACTCGATCGTTGCGATCGGTGCCGAGCGCCCGGACGTCGTGGCGATCACGGCAGCCATGCTCATCCCGGTGGGGCTGGCGGAGTTCGCCAACCGGTACCCGGAGCGGGTCTTCGATGTCGGCATCGCCGAGCAGCACGCCGCGACGATGGCGGCCGGCCTGGCCTTCGGCGGCCTGCACCCGGTCGTCTGTGTCTACGCGACGTTCCTCAACCGGGCCTTCGACCAGGTGCTGATGGACTGCGCGCTGCACCGGGCCGGCGTCACGTTCGTGCTCGACCGGGCCGGGATCACCGGCTCCGACGGCCCGTCGCACAACGGCATGTGGGACATGACGTTGATGGGCCTGGTTCCGGGGCTGCGGCTGGCCGCGCCCCGCGACGCCGCCGGGCTGGACCGCGCCTTGCGCGAGGCCATCGACGTCGGCGACGGCCCGACCGTCGTGCGCTTCTCCAAGCAGAACCCGCCGTCGCCCCTGCCCGCGGTCCGCACGCATGGCTGCGTCGACATCCTGCGGGACGCGCCGGAGGGGGAGCAGCCGGACCTGCTCGTGGTCGGCCTGGGCGAGATGGCGACGGTCGGCATGGGGGTCGCCGAGAAGCTCGCGAGCAACGGCCTGCGCGTACAGGTCGCCGACCCCCGCTGGTGTCTGCCCGTGCCGGCTGACCTGGTCGAGCTGGCCCGGTCGGCCGCCGCGGTGGCGGTCATCGAGGACAACCTCGTCGTCGGCGGTGTGGGCTCGCAGATCGCCCTCGCGCTGCGCGAGGCCAGGGTCGACGTGCCGGTGCACCTGCACGGCATACCCAAGCGGTTCCTCGAGCACGGCTCTCGCGCCGAGGTGCTCGAGGAGATCGGGTTGACCCCAGACGCGGTCGCGGACTCGCTCACCGCGTCTCTGGGGCGGGACGCCTGCTGAGCTCGCGCATCGACCTGCGGATCGGCCAGGGCCGGTATGCCGTGCACGACCTTTCCGCGGCCGGCCTGCCCGCGGACGCGCCGGTCGTCCTCGCTGCGCACGGCATCACGGCCAACGGCTACTGGTGGCTGCCCCTGGCTCGCGAGCTGCAGCGACGAGGCTCACGGGTGCGGCTGCTGGCGCCCTGCCTGCGCGGACGCGGGGACTCCCGGTCGGTCGGCGAGCCCTACGGGCTGGCCGCTCACGCTCGGGATCTCGTCGAGGTCGCAGCGCGTCTCGGAGCCCGGCCGCTGCTGCTCGGCCACTCCATGGGCGCATTCGTGGCTGGTTTGGCCCTGGCTGACCGACCCGGTGCGTTCGCCGGCGCGCTGCTCGTGGACGGGGGCGTGGCCGTGCCGAGGCCCGGGGACGACCCGCATGCCACCGCGCGCCGAGTACTGCGCCCGCTGCTGGCGCGGCTGGACCTGCGCTTCGCCGACGCCGGCGCTTACGTCGAGGACTGGGCACGCCACCCTGCGCTTCGGCCGCTCATGGCGGGCGAGGACGCCGGCATCCTGCGGCAGGTGGCGCTGCACGATGCCATCCCCACAGACGACGGCGCTGCCCTGCGCTCGGGCGTGGTCAAGGAGGCGGTGACCGAGGATGGGCGCGACGTCGCGGCACAGGCCACGGCCTCCTCGGCGCTGGGTGCAGCGCTCGAGCAGGGTATGCCGGTGGAGCTGGTCTGGGCCCGGCGCGGCCTCTTCGACGAGCCGAAGGGGGTCTACGACGAAGCACGCCTGGCCGCTCTCGCGCCAGCCGGGCTGAAGACGACCTGCGTGGAGGACGCCAACCACCTGTCAGTCGTGCTCGCCCAGCCAGGTTTGGGTGTGCTGGCCGGCGCGCTGGACCGGCTGCTTGCGCAGGTCGGCCCGCCCAGTGGTCAGAAGATGCGGTTATGAGGCCGGTTTAGCAGCATCGTCTGACCTTTCGGCGGGGAGGAGAGCGGGGACGAGCTCGGGGCGCCCTACCCGTCAGATGTCTCGGAAGACCTCGATCGTGGCGCCGAGCTTGTTGAGCCGCTCGGCCAGGTCGTCGTAGCCGCGGTTGATGACGTAGACGTTGCGCAGCACCGACGTGCCCGGCGCGGCGAGCATGGCGAGCAGGATGACGACGCCCGGGCGCAGGGCGGGGGGGCACATGACCTCGGCCGCTCGCCAGCGGGTGGGACCCTCGATGAGCACCCGGTGCGGGTCGAGCAGCTGGACCTTGGCCCCCACCCGCGTCAGGTCGGTGAGGTAGATGGCCCGGTTGTCGTAGACCCAGTCGTGCAGCATGGTCGTGCCGTCGGCGACGGCAGCGATGAGGGCAAAGAACGGCAGGTTGTCGATGTTGAGCCCGGGGAAGGGCAGCGGGTGGATCTTGTCGATCGGGGCGTGCAGCGGCCCGGGCACCGTCGTCAGGTCGACCAGGCGGGTGTAGCCGTTGGCGGACGGGTACTCCCCGCTGGTCTCGTAGCGCATCCCCATGCCTTCCAGGGTGGCCAGCTCGATCTCCATGAACTCGATGGGCACCCGGCAGATGGTGATCTCCGACTCGGTGACCACGGCAGCGGCCAGCAGGCTCATCGCTTCGATGGGGTCCTCGCTCGGGGAGTACTCGACGTCGACATCGATGTCGGCGGCCCCGGTCACCCGCAGCGTCGTCGTGCCGATGCCCTCGATGCGCACCCCGAGCGCCCGCAGGAAGTAGCACAGGTCCTGGACCATGTAGTTCGCGCTGGCGTTGCGGATCACCGTCGTGCCGGGCACCCTCGCGGCGGCCATGAGCGCGTTCTCGGTGACCGTGTCGCCCCGCTCGGTGAGCACGACCGACTTGCTGGGAACGTGGGCCGATGCCGTGGCCGAGTAGAACCCGTGGGTGGTGACCACGTCGAGACCGAACAAGCGCAGGGCCGCCATGTGCGGCTCGACGGTACGCGTCCCCAGATCGCACCCACCGGCATACGGGAGCCGGAAGCTGGCGTGGTCGTGCATCAGCGGGCCAAGGAACATGATGACGGTCCGCGTCCTGCGGGCCGCCTCGACGTCGATGCGCTCCAGGTCCAGCCGTGGTGGCGGCAGGATCTCCACGTCGTTGGAGTCCGGCAGCCAGCGGACCTTGACTCCGATCGAGGTGAGCACCTCGATGATCCGGTTGACCTCCTCGATGCGGGCCAGGTGGCGCAGCGTCGTGCGTCCGCGGTTGAGCAGCGACGCGCACAGCAGGGCGACGGCCGCGTTTTTGGACGTCTTGACCTCGATCTGCCCCTGCAGCTTCGTGCCACCGACGATGCGCAGGTGCGTCGGTCCGGAGTGGCCGAGGCTAACGAACTCGCTGTCCAGCGCCTCGCCGATCCGGGCGAGCATCTCCAGGCTGAGGTTCTGCTGGCCCTGCTCGATACGCGCCACCGCGCTCTGGCTGGTCCCGAGGCTGCGAGCCAGCTCTGACTGGGTCAGTCCCTTGTGCCGCCGAGCCTCCCGGATGAGTACGCCGATGCGCTGGCGGTAGTCCTCGCTCACCGACCCATGTTATCTCGCATGTGATATTGGCTTGTGCAGCGGCCAGGCGTGTCGAGTGTGACAAGGGAAACTCGATGGCCACGCTGGAAGCGGGCATCTAGGGTGAAAGGGTGCCGAGCGAGCTGGAGTTCATGACCGACGCCGCGCGGTTTCTCGGGGTCGCCGGCGCCTACCTCTAGGCGGCATCAACGGTGCCCTTCCGGCAGTGCGGGTTTGCGCCGAGGAGACGGCACGCCTCACCGGGCAGCGGGTGCGGGTAGAGATGCACACCCGCCTCTTCGAGCTGACCGAAGTGGTCGCGCCGTCCCCCGTGCCGGCTCGTTGCGGCGAGGCGACCGCCGCTGACGTCGATCTCGCGCTGGGCTGGTACGACGCCTTCATGACCGACGCGGACGAACAGGCGGGCCGCCCGCGGGGTGCGAGCGCGCACCCGGACGTCGACCGCGCCGGGATGCTGCGTCGGCTCGAAGGCGGCGCGGATCTGGTTGTGGACCAACGAGATCGGGCGGCCCGTCCACCTCACGGCGCTCGGTCCGCCGAGCTTCGGCTGCGTGCGGCTGGGGTCGGTCTACACCCCGCCGGAGGAACGCGGCCGGGGGTACGCGAGCGCGGCCGTGGCAGCGCTCTCCCAGCGGGTCCTGGACGGCGGAGCCACGCCGTGCTTGTTCACCGACCAGGCCAACCCGACGTCCAACGCGATCTACCAACGGCTGGGCTACCGCCCGCTGGTCGACATGGCCAACCTGGTCATCGGTATGCCGGGTGACGAGCACCCGGCATACCTCCAGACGGATTAGTCAGGCGGGAACACTCGCTGCTCCAGGCGGCAGGAAGCGGCCGCCGGCGTGCGCCTGGGACGCGCCGCTGCGGTCCAGGAGCGGGGTGAGCCCGCCGTTCCAGAACGCGAAGCCGGCGCCGGTGATCATCGCCAGGTCGATGTCCATCGGTGCCTGCGCGACACCGTCGTCGAGCATGTGCCGCACCTCGTCGGCAAAGGCCCCGAGAACCTGCTCACGGACCTGGTCGGGTTCGAGGGCGACCGGGTTGTCCGGCACCGTCAGCAGTGCCGTCACCTCCGGGTCCATCTGGGGCTTGCCCTCGGGGTAGATGTAGTAGCCGCTCTTGCCGGCCTGGACCACCTTGCGGAGGTTCTCGGACACGTAGAAGCGGTCCGGGAACGCGCCCTTGAGGGTCTCGGAGTTGTGCAGGGCGATCGCGGGTCCGACCAGTCCGAGCAAGACGTAGAGCGGCATGGGCCTGATCCCGGCGAACGCCTGGTCCACGACCTCGACCGGCGTCCCCTCGTCGAGGATCTTGAACGCGTCGGACATGAGCCGGCCGAGCAGCCGGTTGGCGACGAACGAGGGGGCATCGCCGGCGAGGATGCACGTCTTGCCCAGCGTCCGCCCGGTGGCGAACGCCGTGGCCAGCGTGGCCTCGTCGGTCTTCTGGCCAGGGATGACCTCCAGCAGCTGCATGACCGACACCGGGTTGAAGAAGTGGAACCCGACGACGCGCTCCGGGTGCTGCAGATCGGCCGCCATCTCGGTGATCGACAGGCTGGACGTGTTGGAGGCAAGGACGCACTCCGGACCCACGATGGCCTCGCACTCGGCGAAGACCTGCTTCTTCACCGACATCTTCTCGAACACCGCCTCGATGACGAAGTCCGCGTCGGCGAAGCCGTCCTTGCTCGTCGAGCCGGTCACCAGAGCCTTGTAGCGGTTGAGCTTGTCGCCGCTGAGCCGGCCCTTCTTGGCCATGCCGTCGAGCTGGCCGTGGACGTAGCCCACGCCTTTGTCGACCAGGCCCTGGTCCAGGTCATTGAGGATCACCGGAACCTGCAGGCGCTGGGCGAACAACAGCGCGAGCTGCCCGGCCATGAGCCCGGCCCCGACGATGCCGACCTTGGTGATCGGGCGGGCCAGCTTCTTGTCCGGCGCGCCGGCAGGGCGCCTGGCCCGCTTCTGCACGAGGTCGAATGCGTAGAGGTTGGCCCGGGTCTCGTCGAGCATGAGCAGGTCGGCCGCCACCTCGTCCTCGGCCGCGAAGCCCTGGTCGCGCGTGACGGTGCGGGCTTGCCGGATCAGCTCGAGGGCCCGGTAGGGCGCCGGTGCCTGACCACCGGTGCGGGCGTCCACCGCCTTGCGGGCCGCGGCGATCGCGCCTTCCCAGGCGGCCTCGTCACGGTCGACCTCAGGCCGGTCCACCTTCGTCTCGCCGGTGACCACTTTCGCGGCCCAGGCGATGGACTCCTCGAGGAAGTCGGCCGGCTCGAACATGACGTCCCCGAGGCCCAGCTCGAAGGCTGCCGGGCCCTTGATCATCTTGTTGAAGCTCAGCGGGTTCTCGACGATCAGGGTCAGCGCGTTGCGGACCCCGACGAGGTTGGGCAGCATCCAGCAGCCTCCCCAGACCGGAGCCAGGCCAAGGAAGCACTCCGGGAAGGCGAGTGCGGGCACACCGGCGGAGATGCTGCGGTAGTCACACGCGAGCGCGAGCTCCAGGCCACCGCCCATGACCGCGCCGTTGACGAACCCGAACGTCGGCACCGGAAGGTCCATGAGCACCTTGTAGGCGTCGTGCCCGAGGCGGGCCATCGCCGCCCCCTGCTCGCGGGTGCTCATGTTGGGAGCGCCGGACAGGTCGAAACCGACGGCGAAGATGAACGGCTTGCCCGTGACGGCGACCGCCTGGATCTCACCGGCGTCGGCGCGCTTGCGCAGCTCTTCGAAGGCCGCGCGCATGCCCGCGACCCCGGCCGGCCCGAAGGTGGTCGGCCGGGTGTGGTCCATGCCGTTGTCGATGGTGACCAGGGCCAGCGTCCCGGCGCCGCCGGGCATGGCGACGTCGCGGACGTGGGTCTGAGTGACGACCTCCTTGGGGTAGAACGCGGTGAGGTCGATGCTCGGGGCTGCTTCTTGGGTCGTCATTGGCTCATGCCACCTTGTTCGAGTCGGTGCTGACGGACGGGACGTAGTCCGCGTGGTGTGGGTTCTCCCAGATGACCGCGGCACCCATGCCGATGCCGACGCACATCGCGGTCAGGCCGTAACGCACGTCCGGGTTCTCCTCGAACTGGCGGGCCAGCTGGATCATCAGCCGCACGCCCGAGGAGGCAAGTGGGTGTCCGACGGCGATCGCGCCGCCGTACTTGTTGACCCGCGGGTCGTCGTCGGCCATGCCGAAGTGCTCGAGGAACGCCACGACCTGGACGGCGAAGGCTTCGTTCAGCTCGAACAGGCCGATGTCCTCGATGGACATCCCGGCGTTGGCCAGCGCCTTCTCGGTGGCCGGCACCGGACCGATGCCCATGACCTCAGGCTCGACGCCGACGAACGCGTAGTTGACCAGCCGCATCTTCACCGGCAGGCCCAGCTCGGCCGCCGCTTCCTCCGACGCGATGATGCGACGCGGTGGCGCCGTCGTTGAGCCCGGCGCTGTTGCCGGCGGTGACCCGCCCGCGCACGCGGAACGGTGTCTTGAGGCCCGCGACGCTCTCGATCGTCGTGCCGGGGCGAGGCGGCTCGTCGGCGGTGGCAAGCCCGTAGCCCAGCTCGGCGTGGCGGATGGCGACGGTGACCAGGTCGGGCTGGATCTTGCCCGCCGCGTATGCCGCCTCGAGCTTGTTCTGGGAGGCGACGGCATACGCGTCGCAGCGTTCCTTGGTGAGCCCGGGGTAGCGGTCGTGCAGGTTCTCGGCCGTCGACCCCATGACCAGGGCGGAGGGGTCGACGAGCCTCTCGGCAACGATCCGCGGGTTGGGGTCGACGCCCTCACCCATCGGGTGGTGCCCCATGTGCTCGACCCCTCCGGCGATGGCCACGTCGTAGGCGCCGAACGCGATGGAGGACGCTGTCGTCGTGACGGCGGTCAACGCGCCCGCACACATCCGGTCGAGTGCGAAGCCCGGTGTGGTGTTGGGCAGCCCCGACAGCAGCGCGGCGACCCGGCCGATGGTCAGGCCCTGGTCGCCGATCTGGGTGGTCGCCGCAACGGCGACCTCGGCCACGCGCTCCTTGGGCAGCTCCGGATGGCGGCGCAGCAGCTCCCTGATGCATTTGATGACCAGATCGTCGGCTCTGGTCTGGGCGTAGATTCCCTTCTCTCCGGCCTTGCCGAAGGGGGTGCGTACGCCGTCGACAAAGACGACCTCGCGCAGGGTGCGGGGCATGCTTGCGCCTCCTCAAAGACAGGGGGGTGCGGGCCGGGCGCCCACACTCCTGGTAATGCTACTGGCGAGTAACAAATCGCCGTACAACCTCATGGTCTCGCCGGCTATGAAGCACGTCACGCGTCGGCGAACGCCTTGACGATGATAGGGGCGGCAATGGCGACCTGCCAGTGCCGAGCACCGAGCGCGTCCAGCTGGGCCCGGATGGCCTGATCGTTCGGTGGCGAGGGGGGCGTCCAAACCAGCCGGCGCAGCACGTCGGGGCCGAGGACGTTCTCCAGTGGCAGGTTGTGCTCGTCGGCGAAGGCGGCCAGCTCTTCGCGCGCCTTGGCCAGCCGGTCCGAGGCCTGCGGGTCTCGGTCGGCCCAGAGCCGAGGCGGCGGTGGGCCGTTGCCCGGCAGCGCCAGCGGGGGCAGCTGGTGCTCGGGGATCGCCATGGCCCGGTCGATGGCGGCGAACCACTCACGGTGGTTGCGGGCCGCGGCCCGCAGCTCTCGACGGCCGTTGAGTGCAGCCACCGACGTCGGGGGGTTGACGGCCATCTCGACGAGCGCTGCGTCGGACAGGACCCGGCCGGGGCTGACGTCCCGACGCTGCGCGATCCGGTCACGGGCGTACCAAAGCTCACGCAGCACGGCGATGCCTCGGCGCCTGCGGACCTTGTGCAGGCCCGACGTGCGTCGCCATGGGTCGACCCGCGGAGTGGGCCCGGTGAAGGACAGCAGCGAGTCGAACTCCTCGCGAGCCCACTGGGCCTTGCCCTGCCGGTACAGGTCGGCGTCGATCGCGTCCCGTAGCTGCACGAGGACCTCGACGTCGAGGGCGGCGTACCGCAGCCACGACTCGGGCAACGGCCGGCGAGACCAGTCCACCGCCGAATGCTCCTTGGCCAGGCTGAAGCCGAGGTAGTGCTGGACGGCGGCCCCGAGTCCGACTCGCGGCAACCCGGCCAGCCGGGCCCCGAGCTCGGTGTCGAACAGGCGGGTGGGACGCAGCCCGACATCGGCAAGACAAGGCAGGTCCTGGGTCGCAGCGTGCAGCACCCACTCGGCGTCGCCGATGCCCTCGGCGACGGGGGTGAGGTCAGGGCAAGCGACCGGGTCGAGCAGCCAGGTCCCTGCGCCTGCCCGGCGCAGCTGGACCAGGTAGGCCCGGTTGCCGTACCGGTGGCCCGAAGCCCGCTCGGCGTCGACGGCGACCGGGCCATGACCGGCGGCGATCGCCGCACCGGCCGCGATCAGCCGGCGCTCGTCCACGACGACTTCTGGGACCCCGTCGGTGAGAACCAGCCGGGGCGGACCGGCATTGACCGGGTCGGTCACCGTCGCGGGCCAGGGAGGGCGACAACCCCCTCCGGCAGCGGCGGCAGTCCTGCAAGCGTCGACACCAGGTCTGCCCAGGCCAGCAGGTGTTCGCCGAGGGCTCCGTCGGTTGGAGTCCACGAAGCCCGTACCTCGAGCTCTACTCGTGAGCTCCGGTCAGCCAGGCCGCCGAAGCTCTCGGACACGACCCGCGTGACCGTGCCGGCCTCGGCCGCATAACCCAGAGCCCGATGCGTGAGAGCCTCGACAAGCCAGGCCCAGCCGACCTCCCCGAGGGCCGGGTCGGTGGCGACCTCCAGCTCCACCTCGGCGCTGGCGAAGGTCACCGCGCGCCAGTCGCCTTCCCATGGCTCGGGACAGGTCGGGTCGTGCAGCAGGACGAACCGGCCCGTGGCCAGTGCCTCCTCGCCGCCCGGGCCGACGACCTCGGCAGAGAGGGCGACGGCATACGGGGCGATCCGCTGCGGTGCGGGGACCTCGGTGACCCGCACCTCCGGCCGCAGGCGCACCGCATGCAGGCCCGCGATGGCGCGCGCGAACTCCGCAGCTTCCTCGCCGGGCAGGGATCGTCCAGGCACAGGCTTGAGCGTAAGCGGCGGACGGGCGGTTGCCCAGGCTGACGCGCCGCGCCGCCGCCGACGGCCCGGCCCCCACTCGGTAGCGTGCCCGTTGTGTCCGCACTGCTCGCTCTGCTCTCGTCGGCGGTGTGGGGCACGTGCGACTTCCTCGCGGGCGTCACTGCGCGCCGGATGCCGGCGATCGTCGTGGCCGGGTGGTCCCAGACGCTGTCGTTCGTGGGGATTACCGTGGTCGTGCTGCTGTGGGGGCG
The DNA here is from genome assembly GCA_963769085.1 of uncultured Actinomycetota bacterium. Classification (GTDB taxonomy): domain Bacteria; phylum Actinomycetota; class Actinomycetes; order Actinomycetales; family Dermatophilaceae; genus Phosphoribacter. The sequence continues at coordinate 89,934 of CAVYKM010000027.1, read as the reverse complement.
CACGCTGCCCAACGACCCTGGGATCGCGGTATGGGCGGTCCTTGCCGGGGTCACCGGCACCGGCGGGCTGCTGACCTTCTACGCCGCCCTGGCTGGGGGCACCATGGGGGTCGTCGCCCCGATCGCCTCCCTGGGCTCGGGCGTGTCGGTGCTGCTCGGGGTGCTGACCGGTGACCAGCCCAGCGCCCTTGCCTGGGCCGGCATCGGCGTGGCGCTCGCCGGAGTGGTCCTGGCCAGTGGTCCGGAGATCTCCGAGGGCTTACGGGTGCGGCCGGTCCTGCTGGCCTGCGTGGCCGCGGCTTTGCTCGGCGTGGTGCTGTTCGCGCTGGACCGTGGCGCCCGGATCTCGTTGGTGCACACCTTGTGGGGGATGCGGCTCACCGCCGTGATCGGGTATGCCGTCCTGGCCGCGGCGCTGCGCTCGGTCGGCCCGGTGCGCCATGGCGATGTGCCCGTGCTGGCCGTCATCGGGCTGGGCGACCTGACCGCCAACGGGCTTTTCGGTGCCGCCTCGGCGATGGGCCTGGTCAGTGTCGCCTCCGTGCTGGGGTCGCTCTACCCCGTGGCGACGATCCTGCTGGCGCGCGTCGTGCTGAGGGAGCGGCTACGGCCGGTGCAGTATGCCGGGGTCGCGCTCGCGATGGTGGGCACCGGTCTGATCGCGATCGGAGGAGCAGGCGGCTGACACTGGGCTGAGCGGGGCGCGAGCGCTTCGGTCATGCCAAGCGCGCGGCATACGACGCGTTTGGCATGACCGACCGAGCGCCAATGGCCGGGACCAGGCGTGCGACGATTGGCCGCGTGTGCGCCGCTTCGCCCAACACCGCTCCGGCACGCCCACACGGTGCTGTGGCCCCGGCAAAGGACAGCGACCTGGTGCGGGCCGCCTGGCGCCAGCCAGTGAGCCGGACCCCGGTGTGGTTCATGCGTCAGGCCGGCCGGTCCCTTCCTGAGTACCGGGCCGTACGCGAAGCCACCCCCATGCTCGAGGCCTGCCAACGCCCAGACCTGGTCACCGAGATCACCCTGCAGCCGGTTCGGCGGCACGGAGTGGATGCCGCGATCCTGTTCAGCGACATCGTCCTGCCGCTCAAGGCGGTCGGTGTCGATCTGGACATCGTCGCGGGCGTGGGACCCGTGATCGCGAAGCCGATACGCACCCGAGCCGACCTGGACGGCATACCGGAGCTCACTGGCGAGCAGGTTCGCTTCGTAACCGAGGCGATCCACTTGCTCGTTGCCGAGCTCGGCTCGACGCCGCTCATCGGGTTCGCCGGGGCGCCGTTCACCCTTGCGTCCTACCTGGTCGAGGGCGGGCCGAGCCGCACCTACGCACGGACCAAGGCGCTCATGCACGGCGACCCACCCCTGTGGCACCAGCTGTGCGCACGGCTCGCCCAGGTTTCCGGGGAGTTCCTGCGGGTGCAGGTCGAGGCGGGAGCGAGCGCGGTGCAGCTGTTCGACTCGTGGGCGGGTGCCCTGTCGCGCGTCGACTACGAGGCGTTCGCGCAGCCTCATTCAGCCGCGGCACTGGCGGGCGTGGGGGGGCTCGGCGTTCCGCGCATCCACTTCGGGGTCGGCACGGGCGAGTTGCTGGCCTCGATGGGCGCGGCGGGGGCCGAGGTCGTCGGGGTCGACTTCCGGGTGTCGCTGACCGAGGCGTCCGCGCGGCTCGGCCCCGAGTATGCCGTGCAGGGCAACCTCGACCCCGCCCTGCTCTTCGCGCCGTGGGACGTGGTGCAGCGACGGGTCCGCGAGATCGTGGCCGACGGGCAGGCGACACCGGGGCACATCTTCAACCTCGGCCACGGGGTGCTGCCGGACACCGACCCGGACGTGCTCACCCGGATCGTCGAGGTGGTCCACGACGCGTCGGTCCGCTGATCACTCCCGCTCGGGCTGTGCCTGGGGTTCCTGGGGCGCCGCGGCTGCAGGCGAAGGCACCGGCTCGCGGCGGCGCCACCAGAGCAGGAGGGGCAACCCGAGGGTCGCCAACGCACCCAGGAAGGGCAGGGCGGCCCCGATGGCGGTGAGGCAGAAGGCCAGCGACCTCAGGAACGCCTGCCAACCGGCCTGCAGGCCAGCCATGAAGCCCGACGCCTGCTCGCCGGCGGCGGGGTCGGTGGTGAGCGTTACCGTGACGGTCGACATCACGATCTTCTTCTGCAGCGTAGCCAAAGTGGCTTGAAGTGACTCGAGCTCGGCCTCACGTTGGGCGAGCTGGCTTTCCAGCTCGACGACCTGGGACAGCCCCGCGGCCTGGCTCAGCAGCGCTCGGACCCGCTCGATGCTGGTCTTCTTGGTGGCGATCCGCGACTCGGTGTCGACGTAGGTCGACGTGACGTCCCTGGCGTTCGACGTGCGCTGGACGACCCGGCCGATCGCGGCGAGCTGATCGAGTGCGGCGTCGAGGCGGTCCGCGGGCACGTCGAGGCTGATGGTCCCTGCACTGCCCGTCGACGGGGGAAGCACGGTGGTCGATGCTCCGCCCGGGGTTGCCGTCCGGCTGGCTGCGTTGATGTTCTCGCCGGTCACCTGGCCGCCTAGGGTGGCGGCGACCCCGCGCACGGCAGTGGCGGCCGGGTCGATGGAGGTCACCGCGATCAGCAGGCTCGCGGTGCGCACGACCTTCTGGGTATCGGTGGCCTGCGGTGCCTGTTGCCCGTCTTCGGGCTGGCCCGCTCGGGAATCGGCAGCACTGTCCTCGGGGGCGAGCGGCTGAGTGGTGCCAGGCTGGGCCGTCTCGCCTCCGCCGGATGACGAACACCCGCCGACGGCCAGAGCGCTGCCCAGCGCGACAGTTGCGAGGATGGCGAGGGTCCGTCGGGACCGGGATGTCGACATGGGAACCTCCAACGCTGGCCGGTCTTTGCCACTGGGAGGGGTTGACCGGACCGGAGGGTTCCCTCCTCTGGGTCTCGATCCGGTCTCGGTGCTCGACCTCGGCTCGTCTCGACGCTCCTGCCTTCGTGATCTCGCCTGGGTCCACCTAACCTGGTCCGGTGCGCTTCGGGATCGTCGTGCTGCCGGACCTGGCCTGGTCCGAGGCAAGGGAGCGGTGGCAGGCGGCCGAGGCCATGGGTTTCGACCACGGCTGGACGTACGACCACCTCGTGTGGGCAGGAATGGTCGGCGCGCCCTGGGCCGGGTCGACGCCGTTGCTCGCGGCGGCCGCGGCGGTGACCTCCCGGATCCGCGTCGGCACGTTCGTCGCTTCGCCGAACTACCGCCACCCCGCCGTGCTCTACCGGGACGTGCAGGCCCTCGAGACGGTTTCCGACGGGCGGCTGCTGCTCGGCGTGGGGGTGGGCGGCGACCTCGACTCGCAGCTGCTCGGCGAGGAGCTGACGGTGGGCGCGCGGGTCTCGCGGTTCGAGGAGTTCACCCGACTGCTGCTGCGGCTGCGCACCGAGGAGGTCGTCAGCCATGCCGGCCGCTGGTTCTCGCTGTCCGGCTTTCCGACGGCGACCCGGCCGGTGCGCACGCCCCTCCTCGTCGCGGCCAACGGCCCTCGGTCCCTGCGGTTCGCGGCCCAGTACGGCGACGGGTGGGTGACCACGGGGCCGGCGGCCACGGACCTGCCGGACTGGTTCGCCGCCCACGAGCGGGCCCACCGGATCATCGACGAGACGCTCGCCGAGGCCGGCCGAGATCCCAGCGCCTTCCGCCGTTATGTCAGCCTCGACCAGGCGCCTCGCTACTCGCTGGCGGACCGGGGCACCTTCGAGCTCCTCGTCACCCGCGCTGCCGCCCTCGGGTTCACCGATGTCGTCGTGCACTGGCCGCGACCCGAGACCCCGTATGCCGGTTCGCGCGCCACCTTGGAGTCGATCGCCTCGACCCTCATGCCGGCCCTGCGCGGGCACTTGCGAGACTGAGGCATGACATCGCGTCCCGACCTGGCCAAGATCCGCGAGGTCAACGACTCGATTCGCTACGCGATGTGGTCGGTGTTCGCGGTCTCGACCCCCCTCGGGCCGGAGCGCACCCGCCTGGCCGACGAGGTGGACGACCTGTTCAAGCAGCTGCACTCCGAGGGCGTCGTCACTCGGGGCACGTACGACGTGGCCGGACTGCGCGCCGACGCCGACCTCATGGTGTGGTGGCACGCCCCGACGGTCGAGCAGGTGCAAGGCGCCTATCACCGGCTGCTGCAGACCCAGCTGGGCGGGCATCTCGAACCGGTCTGGTCCGTCGCGGCGCTGCACCGTCCGGCGGAGTTCAACAAGAGCCACATCCCGGCGTTCCTCGCCGACGAGGAGCCTCGCGCGTACGTCTGCGTCTACCCCTTCGTCCGGTCCTACGACTGGTACGTGCTCGACGAGAAGGACCGGCGCGACATGCTGCGCGAACACGGCGAGATGGCCCGGGAGTACCCCGACGTGCGGGCCAACACCATCTCGGCCTTTGCCCTCGGCGACTACGAGTGGGTGCTCGCGTTCGAGGCCGACGAGCTGCACCGGATCGTCGACCTCATGCGCGAGCTGCGGGCGTCACGGGCCCGGCTGCACGTGCGCGAGGAGGTGCCGTTCTTCACCGGCCCGCGCGTCGCCGTCGGCGATCTTGTCGAGCGGCTGCGCTGAGGCTCAGCCGTCGGTCGGCTCCAGCCGCAGGGAGATCGAGTTGATGCAGTAGCGCTGGTCGGTCGGTGTGCCGTAGCCCTCGCCCTCGAAGACGTGCCCGAGGTGCGAGCCGCAGCTCGCGCACCGTACCTCGACCCGGGGCCGGCCGAAGAGCGAGCGGTCCTCGAGGTACTCCACCCGGTCCTCGGCCAGCGGCGCGTAGAACGACGGCCAGCCACAGTGCGACTCGAACTTGGTGTCGCTGCGGAACAGCTCGGCGCCACAGGCCCGGCACGAGTAGACGCCTTGCGTCTTGGTGTCGGTGTACTCCCCGGTGAACGCGCGCTCGGTCCCGGCCTGCCTGAGCACGTCGTACTCCGCGCGGGTGAGTCGGTCGCGCCACTGCTGGTCGGACAGCTGCACGGCATACGTCTTGGGTGAGTCCATGCCGAAGCAACGTCTGGGCGCCGCGGCTTACTCCCGACCCGTAAGGTGCGGTCATGGCGCAGCAGGCTGACGTCATCGTGGTCGGCGCCGGGCTGGCCGGGCTGGTGGCGACCCATGAGCTGGTCAGGGCCGGCAAGCGGGTGCTCGTCGTCGAGCAGGAGAACCGGGCCAACCGCGGCGGGCAGGCGTTCTGGTCGCTGGGCGGGCTGTTCCTCGTCGACAGCCCTCAGCAGCGACGCCTGCGGATCAAGGACTCGCGCGAGCTGGCCCTGCAGGACTGGCTCGGGTCGGCGCAGTTCGACCGCGAGCGCGAGGACCACTGGCCGCGGCAGTGGGCCACGGCATACGTCGACTTCGCGGCGGGGGAGAAGTACGCCTACCTGCGCGACCTCGGCCTGCGGTTCATGCCCAACGTGGGCTGGGCCGAGCGGGGTGACGGCACCGCGAGGGGGCATGGCAACTCGGTGCCTCGCTTCCACATCACGTGGGGCACCGGGCCAGAGGTCGTCCGGGTCTTCCTTGAGCCGGTCGAGGCTGCCGAGCGAGGCGGGCAGGTCGCGTTCTTGCACCGCCACAGGGTCGACGAGGTCCTCGTCGAGGACGGGGCGGCGGTCGGCGTCCGCGGGAGCCTGCTGGCCCCCTCCAGCGCGGCGCGAGGTGTTGGTTCGACCCGGGACTCGTTGGGGCAGTTCGAGCTTCGAGCCCAGACCGTCGTCGTGACGTCCGGTGGCATCGGCCACAACTTCCACATGATCCGGCAGAGCTGGCCCGTCGAACGGCTGGGCAAGCCGCCCGAGCACATGGTGGCCGGTGTACCGGCATACGTGGACGGACGCATGCTCGCGATCACCGAGCGAGCCGGGGCGAGCGTGGTCAACCGTGACCGCATGTGGCACTACACCGAGGGCGTGAAGAACTGGGACCCGGTTTGGGCCAACCACGGCATCCGGATCCTTCCTGGACCGTCGTCACTGTGGCTCGACGCGACGGGTCGGCGGCTGCCGGCGCCGTACTTCCCCGGCTTCGACTCGCTCGGGACGCTGGGCTACATCGGGCGCACCGGCTACGACTACACGTGGTTCATCCTGACCCGCGCCATCATCGAGAAGGAGTTCGCGCTGTCCGGCTCGGAACAGAACCCCGACCTGACCGGCAAGGACGTCTGGCTTGCGGCGCGCAGCCGGGTGGCCAAGGGCGCACCCGGCCCGGTCCAGAAGTTCGTGGACTACGGCGAGGACTTCGTGTCGGCCCCCTCCCTGCGTGACCTCGTCGACGGGATGAACCGGATCGCCCGCGGTCCCAAGCTCGACTTCGCGACCGTCGAGCGCGAGGTGCTGGCGCGCGACCGGGAGCTGGACAACGCGTTCTCGAAGGACTTGCAGCTCATGGCGATCCGCAACGCTCGCCGCCCGCTCAGCGAACGGATCACGCGGGTCGCCAAGCCGCACAAGCTGCAGGACCCGAAGGCCGGCCCGATGATCGCGGTTCGGCTGAACATCCTCTCGCGCAAGACCCTCGGCGGGATCGAGACGAACCTGGACTCGCAGGTATGCCGCGCCGACGGCTCGCTCTTCGACGGCCTGTTCGCGGCGGGGGAGGTCGCGGGGTTCGGGGGAGGCGGCGTCCATGGGTACAACGCCCTCGAGGGCACCTTCCTCGGCGGCTGCATCTTCTCCGGGCGCGCCGCCGGGCGCGGGGTCGCACGCCAGCTGTTCTGAAGGCAGGCGTTCGAGGGGCGAGTCTGAGGCAGGCGTTCGAGGGGCGAGCGGGGTCGCGAGGGCCCGTGGCCGCTTCGCCCGTCGGTGGCCCAATCGCAAAGCGGCAGATCTGCCATGAACCCTACGTGTCAGGCTGGGTGTGAGTCAGTCGCTCGTCTTTGAGGAGTGATCGACTTGTCAGGTTCGATGTTCACGGTCGAGCAGAAGCGGGAGCACGTGCTTGCCTATCTTGCTGCACCGTATGGATCGCGTGGGAGGTATCTGGGTGAGCATGGCGTGTCTTATCGGCAGTTTCGGGTCTGGCGTGCCCAGGTGTTCGCCGACACGCTGGAGTACGGCCTGGTTCCTCGTGGAGGGCTGGCGGTGACGGCAGAGCAGAGCGCGTTTGTCGCTCGGCTTAGGGCCGAGCTGGACGCGTTGCGCGAGCAGGTGGCCCAGCAGCAGGCTGAGCATGAGCAGGCGTTGGCGGCCAAGGCGGCCGAGCTGGCGGTGCAGGTCAAGGCTGTTGATGCATTGGGAAAAGCTATCGAGATCTTGCATCACGCCGGCGCCGGCAAGAGCTCGCAACCGCAGGACCGCGCCGAGGGCCAGCGGCCGTGACCGTGGCCGGCGGCGTCGAGGACGTCGAGAACGCCGAGGACGCCGAGGCGGCGGATGCTGCGGTGTCGGTGGTGATGGTCACGGTCGCCTTGGTGAGCGCGCTGATCGGGGCCGGGTTGTCGCAGCGGCGTGCGTTGGCGGTGGCCGGGTTGTCCCGGTCGAGCTGGCACTACCGATCCCGGCCTCGGCCGCGGGTGGCCGTGCCGGTTCCGCACACGGCGCGGCGGGCCGCCTCGTGGCTGGATCCGGCCGAGCGAGAGCGGATCCTGGACAAGCTGAAGGCGGCGTTCGTTTGCGGCTGGTCGGTGTACCAGGCCTACTACGAGGCCCTGGACGCGAAGGACCCGGTCGCCTCGTTGTCCTCGTGGTATCGCATCGCCCGCCAGCTGGAGCCGCAGCGTCCGGTCCGCCGCCGGGCCCGCCACCGGGCCAGCGCGATCCCCTCGCTGGTGGCGAGCGCGCCACTGCAGGTGTGGTCCTGGGACATCACCAAGCTCAAGGGCCCCTACATCCGGGTCACCTACGAGCTGTACCTGGTCGTCGACGTGTTCTCCCGGCTGGTCGTGGCCTGGCGGGTCGAAGACCGCGAGTGCGACGACCTGGCCAAGGACATGTTCGAAACCGCGTTCCGCCACCACCGCGCCCACCCGACGGTGGTCCACTCCGACGGCGGCCCGTCGATGACCTCCAACACCCTGACCGGCCTGTTCCAGGCCCTCGGCGTTGAGGTGTCCCGCAACCGGCCCCGCGTCTCGAACGACAACCCATACAGCGAGTCCCTGTTCAAGACCGCCAAGTACGCCCCCACCTACCCGGCCTACTTCACCTCGATCGAACAGGCCCGCCAATGGGTCACCGAGTTCGTGCACTGGTACAACCACGAGCACCGCCACTCCAGCCTCGAGGGACATACCCCGGCAACCGTGCACGACGGGTCCTGGATCAGCATCCACCAGCAGCGCGTGGCGACCATGGCCCGGCTACACGCCGAGCACCCCGAACGGTTCACCAAGCCCTCCACCATCAAGGCGCCCATGGCAAAGGTCGCCATCAACCAAGAAATCAGCACCGACCGACTCCAAACAGGTTGACACCTTCCGGAAGCGGCAGGAACAGCTGCCGCCATATGGCATAACTGCCGGCTTGCCGCAGAACTGCCGCCTTGTCGAGGATCGGGCGAACACAGGGCTCGCCGGGACTCTTGCGCCCGCGGCTAGCCTTCCTGGCGTGGGACCCGAGCGCGTCGACGTCGAGGACCTCGTCCGCCGAGCGGAGCGGCAGGAGGTGCTCGCCGGCACCGACAGCAAGACTGCCGCGCCCATGCTGCGCATCCTCGTCGAGGGCCAGTGGTACATCGTCAAGCACCTCTCGCATGAGCTGGACTGGCTGGCCAGGGCAGCGGGCGACATCGGCTGCAACGCGTACCTGGCGTGGGAACGTGGACTGTATGCCGCGCTCCCGCCGGAGATCGACGCCGCCGTCGTGGGCGCCAGACGGGACGGGCCTGGCGCGATCCTGGTCATGCACGAGGTCGGCGACCTACTGGTCCCGGCAGGGGACGATCCGGTGCCGCACGAGCAGCACCGCCGGTTCATCGCCCACATGGCCGCGATGCACGCGCACTTTGCTGGTGCGCGCGCCACGGCATACGACCTGACTCCGCTGCCGATGAAGTACACGATGCTGTCCGAGCTCACCGCTCGGGTCGAAGCCGACCTGGGCCACGAGGGCGGCGTGCCCGGCATACTGGCGACGGCTTGGCCTTGGCTGCGTGCCGTGGCCCCCGAAGCCGGTGCAGTCGCCACCGGGCTCGCCGCCGACCCGTGGCCGCTCGTGTCCGCCTTCGAGGGGACCCCGACGACGTTGTCCCACGGCGACTGGAAGTACGGCAACCTCGGCTCGCACCCGGACGGTCGCACGATCCTGCTCGACTGGGCCGTGCCCGGGGTGGCGCCGTTCTGCTGCGACCTCGCGTACTACCTGGCCATCAACAGCCGCCGCTTTGCCGAGCCCAAGGAGGCCGCCGTCGACGCCTACCGCGAGGAGCTCGAGCGACGCGGCGTCTCGACGCTGGGGTGGTTCGAGCGCCAGCTCGAGCTGGCGCTCCTCGGGGCGTTCGTCCAGCTCGGGTGGGAGAAGGCGGACGAGCCGGACGAGCTGGGCTGGTGGGTCGAGCGCGTCCTGCCGACCGCGCGGGCCCTGTAGGGGCGGTGTAGGAGGTGGTGGCGGCCCACCGAAGCTCCTGACGGTAGGTGGGCGCGCTGTCACCAGGCTGGCAACTGGAAGTTGTTCGAAACGTCGTTCACATAGTGCTTGCTAAGCGGTGCCGACGAAGCAGTCAGATCAAGCAGTCAGATCAGCCAGGGTGCGTGTCGTCTGCCGGGGGTCGCTGGTACCCGCCGATAACGTGGGCGGCAAGTTCGGCGAACGTGATTGCGGTGTCGTCCTCGTAGAGGGGGCCGATGATCTGCATGCTGGCCGGCAGGCCGCTGCGGCTGAGTCCGATCGGTGCACTCAAGGCCGGCAGCCCGGTGAGGGAAGCGTGCGAGATCCAGAAGGGCAGACTGGCGTAAGCCATCGGCCCGCGAGATGTGGTGATGGTGCGCTCGCTGAAGGGCCGGTCATCGTGCGCAAACGCGGTGGTGGAGGCCGTCGGGCAGACCAAGACGTCGGCGTCGCTCGTGAGACAGTCCTGCCAGGCCTGGCGGGCGCTCATCCGACGGTGTTCGTGGTCGATGGCGTCGGGCAGCGTGAGGTCGGTCACTCCGTCGAGGTAGGCGAAGTAGAGGCGAAGATGCACGCCGAAGCTCTCTGCGTCAGCGGCGGCGTCGATGCCTTCGGGCCAGCCCTCGACGAGGGTGACGCCGGCACGGGCCAGCGTGTCGAGGGCCTCTGACAGGGCGGCGCCGACCTCGTCGCTGACGGGTGCCGCGGGGTGGTCGAGGACGTACCGCACCCGGTAGTCCTGCAGCCGCTGGTGCCGGGGTGCCGGCAGGCTCCAGTGCCACGCCGCGGCGGTTGGCAGCATGGGCCCGGCAGTGCAGCGCAGGGCGGCTCGGATGTCGGCCGCCGAACGGGCCAATGGTCCGAATCCGGCTTGGTAGGCACGTTCGCTGGGAGGCGCCGGGGGCCCCGGTGGCTGCAACCCAACCCCTGGCACGATCCCGACGCTGGGTTTCAGGCCGTACACCCCGCAGAACGCAGCCGGGATGCGCACCGACCCCGCCAGAATCTGAACCGTAGTCGAGGAAGCTCAGCCCGGCAGCGACAGCCGCCGCGCCGCCGCCGGTCGATCCGCCGACCCCCGCGGAGGGATCCCAGGGATTGGACGTGCGCCCGTAGACCGGGTTCGACGTCTGACCGAAGTCGCCGAGCATCTCGGCGACGTTGCTGGTGCCCAGCACGATCGCGCCCGCATCGCGGAGCCGACTGACGACGGTGGCGTCCCGATCCGCGAGGGCCTGCGCCCAGTCGGGGTTACCCCACGTGGACCGGAAGCCGCGGACCTGAAATGCCTCCTTGATGGTGATAGGTATGCCGTGCAGCTCGCCGGTGAGCTGCCCGCGACGAACCGCCCCGTCGGCAACGCGAGCGGCCATGAGGGCCTGCTCCGGGTGCACCTCGACGAGGGCGTTGACCGCAGTGTTCGCACGCTGAATCCGCTCCAGCTGCGCCCGCACCAGCTCGGTCGCGCGAATCTCGCCCCGCCGGATCAGGGCGGCCGTCGTGGTCGCCGGCTCAAACAATGGGGTCGTCATCGGGCCGCCATCCCGGTCGGGGCGAACAGCCCGAACAGGCGCTCGACGTGCGTCACGCTGCCCTCCACGTGAAGTCGGCCGGCTGCCATCAAGTCGGCAATGCTGCCGCGCCGGAAGGCCAGCTCCCGAACCGTCGCCGAGTCGGCCTCGATGCGGATGGCTGGGTCCTCAGCCGGCGCCCGCGCGATGGTCAAGCGACCGTCAGCGATGGTGATGGACACTTCGTCGTCGTCCATCCGCAGCTGGGCCGTGAGCCGCAGCCGGTCAGCCAGCTCGGGCGAGAAGGTCGTTCTTAGGGCGAGCAGCAACGCGTCGGGGCTCAAGGCCCCCTCCTTCGCGAAGGGGACGTCGCGCCCCCACCTGCCGAGGGCGATGAGCACGGGCTCCAAAGCGGTTCCGCGCTCGGTGAGCGCATAGGTCCACACCCGTGCCGGCGGCGCCAGACGCTGTCGGGCCACGACACCGGAGCGCTCCAGCTCGCGAAGCCGGTGAGAAAGCACGTTCTGGCTGATCCCGGCCAGCCCGGCATACAGGTCCGTAAAGCGCTTGGGTCCAAGGAGGAGCTCGCGGACGACGAGCAACGCCCAGCGTTCCCCCACGATGTCGAGTGCCCGGGCGACACCGCACGGGTCCCCATAGCTGCGCCCCAGCGGTTCAGAAGTCATGCGTCTACCTCTCGACTGCTCCTAGAGTAGGAGTATACGCTTCTGGAACAGGACGAGATTGGAGGGCCTGATGCGGAAGGTCATGGTCTACACGAGCGTCACCATGGACGGCGTCATGCAGTCACCGGGTCACCCCGAGGAAGACACAAGAGGCGGATTCGCTTACGGGGGCTGGGCAACCCAGTATGCCGATGCGACAACGATGGAGCCGGCAAGCGGCGAGCCCGGGGACCTGCTGCTGGGCCGGCGCACCTTCGAGAAGATGCAGGCGGGCTGGGAGCACGGACCGCAGGACAACCCGTTCACCGCGATCATGAACGCCTCACGCAAGTACGTGGCCTCACGCACCCTGACCGAGCCGCTGGGGTGGACCAACTCGGTCCTGCTACCCGGGGACGCCCCCGGGGCCGTGGCGGACCTTAAAGCGCAGGACGGCCGCGACCTGGTCATCCTGGGCTCGGGCGAGCTGACTCGGGCGCTCATGCCGGCCAGGCTCATCGACGCGTTCGTGCTGCTCATCCACCCACTCGTGCTCGGGACCGGGATCCGGCTGTTCCAGGACGCCCCGCCCTACGCCCAGTTCGACCTGACCGACTCAAAGGCCTCCAGCACCGGTGTCATCATCGCCACCTACCAGCTTCGCTGAGCCTGCCCGTCACTCGGGCGGCACGAGCGCGTTCAGCTGCGCCAGGGGGACCTTGCCCATCGCATTGCGCGGCAGCTCCTCGACGAACACCACCTCCCGCGGCACGCAGTGCCTGGCCAGGTGCTCGCGGACATAGCCTTGCACGTCGGCTGCGGTGAGCGGGTTCCCCTGACCCACAACGACAAAGGCGGCTAGGCGCTGCCCGAACTCCGCATCCGGTATGCCGGTCACGGCCACGTCCCGGACCGCCGGGTGGGCGCCCAGCACGCGCTCGACCTCGGCGGGGTAGATGTTCTCGCCGCCGCTGATGACCAGGTCGTCGGCGCGTCCGTCGACGAAGTAGAGACCGTCGCTGACGTGCCCGACGTCGCCGGTGAAGACCAGGCCGTCGACGCTCTCCCGGCGCTCGCCGGTCGTGTAACCCTCGAAGACCATCGGGTTGCCGCAGAAGATCCGTCCGACCTCGCCCTCGGGAACCTCCCGACCGGCCTCGTCGAGGATCTTCACCACGGTCCCGAGCGGCGGGGTCCCGACGGTCTCGGGGTTGCGGCGCAGGTCGCGGGGTGTGGCGACGCAGATCCAGGACGCCTCGGTCGAGCCGTAGAGGCTGTAGAGCACATCGCCGTAGGCGTCCATGAAACGCGTCGCGAACCCGTGCGGGTAGGCCGACCCGCTTGTCGCGACCACCCGCAGCGTCCGCAGGCTGCGACCACTCGGCAAGGGTGGCAGCTGCATCATCCGCTGCAGCATGATCGGGACGCCAATCATGGTGTCGCAGTGGTGAGCTGCCAACGCATCTCGGGCGCTCGCCGCGTCGAAACGCCGCTGCAGGACGAGGGTATGCCGCAGCCCCAGGCAGATGAGCAAGGCCGAGTACCCCCAGGTGTGGAAGATGGGGGCGCTCAACAGCGTCCGGCTTGCTGCGCGCAGCGGGATGCGTTCGATGATGCAGACCAGGGCTGCCGGGCCGCGCGGGTCCGGGCGGGCCGCTCCGCGAGGGGTTCCCGTCGTGCCCGACGTCAGCATGACGGTGCGTCCCCGGGGCCGGGGCGGCTGTAGGGGCTCGCCCAGCCGCGCTGCCCGGGCCTGGGCAGCGAGCTCGGACTCGCTGACATGGGCGACGGTCGAAGGGAGATCGGCCACGGCGGAGGCGAGATCGTCGTCGTGGACGACCAGACGCAGGCCCTCGCGCTCGGCCACCTGCGCGACCGCCGGTCCGGACAGTCCCACGTTGAACAGCACGAGGTCCAGACCGAGCATGGCAGCGCCGGCGATGACGGCGACCGCGTCGACATGGTTTCGGGCCAGCAGGCCCACAGCGTCGCCAGGTCCGGGGCCCATCGCGCGCAACGCGCCGGCAACCTTGACGGACCGAGCCAGCAGCTCGGCATACGAGATCTCCCCGTGGGCCTCGTCGATGACCGCGATCTTGCCAGGACTGCGTGCCGCAGCCCCACGCAGCTGCCCGTCCAGCCCGTACCCCCAGGTGCGCAGTGCGAGGACCTGGGCGACATTGCGTTGCGGCAAGCCAGGGTTGAACATGCCCCGGCGAGCCATCGTGCTGAGGATGACCCGGCGGCTGATGGGCATGTCGGCGGGGTCGCTCACTCGCCTCATCATCTGGGAACCAAGGGCGCCCGAGCAACTTGGGCCAGTTTCCGGGATCTGCCACGGGGCGCAGCCTTCCCGGGCAAACTGTGACGATCGGACCGGGGGGACACGTGGCGGACGAGGGGTGAGTGGACAGTTGGGTAGACACAGCAGCGTGCAACGCGGGTCCCGACGAAGGGCTTTTCTGGCCAGCGCGGCCGTTCTGCTGGTAGCGCTCGGGGTGTTCGCCGTGACGCGGGCCGCGACGTCTGGGGCGGTCGAGGCCAGCGCGAGCCCCGCGCAGGCCCCGGCGGTGGCTCCCCCTGCCGCGGCGGCAAACCCCGCCACGCCCGCACAGTCGGCCCAGGATGCGGCGGCGGCAGCCCTGCTGTCTGCCTGCGTCGCCCGGCAGTCCGCCGCCCAAGGGGTGGTGGCAGCCGCGAAGACCGGGGCGGGACACTGGCGCGACCACGTACAGGGCCAGGCCGACGTCGACGCCGGCACACGCAGCAGCGTCGAGGTCAAGGCGAACACCTGGGCACCGACCCGGGCCGCCGGGCCCAGCGACGTGGCGGGATACGACGCGGCTGTGACCACCTACAACGGCGTCCCGGGCTGCGCCGGTGTGGAGTCGACCGTGGCGACCGGCGAGCTCAAAGGCAAGCTCAACGCCTGCGCCGAGCGGCAGAAGACGCTCGACACCTACCTCGGGTCGGCCAAGGCGGTCATGGACGACTGGCGGAGCCACCTGATGCAGATGGCCCAGCACGCGGCCGGTGAGGTCGACGGCACGCACGCGCTGGACAACTGGATGGCCGCCTACCGCAACGCTGGGCCGAACCTCAACGCGTATGCCGCGGCCGAGGCTGCTCTTGCGGCGGCACCGCCGTGCGCGGCGTGACGGCGGTCAGTATGTTTCCCGGGCGCGGTGCGCGTTCCAGCGCTCGCGCAGCTCGGGGTCGTCCATGACGAGGTAGACCAGGCCGCAGTCCTGCGGACCGGACACCCCAGGCAGACAGAGCCGACACGGCTCGCCGGCACGGATCGGGCACTTCGGGTCCGGCCGCCGCGACCGGCGCGGCATGGCGGCCGGTTCGGTAGGGGGTTGACGTGTCACTATCTTCGGGAACGCGCACCGTCGAGGCGGTATGCCGGTGCCGGATGTGGTCTTTGTCTCGCCATCGCCTCGTGCCCCTCACTCGGCATACGTGACGGCGCCCAGTCGCACCCCGCGGAAAGCCGCGAGGCGCTCGGCCTGCGTGGTGACCGCTGTGCGCTGAGGTTTGGTGAACCCTCGCCAAGGGGTGATCGCCACGTTGAGGCTGCCGCCGGCCTGGCGAGGCCGCCACACCCCAGCGATCTCGCCGCCTACCAGGACGGCGCCAGGGCGGCCAAGGACCGGCCAGAGCGCTTTTGCGTGGGCCGGGTCGTCGACCAGCAGGTCGCGGTCGCGGGCCTGCAGGAACAGGTCGTGGGGACCGAGCAGGCGCGTGGCTTTGGCGTCGGCATCGGTGAGGCGGTCCAGGTCCTCGGCAAGCACCCAGCGCTGCTCGCCCCCGAGGTCGACTGGCACGGCATCGGATGCCCAGCGAGCCTGCACGTCCTTGGTTGGCGCGTCGAGATAGCCCGCGACCTGCCGCGGTGTCGCGGGTCCCAGCAAGCGCAGGTAGGCCCGCACGACATCGTGCTGCGGGCGAGCCGGCTCGGGGCGATGTCCCGGGAGCCGTTCCAGAACCGGCGGCGAGGTCCCGGCCTGCAGCTGCACGCCGCCACGGAGCGCTCCGAGTCGAAAGGGCATCTCGTAACAATGGGTAGCGTCACAGGGGCGGCAGTACCGCAGGTACGGGGGGTCGAGGCGGGCGGTTAGGGCGGTGGAGACGTCGCCCTTGGCCATCGGTTCCGTCACGATGGTGTGCATCTGCTCCGCGACGGTGTCCAGGGCGGTCAACGCGCTGATCCCGGCGGCTTTGAGCGGCTTGGCAGCGTTCAGTATCCGTTTGGCCGCGTCCGCTTCAGAGAACGGCGCGACCGCGGCGGCCACCGAGGGCAGGTCCGCTCGCCGGTACACATGCGGGGCGCCTCGCAGGGACCAGACGGTCGCGAGCTCGTCTGGGGCGGCGGCTGCGGTGTCGGCTCCCCGCACCTCGAGCGCCCACAACCCGCCGTCGGGACCGGTGTCCTGTGCGCCAATGTCGAGGACGGCCAGGTCGGCGGTGGTGCCGGTGTCTCGGTCGAGCTGCTGGGCGTGAATGCGGAAGGCCAGCACCTGCTGCGGGCTGATGCTGCTCATCCCCACACGGTAGACGCGGCGGGCTGACAGCGGAGCCTGGCGTTGGGGGGTACACTCGGGGTATGCCCAAGGTGAGTGTCTACCTGCCTGATGTGCTGTACGACGAGGTGCGAAGGCACGACATCGCGATATCCGCGGTCGCACAGCGTGCGCTCGAAAAGGAAGTCCGTCGGCACGTCAACTCCGAGTGGATCCGAAGCGCGCGCGCCCGCAAGCCCCGCACCCGCACGTCGATCGACACGTCGGGCCTTCTCGACACGGTCCGCAGGGAGTTCGGCTCGTGATCGTCTTGGACGCTTCCGCCTTGGTGGACGTTGTGATCGACCAGGCGGCCAAGACGAGCGTTCTGGACAATCTCGACCAGCCAATCGTCGCGCCAGCGCACCAGCTGGCCGAGGTGCTGTCGGCGCTTGCCCGGCTGCTTCGCGCCGGCGAGATCGACCAACGAGTCGCACGAGCGGCGGCGGACGAGGCGGCGGCCCTCCAACAAGAGCATGTCGTCCCGCGGCCCAGCCACCTGCGCAGGGCGTTGGAGCTGCAGGACCGGATTCGGGTCCTCGACGGCTTGTACGTGGCACTCGCCGAAGAACGAGACTGCCCGCTGCTGACGACCGACCAGCGACTGGCCGCCTCTGGTCCACCGTGCCAGGTGATCCTCGCCGCCGGTCCCTAGACCCATCGCGACGTATCTGCCTGTTGGCGGCGGCCCTCCTGCAACGAGAGGAGCTCAGCAGGAGGCGATGCGTGCCGACGAGGCAAGGTGATGTCGCGTCGGCTGGCCGGCTCACCCGGTTGTATGCCGTGCCGCAGCCCTCAGCCCTGGAGCAGGGCGAGCATGCGTTGTTCGCGCAAGGGTCGTTGCGCGCCAGCCGGACCTGCTTCGAGCAGGCCTACCGCGAGGCTGACGCAGCCGGTTGCGCGCAAGCCATGGCCCGGGCCGCCCTCGGCATGAGCGGGCTGTGGGTGCACGAACGCCGGTTGGCCGCCGAGGCCGCTGCGGTCGAGGCTCGCCAGCGCCGGGCGTTGGCGCAGGTTGGTGCGGACTCGATCCTGGGGCTGCGCCTCACCGCGCGCCTAGCGGCCGAGCACAGCTACCAGAGCGGCGACCCGTCGAGCGTGCTCGAGGCTCTCGACAACCTCAGGACAGTCGATGACCCGACCGCGCTGGCCGAGGGCCTGAGCCTGGCCCATCATTGCCTCCTGGGACCCGACCACGCAGGCACGCGATTGGAGCTGGCCCACGAGCTGTTGGGGGTCGCCGCGTCGAGCGGTCGCAACGTCGATGTGCTCATGGGACTGCTGTGGCGCACCGTCGACCTCTTCCTCATGGGGGACCCGACCGCCGAACGGTCGCTTGCCGAGCTGAAGGCAGTGTGGGCGGACGGGCACGAGGCGGTCGGCTTCGTGGTGCGCTCCCTCGACGCGATGCTCGCTCTGCGCGCCGGGCGCTGGGCGGACGCGGAGAGGCTCGTGGCTGAGTGCGCCGAGCGCGGCACGACTGCTGGCGATGCGGATGCCGTGACGTGGCAGGTTGCCCAGCTGCTGGCGATCCGGTGGTTCCAAGGCCGCGTCGCCGAGACGCTGCCAGCCATGGCCGAGCTCGCGGTCTCGACGAGCACCGGAGCTGTAGACCGAGCCTCTTTCGCTGCACTAGCCGTGGCGCTTGCCGCGGCTGGGGACGCCGCCGGGGCCAGCTGCGCGGTAGCCCGGGTCCGTGGGCGCGGCTTCGCCGATCTCGTGCGCTCCAGCGGCTGGCTGGTCGCCATGTACGGCGTGGTGGAGGCGGCGTACCTGCTCGGCGACCCGCACGTGGCGGTCGAGGCCTATGCGGTGCTGAGTCCCTTTGCGCGACTTCCGATGATGACCAGCCTTGCCGTGGCCTGCTTCGGCTCGACCCACCACGCGCTTGGCATGGCCGCCCTGACCCAAGGCCACGCCGAGGTGGCCGTTGAGCACTTCGAGGCCGCGGTCCGGGACAACCTGGCGCTGGGCCACCGGCCGGCGGTGGTGTTGTCGGGGCACCGCTTGGCCGAGGCCCTCGACCTTCGCGGCGCCCCGGGCGACAAGGAGCTCGCCGTGGTCGAGCGAGACCGGGCTGCCCGGGCGGCGGGCGAGCTGGACATGCGGTTGCCGGCGCGGCATACCGGCCCGGCAGCCCTAGGGTGTGCGGCCAGCCGGCCGGCGCTCATGGTGGTGCGAGCGGATCGGGCGACCTGGCAGGTGGGCCTGGGGGACCGGGTGATCACCGTCCCGGACGCCCTGGGGCTGCGCTACCTGGCGATGCTGGTCGAGCGCCCGGGTGAAGAGGTCGCCGCGACGGAGCTGGCGCTGGCCGCGGTCGGACGCAGGCCTGGCTCGGCAACCGGGTCGCTCGCCGCTGCCAGGGTCAGCCACCCGCTGCTCGACGACCGCGCGACGAGCGAGTACCAGGCTCGGGTAAGAGAGCTGACCCGGGAGCTGGACGAGCACGAGCAGGGCGGCGACCTTGGGCGAGCGGAGCAGGTCAGGGCGGAACGCGACTGGCTGCTCTCGGAGCTGGTTGCGGCGACCGGTCTCGGCGGCCGGGTCCGGATGTTCGCTGACGACGGCGAGCGGGCGCGCATCGCGGTCACCAAGGCGATCCGGCGCAGCATCGCCAGGGTCACCGCGGCCGACCCGGTGATCGGCGCCGAGCTGGACAAGCGGGTGCAGACCGGAAAGCGGTGCTGCTTCAGCGCGTCGTGACTGCCCTGGCGGTGACCCGCGGATGGAACGGCACGGAACGGCAATGTCACGCCTGGTCGGGTAGGCCGCACATCCGCGGCCGACGGGCGCCGCAGGACGTCCCGTCACCCGATGAAGGAGCACACGTGAACCACCGACCGATGAGCAGGATCCTCGACGAGGTCAGCCACGAGCGCGGCAAGCAAGCCAAGCTAGGGCGCAAGCTGCGGGCGAACCGGGACCGCAACTGGTTGCTCGCGCTGACCCTGAACACCTTCGCGAAGGCCGCCGACGACCTTCCCCCAACGACCTGGACTCGATCATCCTCGCTGCGTTCGAGGCCGAGGGCCTGGGCGGCGAGGTGAAGGAGCACGGGCGGATGTATGCCGGGATGTCGCCGCAGCTTCGCCAGGAACTGTTCCCGGGCAGCTTCGGGACGCTGCCGGACCACGCCGACTACACGCTGGCGGACCTGGCCCGCGACCTTCCCGGACTCGACGAGGCAGTCCGGTCCATGCCGAACGCCACCGACATCGACGTGGTCGGCGTCCACGAGGGGCGAGTCCACCTCGCCGACACGCCGCGCCCACGGCGCAGCGTGATCGCCCGGCACGGCAGCGAGCTCATTCGCGCGGTGGCCGAGGACGGCCGTCGCGCACGAGACGCGGGAACCGACCCGTTCCGGATCAAGGCCACGTCGTTCCACTGCACCGACGAGACCGGGCATCGACTGGCTGGGCAGCGACGAGGTGTACTTCATCACCGCGTCGACGGCGGCCGGTGTCTCGGTGACGAGCCGCTCGCACATCTTCGAGGACATCGACTCGGGTGACAACGGCACGTTCGGCGTGGACGAGGGATGGATCTGGGGGCACAACGGCACACCCCAACCGCTGCCCGAGGGCGAGATCGGCGTGCTCATCCAGGCCTGGGAGCACGACGACGGCGACCCTGACAAGGTCAAGGCGGAGGTCGCTGCGGCGTTCGCCGTCGCAGCGGCCGTGCTGACGGCGAGCGGCGTCGCGGCCTGGGTCGGAGCGGTCGTCGCCGGCGTTGGTGCCGTCGTGCAGTGGCTGGTCGGGTTCCTCGACGACGACCACATCGGTGACACGACGATCGTGTTCACCCGCCAGACGATCCTCGACCAGGCCGGCAAGGTCGGCGCGTCGTTCGACGTCACCCAGCGGCTGCACGACGACGACGGCGACTACACGGTCACCGTCACGGTGGCCCACCTCAGCCCGCCGCCGCCGACGGTCACCGTGCCCGACGTCGTCGAGGCCTCGGCGAGCGCGGCGGTCGCGGCCGTCGTCGCCGCGGGCCTCGTCGCGCGGACCATCGGACCGAACACGAGCAAGTCCTGGGTGCAGAGCCAGTCACCGCTCGGCGGGCAACATCGTCGCCCGGGGCAGCACCGTGAACCTGCGGCTCAGCATCGGCGAGCGTCCGTAGCCACGCCCTATCCTCGTATGCCGTGACCGGTGAACGCTGGACCGTCGGTCCGGCATACGAGGCCTACATCGGCCGGTGGAGCCGGCCGGTGGCCCAGGCTTTCGTGCCGTGGCTGGCCCCGCCCGCGGGTGCCCGGTGGCTCGACGTCGGTTGCGGCACAGGGGCACTGACCGAGACCGTCCTGGCGCTGGCGAACCCGGCCCAGGTCGTCGGCGTGGACCCGTCCGAGGCGTTTCTGGGCGAGGCCAGCGCGCGCGTCGCCGACCCGCGGGTCAGCTTGCGGGTCGGCGACGCGCAGGCGCTGCCGCTGGACGAGGACGCGGTGGACCTCGTCGTCAGCGGCCTGGTGCTGAACTTCGTGCCGGACGCGGGCCGGGCCCTGGCCGAGTCCGTCAGGGTCGTCGCGGCGGGCGGGGTCGTTGCGGCATACGTCTGGGACTACGCCGAGGGCATGGGCATGCTGCGCCAGTTCTGGGACGCGGCCGCCGAACTGGACGAGGCTGCGCTCGACCCGGACGAGGGGCGCAGGTTCCAGATCTGCCGCCCCGAGCCGCTTCGTGAGCTGTGGGCCGGTGCCGGGCTCACCGATGTCAGGGTCGAGGCCCTCGAGGTGCCCACCGTGTTCGGTGACTTCGACGACTTCTGGACTCCGTTCCTCGGCGGGCAAGGGCCGGCACCCGCGTATCTCCTGTCGCTCTCCCCGCAGCGCCGGGACGCCCTGCGTGAGCTGCTCCGGATCCGGTTGCCCAGCCGCCCAGATGGGTCGATCCCGTTGACTGCCACGGCCTGGGCGATCAAGGGAATCGCTCCCGGTGCGGAATCCGCTACTCAGCGGAGCACGTAGGATCGCGAAATGACCGAAGCAGCTAATGCGATGCCGGTGGGTGGCCTGCGGATCGACGAGAGCAGCGCGTTCGGTGCCCGATCCGCCGCTCACCTTCGCGGCGACATCGTGGTCTGGCTGACCACGGTCAGTCCCGGCGGCACGCCTTGCCCCAACCCGGTCTGGTTCCTCTGGGATGGCGCAGCCACGGTCCGCGTCTACAGCCTTCCTGGGGCCGCTCGGGTGCGGCATCTGAGCGCCAACCCCAGGGTGAGCCTGAACTTCGCCGGCGACGGGGGCGGGGGCGACATCGTGGTCCTGAACGGGACCGCCGCCCTTCGCCCCGAGGATCCGCCCGCCGATGACGACCCGGAGTACCTGACGAAGTATGCCGGTCACATCTCTCGCATCGGGCTGACGCCAAGAAGCTTCGCCCAGCGTTACAGCCTGCCCCTCACGATCTCGCTCACGCGTCTTCGCGGACACTGACCGCAACGGCCGGCGGAGCCTCCCCAGGTGGTCGGCTCCGTCCAAGGAGGCTCGACCATGATCAAGGCACGGACCCTACGGGCGCTGCTGGACCGTGCTGGCGTCGTCGTCGCACCGTGTGCTTACGACGCCCTGTCGGCGCGGTGCATCGAGGTGGCCGGCTTCGAGATGGCCGCCACGACCGGCTTCGGGATGCACGGCACGATGCTCGGCGTCCCGGACAACGGCCTGATGACGTTCACGGAGATGATGAGCGCCTGCTACAACATGGCCTCGGCCATCTCCATCCCGCTCATGGCCGACGCCGAGGGCGGGTACGGCAATGCGATCAACACCATGCGCACCGTCCGCGAGTTCGAGAAGGCCGGCGTCGCAGGCCTGTTCATCGAGGACCAGGTCCTCCCACCGAACTGCCCGTACATCAAGGGCACCCGCCAGATCCCGCTCGAGGAGATGGTCGCCAAGATCCGGCGCCGCCTGCGACGCGCGCAAGAACCCGGACACCGTCATCGTCGCCCGCACCGACGCGCCGTTCGAGGAGTCCGTGGACCGGCTGCAGGCGTATGCCGAGGCGGGCGCCGACATGGTCAAGCCCATGCCCCGCAGCCGACAGGAGCTGGAGAAGTTCCCAGCAGCCGTGAACCACCCCATGCACCTAGGTTTCACCGCCGGCCAAGCGACGACCCGCGGGTTGACCTGGAAGCAGGCCGGCGACCTCGGCTACAAGGTCGTCACCTTCCCGTTCTCCCAGCTGTTCGCCACCGCGCGGGCTCTCCTGCTCGTGCTGCAGGAGATCAAGGAGCGCGGGACCGACGAGGCGTTCTTCGACCGCATGGTCTCGTTCGAGGAGTACCTCAAGCTCGTCGACATCGACACGTTCATGGCCTGGGACCAGAAGTACATGCTCCACATCGACTGAGCGGGACCCCAGTGAGGTCAACGCTGGCGGATGAGGATTCGCACGGCCAGCAGGGTCGCTGCAGTGGCGGTCAGCGTCACGACGGTGGCTACCGCAACAAGCAGTGGCCAGCGTGAGCGGGTCACGTCCTCGTCGAGCAGCTGGTGGGCGCGGGTTCGTTCGACGTCGGTCAGCAACACTCCGGCGATCGAGGCGCACCCTCCGAGCCCAGCCGCGAGCCAGTCGGCCATGCGCACGCCGAGCACCATGATCGGCACCGCGATGAGCGTCGACACCAGGGCGGTGCGCTGCCAGGCCAGGGCGGTGCGCTCGGGCTGCAGCCCACCGCGTTCGGGGATCCGGGTCACATCGGCAGGCCCTCGGTGAGCGCAAGGGCCAGTGTCGCGACGGCGAGGATCAGTATGCCGACCGCTAGCAACGGCAGGGTACGAGGGGCTGGAAGCGGCTCCTTGAGCCGTAACGCGCGCTCGACCTTGCCCCATCCCGAGACGGCGCGGATCGACAACGCGGCACCTCCGACGCACGCCCCTGCGCCGATGAGTGCGGTCCACCCAGGGAGGTCGGGCAGTGTCGCGAGCGAGATGAGGGCCACCCCACCCGCGACGAGCGCGAGAGCGGTGCGCATCCACGCAAGGGCCGTCCGTTCGTTGGCCAGGCTGAACCGCGGATCGGGCTCGCTGCCCACCCCGTAGACGCGAGCCGGGCGCCGTGGTGTGCTCACCGGCATACCCCCTCTCGGCCCACGGGCTGCCCCTGTGGGCACAGCGTCTCACGCAGTGCTGTGCGGCCGGCCTCGAAGGCGGCCTCCAGCGCCCGGGGGTCGGCCGAGAACCGGCCCACCGTCAACGCGGTGGACCGTGGGCGCACCACCGCGAGCGGGGGGAAGCCGTCGGGCAGGGAGCCGTGGCCGTTCAACAAGCGGTCCGCGGCGAGGTAGCGCTGCGAAGAGCTCGCCAGCGCGCGACGAAAGCCAGCCCCATAGTGGCGCAACACCGTTCGGGCCAGGGCAGCGTTGGCCCGGGACGCGCGGGGCACGTCGTGCGGTCGGCGCGAGCGCAGCACGAGCACGTGGGTCGCGCCCTGCGCGACCGCGGTCGGGAAGGGCAGCGGCTCGGCGACCCCGGCGTCGAACAGCACCCGCCCCCCCATCTGCACCGGGGCACCGGCAAGGATCGGGATCGCCGCGCTGGCCCGGATCGCCAGCTGCACGTCCGAGGGCTGGCGAAGGTACGGGTGCAGGTCGACGGCCTCGCCGGTGTCGGCGTCGGTTGCCAGTGGGTGCCACCGCACTGGGCTGGCGAGAATCGAGGCGAAGTCCATGGGCGCCAGGCGCACATAGACGATCTCGGCCAGGGTGCGCACGTCGACGATGGGCCGACGGCGCAGCGGCCCGTGCGGGCGCACGAGCATGCGGGTGTATGCCGGGTCGGTCCACCCCACGAGCCGCTCGGGGCTCGAGCTGGTGAGCCAGGCGCCATTGATGGCCCCGGCCGACGAACCGTAGACGTCGTCGAACGCGCTCGTCAGCCCCAGCTCGTGCAGCCCAAGGGCCATCCCGCCGCTGACGGCGCCCCGGTTGGCGCCACCCTCGATGACCAAGGCGACCCGGCTGCCGTCGTCACGGGCACCGGGTCGGCTGGCGGTCTCCGCCCGCCTGCGGATGACGTCGAGCACCCTCGACGCGCCGTCGAGATGCCCGTCCACGGCGGTCAGCGTAGCTGGACGGATCAGGGGCTACTGGCGGGGTCTGGTGCTTCGCCTCCGGCGGAGCAGCTTCGCCACCTCCTGACCCCACATGACAAGGGAAGCCAGCCCGACCGCCACGGCCCAGTGGGTGAGGTCCAGGGCCTCTGTCCCGAATGCCCGCTGGAGATACGGCACCTGCACGACGAGCACCTGCAGCGCCGCGCCCAACGCGAGGGCGCCCAGCAGCCACCAGTTCGCGAAGAGCTGGTGCAAGGCGCTCAGACGGTCCGAACGGGAGCTGAGGGCGTTGAACAGCTGGGCCAGCACGAGCGTGGTGAAACCCACCGTGCGGGCGGTCTCGACCGAGTCGGTTCCCTCGACGAGGCCGCCCGGCAGGAACACGTCGATGCTCAGCAGCGTGACCGCAGCCATGCCAAGGCCGACGACGATGACCTGCCACCACATGGCCCGGTCGAGGATCCGCTTGTCCGCGGCCCGAGGAGGCCGGGCCATGACGTCGTCGATCTCCGGGTCGACCCCCATGGCCAACGCCGGAGCCGAGTCGGTGACCAGGTTGATCCAGAGGATCTGGGTGGCAAGCAGCGGCACGACGACCGTCCCGGCACCGGCAGCCGCCGAAAGACCCAGCAGGCCCGCGAACACGACACCGAAGAAGACCGTGGCGACCTCGCCCATGTTCGAGGACAGCAGGTAGCGCAGGAACTTCTCGATGTTGTCGTAGATGACCCGGCCCGCCCGGATGGCCGCGACGATGGTGGCGTAGTTGTCGTCGCCGAGGATCATCTTGCCGGCGTCCTTGGTCACCTCCGTTCCGGCGATCCCCATCGCAACGCCGATGTCCGCCGACTTCAACGCCGGCGCGTCATTGACGCCGTCTCCGGTCATTGCGACGACATGCCCGTCGGCCTGCAGCGTGTCGACGATGCGCAGCTTGTGCTCGGGGGCCACCCGGGCGTAGACCGACACGTGCTGCACCAGCTCGCGCAGCTGGCCGTCGTCCAGCGCGTCGAGCTGCTCGCCGGTGACGGCCGGGGAGCCGGGCGTGGTGATGCCGAGGCGGGAGGCGATCTCGGCCGCGGTGACGGGATGGTCGCCGGTGATCATGATGGTCCGCACGCCGGCCCGACGGGCCTGGGCGATGGCAGCAGGGACCTCCTCGCGCGGCGGGTCGATGATCCCCACGACTCCGAGGTAGGTCAGCCCCTCCTCGCTGGTCGCCTCGAGGTCGTTCGGGTATGCCGGATCGTCGTCAGCAATCCAGCGTTCCGCGACCGCGAGGGTCCGAAACCCATGGCCGGACAGAGCCTCGAAGGTCTCGGTTGCGCGGCGGCGCTGCACGTCGTCCATCGGCACTTCGGAGCCACCCACGAGCACCGCGGTGCACCTCGGCAGCAGGACGTCAGGGGCGCCCTTGGTGACGAGGACCCGCTGGTCCAGCGGAGCGTGGTGGACGAGCACCGACATGAGCTTGCGCTCGGAGGTGAACGGCACCTCCGCCTCACGATGGAAGTCGCCGATCTGGGTGTGCCCCCCGCCCATCCGGCGGGCGGCGACCAGGAAGGCGCCCTCGGTCGGGTCGCCGTGGACCTGCCACTCGTCGGGGTCGTCTCCGCTCAGCTGCGCGTTGTTGGCCACGGACCCGCTGATCAGGACGCGCTGCGCCTCCACGAGGGCGGCCTGCGACGGTGCGGCTGCGGCATACTCCCCGGCATACGCGTTGGCAGGAGCGCGTAGGCCGCTTGCGGTGACCTCGACCTCACCCGAAGCAGTGGCCACCCTCGCCAGGGTCATCTCGTTCTTGGTCAGCGTGCCGGTCTTGTCCGAGCAGATGACTGATGCACACCCGAGCGTCTCCACCGAGTGCAGGTCCTTCATCACGGCGTTGCGCCTGGCCATCGCCCGCACCCCGATCGCCAGCACGAGCGAAAGGATCGCGGGCAGGCCTTCGGGCACCGCGGCCACGGCTAGGGACAGTCCCATGAGCAGCACCGTCACCAGGTCCTGCGGGGTGTCGACCCCGTTGACCCAGGCGATCGCCGCCATGACGACCACGGCGATGCCGACGACGATGATCCCGAGCGACCTGGACACCGCCTCGATCTCGGACTGCAGCGGGGAGGGCTCGGCCTCGGTGCGCTCCAGCAGGTCGGCGATGCGGCCCATCTCGGTGTCCATGCCGGTGTCGACGACCACCGCTCGCCCCACGCCTTGCACGACCGCCGTGCCCCGGTAGACCATGTTGCGCCGGTCGCCCAGCGCGGCGGGTCGGGGCAGTGGGTCGGCACGCTTGTGGCTGGCCTCGGACTCGCCGGTGAGCGAGGCCTCTTGGACCCGTAGGCCGGTCGACTCCAGCAGGCGCGCGTCGGCACCGACCGCGTCGCCTTCCGAGAGGACGAGGACGTCACCCCGCACGAGCTGGGCGGACGGGATCGACACGAGCTGCTCCCCGCGAAGCACCGTGGAGGTGGCCGCCGTGAGGCGCGCCAGGGCCGCGACGGCATCCTCGGCCCGCGCCTGCTGGACGAACCCGAGGACCGCGTTGGCCACGACGATCGCCGCGATGACGATGGCATCGACCGGCATACCCTCGGCCCCTTCGGCCACCCATGCCACGCCCGAGATGACGATGGCGACCAGCAGCAGGTAGACCAGGGGGTCGCGGAACTGCGCCGAGCACGCGGCTGCACAGCGACGGTCCCGGCGTGGAACGCAGCTCGTTCGGGCCGTCACGCTCGAGCCGACGGCCGGCCTCAGAGGGCGCGAGCCCCTGCGCGGGGTCGACCCGCAACGCCTCGGTTACCGCAACGGCATCGAGGAGCGTCGGGTCGAGCCCAGCACCTACGTCGCGGGCGGTCATGCGTTCCTCGCTGGCGCCAGCCGGGGTCGTGGGCGCCGCTGCGAGATCTCAGCGTACCGAGACGTGCACGTGGTCGAAGTGGTTGGCTGTGGCATCGCCCCGGTCGGACATGCCGCGCCAGCCACCTCGTCCCGGACTCCAGATCCGCTGGCGCCAGATGACGTAGTCCACGCTCAGCTCGGCGGCATGGCTTTGGACGAAGGCCGCCAGCGCGTCTCCGAGACTCCGCCCTGACGCTGAGCTGTAGCTCGGGATCATGATGTCGATGGCCTGCCCGGTGGCGTGGTCGGAGCCCCGCTCGGACCGGGCACCTCCGAAGCTGCTCAGCTGGGGGTATGCCGCACGCACGGCATTGAGGACCTTCATCGCGTTGGCGGTGAGGCCGCTTTCCACCGCTGCACCGGTGCGGGCCGTGCTCGTGGTGAACGTCGAGGTCGGTGTGGGCTGGGTCGACGGGGTTGGGGCCGGCGCCGCGGCAGGCGGCACGGGGTCGGCTGCGGGTGCGACAGGTGCCGCGGGGGGCTGGGGCGAAGTGACCGGAGGGCGGACCGCACTTCTGGAGGCCCGCAGCTCGGCGATCCCCGAGCTGTCCACGTCGACGGTGTCCCCGTCCGGCACCGCGAACGCGGCTGCCGCGCCGCTGGCGATGGTCGAGGCGTCGCCGGGCTGCGCGGGGTCGGCGGCGACGGAGCTCAGGCCCGCGGCGAGGGCGGCACCCGCGGCCGCGGTGGTGGTGTAGCGCCCAACCACGCTCATCTGGTTGCGGCGTCGGTGTCGTCCGGCAGCCATCGGTTCCTTCCGCATCGGCTCATGGCACATCTGGCCCCGGGTCCGGCCTTGGTCCCGCTTGGTCCCGCTTGGCGCAGCCACAACGGCGACCGAGCCTACGGAGCCGTTCGGTGATCCGCCAAATCCAGTCGGCCGTGGCGGCCCTCTTCACGGGTGTTTGTCGCGATTTCAGATTTGGAATGGCAGTCATCAGCAACGGCGTTACCAGATCGGCGCGGTTGCCATGGGCCAGCGCCATCCCAACTGCCATACTGTGGCGATCATTCGGGAAAGGGCGAAGTCATGAGCGGACGTCTGGTGATTTCGGCAGCGTTGGCCGGCGCCGCGACAATGAAGGAACAAAACCCAGCGACCCCATATACACCTGAGGAGTTCGCCGAGGAAAGCTACAAATGCATGCAGGAAGGCGCTTCGGTCGTGCACATCCACGTGCGCGACCCGGACACCGGGCGCCCTACCGCGGACCTGACCAAGATTGGCGCGACCGTCGCCGCCATCCGGGAGCGCTGCCCTGGCCTGTTGCTCAACCTCAGCACTGCTATCTCCCCACAGGCGACGCCCGACCAGCGGATCGCGCCGGTGTCCACCTACGCACCGGATATGGCCTCGCTCAACACCAACAGCATGAATGCCGCCCTGGCCAACCGCAAGACCGGGCAGATTCTCGCCGAATACGTGTTCACCAACACCTTCGAGCAGATAGCTCGATATGCGGCGGTCATGAAAGAGCACTCGGTCAAACCGGAACTGGAAGTCTACGACTTCGGCGGAATGTACAACGTCCACATTCTGCAGAAGCAGCAGTTCAGCCCCGAGCCACTGCACTTCCAGATGGTGTTCGGCCTCGTCGGCGGTGTGCCCTACGACGCGCACAACTTCGGGCGCCTGCGCGAGCTCATGCCGACCGGAGCCTCGTGGTCGGTATGCGGGGTCGGCCCGCAGCAGACGCAGGCTGGGATGACGGCGGCGGTCAACGACGGTCACATCCGGGTCGGCCTGGAGGACAACACGAGGATGCCCGGCGGTGAGCTGGCCAAGGGCAGCTGGGAACAGGTCCAGTGGGCGGCTCAGGTCGCCAGGCTCGCCGGTCGCGAGGTGGCCACACCGGACGAGGCCCGCGCTCTGTTCGCCCTGCCGGCCCGCTGACCGGCATACATCCGGGTCGATCGACCGGACACCACAACATCGAGTGGTCAGGTGGCTAGCCGCCCAGAGCTCCTTGACCCGTCGAGACCAGTAGGTCGAGTACGGCTGGCGACGCCTCACCGGGGCGCCTTTGACGGCAATTGCCGGTACTGATCCGGTGACGTGGCCTGGGAAGGGCGGCACTATCGTCAGCAGCAATCCTTCCCATGCCATTCGACGATTGCCGCTCGCGAACGGGCGCTGCTTGACTCTCGTCGTACGTCCACACAGGTGGCACCCGCTGCGTGTGTGTGTCGAGGCACAGGAGGACAACATGATCCGCAAGGCCACGCGATTGGCCATCATCTGTATTGCGGTGCTCGCCCTCGGGGCCGTCGCAGCGTGTAGCTCGTCCGGCGGTTCCTCCGGGACGAGCACCACGGCAGCAGGCGGCACGGGTACCGGGAAGACCCCCGCCCAGTCCCTGGAAGCGGCCTACAAGGGTGTCACGGGAACGCCCCCGACGGTCGCCACGAAGCCGAAGGCTGGCGTCAACCTCTGGGTGGTGTCGTGCGGCGAGCAGGTGCCCTCCTGCGCCACGCCGGTCGCCGCCGTCGAGGAGGCCGCCAAGCTCGTCGGCTGGACGGTCAACAAGTGCGACGGACAGCTCAACCCGGGCGGGTGGGGAACGTGCATCCGGCAGGCCACCAGCGCCGGGGCCACCGTCATCGTCCCAGTCGGAATCGACTGCCCGTCGGTGCAGGCCCCGATGCAGGAAGCGAAGGCCGCGGGGGTGAAGCTCATCGGTGGCGGCGGCACTGACTGCAACGTGGTGCCCGGGGGCCAGAAAGTCCTCGACAGCGAGCGGCTGCAGCTTGAGGGCTACAGCATTGAGCAGTACTGGAACCTCAACGGCAAGCTGCAAGCCCAGTGGATCATCGGCAAGACCAACGGCCAGGCCAAGGTCCTGCTGGTCAAGTTCACCGACCCGATCTGGGGTCCGTGGATCGCCGATGGCTTCACCAAGGAGCTGGCCACCTGCTCAGGTTGCTCGGTCACCTCGACGCTTGAGCTGGCCAACAACGACTTCGTGAGCAATACGGCGACGTCGAAGTTCTCGACTGCTTTGCTGCAGGCGCCGTCTGCCAACGCGGTCGCCGTTCCGATCGGCGGGTGGATGCTGCAGGGCTTCAGCCAGGCGATCATGTCGTCAGGGAGGTTCCCGCAGCTGAGCGTAGCCAGTGGTTTCGGTGACGCGGCCAACATGGACCTCATCCGAAACGGTCAGGGCCAAGGAGGCATCGTCGGCTACGCCACCCAGTGGGGTGCCTTATGGGTCGGTGGACACCGCGATCCGGATTGTCAACGGCGAAAAGGCGCTCGTCCAAGGTGACGGGATGCAGTTTGTCGACAAGGACAACAACATGCCGCCGACCGGGGACTACACCGGCAACGTCGACTTCAAGGCCGCCTACAAGAAGGCCTGGGGCGTGAGCTGACCCCACCGACCGGCCCGCACCACACTCGCCCCTCGCAGGACCGAGGAGACCCGGATGAGCACGGTCGCATCGAACGAGGTGCTCCGCTTGACTGGCCTGTCCAAGACGTTCGGGGCGACCAAAGCGCTGGACGGTGCCGAGCTGGGGCTCCGGCGCGGCACCGTCCACGCGCTGCTCGGCGGTAACGGCTCGGGCAAGTCGACCGCGATCAAGATCCTCGCCGGCGTCTATGACGCCGACGCGGGTCAGATCCGGATCGGCTTGCGCGAGTGGAGTGTTCACGAGTACGACGCTCGTGTCGGGCGGGCCGCTGGGTTGCGGTTCGTCCACCAAGACCTCGGCCTGTTCGACGACCTCTCTGTGGCCGAGAACTTCGCTTTGGACGCCGGCTGGCCGCAAGGGCCGGCCGGCCGGATCCGTTGGGGTGAGCTGCACAAGCGGGTCGCCGGACTGCTCGAACGCTTCGAGATCCCCGCGGACCCCAAGACCCCCGCTGGCCAGCTCCGCCCGGCCCAGCGGGCCATGGTCGCCATCGCCCGGGCACTGCAGGACATGCCCGAAGGCCGGCCCGAGGACCAGGGCATCCTCGTGCTCGACGAGCCCACCGCAACGCTGCCCCAGCATGAGTCGGAGATCCTCATGCAGGCGGTCCGGCGGCGGGCCGACCTCGGGCAGACCGTCCTCATGGTCAGCCACCGGATGCAGGAGATCCTGTCGGTCGCCCACGACGTGACGGTCTTCCGGGACGGGCGCAGCGTCACGACACTGGTAGACGCCTCACCGACCGAGGACGACGTCATCGCCCTGATGACAGGCAAGGCGCTGGCGACCACGCTCGAGGCGCGCACCCCGACCCCAGCCGGCGGCGGTTCGACGGCGGGGGACCGGCCCGTGCTGACGGTCCGCGAGCTGGCCTCGGGACCGCTGCAGGGCGCGACGCTCAGCGTGAACGCCGGAGAGATCGTCGGGGTTACCGGCCTGGGCGGCAGCGGCCGAACCTCCCTGTTGAAGACCCTGTTCGGGCAGCACTCGCCACGGTCCGGGGAGATCGTCATCGACGGGCACCTGCAGACCGGCCGCGAGGACGTCAAGGACCGGATGGCGCTCGGGGTCGCCTACCTCCCCGAGGACCGGGTCGGCGAGTCCGTCTTCATGGACCTCACGCTTCGCGAGAACCTGTCCTCCTCGGTCCTGCGCCGGTACTGGGGGCCGACCGGAATGTCCCGCAACGGGGAACGAGCTGCGGCCGACCAGCTCATCCAGGAGTACTCGATCAAGACCCAGTCGTCCGAGGCCGTGATGACTGAGCTGTCAGGAGGCAACCAGCAGAAGGCGATCGTCGCCCGGTGGCTGCAGCGCGACCCGCGCCTGCTGCTGCTGGACGAACCCACCCAAGGCGTCGACGTCATGTCGCGCAAGGACATCTACGACACTGTGCGCCAGACGGCCGCCCGGGGCTGCGCCGTGCTGGTCAGCTCGTCCGACTTCATCGAGCTGTGCGCCCTGTGCGACCGGGTGCTCGTCCTGCGTCAGGGCAAGGTCGCGGTGCAGCTGCGCGGGGACCAGCTCGAGCCCGACAACCTCGTCGCTGCCACGCAGTCGTCCACGACCACCACGGGAGCCCCGCAATGACCGAGCCGTCAGCCGTGCAAGACCAGCCATCGGGGACCCTGACCCCCCCGCCGCAGGAGGGGCCCGGTGCGCCCGCCGTGCCGAGCGGGCGGCGAAGCCAGCTGCGGATGCGCCTGGAGCAGAACGCGCTGCTGCTCCTGCTGATCATCGTCATCGTCTTCTTCGCGATCCTGCCGGCGAGCCGCGCCACCTTCGTGTCGCCGGCGAACCTGTCGGTGCTGCTGGGCAACCAGTCCACCGTGGCGCTGCTATCTCTCGCTGTGATCCTCCCGCTCGTCAGCGGCTACTTCGACTTCTCCGTAGGAGCGATCGCCGCCACCTCCACCGTGATCTCCGCGGGTCTGATGTCCCGAAACGGCACGCCACTCTGGCTCGCCATCCTCGTGTGCCTGGTCATCGGGGTGGTCATCGGCGGCATCAACGGGACGCTCGTTACGCGGTACGGGCTGAACTCGTTCGTGACGACGCTGGGTATGGCCACCCTGCTGGGCGGAATCATCCAGTGGTACACCGGCGGCCAGACCATCCTCACGGGCATCTCCCCGGCCCTCATCGCGTTCGGGTCCGAGACCTGGTTCGGGCTGCCCAAGGTCGTCTACGTCGTCATCCTCGTCGCGATCCTGCTGTGGTTCATGTTCACCCACACCCCGTACGGCCGCTCCCTCTACGCCATCGGAGCCAACCCGCGTTCGGCCCAGCTGGTAGGCATCCGCGTCAACAAGTACGTCCTCATCTCGTTCATGCTGGCCGGCCTGCTCAGCGCCATCACCGGAGTCCTGCAGCTGGCCCGGTTCGGCAGCGCGACCGCCGACACCGGCAACAGCCTGCTCTTCCCAGCGCTGGCCGCGGCCTTCCTGGGGGCGACGTCGGTTCGGCCCGGGTTCTTCAACGTCGTCGGCACCATGATCGGTCTGCTGTTCGTCGCCGTCAGCGTCAGCGGTCTCACGCTCGCCGGCGCACAGGCCTGGGTCAGCCCGGTCTTCAACGGCGCCGCCCTGCTGGCCGCGGTGGGTTTGTCCACCTACCTCGGGCGCAAGCGCGGCGCTACCCGCTAGGGGCTTGTCGCGCAACACATGGGCCCGATCCCTCTGGACAGCTGTCACAGCAGCCCCTTGGATTCCAAGGCACCACCAAATTCCCGATCAATCACCGGATCCGGTGGTTGATCTGGAAAACCGTGGTTGGGATGTCACAAGCCGAGCAGGCGGACAACCCGTGCTGGCTCGAGAAGGTCGGCCCAGGTCAATCTGACCACCCGGAATCCGAGCCGGCGGAGGGCATCCTCGCGGCGCTTCTCGGCGACCAGCGCTTGTTGGCCGGCCGCTCCGGCGTACTTGGCGATGCCGTCGAACTCGATGACCAGCCGCCGATCCCGGATGAGGAAGTCGACCCGGGCGACGAACGCGCCATGCTCGTCGCGGATCTCGACCTGCTGCTCGGGCGAAGGCAGCCCGATCGCGGCAAATACCAGCCGACACCACGACTCCCCGACGGACTCGCTTCGGCCATCGGCAAGCTCGACGACCTTGGCTACAGCCGGGCCCCATCGGCCCGCGGCCTGACGACGAACCAGCTCCTGCCGGCACACCACGCCGCCTCGAAGTCCCGCTTCGGCGGCGATCATCGCGGCCCGCGCTCCAGTGACGTGACCCGTCTGGAGCACCGCCAGTTCAGCAGCAACCACCGGTATGCCGTCGCGCTGCGTCACATCTTCACCCGGAACGGCGGGATGCACCCGGACGGTCTTGGAACTGCGGCCCTGCCCAACGCCGACTCGGCAGACGTGCACCGGCCCTAGGTCCGAACCGAGAACCGGCAGCCCCGACCACACCAGCGCTGATACATGCGAGACGGCATACCCGGGCAGGGTCCGCACGACGGCTCTCGTGACCAGCTCGTGGCGAGTCGCCTGGTCGTAAGCACCGAAGCGTCCGGCATCGACGTATGCGCCTTGTCGCACCCGTCGCAGCACTCCGCCCGCAACGAGCCGCTCGACACCATGCCGGTCGTAACCCACCGCCGCCAGCTCGCTCGTGCGAATCGTGCCTCTTCCAGCCGCCAGGGCCGACTGCAGGACCTGGTCCATGCGTCGATCCTCGTCGCCGGCCTGGCGCTCTGGCGGTGCCGCGGGCAATCTGTGGATAACCAGCTGGGCGGAAGACCAACGACGGTTTTCCAGATCAACCACCGGATCCGGTGGTTGACCGGGAATTCGGTGCTTGAGCGACGCGGCGGCCGATTTGGCAGACCTGCTCGACGTCTTCGGCTGACGCGTCGAGGCGACGGCGCGTGACCTACACGGCGATCGCAACCTTGCCGCGGGCGCGACCGTTGCGCAAGTACCCGATCGCCGCCGTGGTCTGCTCGAGAGCGTAGCGCCGGTCGACGACCGGGGTGACCGTGCCGGCGTCCATGAGCGTTCTCAGGGCGCCGAGGTCTGCGGCGTTTTCCGACGTCACGAACGCGCCTCGTGACTGGCCGACGAACGGGGAGAGCAGCCGGGCGCGCTGCTGGCGGTCGAGGCCCGCCAGCCACCGGCCCGTCATCTCCACGCCCACCATGGTGAGGCGTCCGGGGTCAGCGCGCGGCGCAGCGCCGACAGCGGCCGGTTGCCGCGGATATCGAGAATCGCGTCGTAGCGCACCGACCCGTCTGTGACGTCTCCGCGGGTGTAGTCCAGCACGCACTCGGCACCGAGTCTGCGCACCAGGTCCAGCTTTGCCGGGCCGCACACCCCTGCCTGTCGTCGGGAGCGACTGGCGCAGCGCGCTGCGGGCCCGTGCGCTGTTCGTGCGGCAGGTGCTGACCCGCCACCGCTGGGCCATCGGGCTCATGGAGTCCCGCAGTTCCCCGGGGCCGCTCAACCTGCGCACCATGATCAGGTGCTGGGCGTCCTGCGCCGCGGCGGGTTCGGCGTCGACATGGCCGCGCACGCGTACTCACTGATGGACGCGTGCGTCTACGGCTTCGCGCTGCAGGAGGCCAGCTTCCCATTCGAGACCGGCGACCCTGACGACCCGCAGACGGTCGCCATCGCGCACTCGATCATCACCGGGACGGCGGACGCCTACCCGCACCTGGCCGAGCTCACCGTCGAGACGTCCCTCGGCCCGGGTGCGACAACGGCAAGGAGTTCACCTTCGGCCTCGACCTCATCCTCGACGCGCTCGAGCGCCTGAGCGAGACTGCCGCGGGGCGCCCGCCGGTTAAGCCGCGCTGAGCCGGCGGGCGCCGGGCTCGGCGGACCGCTTGAGAAACGCCAGCAGCGAGCCGCCTCCGTTGGCTGCTACGGCGACCAGTGCTGGGGCAAGCACTCAATGGAGACCGGGTGCGCGAAGGACGCGGTCACTGTCACATCCGTGTGTTATGCCAGCTTCGGCGCCTCAGAAGCGTCCCGCCTGGCAACCCGAAACGGGGTGCCGTCCGGGTTGCGTGGTCCTGGAACCCCGCGGAACTGGTACGGCTCGGGCTCGCAGCCGGCCTGGATCAGCCAGATAACGCCAGCCTCCTGCGATGTCACCGCCCGCAGGAGCGTCTCGGCGATGACGCGCGTGTCGATGATCGGGTAGTCGGCCCTGGCGAACGACTCGCGCAGCTGGTCGATGATGCCCGTGTCGGCAAACCCGGGGCACAAGGCGTGCACGGTGATGTTCTCCTTGGCCAGCTCGAGCGCCGCCGACCGCACGTAGCCGATGACGCCGGCCTTGGTCAGCGCGTAGTACGGATCACCCGTCATCGCGACCAGCCCGCCGAGCGATGCGGTCACGACGATGTGTCCGCCGCCACGTCTGCGCAACGCCGGGATGGCCGCCTGGGTCCCGAAGGCCACCCCGTCGACGTTGACCCCCATGATCTTGCGGTACAGCCCGAGGTCGAACTGCGCCAGCGGACGGTGCAGTCCGATCCCGGCGTTGAGCAAGGCGATGTCCAGGCCACCGAAGCGCTGCTCCAGCTCAGCGACGGCGCGAGTGTTGGCCTCGTAGTCGCTGACATCCAGGACGAACGGCTCGGCACCCAGCTCGGCGGCTGCTGCTGCCGTGGCGTCGGCATCGATGTCACAGAGGGCCACTCGCGCGCCGTGCTCGATCAGGATGCGGGTGGCAGCGCGGCCGATGCCCCCCGCGCCCCCGGTCACCATCGCCACCTTGCCGGTCAGGTCGGGCCGCTCGGTCATCGAGCCTCCTTCGGTGCTCAGCCGCCGACGCGCAACGGGCTACGCGGCAGACTAGACGACCCGGACGGCGCCAGCTCACCGCGCTCACGGTCGTCCTCGAGCCCAACCGCGACGTCGTAGAGCAGCTCGCGCAGCCACACCCCTGCCGGCTCCTGGGAGCGGCTGGGGTGCCAGTGCGCGGCCTCGACGATGTTGACCGGCGCAAGCGGCGTCTCCACGATGGCCAGCCGCAAGGGTGCCTGGCAGCGCCGGGCCAGCCGGGCTGGGACGAACGCGCACAGGTCGGTTCCGCTCACGGCATACGGCAAGGCGAGCAGGCTCGAGACGAGCACCGGCGAGTGAGGCGTGACGCCGGCCTCCTCGAGCGTCGACTCCAGCGGGCGGCGCGACGACCCGCCGGCGAGGATGTTGGCAAGGGCGTGCGGCATGGTGTTGAGGTCCTCCAGGGTGAGCCAGCCGTCCCGGACGCGTGGGTTGTCAGCGGCGACGATGCACACGATGCGGTCGCTGAACAGCGGCTGCGAGCGGCCGGGCAGGTCGAAGCCGAGCGGGCCGACCAGCAGGTCACGGCGCAGCAGGTGGCGCTCCAGCACGTCGCGTTTGGTCGGGATCATGTCAAACGCGACACTGACGTGCGGGGCCTCGGCCGCGAGGGCGCGGCTCAGCGGCTCGGCCAGCACCGTCATGGCGTAGTCCGTGAGGCTGACCGAGAACACGCGCGCGACGGTGCTCGGCCGGAACGCGCGGTCCGAGCCCAGCAGCCGCTCCGAGGCGGCTACCGCCTCGGCGACCAGGGGCCGCAACCGTTCAGCGAGCGGGGTGAGCTCGAACTCCCGGCCGTGGCGCACGAGCAGCTCGTCGCCGAAGTGGCGCCGCAGGCGAGTCAGGGCCCCGCTCATCGCTGGTTGGCTCATCGTCATCCGGATGCCCGCATGGGTGAGGTTGCGCTCTTCGAGCAGGGCATGCAGCGCCAACAGCAGGTTGGCGTCCACGCTGCGTATCCGCTCAGACACCGTCCCTCCCTGGACCCGTGCGGCTCATCGTAGGCGCTCGACCTGTGCCTGGGAGGGCGGCAGACTTGACGGTGCGTCGGGAGGAGACAGCGCCGTGTCGCTCGGTGGTTCGGACCTCAACCTGCTGGTCGCCCTTCGGGTACTGCTCGAGGAAGGCAACGTCACCAGGGCGGGCAAGCGGCTGGAGATGAGCCAGCCGGCGATGAGCGGGGCGCTGACGCGCCTGCGGCGGCACTTCCGCGACGAGCTGCTCGTGCGCCACGGGCGAGAGTTCGAGCTCACCCCGTTCGCGCGGGAGCTGCTGCCCGAGGTGCAGGAGGCGCTGCGGCTGATGCGCGCTGCGCTGCAGATCGACGTGGCCTTCGAGCCCGGGACGAGTGACCGGGTCTTCCGGCTGACGATGAGCGACTACGCCCTGTCTGTCGTCCACGCCCCGTTGCTGCAGCGGCTGCGCGAGGGGGCGCCCGGGGTCCGGCTGGAAGTGGAGCCGCTCGGACCGGACGTGCGCGACTCCGAGCGGGTCCTCATCGACCATGACGTGCTCGTGGGCCCGCTCGGGTACGGCTTCCCGGGGGTCGGTAAGCCGTTCTTCCGGGACCGGATGGTGTGCCTGGTGGACGAGCGCAACGCCCGGCTGGTGGACGGGCGGCTCACCATGGCCGACCTCACGGAGCTGCCACATGCCATCGCCTCGTTCGGCCGGTACAACCTCACTCCGGCGGACCGAGTCCTCGGGGAGCTCGGGCTCAACCGCAAGGTCGGGATCGTGGTGAGCGGCTACCTGCCCCTGCCGCACGTCATCGAGGGCACCGACATGGTGGCAGTCCTCCCCGAACGGCTGGCCCGCCGCCATACCGGTTGGGGCGGGCTGGTTGCCGTCGAGCCCCCCTTCGGCGAGGTGGTCCTGGCCGAGGGGTACTGGTATGCCGCGCACCGCGAGGCCGACGCGGCATACCGATGGTTCCTCGCCCGGCTCGACGAGGTTGCCGAGGCGCTCGCGGTCTGACCGACGCGAGCGCCCCAGTTCGCCGGTCTTCCTTGTTTGCGCTAGATTGCCGGCGCTGTCTGACTTGCCCTTTTCGGTGCTTTCCGCCCCAGGAGGTGTCGTCCATGGCTGGGTCCAAGCCTGGATTCGCTCGGTGCACGAAGCTGCTGCCTGCAGTGTGTGTCGCCGCGCTCCTGGCTGTCGGCACCGCCCTGCCGGCGCTCGCCAACGCGGGTACGGCGCCCCACCCCGTCGTCACCACATCGCCAACCGCCTCCGCGACGGTCGACAGCCCCCCGACGACCGGGAGCCCCGAGCCGGAAGCCAGCTCGTCCGCCGACCCGGAAGCCAGCTCGTCCGCTGACCCCACGACCAGCTCCGCCGTGACGGTGAGCCCCTCCATCTCGGCGGGTGCCTCGACCCCCACCGACCAGGGCGCGGTCTCCCGGCTGCTGCAAGTCGCGGCGGTCACCACGACCTCCGGCACGCTGCGTGCTGCCCAAACGGGAGCACCTCTGCGCAACAGCTGTGTGGCGTGGGTCTCGGCTTCCGCTCCAGCTCCCGCACCGGTCAGCTGGCGGAACGTCAACTTCGACGGAACGTGGTCGTTCGAATCCGAAGACGCCGGACCGTTCTACCTCGCCTTCTATGTCACGTCGAACGGGGACTGCAGCAGCGCGATCCTTGCAGCTCCTGTCCCGTCCTGGTTTACCAACCAGCCTCTGGCTCAGACGATCCCGCAGGAGCTGGTTCCTCCGGCCGGTGCCGA
Source organism: uncultured Actinomycetota bacterium (assembly GCA_963769085.1). Taxonomy (GTDB): domain Bacteria; phylum Actinomycetota; class Actinomycetes; order Actinomycetales; family Dermatophilaceae; genus Phosphoribacter. Next base: position 50,722 of record CAVYKM010000027.1, on the reverse strand, counting down.
ACAGGTGCCGGCAGGCCGCGCTGACGTGACCGCCTGCCTGGGCGCGCAGAACCTCCCGTCGACGTGTACCGCTCCGAACGCTGTCATGTCCGGCGACGTCGTGAAACCCGGACCGCTGCCCGTCGCCCAGGCGTGCGTATTCCTGCTCGGACCCGACGGCGCGTTCGCCCAAGCCATCACCGACACCGCGGGGCGTTGGCAGATAACCGACGTGCCGGTCGACTACCCGATGGTCGTCGGAGTGGTTCCGCCATTCAACGGCCCGAACGGACCCTGTTCGTCTGACGGCCCGCCACCCGTTCCGGGGCCCGGCGAGCTCCAGCCCGAGATGTATGTGAACACCTGGGTCGACCTCGGCGACCAGAACCTGCTCAATGGGCCGTTCCAGTGGGGGCTCGTGCACGGCGCCTCGCCAGTGGCCAACAGCCGGGCCGACATCGAGGTCTGCCTGACCACCGACCCGGGCACCGTCGTCCCCCGACCTGGCTGCGACGCGACGCCGTCCCCGTCCACCATGACCCCGGCCTCCGCAACCGGGAAGACGACCGCTGCGTTGCAGGCTGCCGGCGGCAACGCGCTCCCGGACACCGGTGCCCCGGTCGCGTGGGAGATGCTGGGGGCGCTGGTGTTCGTGGCCATCGGACTGCTGCTCCTGTTGATCCTGGGCCGCAGGAGGGCCTGAGCGGGACGGGTTGCTTCAGATCTCCCGGCCGGCCGCCGCACCCGCTCGGATGGCGTGGAAGATCAGCCCCGGCTCGGGGGCGTCACCGATGTCCCGCACATCTGGCGCACAGCCGGCGAACTCCTGCTGGACCTGCCGGTTCGGGCGCAGGGGCAAGGCGGTGATGAACCGGTCGAGCACCCCGGTGAAGATGAGGTCGGTCAGGGCGACCGCCGTCTCGGCAGGTTGGCCGACCGTGTCACCGAGGGCCTCGGAAGCCCAGCGCGTGGGGTGCGGGCCGTCCCCCGGGTGGATGAACACGACGGCACCGAGGGCCTCAGCACACCGCCACACGGGGTCGTGGGCGGGGTCTCCGAGCGGTCGGCCCTGCACCGACGCGCCGACACTGAACCCGCGAAGCACGAGCTGCTGCACGGCATACTCCAGCTGGCGCACGGCCGGGTGAGGATGCTGCATCGCGACGGTGCCCAGCCCGAGCAGCCGGCGAGGCGCCGGCGCGCAGTGGGCGGCGATGCAGCGGTTCGTCGCGTGGACAGCCCTGGTGGCGCCCTGCTCGTCCGCCGCATAGTCGTGCGTCGGCATTGGTCCGATGACCTGGATGTCGATGCCCATCTCGTCGAGGTCGGCGAGGTGACGGCCGGGGTCGAGGACGGCGTCAACGGTGTCCCGGCCGCGCACCGCGAGGTGGGCGTGGACGTCCACGCAAACCCGGCCGCCAGCCGCGGTGCTCATGATCCGGACGCTAGCGACTGGCCGGTGTGAGCAGAACCAAGGAGGTCGGATGCCCTGCATCGGCGATGCCGAGTGATGCTGCATCGGCGATGCCGAGTGATGCCAGGCATGTACGTTGCCGATTTCCGCGCCGGACCTTCGGCTCGTAGGTTCGCAGGCATGGCTGGACGGCTCGACGGCAAGATCGCGCTCATCACCGGGATCGGCGGCGGGATCGGCGTCAAGGCCGCGCACCTGTTCGCCGCAGCCGGCGCCAAGGTGGTCGGGTGCGGACGCGAGGACGACAACCTCGACGAGACGATGGCGGCGGTGCGCGCCCAGGGCGGGACGATCACGGCAATGGGGCCGGTGGACCTCGGCGACCCGGTCGCAGCGACACGGTGGGTCGACGAGGCGGTCGCCGTCTACGGCGGCATCGACATCCTCTACAACAACGCCTCGGCCCAGCACTTCGGGCCCATCGAGGCCTTGACGCCGGATCAGTGGGACTTCACGATCCGCAACGAGCTCAACCTGGTCTACTACACGACCCAGGCGGCGTGGCCGCACCTGGTGGCCCGCGGAGGTGGGTCGATCATCAACACCGGGTCGATCTCGGCGCTGCGTGGGGTGGAGTTCATGCCCCAGAACGCGCACGGCGCGGCGAAGGCGGGCGTCGTCGCGCTGACCCTGCATCTCGTGGTCGAGGGTGGGCCGCACAACATCCGAGCCAACGTCATCTCCCCGGGCATCATCGAGACGCCGAATACCCGGCCGTTGTTCGCCGACCCCCCGGAGCGGTTCCAACGCCTGGTCCTGGACCGGATCCCGCTGGGGCGGCACGGTCAGCCCGACGACGTCGTCAATGCGGCGATCTTCCTCGCCTCGGACGAGGCGGCGTGGATCTCCGGCGCGCACCTCGTCGTGGATGGGGGCGCCTCGGTCCTTGGCTAAGGTCGCCTTCGGCCTTGCTCGCCGCCGTCGGCCCTGCTCGCCGAGAGGTCAGCAGGTGCTGCTATCCGCACCGAATTACAGCAACGACTGACCTCTCGGTGGGGGTTGCGTCGGTTGTGGCGTCGGTTGCGAGGCGCCCTCCGGCCCGCGCAGTATGCCGGTATGACCTACGAGAACGTCCGCGTCGACCGGGCCGGCGCCACCACGACGATCACCCTGGCGCGGCCGGACCGGCGCAACACGCTCGCGAGCGACACCATGGCCGAGCTCACGGCGGCACTGAACCAGGCCGGCCGGACCGACACGCTGGCCGTGGTGCTCGCCGCCGAGGGGCCGGTCTTCAGCGCCGGGCACAACTTCGCCGACCTCGCCGGAGCCGACCTGCCGACCGCCCGGGCGCTGTTTCGCCAGTGCACCGAGATGATGGACGCCATCCAGGGGCTGCCGCAGCCGGTGGTCGCCCGGGTGCACGCGCTGGCGACCGCGGGCGGGTGCCAGCTCGTCGCCAGCTGTGACCTCGCCGTCGCGGCGGCGTCGGCCGCGTTCGCCATCCCGGGCGGCAAGGGCGGCCTGTTCTGCCACACGCCGCTCGTCGCGGTGGCCCGTAATGTCGGGCGCAAGCGGGCTTTGGAGCTGGCGCTCTCGGGAGACACGATCGACGCTACGACCGCGGCCGAGTGGGGGCTGGTCAACCAGGTCGTCCCCGACGAGCACCTCGACGAAGCGGTCGCCGAGCTGGTGGCCCGGGTGACGCGGGGGAGCGCCTCCGGGCGCACGGTGGGCAAGCAGACCTTCTACGCCCAGGTCGACCTCGAGCAGCGCCAGGCATACGACCTCGCCGTCGAGGTCATGGCCGCGGCGGCGCTCACCCCAGACGCGCAGGAGGGCATCGCCGCGTTCCTGGAGAAGCGTCGGCCCACCTTCGTCGGGCGCCCCTGAGCCGGGTCAGCCGCCCCCACCCCGAGCCTGCGCGTCGTTCGCGTCCTGGGCGTCCTGGACGAGCCGCCACATGAGCTTCCCTGACGCGCTGTGCGGCAGCTCGTCGACGAACTCGACCTGGCGGGGGTACTTGAACGCGGCCATGTTGTCCTTGGCCCACCCCACGAGCTCTTCCTCCGTGACGGTATGCCGGTGCGTCTCCTTCGGGACGACCACGGCCTTGACCGTCTCGCCCCGGTAGGGGTCGTGGGCCGCGATGACGCACACCTCCTGGACCGCGGGGTGGCCGTACAGGAGCGCCTCGACCTCGGCCGGCCACACCTTGAACCCGCTCGCGTTGATCATCCGCTTGAGCCGGTCCGTCATCGTGAAGTAGCCGTCCGCGTCGACCGACCCCAGGTCGCCGGTGCGGAAGAACGGCTTGCCGTCCAGCTCGATGAACGCCTCCCTGGTGGCGTCCGGATGGTTCCAGTACTCGCTGAACACCTGTGGTCCGTTGAGGACGATCTCGCCGATCTCCCCAACAGCGGCCTCACGCAACGTGTCCGGGTTCAGCACGCGGGCGTCCATGCCCATGAACGGGATGCCGAGGTGGCCGCGGCGGGCGCCGCCGCGCGGGTTCTGGATCGCGGCCGCTGCGGACTCGGTGAGCCCGTAGCCTTCGAGGTACTCCAGGTCGAACTGCTCCCGTAGCCGGGTCGCGATGGCCTCTGGCATCGCCACGCCGCCGCCGCCGATATAGCTCAGGCTGGACAGGTCGTACCGGTCCAGGTCCGGGGCGGACAGCAGGTCGATGACCATGGTCGGGATGTTCGGCCAGTGCGTGACCCCTTCGGCCTGGATCACCTGGGCAGCGACGGCTCGGTCCCAGCGCGGCAGCAGCACGATCTTCGCCGCGGCTTGCACACAGGACAGCATCCCCATGACCATGCCGGTGGTGTGGAACATCGGCACGACGAGCAACGCGGCGTCGCCGTGGTGCATGTCGGTCCAGTACTCCGCGCAGATCGCCTGATGCACCACCGACCGGTGCCTGATCATGCAGCCCTTGGCGACGCCGGTCGTGCCACTGGTGTACCCGATGGCCACGATGTCGTTGCCGCGGCTGAGCACTGGACCCGCAGGTGTGGCGCCCGATGCGGCGAGGTCCGACCACTCGTGCACCTGCCCGCGGCTCGTGCGGGGCCGCTCGCTACGCGCGAGCAGCCAGTCCCGCCAGGCGGCGGGCCAGTCCGGCGCGTGCTCGGCGACGTCGTCCGGCATACTCTCCAGCAGGTCGAAGACGACCAGGTGCGCCAGCCCTTCGGAGGTCAGGTCGGCACCGTCGACGAGGCGCCCGACGATGTCGGACGAGGCGATCCCGACCCGGCAGCCCGCATCCTCGATGTAGTGGGCCACCTCAGGACCGTGGTACATCGGGTTGGCCGGCACGACGATCGCGTCGGCTCGAGCGACGGCGTGGTAGGCGATGACGAACTGCGGGCAGTTCTGCATGTAGAGCAGCACCCGGTCGCCGTGCTCGACGCCGAGGGACGCCAGCGCTCCGGCCATCGCCTCGGCCTCAGAACGCAGCTGGGCCCAGGTCCAGGTGCGGCCGAGGAAGTGGATCGCCGTCTCGTGCGGGTATGCCGTCGCGTTGTCGTCCAGCGCCTGCCACACCGAGCGGTCGGGAACGTCGACGTCGCGTGGCACGTCGGGGGGGTAGAACCGGTCGTGCGGACCAGGCGGCGGTGTGGCTGCGGGGAAGACGTCCACGGCGGGCTGTCGCTAGGCCTGGACCGAGGCGGGCCGGCGGGTGGAGATCCCGAGCTTGCGCAGCTCGAGCTTGGCGATATGGCGGCGGTGGATCTCGTCGGGTCCGTCGGCGATCCGCAGCGAGCGCTGGTCGGCATACGAGAAGGCGAGCGGGTAGTCGGGGGTGACCCCGCCCCCGCCGTGCGCCTGGATGGCCCAGTCGATGACCTTGCAGGCGACGTTCGGCGCGACCACCTTGATCATCGCGATCTCGGCCTGCGCGGCCTTGTTGCCGACGGTGTCCATCATCCACGCGGCCTTGAGGGTGAGCAGCCGGGCCTGGTCGATGAGCATGCGCGACTCGGCGATCCGCTCGTGCCAGACGCTCTCCTGCACGATCGGGTGGCCGAATGCCTCCCGGGCGGCGAGGCGAGTGCACATGAGCTCGAGGGCGCGCTCGGCGGCGCCGATCGAACGCATGCTGTGGTGGATCCGGCCCGGGCCGAGGCGGCCCTGGGCGATCTCGAAGCCGCGGCCCTCGCCGAGCAGGATGTTGGAGACCGGCACGCGCACGTCCTTGAGGTCGACCTCCATGTGCCCGCCCGGGGCGTGGATGAACCCGAAGACGGGCAGGTACCGCACGAGGGTCGCGCCAGGGGCGTCCGCGGGCACGAGGATCATGGACTGCTGGTGGTGGCGGTCGGCGGTCGGGTCGGTCTTGCCCATGACGACGTAGACCTTGCAGTGCTTGGTGCCGGCGCCGCTGGACCACCACTTGCGTCCGTTGATGACGTACTCGTCGCCGTCGCGGCGGATGTCGGTCTCGATGTTCGTCGCGTCTGACGACGCGACCCCGGGCTCGGTCATCAGGAAGGCCGAGCGGATCTCCCCGCGCAGCAGGGGCTCGAGCCACTGCTCCTTGTGCGCCTCGGTGCCGTACCGCTCGATGGTCTCCATGTTGCCGGTGTCGGGCGCCGAGCAGTTGAACACCTCGCTGGCCCACTGGGTGCGGCCCATGATCTCGGCCAGCGGCGCGTACTCGTAGTTGGTCAACCCTTCCGGGGCCCGCTCGGAGGCCGGGAGGAACAGGTTCCACAGGCCCTGCTCGCGAGCCAGCCCCTTGAGCCGCTCGATCGTCGCGCAGTGCGTCCAGCCCTCGGGCGCTCTCGAACGACTGCGCCGCCGCCTCGGCGGCCACCTGCTCCTCGTTGGGGTAGACGTGCTCGTCCATGAACGCGAGCAGCTTGTCGCGCAGCACGGCGGTCCTCGGTGGCAGTTCGAAGGGGTTCATTCGGGTTCCTTTTGCCTCGTCGGTCATGGTTCGTGGGTCAGCCGCGGGGAGCGCTCGCCAGGCGCCAGCCGATCTCGGCGACCGGGCGCGGCCATCGCGCCGGTCTCGACGGCGATCGGGCTGGCGGCGATGCCGTCGAGGACGCGCTTGGCGATGCCCTGCAGGATGGCGGCCAGCCGGAAGAAGTTGCACGCCAGGTAGAACGGCCAGTCCGCCTGCACCTGGTCCAGATCCGTCGCGCTCGGTGCGCTCGCAGTACCGGCGCAGGTATGCCGTCTCGTCCGGGATGCCCGAGCGCGTCCAGGTCCCGGCCGGCAAAGCCGCGGACCAGCCCTGCGGGGGTATGCCACGCGGCGCAATGGTAGGCGAAGTCGCTCAGCGGGCTGCCCAGAGTGGACAGCTCCCAGTCCAGGATGGCGATGATCCGCGGCTCGGTCGGGTGGAAGACGAGGTTCTCCAGCCGGTAGTCGCCGTGAACCAAGGCGATCTCGTCGGAGGCACCCGCCGGGATGTGCTCCGGCAGCCACGCGATGAGCTGCTCCATCGCCTCGATGCGCTGAGTCTCGGAGGCCCGGTACTGGCGGGTCCAGCGGGAGATCAACCGCTCGAAGAACCCGTCGTGGCGGCCGTAGCCGGACAGGCCGACGCCCGCCCAGTCCACGGTGTGCAGCAGGGCGATGACCCGGTTCGCCTCGTCGAAGACGGCCGAGCGCTCCGGCACCGAGACCTCGGGCACCCAGGCCTCGCGGAAGATTCGCCCGTCGGCGAAGCTCATGACGTAGAACGCGGCGCCGATGACCGACTCGTCCTCACACAGCAGCGCCATCTCCGGCACCGGAACGTCCGTGTCGCGCAGCGCCGCTTGCACGGCATACTCGCGCTCGATGGCGTGCGCCGAGGGCAGCAGCGAACTGGCTGGGCCGGGCTTGGCCCGCAGCACCCAGGCGCGGTCCGCGCTGCGCAGCAGCCAGGACGGGTTGGACTGCCCCCCGGTGAGCCGCTGCGCGCGTCAGCTCCCCGCCGAGACCAGGCAACCGGCCGGTCAGCCAGGCACGCAAAGCATCCAGGTCCAGGTCAGGACGAGGCGACTCAGCGACGCCGTCCGGCTCAGGCGCGTGCACTACCACTCCGCTTCCTCGCATGTGACCGGGACTCCCGGCTCGGCTTCGTCTTGGACGCTATTGTCCGAGGCGGGGCCGGTCAAGGCGGCTCAGGGTGATGGCTCGTATCACGGAACCAGCTGGGGCAGTGCAACACCAGCCATCACGGGGCTACCTTAGGTGGGGCCACCGACACGCTCGCGATGGTGCTGGCCGCGGACGGACCGGTCCTCAGCGCCGGCCACAACTTCGGGGACCAGGTCGGCGCCGACCTGAAGACTGACGGGCGCTTTTCGCCAGTGCACCCAGATGATGGACACCGTCGGGCAAGGGTGGGTCATTTCCGTCGCTCCTGCCCGTCTGGGGACTCCAAGCAGGGTCTTCGGGGTGCACATGCAGACACTCCGCCCGCTCATGGACGGGAATCTCGCTTGTAGCCGCGAATACGCGGCCATCGGCGCCGCCAGTGGCGATCAGCCGTGTCAGCCTGAATTCGGTGCTATAAGCGACTACGGCTACGGCGCGCTGTAGGCATCCGATTTGAGTCACCTGGGCCACCTCGTAGCCCAGCTCCCCTAGATCACGGCGCTACGTTAGCCCCATGGCCAAGAGCACCGGCAAGCGCAAGGACGCGAACCCCAAGGAGGGCAAGCGCAAGTACGGGAACGTCGAGTTCGCTGACCCGACGAACAAGAAGTACCCGGTCGACTCGCCCAAGCACATTCGTGCCGCATGGAGCTACATCAACCACAAGGACAACGCCGCCCGGTATTCGGCCGACGACGTCAAGAGCATCAAGCAACGGATCAGGAAAGCGGCCAAGAAGCAGGGCGTCGACATCAAGGGGTAGCGCGGGTCTCCCTCAGCGCGGCAACCGAAGCCGGGGTGGCCGCCTGCGTCAGGCTCGCGCCCGTGCGGTCAACGTTGTGGCGATCGTGTCGCCGCTGCGTGTGGCGCCGTCTTGCGCGCCCTCTCAGGTGGCGGTTTTCGGGGCCTGCCATGGCGTGACGAACGCATTCGCCGGGCGACCGTCGACGGCCGCTTCCAGCTCCGCCGAGGTAGCACCGTCGATCTGCTCGCGCAACATGTCGGCGTGCCCGGCGTGGCGGGCCATTTCCTCGATGGCATGGAGCAGGTGGACGCGCTCGACCGTCTCAGAGGGTTCGTCGCGGCCGTCCCACGGGGCGGGCGGCTGGATGGTCCGCCGGTCGGGGTCTGCGGCCCGAACCGCGGCGAGATAGCTGGCGGCAGCCGTGCTCGAGGTCCGTCAAGACGCCCTCGAGGGTCTCGTCGTCGGTGAGCGCGAAGCTGCCGAAGTACCCGGCATACCGCTCGGGCGTGAACGGCTCTGATGCGACCTCGCCGGGTGCCTGCATCCGCCGCAGGTACCCGGTGAGCCCGTATGCCGCGTGCTTGACCAGCCCTCCCACGGACAGACTACTGCGACAAGGAGTCTCGCGGGCTTGCTGCTCGGTCAGCCCGTAGGCAGCCGCACGGATGGCCTTGAGCTGGCTTTCGACGAAGGCGGCGATTGCGTTGGGCTCGTCCAGGACTGCGGGTGTCAGCATGGCTGCTCCTTGGGTGTTGGTGGGTCAGTGGCGCAGGTAGAGGTCGCGCAGCAATGCGATCTCGGCACCGTGGTGGATCAGCTCGCGGTTGATGTGCAGCACGAGCGCCGCCATCGACAGGTGCGCCCACGGGCCTTCGGCCGGACCGCAGGGGCGCTGCAGCTGCTGCTTCGCCGAGCGTGCGTATGCCGGTCAGCCACCCGGCATACCCGTCGTCGAGCTGGGCGAGCGCGCCAGCCGCGGTGCCCGCGTAGTCGAAGGATTCGTAGTCGCATGGGGGGCCGCCGAAGTGGGCTGCGGTGCGCACGCCGAGCACGCCCACGATGATGTGCCCAAGCCGCCAGGCGATCGTCGTCACAGGCGCAGGGACCGGCTGGGGCATCGCGAAGTCGATGGTGAACTCGCCGGAGCCGACCTGCATCGGTGCGGCGGATGTGCCGCGAGGGCGCACGCTCCACGAGTCCGGTGCCGGCTCCCAGAAGTACTCGTCGTCGGTCAGCGAGTCGATGCGCGGGCGTAGCTGATGCTGCCAGTGCCAGTCGATCTGCTCGACGAGCTCGCTCGTCCAGTCCAGTGCCATGACTCGATCCTTGCAGCCGCCACCGACAGGCAGGTGTCCGCAAGCTTGGGCACTGTGCGTCATGCCAACCGCGTCGTATTCGGCGGGTTTGGCATGACCAGAACCTGAGTGGTCAGCGCACTGGGAAGGGCGGTCCCGCGGACCCCACGTCGTCCGATCTGTGACGCTGGAGCATTGGTCGTCACCCCGGCGCTGCCGGGCACTGGGGCCGACGCAGCCCGCCTGTTGTTCGCAGCCGGACTGTTGCTTCTGCTCGGGTCCGGGATGCTGCTGGTTGCGCATCGGCACTTCGGAGGAGCCGCGCGGTGATTGGGCTCTAGGGCTGACTGCGGCGGCGGGGTGCGGACGCCCTCGCGATCCAGCGCCAGGGCAGGAAGCGCACCGTCTGCAGGCCGACCCGGGTGGCCAGGTCCGGGACGACGAGCGCACGCCCGGCAGCGAGCCCGTCCCATCCTGGCTCCGCGACTGCGGCCGCCGACAGGACCCTCATGAGCGGCCGGCTGGTGGGTGGGTCGGCATGCCCGGCCGCCGCGGCAAACTCGGTGTCAACCGGGCCCGGACAGAGGGCGGTGACCCGGACGCCGGTGCCGCGGGTCTCCTCGCCCAGGGCCAGGCTGAACGAGGTCACGAAGGCCTTCGTCGCGTTGTATACGGCCTGACCAGGGCCGGGCAGCGACCCCGCGATCGATGAGACGTTGAGGATCCCGCCGCTGCCGCGCTCGACCATTCCAGGCAGGATGCGACCAGTGAGGCTCACCAGGGCGGTGACGTTCAGGGCGAGCATCGCCAGGTCGTCGTTCAGCTGACGCTCGACGGCAAACCGCCCGCGACCTCCGATCCCGGCGTTGTTGATCAGCACGTCGAGCGGGCGCTCACCCACGGCGTCGACAACCCGGCCAACCCCATCGGGCTCGGCGAGGTCGGCGACGACCGGGATGACGTCGACGCCAAGACCCGCCAGCTCGCCGGCCAACGTGGTGAGCCGCTCGCCCCGGCGGGCGACGATGACGACATCGTGGCCGTCGCGGGCGGCAAGGCGGGCCAGCTCCCGGCCGATCCCCGAGGAGGCCCCGGTCACCACGGCCAGTGGGCGTCCCTGTGCATGGCCGTTCACCGATCCTCCTTCCCGATCCAGGGGTTAGCAGCCTACGGTGCAGGCTGCTGTGGTCCCGCAGGACACCACCATCAGAGCACTGCGCTACCAGCCGATGGCTTGCCGCGCGTCCGGGTTGGTTCAGACCTCGAGCACGAGCCGTGGGCAGGCGGACCGGGAGACGCAGATCATCATCGTGTCGTTCGCCGCTTGTTCTTCCTTCGTGAGGATCGAGTCGCGATGGTCCACCGCACCGCTGAGCACCGTCGTCTCGCATGTGCCGCAGGTCCCCTCGGTGCAGGAGAAGAGCACCGGCACACCAGCGGCTTCGACCGCCCGCAGGATCGACGTGTCGGGATCGACGGTGATCGTCTTGCCGCTCAACGCCAGCTCGACCTCGAACGACTCATGCAGAACGGGCTCACCGGTCTGCTTGGGAGCGAAGCGTTCCAGATGCAAGGTGTGCTCGGGCCAGGCCACGCAGCGGTCCTCGACGGCCCTGAGCAGGGACTCGGGTCCGCACGCGTAGACGAGGGTGCCCGGTCGGTAGCCGTCGAGGATGGCAGGCAGGTCGAGCAGGCCGCTCTCGTCCTCGGTCGTGACGGCGATGTGGTCGCCGTAGCGCTGCACGAGCTCGTCGAGGAAGGCCATCGACGAGCGGGTCCGCCCCCCGTAGGCGAGTGTCCACGGCATACCCTCGCGGTCCGCGTGCTGGATCATCGCGAGGATCGGAGTGATGCCGATGCCCCCGGCAACGAAGAGGTAGCGCTGCGCGGGCTCCAGCGGGAAGTGGTTGCGGGGCCCGCGAACCCGAAGTCTGGCCCCGAGCCGGACCGCCTCGTGAACGCGTTCGGACCCGCCCCGGCCGTCCAGCTCGCGCAGCACGGCGATGCGCCATGTCGTGTCGTCGGTGTCGTCGCCGCACAGCGAGTACTGCCGCTCGATGCCGTCGCCCAGCAGCAGGTCGATGTGCGCGCCGGGAGTCCACGTCGGCAGCGTCCGTCCGGCTGGGTCGCGCAGCTCGAGCGCGATAACGCGCTCGGCGACGTCCGACCGCCGCGTGACGACCAGCTCCAGCTCCACCTCGTCGTGCGTGCTCCGGTGCAACGGTCAGGCCTCTTTCGCAGGCGTAGGGCGCAGTGCGCTCCAGCCCTGCCCGGATGGCCGCGGAGCCCAGCTGGCGCGAGATGCCCCGCGCCGCCGCCTGTACCGCGGGGATGTAGGGACGCACCGCCGACGGGCCATGGCCGCGCACGACGATGGACAGGGCAGCGACGACCCCGCCGGACGGACCGCGCACCGGCGCGGCCACCGACACGGCGTCCATGGTGACCTGCCGGTCGCTGATGCCGTAGCCGCAGCGGCGCACCTCGGCGAGCATGCGGCGCAGCTGGGTCGGCGACGTCACGGTCATGGGGTATGCCGGGTGATCGGCTCGGCGAGCACCCGCGCCTGGACCTCGGTGCGGGCTGTTGGCCAGCAGCACCAGGCCGACACCGGTCGGCGTCAGCGCGAACCGGCCACCGACCTCGGTGCGGACCGGGACCGATGCGTGGGAGGCAAACCGTTCGATGAAGACGACCTGGTCGTCCTCGCGGACGCCCAGTTGGACGTTCTCGTGGGTGATCTCGTAGAGGTCCTGCATGAACGGTAGGGCGGTCTCGCGAAGGCCCAGGGTGCGCGGGCTCACTGCGGCGACTTCCCACAGGCGCAGCCCGATGTGCCAGCGCCCGTCCTCGTCGCGTTCCAGTGCCCCCCACGCAGCCAGCTCGGAAACCACCCGGTGGGCGGTGGCGAGGGGGAGTCCGGTCTGTCGCGCGATCGCCGAGAGGGTGAGCCGAGGATGGCGATGGGTGAAGGCACCCAGAACCGCCAGGCCCTTGCCAAGGGCGGTGTACGGCTGCGTCACCGTCGTTCCCCGTTCCGGCCATCCAGCTATCGCACCCGACCGATCTCGCCATCTAACACAAGGTTTCCATCCAGCGGAAGGATGGTTTCCGGCCCGGAACGGGCTTCAGGACGATGTCATGGGCCGCATCGGAGGACCACGCACAGCGGGTCGGGCGGCGACCGACCGTCGAGTCAAAGGAGAGTGGCGGATGAGCGGCTTCGCGAGGAACCAGTGGTACGTCGCGGCGTACAGCCGGGAGGTCGGGCGCGAGCTGTTCGGGCGGACCATCTGCGACGAGCCGATCCTCTTCTGGCGCACCGAGAGCGGCCAGGTCACCGCGATGTCCGACCGCTGCGTCCACCGGCGCTTCCCGCTGTCGGAGGCGCCCAGTCGGTTGGACGGCGACACCGTCGTCTGCGGGTACCACGGGTTCACCTACGGTGCCGACGGGGTCTGCGTCAAGGTCCCCGGACAGACGCGGGTGCCGCGCACGGCGCGCCTGACGGCATACCCGGTCCTCGAGCAGGACGGCTTCGTCTGGGTGTGGATCGGCGACAAAGAGCTCGCCGACGCCCGGCGTGCACCGCGGGCCCCGTGGCTCGACGCGCCCGGCTACACGACGGTCAGCGGGATGGAGCCGCTCGCCGCGCGGTACCTGCTGCTCGTCGACAACCTGCTCGACCTCTCCCACGAGACCTACCTGCACGGCGGGTACATCGGCACCCCCGAGGTCGCCGAGACGCCGATCACGACGGAGGTCGACGAGCACGCCGAGATCGTCTACGTCAGCCGCCGCATGGCCGACGCGGAGTGCCCGATGTTCTATACCCAGGCCACCGGCATGACCGGGCGGATCGTGCGCTGGCAGGACATCGAGTTCCACCCGCCCTGCCTCTACCTGCTGCACAGCCGGGTGGCACCCGTGGGGGTGCTGCCCCGGGAGGACGGCACCGACCCGGACGGCTACCACGTCGAGGTCGTCTATGCGATCACCCCCGAGACCGAGTCGACGACGCACGACTTCTGGGCGGTCGCCCGCGACTTCGCGCTCGACGACGAGGACGTCTCGCGCGGGCTGGCCGAGAACAACCGCACCGTCGTGCTGCAGGACGTGGTCGCCCTCAACGTGCTCGAGCAGGCGTTGCGGAGGGAGAAGGAGGGTTACCAGGAGCTCAGCATCAACATCGACACCGGGGGCCTGGCCGCGCGCCGGATGATCGCCAAGCAGATCGCGGCAGGAGCGCGGCCCCCAGCCGTCCCGGCGGCCGCGGTCGTGCCGTGAGCGGCGGACCCGAGGCGCCGCGCGAGGGTATGCCGTGGCTCGAGCGCCACCTGCCGGGGAAGCACGTGCTGACGGTTCGCTGGGTTCCCGGCTCGGACACCCTTCTCGGCGTGTGCCACTGCGGTGCCCAGCATCTGGCCCAGAGCCCCATCGAGGTGTGGGAATGGCTGCTTGCGCATCCGGTCGGGCATGAGGGCGCGCCCGGCATACCGTCCCCGAACGAGGTCGGGGCGCTGACCGCGCCGGCCCAGGGCGCGTGAGCCAGGCTCAGCCGTTGGCCGGCAGCACGTTCTGGTTGAAGCGGAAGGTGTTGTCCGGGTCGTACCGTCGCTTGAGCTCAGCGAGGCGCCGGTAGGTCTCGGCCGGGTACGACGCTCGCGCCGGCTGCTCGCCACCCTCGGGGGTGAAGTTCACGTACATGGAGCCGCTGCCGTAGCCCGCCATGGCCGATCGCGTGTCGCGGGCCCACGCGAACGTGGGTGCCGGGTCCACCCCGGCCGGAGTGCGGGCGATGCAGTTGATGACGTACGGTGCGCCGCGCTCGGCGAAGGCCGTGGCGCCCGCGGGCACCCGGCCAACCGCACCACCGAGCTGGTGCACGTGCAGCTCGCACAGCGCCGGCGGCCCTTCGGCCTGCCGGTGGGCACCGGCGTAGATGTCGACAGCGGCGTCGGGGAGCTCGTCCAGGAAGGCCGACGTGAAGTAGTTCGAGGCTCCCCGGGTCCACAGCGGGTCGAGTAGCTGCTGCAGCGCAACGTACGGAATCGGTCCGAGCAGGTCGGTGATCGGCTCGCCAAGGGCGCGAAGCGGAGCCAGTACCTGCTCACCCTCGTCGTGCGGTCCAGCCCAGCAGGCCAAGACCGCCGCGACCTTCTGGCCGTGGACCTTCTCGGGCAGGACCGGCAGAGGGGGTGCGCTGGTCAGGTTGGCCACCGTGGTGAGCTCGTCCGGCGTCCCGGCGACGGCCTCGCGCCAGCCGCGCAGCACCTGGGCGGCCTGTTCGCCGGGGTAGAAGATGACGCCCCCCATGACGACCGGGCCCACCGGATGCATCGCCAGCTCCATGGAGGTCACGACGCCGAAGTTGCTGCTCCCGCCGCGCAGCCCCCAGAACAGGTCGGAGTTCTCGTTCTCGTCGGCCCGCACGAGCTGACCGTCCGCCGTGACCATCTCGGCAGAGAGCAGGTTGTCGCACGTGAGCCCGTACTTGCGGGCCAGGTGCCCGATGCCCCCGCCGAGGGCGAACCCGCCGACACCCGTCGAGGACACCAGACCACCCGTCGTGGCCAGGCCGTACACCTGGCTCTCCCTGTCGATGTGCTTCCAGAGCGCCCCGCCCTGCACCCTGGCGCGCTGTGCCTGGGGGTCGACGTGGACCGCGTTCATCGACCCAAGGTCCAGCACGACGCCCCCATCACACGTGGAGAACCCGGCGATGCTGTGGGCGCCTCCGCGCACCGCGATCGGCAGGCCCTCGCTGCGGGCGAAGGACACGCCGGCGATGACGTCGGCCACGCCCGTGCAGCGCAGCACCAGCGCCGGGCGCCGGTCGATGACGTCGTTCCAGACCTTTCGCGCCTGGTCGAAGTCGGGGTCATCCGGGATGCTGAGCGAACCCTCGATGGTGCCTCGTAGCTCGGCGATGGTCGCCTCGCCGAGGGTGTGGCCGACCTGCGTCGTCATGCTCATCTGACCCGCCTTCCGGACGTGCTTGGCTGATGACCACGATCCTTGGCGGGACCACTTTGCATCCGCTTAGCACCCCGTCGCCCTTGAGCACCCTGCAGCCGCGCGGCCACGCTGGCCGTGGCATCCAGGCCTCGGCGCTCCCCGATCTGCTCGAACACCGCCACTGCGGCGTCCAGCTCGGCCTGCGCACCGGGCCGGTCACCCAGACGGTTGCGTAGCCCCGCCAGCAAGGTGTGCTGCCAGCCCACCGAACGGTACGACGCCGGCACGGCGCCCAACGACAGCGCCTGCTCGACCGCGTCAGCCGCCCTGCCCAGCTCGTCGGACAGGACCTCCACGGCGGCCAGGTTGTCCAGGACCCCGGACTGCCCGGGAAGATCGCCCGATCCGTCCAACAACCGCCCACCTTCCCCCGCGAGGGCCCGTGCGGCGGCTGCGTTGCCGGCCGTTGCTTCGGCCACGGCCAGACCGATGAGGGCCATGGCCGTGCCGCGCTGGTCGGAGATGGCGGTCCACAGGTCCACGGCGGACTGAAACGCGGCTCGGCCGATGTCGGGCCGCCCCATCTCGCGCAGCAGGTGCCCGCGCTGCACGAGAACGTGGGCCTCCCCGGCGCGGTCGCCCAGGGCGGTGAAGCTGCGCCGGGCCTGGTCCAGGGCGGCGGCAGCTGAGCCGAAGTCGCCTGCCATCCGCTCGGCCAGCGAGAGCGTCGTGCAGACGTACCCGCGAGCCTGGGCGACACCCACTCGCCGTCCGGCGATCATGGTCTCCTCGAAGACGGGGAAGAACAGCTCTCCGCGCACGCCCACCGAGTAGGCCAGGGAGCAGACCGAGAAGAAGGCCGATGTGTCCGGCGAAACCCCTGCCAGGGCAGCGATGCTGTCTCGCAACGCTATTCGGGCTGCAACCGGGTCGCTTCGGCTCAACGCGAGCAGGGCGGCGAGGTGATGGTGGGCGGCGAGTATGCCGGGCACGTCACCCAGGCGGGCATCGAGACCGCCGAGCAGCTCGTCGGTCCGTTCCCACTCGCCAGCGAGCCAGGTCAGCAGCGCCTGCTGATGGACGGCCTCGGCAGTGCGGCCCGGGTCCGCTGCGGGTGTTGCGAGCTGGGCGATCTGCGCACCCAGCTGGAGCAGCCGCCACGCCCGACCGAGCCGAACCTCGAACACGGCGGTGGCGAACAGGGCGCGGTCGATCAGGTCCGACGTGTGCCGAAGAGCGGGCCAGCGCCCTGGACAGCCATTGGAAGCCTTCTGCGTGCCTGCCCTGAGCCATCCAGGCCCGCCACGCGGCCACGGACGCGGCCAGAGCATGGTCTGGAGCTTCGTGAAGCGCGGTGTCCAGGGCGAGCCGGAGGTTCTCGTGCTCCATCGCGAACCACGGGCTCGGCTCGCCGGCCACGGGGCCGCCGCGTTCGGGGTCAAGTGACCGCGCGCGTTCCGTGTACCACAGGGCATGGGCGCGTTTTCGCTCGGGAGTCTCTCCGTGCGCTCGCAGCCGTTCGCCGGCATACTGCCGGACGACCTCGAGCAGGCGGAACCGGGCCTCCAGGCGTTCTGCGGTGTCGGCGACGATGAGCGACTTGTCGACCAGCCCGGCAAGCACGTCCGGGACGGGTCGGGACAACCCACCGGCGCAGACCTGCTCGGCCGCCTCCAGGGTGAGCCCGCCCGCGAAGACGGACAGCCGCCGAAACACCAGCCGCTCGTCGTCGTCGAGCAGGTTGTGGCTCCAGTCCAGGGTCGCCGCGAGCGTGGCCTGCCGGTCGGGCACGCCGCGGGTGCGGGTCGCCAGGGTGGCCAGCGCGTCGTCGAGCGTGCCGGCCAGCTGGGCAGGCGCCACGTGCGCGACTCGAGCGGCGGCCAGCTCGATTGCTAGGGGCATCCCGTCCAGCCGCAGGCAGATCCGCGCGACGGGCCCCGCGGTCGCGCGGTCGAGTCGGAAGTGGGGGGCCACGTCCCACGCCCGGCGAAGGAACAGCTGGACCGAGTCGTGCCGGGCCAGCGCCTCGGGGTCGGAGACGGCCTTGGCGTCCGGCAGCGACAGCGACGGCACCCGCCAGACCCTCTCACCAACCAGGTGCAGCGGCTCGCGGCTGGTGGCGACCACGGTGACCTCGGGACAGTCGTCGAGAATGGCCTGTGCCAGAGCCGCGCTGGCGTCGAGCAGGTGCTCGCAGTTGTCCAATACGACGACGCAGCGACGGTCGGCAAGCTGGTTGGCGACCAGCTGGGCCGTTGGTGTGGTCGTGCCCGTGGCCAGGCCCAACGTCGTGGCCAGGGTTGCGGGTACGAGGGCACCGTCGCGCAGCCCCGACAGGTCGACCATCCAGACGCCGTCGGGGTACTCAAGCGGGCTGGTCATCCGCCGGGCGAGCTCGATGGCCAGCCGGGTCTTGCCCACGCCGCCAGGCCCGCTCAGGGTGAGCAACCCGGTGCGGTCAACCACGGCAGGCAGCTCGGTCAGCTCGCGACGTCGACCGATGAAGGCAGAGCGTCCTGAGGGCAGGTTGGTGCTGACCTTGGCGGGCGTGCCGAACCGACCGGCGAGCAGCTGACGGTGCAGCTGCACGGTGGCCGGCTCAGGAGAAGCGGCGAACTCGTCCTCCAGGGTCCGGCGCAGCCTGTCGTACGCGTCGAGCGCGTCCCACCGTCGCCCGGCGGCGTCCAGGGCCTGCATGAGCAGCCGGTGGCAGGGCTCGTCGGTGGGATTCTGGGCCGCCAGCGGCGTCAGCAGCCGCACCGCCTCTTCGGCCTCGCCGCTGTCCAGCAGTGCGGTGGCCAGGCGCTGCTGGAGAGCGGATCGCAGGGCGCCCAGCCGCTCGCGGTGGGGAAGGACCCAGTCCTCGTAACGGTCCTCGGGCAGCAGCTCACCGGCATACCCGCGCAACGCGGCCCGGCACTCGTCGGCTCGTCCGGAGGCCAGGGCCCGGTGCGACAACGCCACGAGCTCGTCCACGTCGGTGCCCAGGCCACCATCTGGGCAAAAAGCGAGCAGGTCGTCCTTGAGCCGCAGCACCTGACCGCTGGCGCCGGCGGAACCGAGCACGCGCCGCGCCGCGTGCAACGCCTGATGCAGGTTGTTGATGGCTGGGTCGGGCGCAAGGTCAGGCCACAGCGTGGCGATGACGACCTCGCGGTGCAATCGATGATCCGCACTCAACGACAGCAGCTTGACGAGTGACTTGGCCTTACGCAACCGCCAGGCTTCGGGAACCCGCCGTTCACCGACTGACACGCCGAAGCCGCCCAGCAGCGTCACCCGAATCCCGCTCGGGCTGCCGGGCGTCGGGGATGACTCACCCCCCATCGGAGCAGTGTGCGACCACCTCCACCCGGTTGACAACCCGCTCGCGGCCAGCGCCCACGCCGAGGGCCGGCGTCGGCTCCGCGCGTCGGGGTGCGCCGCTGCGCGTCCAACGGATCCGGCCCAGCCGGGGGTGCCACCAGTTCCACCTGCCCATGAGCCGCATCGAAGCGGGCACGAGCACCAGGCGCACCAAGGTGGCGTCGAGGCCGACAGCGACGGCCATGCCGAGGCCGAGCTCTTGCACCGGCAGCACGCTGGCGAGGGCGAACGCGGCGAAGACGGCGAGCATCAGCACGGCAGCACCCGAGATGAGTGGCGCGGTGAGGGCAAGTCCGCGAGCCACCGCCACGCGATCGTCCCCGGTCGCGAGCCATTCCTCGCGGATGCGGCTGAGCAGGAACACCTCGTAGTCGGTGCTCAGGCTGAACAGCAGCGTGAGCAACAGCACGGGGACGAAGCTGGTCACGTGGCCGCTCGTTTCGAAGCCGAGGAGGCCGGCCCCGGCTCCCCGTTGGAAAACCACGACGAGAACCCCGTAGGTGGCCGCTACGGAGGCGACGTTCATCGCGATCGCCTTGAGCGGCAGCAAGACCGAGCGGAAGGTCACGAGCAGCAGCAGGTAGATGACCACGAGCATCGTCCCGGCCACCAAGGGCAGGCCGGCGGTGATGACCTGGTTGCTGTCGAGCCCTTCGGCAGTCTCACCCCCGACGAAGACGTGGACCCCCTGGGCGTTCAGAGCGTCGATTTGGGCGCGGACCCGGCCCAGCAGGTCTCGGACGCGGGGACTCGACGCCGTGTCGTCGGGGATGACCTCGATGACCATGGTGCGTCCGTCTTCGGACAGGTAGTGCGCCACCGCCGAGGCGAGCGGTGGGGGCAACGCGGCGCGTCCCTGCGCGGACAGGCCAAACCGAGGGTCGCTGACCCCGGCGGCACCGAGCAGCGACATCGCCGAGACGACCCGGGTCGTGCCCGGCAGGGCGTCGAGCCGCTCAGGCAGGGCGAGTAGTGCGGCTGCGGAGGGGTCGTCGGCCGGCGGCCGATCCAGCTGCACCACGACGGTGATCGGTGCGGCTGCCCCGGGCCCGAAGTCCGCGCGCACTGCGTCCCATCCGGCCCGCACGGTCGCCTCGGGCGGGACGACGCGCGCGTCCGGGGTGAACGTCGACAGCTGGGCAGCGGGAAGTGCGAGCAGCCCGAGCACGCCAATGCCGGCCACCAGCGCCACGACGGGCCGTCGCATGACCCCGGCCGCCCAGCGTTCCCAGCGTCTGGCCCCCGCGGCCGACCGGCGATGCCGGCCACGCTGGCGAACGACCCGGTGGCCGGTGAGCAGAAGCAGCGCCGGCAGCACCACGAGGTTGACGACCATAGCGACGGACACGACCACGACGGCGCCCAGTGCCAGCGATCTGATCACCGGGAGGTCGATGAGAAAGAGGGTGCTCATCGCGAGCACCACCGTCACGCCCGAGGCCAGCACCGTGTGCCCTGCTGTGCGCAGGGCGCAGGTGAGTGCCGCTGCGCCGCGCTGGCCGGCCTCGACCTGCTCGCGGTAGCGGGAGATGAGAAACAGCGAGTAGTCGACCGCGACGCCCAGCCCGAGCATCGTCGCGGCGTTCTGGACGAACACGGACAGCTCTACGAAGCGGACGACGACGGAGAGCACCCCCAGCGTCCACACCACGGACGTCATCGCCACCAGCAGCGACAATGCTGCCGCCACCCACCCGCGGTAGATCCACAGCATGATGCCCAGCAGCAGCGGCAGGGCGAGCAGCTCGGCACGCAGCAACCCGTGCTCGGACAGCACGTTGATCTGGCCGAAGAGGGGCGCCGGACCCAGCAGCGACACCAGCAGTCCCTGGCCGGCGAAGTGGGCGTCGATGTCGGACTGGATCGCCGGCAGCTCTCGACGGGCGTCCCCGTCGGAGAGCGCGAGCCCGAGTGTCGTGACCGTCGTTCGGCCACCGTCTCCGACGAACGGCGCGCGCTGCTGGCCATCGTTCGTCGCCCAGCCGTAGGCACTGGTCACACTCAGCCGATCGAGCCCAGCCACATAGGTGTATGCCGCGGTGGCCCGGCGCGCGAGCTCCGGGTCGGCTGCGGTATGCCGGTCGTCCCGGGTGACGAGGGTGATGGTGCTTCGCCCCCGAGCCAGAAAGCCCGTCTCGGTCGCCTCGAGAGCGCGAACGGACTGAGACCCCGCCACGTACCACCCGCCACCGCTCAGCTGCCCGGTCAGTCCGCCGGCGCCGAGTGCCGCGACGGCGAGCAGCGCGACCCACCCGGCGACCACGACGCGCCGACACGCGACCAGCCGCCCTACCATGCGGGCCACCAGGTCTTCGCTGTCGTTCGAGCCGCCGATGCTTACGCCGGCTGCTCGGCTGGACGAGTCCGCCATCGTCGTCAGGCGACCGTGCTCTGGTCTTGACCTCCGGCGAGGTACCAACGACGGACCCGTTGCCGCTGGACCTTCCCCGATGAGGTCTTCAGCAGCTCGCCACGCTCGAGCGTCACCACGTCGGCGACGGGCAGCTGAAGGACCTGGTGCACTCGCCGGCGTACGTCGGCCGACAACGACGTCCCCCGGTCCGGCGAAGCTTCCAGGACGACGACCAGCTCCTCGGTGTCTCCACCGGGCCTGGTAAACGCGACGACATTGCCTTCCCGCACGCCATCGAGCGCTTCCACGACCCATTCGACATGCTGCGGGTCACTGTTGCGACCGCGAATGACCAACAGGTCTTTCTTTCGCCCGGTGATGAACAGCGAACCGGACGCTTGATAGCCGAGGTCGCCGGTCAGCAGCCAATCGCCGTGAAATGCCTCTGCAGTCGCGTCGGGGTTTCGGAAATACCCGTCGGTCACCGACGGCCCGCGGAAAGCGATCTCGCCGATCGCCCGTTCGGCAAGCGGGACGCCCCTCTCGTCGAGAACGGCCAGCTCGTGGCCGGCAACCGCCTGGCCACATCCGACGAACGCGTACCTGCCCTGGTCGGACTCGTCCGGCCAAGCGGTCAGCTTCTGTCGGTATGCCGGCTCGTCCACGACGTCGACGCGCATCCCCTCGCCGCTTTGTGGGAAGGCCATCGCCAGCGTGGCTTCTGCCATCCCGTAGCAAGGCAGGAATGACTCGGGGCGCAGCCCGGTCGGCTCGAACATCGCAAAGAAGCTCTCGATGGTGTTCGGGTTTATCGGCTCAGCCCCGCAGCCGACCACCCGCAGGCAGGACAGGTCCCAGCGAGTCAGGGCCGACTCGCGGACCCGCTTGCGCACGAGCCCGAACGCGAAGTTGGGCGCGAAGGTGACCGTTGCCCGTCGACGATGGATCTGGTCGAACCAGAGCTCCGGGTTGCCGAGGAAGGCCATGGTGGGCAGGAAGACGACCTCGGTCGGGACGAAGATCGGCGCGAGAACGAAACCGATGAGACCCATGTCGTGGTAGAGCGGCAGCCAGCTGACTCCCACGTCGTCTCGTTGTATTTGCAGGGCATCTCGCATGATGACTCGCGTGTTCGCAGCGAGCGACTCGTTGGTGACGACGACGCCTTTTGGCCGCGCGGTGCTCCCGCTGGTGAACTGGAGGAACACCGGATCGCTTGGCTCGCTTGAGACTGCCGCTGGCACCTCACGCTCGGCTGCCTCGAGCCCGGACAGGGTGACAATCCCGCGCAACGACGGCACGCGTGGCAGCAGCGCTATGAGCAGGTCCCGTAACGGCTCCACCGTGCAGAGGACGGTTGGCTCGGCCACTGTGAGGATTCCGGCCAGGTGGTCGACGTACTCCGGCAGCCGCCCGAAGGCCACCGGGGGGTAGCAAGGCACCGGGACAGCGCCACCTCGCACCGCACCCAAGAACGCCGGGACGAACTCGATCGCGTCCGGCAAGACCAAGGCAACCCGGTCGCCGGGCCTGATCCCCCACCGGCGCAGGCCGGCATCCACAGCGGCCGCCCGGCCGTGCAGGGCGGCGAAGCTCACCACCTCGTCGCGACCGTCGTACCCCACGAACGTGAACCCCCGGTCGGTCACTGCGGACAGCGCCTCGAGCGCCTCGACGAGCGTCGCCGGATGGTGCTCATTCACATCGCACATTGGTTAGCCTTTCCTTATTTCCCGCACTGATGCATTCCACAAGGGGGAGTGCGCAACGGCTTTGCAGATACGCGTATCTGGCGATGTGGGGCTGCCTCCATATGGGGGAATGCGGGTTCACGTTCGAATGCGGCGCGGGCGTGATCAATGTCACAACAAATTAGGCGTGATCAATGTCACAACGGATAGATCTGCTCGATATCGTCGCAACCGCCGCCGCCGAGGTCAGCGAGAACGGATACGTTCCTGTACTGACGCTGGAAACCTCCTTGGCCGAGCTGGCCTTCGACTCGGTCCAGCTGGCCGAGCTGGTCAGCGCTTTGGCCGAGCGGCTCGGCACGCGAGTCATGCCGGACCGGCTGTACGGCGCGGAAACCGTGGGGGACGTCGTCGCGGTGCTCGGCTCGGACGTGGCGGCATGAACCCGTCAGCGCGGGCGGCGCCAACCCGGGACGTCGCCATCGTCGGCATGGCATGTCGGTTCCCCGGCGCCCGGGACCTAACGGCATACCGCCGGATGATCCAGCGCGGCGAGGTGAGCGTCGGGCCGATCCCACCCGATCGCTGGACCGGTGCCTTCGATCCGGATGGGTCCGACCCCGAGTGCAGCTACACCGACGTCGGTGCCTTCTTGCCGGACATCACCAGCTTCCCGGCCCGCCACTTCGGCATGTCCGCGCGCCGAGCCCAGGTGCTCGATCCGCAGCAGCGGTTGCTGCTCGATGTCGTGCGGGAGGCCATCGAAGACACCGGGATCGACCCGGATCGGCATCGCCTGTCGACCGGCGTCTTCGTGGGCGCGTCCTCCTCGGACTTCCACAACCTGCTCACCGCGCCGTTACGCGCCGCGCAGATGAGCCGGGGCCGCTTCGGGGCGGCCGCCGACGAGACCCTCGGCGCCGCGGTCCGCGAGCTCGTCAGCGACGTGCCGCCACCGCGCCCGTTCACGATGACCGGCACGCTGCGCAACATGGTCGCTGCGGCCGTCGCGCAGGCCTTCGACTTCCACGGCCCGAGCTTCGTCGTCGACGCGGCATGCTCCTCGTCGCTGCTGGCGCTGCACGAGGCGGTGCTGCACCTGCGCGCCGGGAACTGCGACCTTGCCGTCGTCGGCGGAGTGCACCTGACACTGGTGCCCGATGCGATGGTCGGGTTCAGCCGCATCGGTGCCATCTCGCGGTCCGGGCGATGCCGCCCGTTCGACGAGGCAGCAGACGGTTTCGTCCTGGGGGAGGGGGCCGGCGCGGTCATCCTCCAGCGCCTCGACGACGCCGTCACCGAGGCACCCAAGGTGTATGCCGTCGTCAAGGGTTCCGGTGCGAGCAACGACGGGCGGGCGGCCGGCCCGATGGCTCCGGACGTCGAGGGCCAGGTGCTGGCTCTGCGCCGCGCCTACCAGGACGCCGGAGTGGACCCGACGAGCATCGGGTTGGTCGAGGCACACGGGACGGCCACCGCAGTCGGCGACGCGACCGAAGTGGCTGGCCTGCGCCAGGCCCTCTCCGGCGATGGTCCGGATGCGCCGAGCTCTGCCGTGTGCTGGCTCTCCTCGGTCAAGGCGAACATCGGGCACACCATGGCGGTAGCCGGCGTCGCGGGACTGATCAAGGCGACCCTCGTCCTCGGTGAAGGGACGATCCCGCCGCAGCCAGGTCCGTTCGCGGCCAACCCGGCCCTCGAGCTGCAGACGAGTCGCTTCGACGTCGCCGCCGAGCCCACCCCCTGGCCGGCGACGGACGGTCCCCGGCGTGCCGCCGTGAGCTCGTTCGGCTTCGGCGGCGCCAACGCACACGTCGTCCTCGAAGCGGCTGCCGCCCCCGAGCGTCCCCAGGAACGCACCGCGTCGACGGGCACCGACCTGCCGGCGCTGGTGTTGTTGAGCGCCACTGAGCTGCCACAGCTCGCCGACTACGCACAGCTACTTGCCGACACCGTCCAGGACTCCGGGGTGACCCCGGGCGCGGTGGCGCGAGAGGCCGCCGCACGTCCACGGCGACGGCACCGGCTTGCTGTGGTCGCCGCGAGCGCGGACGAGCTGGTTTCTCGGTTGCACACCGCTGCAGCCAGGTTGCGGGCCCAGCCACCACTGCGTATGCCGGCCAGCGAGGGCTGCTACTACGGCGAGCACGACCCTGCTACGGCCCCCGGCCCGCTCACGTTCGTCTACCCGGGACAAGGCGCACAACGCGTGGGAGCCCTGCGGGATCTCCATGACGGGATCCCGGCCTTTCGGCGCCGGGTGCAGGAGCTGGACGCGCTGGTCAACGCGGCGACCGGAGTGTCGCCGCTCCGCCATCTCTACCCCGACGATGACCTCGACGACGGTGACCTCGACCAACACGGTCAGGCAGACGCCATTCACCGCCTGGCCAGCACGCAGGTGTGCCAGCCGGCGCTTGCCATGCACGGCATCGCGCTGACCGAGCTCCTGGCCGCCACCGGACTTCGCCCTGGCCAGGTGCTCGGCCACAGCGTGGGGGAGCTGTGTGCGGCGGGCGCAGCGGGCGTCATCGAGCCCGCCGACCTGCTGCACCTCGTAGCCAGGCGCGGCCAGCTGATGGCCGAGCACCAACCGCCAGAGCCGGGTGCCATGCTCGCGATCAACGCTGACGAGGCCGAGGTGACGGCGCTGGTCCAGGGCCTCGCCGACGTGTGGATCGCCAACATCAACGGCCCCCGGCAAGTGGTCGTCAGCGGGCAAGCTTCGGGCGTTGCTGCTGTGCAGGAACGTGCGGCGGCCGCAGGCGTGCGGTCGACCGCACTGGAGGTGTCCCACGCCTTCCACTCACCGCTGGTGGAACCGGCAGCTGTGGCCCTGCTGCCGAGCCTGCGCGACCTGCCCCTGCGGGCCGGCGACGTCCCGGTCTTCTCGGCGGTCACCGGCCGGCCTTATGGGGCCCCGGCGGATATTCGTTCGGTGCTGGAACGCCACGCGGTGAGCACGGTGGACTTTGTGGCGGCGGTGCGGGCTCTCGAAGAGCACGTCGCGTCGACGCCCGGCACCCACGCGGTCGTCCACGTCGGGCCCGGTCGAACCGGGTTGGGGCTGGTGCGGGCCGCCATGCGTTGCCCCGATCGGCTCGCCCTCGTGCCGCTGGCCGACGAGGCCCCCGACCAGGCCCGCACGTTCCTCGGTGCGCTCGGTGCCCTGGCTGTGCTCGGCCACCCCGTGGACCTGTCTGCGGTGGTCGGTGCCGGGCCGCGGGCACCTATCGCGCTGCCCCCCGTCCCCCTTCCGACC
Organism: uncultured Actinomycetota bacterium; assembly: GCA_963769085.1. Lineage (GTDB taxonomy): Bacteria > Actinomycetota > Actinomycetes > Actinomycetales > Dermatophilaceae > Phosphoribacter. Next base: position 24,554 of record CAVYKM010000027.1, on the reverse strand, counting down.
CAGTGCTATCCGCTGCCGGGCGGGTCGTCGGCCGCTGGCCGACCCGTCGTGCCAACGCCCGAAGCGCGAGTCTGCCCACCCGCCAACCCAGCCGCGATACCGAGCCCTTCGACAGGAGAACCCATGACTGACCTTGTTGCGTTGTTCCGTGAACAGACCGAGGTGCTGCGGATGCACCTGCAGTCGCCGTCTTCGGCTGGCGCGCTGCCGCCGGGGGGCCGCAACGCGTCGGCGACGGCGGCGCCGGCAGCGCTGTCTGCCAACCGGCCCGGCATACCCGAGCCCGTCGAGGCGTCGAGACCCGCAGGCAGCCCGGTGCTCGACGCCGTGGCAAGGATCAGCGGCTATCCCGCGGAGACTCTGCAGCCGAGCCTGACGCTGGTCGAGGACCTCGGTTTCGACTCCATCATGCTCGCCGAGCTGGTGAGCCAGCTGCGAGGGGACGACCCGGACGTGGCATCTCTCGCCGAAAGCCTCGACCGGCATACCACCATCGGCGACCTCGTGGCCCTGCTGTCCGACCCCGGGGCCACCATCACGGCTCAGCCCGACGAGCCAGCGCCCACAACGCCGCCAGCCCCGACCCCCAGCCGGCGCGGGGCTGTGGACGAGTCGTCGTGGCGCATCGAGCAGTTCCCCGAGCTCGTCCGGCTCGGCGAGCGGCTCAACCTGCAACACGAGCTGAACCTGCCCAACCCGTACTTCTCGCTGCACGAGCGGGTGGTGAACGACACCTCCCTCATCGGTGGCCGGGAGATGCTCAACTTCAGCAGCTACAACTACCTGGGCATGTCGGGGGACCCCGCCGTGTCGGAAGCGGCCCGGGCCGCTATCGACCGGTATGGCACGTCGGTGTCGGCCAGTCGGCTGCTGTCGGGCGACAAGCCCGTGCATCGAGAGCTCGAGGCCGAGATCGCCCGGACCCTCGGCACCGAGGACTCGGTCGTCCTGGTCAGCGGCCACGCCACCAACGTCACGGTCATCGACTCGCTGGTCGGTCCCGGAGACTTGGTCCTGCACGACTCGCTCGCCCACGACAGCATCATGCAAGGGTGCCGGTTGTCCGGCGCGGTGCGCCGACCGTTCCCGCACGGGGACTGGGAGGCCCTGGACGCCGCACTGCGCCAGCTACGTTCCGGCTACCGCCGGGTCCTGGTGGCCATCGAAGGCGTGTACAGCATGGACGGCGACATCCCGGACCTGCCCGAGTTCATCACGGTGAAGCGGCGGCACGGCGCATTGCTGTACGTCGACGAAGCGCACTAGCTTCGGCACGATCGGAGCGACCGGACGTGGCATCGGGGAGCACTTCGGCGTGGACCCCGCGGACGTGGACCTGTGGATGGGGACCCTCTCCAAGTCACTGGCCAGCTGCGGCGGCTACATCGGCGGCAGCCACGCCCTGGCTCAGTTCCTGAAGTACACCGCCCCGGGGTTCATCTACAGCGTGGGCATACCCGCGCCCAGCGCGGCCGCCTCGTTGGCGGCGCTGCGCGTTATGCTCGCCGAGCCGGAGCGCGTCCAACGACTGCGTCAGCGCGCCGAGCTGTTCCTCACCTTGGCCCGAGAAGCCGGGATCGACACCGGCCGCAGCCGCGACACCGCTGTGGTTCCGTGTGTCGTCGGCGACTCGGTGCGGACCTTGAGACTCGCCGATGCGTTGTTCTCACGCGGGATCAACGTCAACCCCATTCTCTATCCGGCGGTGGAGGAGGACCAGGCCCGCCTGCGGTTCTTCGTGACCGCCTGCCACAGCGAGGCGCAGATCCGCGACACGGTGGCTGCGCTCGCCGAGGAGCTCGGCCGACTTGACGCGCCGGCCAACGGCATGGCGCACGAAGGCCGAGCCGTGGACGGGCGGGCATGAGCGATCCCATCGGCCTGCGCCCACTGCCTTCGACGTTGTTTCGAGGGCAGTCGAGCACCGGTCGGCTCTGGGCCGGAGGCCCTGCGCGGGTCCTCTGTTTCCCTGCTGCGGGCAGCTCCTGCCTGTCGTTCCGGCCACTGGCCAACGCCCTGGCTGGACGGGTGACGGTTCTCGCAGTGGAGCCGCTCGAGCGTGTCGACCCGTCCACCGCACTGGTGAGCATGGCCGACCAGCTGGCCCGGGACATCCGACCGTGGCTGACCGGCGACGTGGTGCTGCTCGGGCACAGCTTCGGCGGCTATCTCGCCTATGAGGTGGCCCGTCGGATCCGTTGTGCGCCAGCGCACAGCCAGATGACCCTGCGCCTCGTTCTGGTCGGGTGCGCGGCGCCCACGCATGCGGTTGGCTTACCCCAAGCCGGTGACGACGACGCCCTCCTGCAGTCGCTGACGTCGCTGGGCGCGGTTCCCGAGGTGCTGCGTCGCGAACCCGCACTGCTGCGCCAGTACCTGCCAGCCATCCGTGCCGACCTGGCGACCGTCGCGGCATACGTTCACCGCTTCCGGACACCGGGAAGGCTGCCCGTGCCGACGCTCGCGGTCCGCGGATCGGCCGACCCCCTCGTGCCGGTCACCGCTGTGGCCGGCTGGCAGCAGCTGTGCCACCCCGCCGCCATCAGGTGCCTATCCGGCGACCACTACCTTCCGCAGCAGGCGCCAGGCCCGCTTGCGGCCGAGATCCTTCGATGGGCCGAGCCGGTCTCGGTGGCAGGGTAGGTGCGCACCGCGTCAGCACGGTGTTCTCGGGTCAGCCGCGCGGGCTTGGAACCACTGGACCGTTCTTCGCACACCCACGTCGATGGGGGTTGGGCTCAGCCCGAACGCGTCTTGGATGGGTGCGGAGTCGACCAGGAACGGCGACGTGAACTGGTAGAGCATCTCCACCGACGAGCGCACCTTGCCAGACACCAGCCCCGCCAGCCGGGCCATGACGGGACCCACAGTTCGGGCGCGGGGCGGCCGCCCGAGGTGCGGGCCGCTTCGTTGACCAGGTCCAGCTGCGTCACGGCGGGAGCGTGCGGGGCCAACCACACCTGCCCGAAGGCGTCCTCGGCCACGCCGAGGGTCGCCGCGGCCAGCCCGACATCCTCGATGTAGGCCACCGCATGCGGCAGGTCGCCACGGCCGAGCAGGTTCGCTGCCCGGCCGGTCACCAACGGCCCGAAGAACTCCGCTCCGAAGGCCGACGTGAGCACCCCCGGCCCGTAGTAGTCCGCGGATCGCAGGATGAGGGCTTGTACCGTCCCACGGTGATGGGCCTGCAGCACCTCCTGCGCCATCCCCGCGCGCAGCCTGCCTTTGACCGAACACGGATTGGGCGGACTGTCAGCCCGGATTTCACCGTCGACGTGTCCATAGGCGTAGAGGTTGTCGACGCTGACGTACCGCGCACCCGTCGCTTCGGCCGCGCCCAGCACTGCCTGTTGCAGCTGGGGGAAGATGCGGGTCCAGCGGTCGTAGGGCACCCCGAGGGCCTGGTAGACGACGCTGGCACCGGCGGCGGCGGCAGCAGCCTGGGCCGGCACGGTGGCGTCAGCGGCAACGACCTCCACGTCGGCGGGGACCAGACCGCCGCGCCGCCCCGATCGGTTGACCACCCGGGTGCGCAGGCCCATGTCGCGCAGGGCCCGGGCCGTCCACGAACCCGCCGGCCCAGCACCGAAGACCACATGCACGTCCCCATCCACGCTCCCGAACCTCCTGCCGCCAGGTTCTTGCCGACGCCGTCAGCCTAGCTGGATGAAACCGTATATATACCAATAAAACCCCCGTCGCGTGATCGGGCTTACCCGGCGCAGGACTATCCTCCCCCCATGTCCGAGTCGCGCTATGCCGTCGTCCGCGACCGAGCCGAGGCGACGCGACGAGCGGGGATCGCGTCCGGAGATGCTTCTGCTGCAAGCGTTCCCGAGACCGCCAAGGCCGCCATCTCGTTTACCTACACGCTGTTGTCGGGCTGGGGCTTGGTGCGCAACCCGCACATCGCGGTCTGGATCGAGGACCCCGACGGTGAGCTGGTCCGGACCGTTTTCGTGAAGGACATGGACGGGGTCAACACCATGGACACGTGGTACGAGACGCTCGGGCGCACGGAGACGACATCCAGCAGCACCAAGCCGGCCGGGTCGAACAGTGTGGAGTGGGACCTCACCGACGAATCGGGCCGCCGGGTCGCTGCGGGGGAGTACCACGTCTGCATCGAAGCGTCCCGCGACATGGGTCCCTACGAGCTGGTGCGACAGCAGGTCCGGTTCGGGCGAAAGGCGGCGACGCACTACCTCAAGGCGAGCGGCGAGCTGGCGAGCGCCGTCGTCGTGTACCAGGTCTGAGCGATACCAGGTCTGAGCGAGACGGTCACCGGGTGAGCGAGCGGCCGATGATCTCCTTCATGATCTCCGTGGTGCCGCCGTAGAGAGTGCTGACCCTGGCGTCGACGAACTCGCGGGCGACCGGGAACTCCTTCATGAAGCCGTACCCACCATGCAGCTGCAGCGCCTTGCTCACCACTTCTTGCTGGACCTCGGTGATGTACCACTTGGCCATCGCCGCCTCGGTCTCGGTGAGCAGCCCCTCGACATGCTCGAGAATGCACTGGTCGAGGAAGACGCGCGCCACCTGCACCTGGGTGGCCAGCTCGGCGAGCGTGAACCGGGTCGCCTGGAAGTCGGCGATCCGCTGCCCGAACGCCTTGCGCTCCCTCGTGTAGGTGAGCGCCTCCTGGAGGGCCACCTCCATGCTCGTCGCCGAGTTGACCGCGATCGACAGGCGCTCGCGCACGAGGTTGTGCCGCAGGTAGCCGAAGCCCTGGCCCCGCTCGCCGAGGACGTTCGCTGCGGGGACCCGGACATTGTCGAAGAACAGCTCGGCGGTGTCCTGAGCGTGCAGCCCGATCTTGTCCAGGGTGCGGCTGCGCTCGAACCCCGGCATGTCGCGCTCGACGACGAGCAGGCTGAGCCCCTTGCTGCCGGCGTCGGGGTCGGTCTTGGCCGCGACGATGACCAGGTCGGCGTTGATCCCGTTGCTGATGAAGGTCTTTGCTCCCTTGACCACGAAGTCGGACCCGTCCCGGCGCGCGGTCGTCCGAATCCCGGCCAGGTCGCTGCCGGTGCCCGGTTCAGTCATTGCGACGGCGCAGATCAGCTCGCCGGCACACAGCCCGGGCAACCAGCGGGCCTTTTGCTCGTCGTCGGCGAACTCGCCGAAGTAGGGGCCGCACAGGTCGTTGAAGCCGCCGATCCCCATGTACACGGCTGACCCGCCGACACGCGTGAGCTCCTCGTCGAGGACCACGTTGTAGCGGAAGTCGTCGATGCCCCCGCCGCCGTACTTGTCCGGCAGGTTCATCCCCAGCAGTCCGGCAGCCCCGGCCTTGCGATAGAGGGAGCGGTCGACGATGCCCGCCTTGCCCCAGTCGTCGAGGTAGGGCGCCACCTCCGTCTCGGCGAACTCCTTGGCCAGCGCCCGGACCGACTCGTGCTCGTCGTGGAAGATCGTTCGCCTCATGCTTGGTATCCTAAGCACCCTCGGGTGGACACCGATCGGCGGGGTGAGGTATGCCGGCCACCGCGCCTCTGGCAGGCACGGCATACCCCCGTCGGTGTGGTACGAACAGGCGAGGAACCCTCGAGAAAGGCCGGCCGATGCCCGATGCCGTCATCTGCGAACCGCTGCGGACCCCCGTCGGCCGCTACGGAGGCTCGCTCGCCACTGTCACCGCGGCCGACCTGGGTGTCACGGTGCTGCGGGCGCTGCTCGAGCGCACCGGCGTCGACCCCGTGGACGTCGACGACGTGATCCTCGGCCACAGCAGCCCCAACGGCGAGGCTCCTGCGATCGGGCGAGTCGTCGCCTTGGACGCCGGCCTGCCGGTGCGGGTCCCGGGCATCCAGATCGACCGGCGCTGCGGATCCGGGCTGCAGGCTGTCATCGACGCGGTGCTGCGCGTGCAGACCGGCGCGAGCACCGTCGTGGTCGCCGGCGGCACCGAAAGCATGAGCAACGCCGCTTTCTACACCACCGACATCCGCCGCGGCTCCTCGGGCAGCTTCACCATGCACGACGTGCTCCCTCGCGCGCGCTCCACTGCGGGCGGGCATAGTCACTACATCAAGGGGGGCATGCTCGAGACCGCGGAGAACCTGCGCCGTGAGTACGCCATCCCCCGCGAGGAGCAGGACCAGCTCGCCGTGCAGTCCCACCAGCGCGCCCTGCAGGCCCAGCAGGACGGCACGTTCGCCCAGGAGATCGTGCCGGTGACCGCGCACGTCGGCCGGCGCGAGGTCGTTGTGGACGTTGACGAGCACCCCCGCGCCGATGTCACCGCAGAGTCGCTCGCGGCCCTCAAGCCGGTGCGGCTGCGCCAGGACCCCGAGGCGACGGTCACCGCCGGCAACGCCAGCGGGCAGAACGACGGCGCTGCCATGTGCCTCGTCACGACGCGCGAGTATGCCGAGCGGCTGGGCCTGCGTCCGTTGGTGCGGCTCGTGTCGTGGGCCGTTTCCGGGGTCGAGCCGGAGCGGATGGGCATTGGGCCGGTGCCGGCCAGCGCGGCGGCCCTGGAGCGGGCCGGGCTCACGTTGGCGCGGGTCGACCTCATCGAGCTCAACGAGGCGTTCGCCGCACAGGTTCTCGCGGTGCTGCGGGAGTGGCGGTTCGGGCCGGGCGACATGGCACGCACCAACGTCCACGGGTCCGGCATCTCGCTCGGCCACCCGGTCGGCGCGACCGGTGCGCGGATCCTCGCCACCCTGGCGCGGGAGATGGACCGGCGCGAGGCCCGCTACGGCCTGGAGACGATGTGCATCGGGGGAGGGCAGGGGCTGGCCGCGGTCTTCGAGCGGGTGGCTGGCTAGCGATACCCCCCGGTGTCATTCGCTCTCGTGGTCAGGTGCATCAGCAGGGGAGCGACGGGGTCGCCGCTGCCGGCGGAGCGTCGCCAGTAGCCGATCGCTGCGGTCGGCGCGCCGTCGCGGTAGGCGGCCAAGCCCAGGAAGTTCAGGGCGGTCGTCTCCTCTTCATGCTGAGCCAGCCGCGCGAGGGCAGCACCTCGACCAGCCTGGTCGGCCGTCAGGAGGACGGCGCAGCAGGTGGCCACGGCAAACCCACATGCTCGGGCCACCTGCAGCAACGGCCAGGCCATGTCGGCAACGTCGTCGAGCGTGGCAAGCGCGGCCAGACCGAGCGCGGATGCGCCGGCGGTCTGCTGGTCGACGCCGGCGGTGTCGATGACCCGACGCCACGCCTTCTCCACACCGGCCCGATCACCGCGCCGCGCGAAGATACCCCCAAGCCGGTACCAGGCGCCTGCTTCCCCGGACCGAGCGGCCATCTCGCTCCAGTACTGGGCGCCGTCGAGGTCCGGGGGGTCCAGCCGGTCGGCGAGCAACACCGCGAGATTCACCATCGCGTCGGTGTTGCCGGCATGTGCTGCCGCCTGGTACCCGTGCCGGGCGCCGTCCAGGTCGGGGGGGTTCAAGGACAAACCAGTAACAGCAGTCATGGCCCACATCCTTGGGTCTCCTCGCTGAGGGCACGCTGAGAAAGCGCCGGTGGGGTTCCGCTGGCTCCTGCCATGATGGACGGTACAGGCTGGTCGACGGACGCGCAGGACGATCGGTCGCAGCAAGCATGGCCAAGAGTGAGAGGACGGCCGCAGGTGCGGGTGCTGCTGGTCGAAGACGAGGAGTCGCTGGCGCAGGTGCTCCGCCGGGGTTTGGAGCGGGAAGGCTTCGTCGTCGACGTGCATGCCAACGGCGAGGACGGGCTGTGGGCGGCGACGGAGACGGCATACGACGCGATCGTGTTGGACATCATGCTGCCCAAGCTCAACGGCTACCGAGTTCTTGAACAGCTGCGAGACCGCCGGGTCTGGACACCCGTTCTGATGCTCACCGCCAAGGACGGCGTCTACGACCAGACCGACGCGTTCGACCTGGGCGCGGACGACTACCTGACCAAGCCGTTCAGCTTCGTCGTGCTGGTGGCCCGGCTGCGGGCGCTCATCCGGCGGGGGGCTCCAGAGCGTCCGCTCGCCCTGGTCGTGGGCGAGCTGTCCCTGGACACCGTGACCCGCCGCGTTCATCGGGCTGGCCGTGAGATCCCCTTGACCCCCAAGGAATTTGCCCTGCTCGCCTTCTTCATGCACCGTCCCGGCGTCGTGGTCACCAAGTCCGAGATCCTCGACCATGTGTGGGACCAGGCCTACGACGGTGATGTCAACATCGTCGAGGTCTACGTGGGGTACCTGCGAAAGAAGATCGACGCGCCGTTCCAGCGGCACAGTATTGAGACCATCCGCGGCGTGGGCTACCGGCTGCTCGAGGGCTGAGGTGCACCCAACGGAACCGCCGGTAGGCGGACCTCGAACGCGGCCCCGCCCAAGCCCGAGGCTCCGACCTCGACCGAGCCGCCATGGGCTGAGGCGATCTCCTGCACGATGCTCAAGCCCAGCCCGGTACCCCCGCGGCCTCGTGACCGGCTCTCGTCCAGGCGGACGAACCGCTCGAACACCCTCTCCCGGTCCTCGGCCGGGATCCCGTCGCCGTCGTCCTCCACCGTGATGACCGCAACGTCTGCCTGCCGGGTGACCCTGACTGCGATGCGCGTGCGGGCAGCCCGCGCGGCGTTGTCGAGCACATTGCGCAACAGTTGAGCCAGCTTGTGTTCGTCACCGTGTACCCGCACCGGCGTCGCGGCCAGATCAACCGGCAGGCTCGTGAGCTGGCGCAGCCGTTGGCACTCCAGGTCGGCCAGGTCATCTAGGTCGACATCCTCGCGCGACTGGACAAGAGCCCGGTCGTCGGCCTGGGACAACAGCAGCAGGTCCTCGACCAAGCGGGTCATCCGAGCAGTCTCCGACATGAGAATGGGAGCCAGCTCCTGCCAGGTGCTGCCACTGTCGTCACCCTCGGCCACCTCCAGCGCCGTGCTGAGCGTGGCCAACGGTGAGCGCAGCTCATGGCTGGCATCCGCCACGAACTGCCGCTGGGTCCGGTCCGATGCGTGCAGACGCTGCAGCATTCCGTTCATCGTCAGTGCCAAGTCCGCGATCTCATCCCGGGTGGGTGGCACCGGGACACGCTGCGTCAAATGCGCCGACTCGACCCGCTCCACCTGTCGGCGAATGGCCTCCACCGAGGCCAACGCACGCCCGACCCGCCACCACGTGACCAGGCCCGCCAAGCCGACGAGCAGTGGGATGCCGGCCAGCAGCAACGCCCCCGCCGTCTGCACCGCGGCCTCCTGCGCGTCCTGCGACGCGACGGCCACGACCACGTACGGGTGTGCCTCGACGCTGACCCCGCGCGCGACGGTCAACGGGGCCGCCAGATGCCCTGGGATCGGCACCAGTGTCCGACCGGCGACAAGAGTCTCTCCCGGCACAGGCCGCAGCGAGGTCTGGGCTCTGGTCCGAGCCTTCTCCGAGGTGTAGAGCACCGCCCCCGAGTCGTCGAGAACCTGCACGAGGATGCCGTCCTCGCCGCGATCGGACTCGCTGACCGCCAGGGCGCCAAGCCCCTGGTCGGCGAGCGTGCGGGCGTCCTCCGTCACCAGCGCCGCCAGGCCGGTCTGCAGGGTGGCGGTAAGGGAGGTGTGCAGCACCATGACAAGCGCGACGCTGCCCATCACCAGGGCTGCCGCAACGACGACGCTGGCCGCCACGGTCGCGTGCCAGCGCACCCCGGCCGGCAGCCAGGCCCGCCTCGATGTCATGGCCCCATTCTGCGCATCTCTCCCCGATGGCGACACGCAACCAGCCCACAACCGGGGGTGGCTTGTACCCTTCCAGTCAAGCGGCGCCGGTATGCCGGGTGGACGAGGACAGCCGAGGGTGCGCATGACCGATGGCCTGGACCGTATGCCCGAGGACGAGGTCGTGCAGATCTGCTCCGACCTCATCAGGATCCCGTCGGTCAACGCCGGGGACAACGAGGGACCCGGTGAGCGAGCCGCGGCCGAGTACGTCATGGGCCGGCTGCACGAGGTCGGCCTAGACCCGGTGCTCGTCGAAAGCGACCCTGGGCGGGCATCGGTGATGGTGCGGCTCGAGGGCGCCGACCCGTCCCGGCCCGGTCTGGTCGTGCACGGCCACACCGACGTTGTCCCCGCGAATGCCGCTGACTGGCAGGTGGACCCGTTCGCCGCCGAGGAACGCGACGGGTGCCTCTGGGGTCGTGGGGCGGTGGACATGAAGGACATGGACGCGATGATCCTGGCCTGTGCCCGCGACCTCGCGCGCGCTGGGGCCAAGCCGGCGCGCACGACGACGTTCGCCTTCTTCGCCGACGAGGAGGCCGGCGGCCGGTACGGCAGCCAGTGGGTCGTGGACCATCACCCCGAATGGTTCGAGGGCGCCACCGAGGCCATCAGCGAGGTCGGGGGCTACAGCGTCACGGTGCCCTCCCGGCATACCGAGTCACCGACCAGGGCCTACCTGCTGCAGACAGCCGAGAAGGGCATGCTCTGGCTGCGGTTGCACGCGCGGGGTCGGGCTGGTCACGGCTCGGTGCCGACCGACGCCAACGCGGTGCTGCGCCTGGCCCAGGCGCTCACGCGGATCGCCGCGCACGAGTGGCCGCGTGAGACGCTCGGCTCGGTGCGCCTGCTCCTCGACGGGCTTTCCGACCTCACCGGGACCTCGTATGCCGACGACGACCTGCACGCGCTGCTGGCCCAGCTCGGCGGGGCCCAGGGGTTCGTTCTCGGCACGCTGTGTGACACCGCCAACCCGACCATGCTGTCGGCGGGGTACAAGCACAACGTCGTCCCGCAGAGCGCAACAGCTGCCCTGGACTGCCGGTTCCTGCCGGGGCACGAAGAGGCGATGCTCGCGAGGATCGAGGAGCTGGCCGGCGAGTTCGTCGACGTCGAGGTGGTGCATCGGGCCATCGCCCTGGAGTCGCCTGAGTCTGGCTCGCTGGTCGACGCCATGTCGGCCGCGCTGCTGGCCGAGGACCCGGGGGCGGCGGTGCTGCCGTACTGCCTGTCGGGTGGGACCGACAACAAGCAGCTGGCACAGCTGGGCATCACCGGCTACGGCTTCGTGCCGTTGCGGCTGCCGGCCGACCTGCAGTTCGCGCCGATGTTCCACGGCATCGACGAGCGGGTGCCGCTGGAGTCGCTGCGGTTCGGCACCCGGGTGCTGCGCCGGTTCCTCGACCTCGCGTGAGAAAGATCACGTGGTGCGGCGCACGCGAATGATTCTGCGGCGCAACCACACTCGGCGACGACCACCCAGGTAGACGGCACTGCGGGCCAGCTCCCAGCGGCCGTACTCGGCATGCTCGACGAGCACTCGGCGGATCTCGGTGCGAGACACCGCGCGGCCGAAGCTCAACACTCGGTACTCGTAATCCATGGGTTGCCCATTGTCACCCGCGAACCGATACGGTCAAGGCATGACCGCTGACCCGCGCGCCGCTCTGGAGACCCTTGTTGCCGCTCTCGAACGTCACCTCGAGCTGGCTGCCTCGCGCCGGGACGCTGACGATCCGGCCGTCGGGGCCGCCGCTGAGGCGGTCATCGAGGCGTTCGACGACTACGACGAGGCGCTGTTCGACACGACGGGCGTCGCGACGCCACTTGGCGTCTACAGCGACGAGGACGAAGAGGACGAAGAGGACGAGGACGAGGACGAGACGAAGAGGACGAGGACGAAGAGGACGAGGACGAGGACGAGGACGGAAACGACGACGACGAGGACGAAGAGGACGAGGACGAGGACGAGGACGAAACGACGACGACGAGGACGAAGAGGACGAGGACGAGGACGAGGACGAGCCGGCGGACCCAGGCGATCTCGAGGACGCAGGCGCTGGCATGTATGCGGGGCTGGACGATGAGGACATCGACTTCGACGACGAGGAGTCCGACGAGGAGTCTGAGGACGACGAGTAGCCTGCACAATGCGACTCGGACTGAACCTGGGCTACTGGGGCAGGGGCAACGACCGCGAGAACCTCATCATGGCCCAGGACGCCGACCGGCTCGGGTATGCCGTGGTGTGGGCTGCCGAGGCATACGGCTCGGACGCACCGTCGGTGCTGTCCTGGGTCGGTGCGCTGACTGAACGGGTCGACCTGGGTGCTGCGGTCATGCAGATCCCAGGCCGAACCCCGGCCATGACCGCGATGACCGCGGCCACCATCGACACGCTGTCCGGGGGGCGGTTCCGGCTCGGACTCGGCGTGAGCGGACCGCAGGTGAGCGAGGGCTGGCACGGGGTTCGCTTCGAGGCTCCCCTCGGTCGGACGCGCGAGTACGTCGACATCGTCCGGATGGCGTTGCGCCGCGACGACGTGAGATACCAGGGGCGCCATTTCACGTTGCCCTTGCCGGACGGCCCCGGTAAAGCGCTGCGGCTCACCGTTCGTCCCGAACGCGAGGAGATACCGATCTACCTGGCCGCCGTGGGCCCGAAGAGCCTCGAGCTGGCCGGTGAGATCGCCGACGGATGGCTGGCCATCTTCTTCGCGCCCGAGCAGTCCGCCGAGCTGCTCGCCGGCCTCGAAACCGGCGCGCGGCGGGCTGGGAAGGGCACCCCGGAGGCGCCGCTGGCCGGGTTCGACATCGTGCCGACGGTGCCCGTCGTCATGACCGAGAACCTCGACCTGGCCTATGCGATGGTCAGCGGGTACGCCGCGCTGTACCTCGGCGGGATGGGCTCGCGCGAGAAGAACTTCTACAACCAGATCGCGGTGCGGATGGGCTTCGAGGAGGCGGCGGCGACCGTCCAGGACCTCTATCTGGACGGTCGGGCCCGAGATGCCGCGGCAGCGGTGCCGCGCGAGTTCCTCGACGCCACCAGTCTGCTCGGGCCGCGCGAACGGGTCCGGGACCGGCTGGCCGCCTACGCTGAAGCCGGGGTGACCACCCTGACCATCAGCGTGTTCGCGCCAACTCTCGACGACCGCCGGGCAACGGTGCGGACCATGGTCGACCTGTTCGAGGAGACTGGCCTGGGATGACCGCGACGTCGGCATGAAGGCGGTCAAGCGGCCTAAGGCGGCGGTCAGCCAGGCGAGGGACGGTGGCGCACCCGGTCACGCGCCTGTCGGAACCTGACCAGCTCGTATCCGACCAGTAGCGAGAGCAGTCCCGCGACGATGGCCAGCGCCGCCAGCGCCGGAATCCGCCAGGCGACCGGCAGCAGAACCAGCAGCGCGGCGGCGACGATGGTGCGGTGCGGGTTCCACGTGCCGACGTTGCGTCGGCGGAACCCCACGTGGCCGAGCAGGTGCACCGCGACGCCACAGTAGAGCGCCACGAGCGGCAGCCCCGTCAGCGGCTCCGTGAGCGAATGGTGGGTTGCGTCCGACACGTACTCGAGAACCTTCTTCAGTCCCAAGGCCACGAAGAGGATCGAGATGACGATGGGGAAGTGCAGATAGGTGTAGGAGTCCCGGGCCAGCCTGCTGCGGGCATCACCTTCGGTTCGGGCAAGAACCCGTTCGGCGACGTGGGCAACGACATCGAAGTACAGCCACCACAGGTTCACCGCCACCACGACGCCCAGGATCGAGGCGATGATGACGGGGGTCGACACCGGCTGTGCGGCGACCCCCACACCGATGGCGACAAGGGATTCACCCAAGGCGACGATGACGATGAGTCCGTGGCGTTCGGCGAAGTGACCCGGACTCGGCAATCGCCAGCCGGATGTGCCGGTAACCCAGATGCCCCCGTAGTCGACGACCAGTGCGAGTGCCCACAACACGGTCTGATACGGCGGTCCCACGGCCCCGCCAGCGACGAGGAGGCACGCGGCTGCCACTACCGGTATGCCGGTAACCCACAGCTGGCGCCGTAACCCCTTGTCGTCGCGGGCGGCCACGAGGTAGCACCCCAGGTGCATCAGGCGCACCACGGCATAACAGGCGGCGAGAACGAACGGAGCGAACAGGCCGCCGGGCAGGTCCTCGAATGACTCGGGGATACTCAGTGCCACCACGAACATGGCCATCATGGCCACGATGAAAGTGGCCCGCACGAGTCCCTCGTCGGCGCGGGCTTGGTTACCGAGCCAGGCGTACGAGCACCAGGCCCACCACAGCAGCGCGAGGACGACCAGTCCGCGCACGGCTCCGACCGGCGTTGGTTCGTCGGCCATCAGCTGCGTCACCTGGGTGAACGCGAAGACGAAGACCAGGTCGAACAGCAGCTCCAGGGTCGTCACGCGGTGCGACGCGTCGGTCGGGAGCACCCAGGTCTGCGGCCGAGTCATGACGTCGGGTCCCTCCTGACGGCGGGGGAATGCGCAACGTTCGGCGGCCCGTGGGACACCGGAACATCGCTGGTCGGTCGCCACGCGAGCGCACGGCCTTGGTTCGTATGGCGTGCGCGTCACCAAGCGCCGCCAGTGTAAGACGACGTTTCGGGGCTGCGTCGCATGCGGCGCTGCCGGCCCGCTGCCGGCCCGCTGCCGGCCCGCTGCCGGCCCATGGTGGTCGGTTCAGGCCGCGGGATGGTCGGGATGGTCGCGGGCGAGGGCGCGGTCGTAGCTGCCGGGCAGGGTGTCCCACCTGACGCTGGTGGAGGTGACGGTGGCCGTGAGCCTGTCGCGGTGCACGATGGTGTGATGCCGGGCGCAGAGTAGGGCGGCGTTCAGCAGATCCGTTGGCCCGCCGTCAAGCCAGTGCCAGACGTGATGCAGGTGGCCCCAGAACCCGGGAATGTCACAGCCCGGGAAGGAGCAATGTCGATCCCGCAGCAGCACCACTCGGGCCTGGGCTGGGGTGAACAGCCGCTCGGCCCGGCCGTGGTCGAGGACTTCGCCGGCGCTGCCGAGCAGCATCGGGATGACCCGCGCGTCGCAGGCGATCCGCCGGGCGGTCTCGGGGCCGAGCAGGCTGCCGTGGTCGAGGCTGCCCAGGGTGGTGGCCGCGCCGACCCGCTCGGTGAGGTCGGTCAGGCTCATCGTCAGCAGCAGGGTGGCCTTGGCCCCGCCCGCGCCGAGGCCGGCCAACGCGGCGGCGAGGGCCTGCGGGTTGATCGCGTCCTCATCCAGCCCTCCCTCGGCCGGCCGGTGGGTCGTGGCGCACCAACCGGCGGGCTCGTCCGGCTGGGTCGTGGCGCACCCACCCGCGGGCTCGTCCGGCTGGGCCGTGGCGCACCCACCCGCGGGCTCGTCCGGCTGGGCCGTGGCGCACCCACCCGCGGGCTCGTCCGGCTGGGCCGTGGCGCACCCACCCGCGGGCTCGTCCGGCTGGGCCGTGGCGCACCCACCGGCGTGCTGGGCCGGTTGGGTCGTTGCGTCACCGGCGTGATGGGTCGTGACAGGCCCGCTCGGGTCGCCGCTGCGCGACGTCGGCCCTGAGAAGCCACCGAACGGCCCGGCGGCTTTGGCGGCCGCGGTGACGCGCCGGCATACCTCCACCAGGGCTTGGCCTCGGCGTTGCTGGGCGCTGCGCGGGTCCCGGCCACCGTTGGGGTGTATCGGCGCGGACAGCGGCCCGATGGCGGCTTCCAGCACCGCCTTGGCCTCGGCGTCTGCGCGGAACAGGTACTCCCATACCCCCTCCTCCACCGCCATCGGGTGCGACAAGCCGACCTGGCCGGCCGCCTTGTCCTGCTCCTCTTGGAACTCGCCCTCGGCCCCGTGCTCGGCCAGCAAGCGCGAACGCAGTTTGCGCACCTCCCGCGCGCCGTCCTCGCTACCGATGCGCACCAACCCCTCCAGCACCAGTGTCTCGGCCTCCGGGATGATCCGCTGACGCACCTTGTCGAACTCGGACACCACCACGAGGGCGGCCGAAACCGCCAGCTCACCCGACAGCACCGCCTCCTTCACCGGATGCAGCCTGGGCTTGCCGAGGAGCTCGGCACACTTGGCGACCTGACCCGCGCCGCCCGCGCTCGCCAGCGACGGCGCGTGCTGGCCCACCCACGCCGCTGCCGAGGCGCACTGCGAGGCGGCCACCTCACCACGTTGCACCGCCTCGGCGGTCACCGCCACCCGACCCGCGGCCGCCAACGCAGCGACCCGGTCCAGCTCACCCAACAGCGAGCCCAGTTCAGCGCCAGCCGCCTGCCACAGGACCTCGGGCAACGCCCGCAGCAACTCGGCGGTGCTCGCCAGAGCGGCCCGCACTTGCGCCAACCCGGCGATTGGCTGGGTGCCCGTCATGACCACGACCGTATCGGCGAGCACTGACAACCCATCGGTGAGACTGCCTGTGCAGCGCAAGCACACGCGGGTATCCGCACCTGTGTCGGTATGGTCGGCAGGTCCGCGGTCGGAGTGCCCGCGTGAACCGAGTCAATGGGCGGGTGGGTGGTCATGACGTCGACCGTAACGGCGAGCACCGACAACCCATCGGTGAGACAGTCTGTGCAGCGCAAGTACACGCGGATACCCGCACCTGTGTTGGTATCGCCGGCAGGGGCAAGCTGCAGCCGGGCCTCACCCGTAGCGTTGGCGCAGGCCAGCGTCCTGTTGGCACGGCATACTCGGGAGCACAGGTGGGCGAGTGCGGACGCACGGCATGGCCGACCGATGCAGCGACGCTGGACGCCGAGCAGCTGCGCCTTGCAGCCCTCAAGCCTGACCCATGGCCTTGGCCGAGCCGCCCGTTCGTCGTCGCAGGCTGCTTCGTCGCGTTCGTTCGCGGGCAGCAGGGACCGGGCCAGGCTGGCGACCAGATGTGGGTCGGCGCGGCCCTCGTGCGCTGCCCCGGACTGGAGCTGGTCGACTCGGTGGTCGTGTCGGCCCGCGCCGGTGCCGCCTATGACCCGGGGCGTCTCGCACTTCGGGAGGGCGCCGCGTTGGCAGCGGCACTGGCCGCGCTGCCTTTGCGTCCGGACGTGCTCATGCTCAATGCGACCGGCCGCGACCATCCGCGCGGCGCCGGTCTGGCGCTGCATCTTGGTGCGGTGTTGGACCTTCCCAGTGTCGGCGTCACGCACCGGCCGCTGCGAGCCTGGGGCTGGGAACCTGGTGCGGCGCTTGGGGATTCCACTCCGCTGCTCCTCGAATCAGCATCGACTGGTGCCTCGGCCGGGAGCCACGGCCTGAGAGTGGTCGGCGCCTCGCTGCGGACCAAGACCGGCGTACGCCCGGTCGCCGTTCATGCCGGCTGGCGGGTCGACGCGGAGACCGCCGTGCGCGTCGTCCTGGCCGCGGTCAGAGCGTCGCGAACGCCCGAACCGCTGCGCCAGGCACGACAGGTCGCACGCACCGCCCGAGCGCGCGCGGAGACCCTGCGCGGCGACCCAGGGTAACCACACACAAGGTCGGGCGAGGAGATCGCCTCGGCAGGTGGTATGCCGAGGCGCACAGGCTCCTCGCAGACCTGGTATGCCGGGTCAGCACGCACCCGGCATACCAGCTCTGCGGCGGGCTGGGTTACCGGTGCGCGCGGCCAGCCCGGCGCCACGAGCACGGCGCACGCTCCGATCAGGATGAGCACGAACCCGATTCGCAGCAGCCAGCCCACGTGGTTCCGGTGTCGGGTAGCTCCGGCGGAGGCGTGGTCCCGTTCGGCGGCGTCTGGACTTACACCAGGAACGTCGCCCGCCCGAGTACACGGCGACGTGCGTCGCGCCAGCCCGGTCAGCCCTTCCAGGAAACCCTCTTGCGCGGGTAGCCGGGCTCCTTTGATCGGCAGGGCGTACGGCGACGACCGTTGGTCGGTGTATCGCCCGACTCGCCAGCAGATCAAGGACCAATGGTCGTCCGTTTGTACGTGCCTGGCTGGAGCGTGAGCGGGCGTTGGTATGCCGGGGTGGCCCGCCGACGCCCCCGACGAGCAGCTCCGCCTTGCGACACTCGAGCCCGCGCCTGACCCGCCGACCGCTTCGGGCCTCGGCGAGCAGCCTGGCGCCGCCCTTGGGGTTTCGCACTTGCTGCTCGGGGGGAACCCGCCAGAGCAAACCCGTGGGATAGGCGGTCAGGCGGTCGGCGCTTGCCTGCGGACCAAGCCGGGGGTGCATGGCGTCATGGCCTTGGTTGGGGTGTCGCGGACTCCCGAGCCGCTGAGTCAGGCGCGGTCGTCGCTTGTACTGCTCCCGGGGCCGGCTGCCCGTGATCTGTATGCCGAGCAGCTCGGCGAGCGGGTCGACGGCAAAACCGCGAACAGGTGCGGGCTGACCTCACTCACGGTGGGATAGTGTGCCGCAGCTGGCTGAGCGGGTTGCCGCGCGCCGCTGTCGGCACGGGTGCAAGCTCCGTCCCTCAGGATCCCCCGTACTCGGGCCACAGCTCGGTGAAGTCACTCAGGGTCGATCGACATCGCCGAGGGCGGTCCGTTGCGGCCGCGTCGAGTGGCAATCAGCACGAGAGCGCCGAGCGCCAGTAGCGCGAGGGCCCAGGCGATGAGCACCCAGAGCGGGAAGCCTGTTCCCGGCAGGCCCGGGGTGGACGGTTCGCCAGGCCCGGGCGGCGTCGGGGGGCTGGGAGGTGCCGGGGGCGTCTGGTGGGTCGTGGAGCACGATGCCGCCGTGGCCTGGCGCACCATCGTGCGGCCCGGGCCGGCCCCGACGAGCGACGGGTCGCAGTTCTGGCTGCCGACGCTGGTCACGAGGTTGGTCAACGGCACGTCGTAGGCGTCGTCGTCGACGACCACCTGGTAGGTGAGCGTACGCTGCTCGCCGTTGGGCACGGCGCCGACGGTCCAGACCAGCTTCTCGGCCGCCGCGTCCACGGCGGCTGAGGTGCCGCTCGGTGCGACCACCGAGCCGTCCACCAGGGACGCGTGCGCCAGCACCCCGGAGAGGTCGTCGGTCAGAATGACGTCGTGGACGGGCACCGTGCCGGTGGAGTCGACCGTGAGGGTGTACGTGAGCGTCGAGCCGGGCTGAACCTGCGTGCCGGAGGCGGGATCGGACGACTTCGTGACCGTGAACGCCCCGGGGGTCTTGGTCACCGAGTTGGTCACGGCGACCGCCACGGTTGGCTCGGGCTTGTCTTCCTGCGGCTCGGGAATCGTGAAGGTGATGGTGCGGTCCTGGGCCTCGACGGGTATGCCGTCGACCGCGAACGTCGGGTCGTTCCAGTTCCACGCGCTGTCAATCAGGGCGGGCAGACCGTCGGTCGGCTCGGTCAGGGTACACACGCTGCCAACCGGGATTTGCAGCTCAGGCCCGACTGCCCGGGTCTGGCTGGCGGGCACATCGAGGGTGCCCTCGATCGGCTCTCCGGTCCCGGGCTCGCAGATGTAGCTCATGGGGAACGGCTGCGACGGGTCGACGATGCCCTCCGTCGCGCCGGTGACGCTCTTGGCGACCGTGAACGTCCCGAACAGCCGCTTGGTCGGGTTGGTCACGACGAGTGGGGGAGTCGGAACGTTCGGTGGGGTGACCGTCACGGGGTCACTGATCACCGGCGATTCCCAGACGTAGGACCGGTCGCCGGTCACCGGCTGGCCGGTCGCACCCGGCGGGTCCTCGATGGCGGTGCACCTGGAGCCGACGAGAACGCCCGGGTGCAGGGATGGGGTCGACGTGGTGGCGGACCAGGTGGCGACGATCGGGGCGTCATCGCGGTACTGGCAGGAGATCTCGCCCGTGTATTTGCGGGCGGGGTCGACGAGCCCGAGCGCCGGGCCCGTGATGACCTTGGTGATGGTGACGTCGGAGTAGACCCGGATCACCGTGTTGGCGATGCCGAGATTGGCGGTCTGTCCGGCCACGAGCGCGATGTCCGGTGGGCTCAGGACTGGCTTGTCCCATGCGAACGAGCCGTCTCGCAGCTTGGCAGGATCCGGGGTGTCCTCGGTCACCGAGCAGACCGACGTGGCCGGGACCCGGCGGTCGGGGTCGGGATCGGTCGGCGTGAACAGCGTTGTCGTGGCGTTCGGGCCGACGGTGAACCGGCCGGAGTAGTCGGTCCCGCCCTGACGGCATTCCCACACGCCGGTGAACTGGGCACCGGGCAACACGCCACCGTCGGGGTCGGTGAGCGTCTTGGTGACCTGCAGGCCGGCATACAGCCGCTGCACCGTGTTGGTGACGGTGACCTGCGCGGTCCCGCCGGCGACCACGGTGGCTGGCGGACCGACCACCGGGGCGGTCCAGGCCCACGAGCCGTCGGGCAGGCCGGTCGTGCTCGGGTCGTCCTCGGTGACGGTGCAGACCGAGGTGAGCAGCAGATCCGGGACGGTGAACGTGTTCGTGGTGCCCGGGGTGATGCTCCACCGCCCGGTGACCGGCGCGTCGGTCCCGTACTGGCAGGAGTAGCCGCCGGTGAACGTGGCCGCAGGGTCGACGACCCCGTTCGGGTCGACGACGTTCTTGACGATGTCGGACGAGCTGCGCACCCGCACGATCGGGTTCTGGGCGAGGAACACTCGGGTCGGTGCTTCCCTGGTGAGAACGAAGTCCCCTGGAGGATCAAGGGTGGGCGGACCCCAGGCGTAGGAAGCGTCCTTGAGCAGCGACTGGCTCGGCGTGTCCTCATACCCCGCACAGGTCCAGCCGATGCTCGCGGTGATCGGGACCTCGCCGTTGTTGGCGATCGTGCCATCTGCGTAGCGCCGCGGAATCTCGGGGTGCCCGGGGACGTAGCACGACCCGTGCAGGGTGAAGTCCTCGCCGGTGCCGACGTAACCGGCGACCTCGCCGATGACCTGCTTACGCACGAAGACTGTGCCGCTGTCGCGAGTGAGTGAGTTGGCCACGGTGATGGTGTTGTTGCCGGCCGGGGTGAGCGTTGTTCCGGTGACCACCGGATCGAGCCAGCGGAACGCCGGGTCCGGCGACGGAGAGCCGAGGTCGCCCTCCGTGGCCGTGCACGTCGACGTCACGGGCACCGCGTCGGCCACGGTGATCCCTGCCGGGTCCACGACGATGTTCACCTGACCGCCGGCCACCTGCGTCCCGCGGTAGGTACAGGCCCACGTGACGGGGTAGGTGCGAGCCGGGTCGATGACGCCTTGTGGCCCGCTGAACGTCTTGACCAGGGTGACCGGCACGGTCACCCGGATGATCGGGTTCTCGATGCCGATCGTCGCGGTCGTGCCGTTCGCTACCGTGACGGTGGCGTCGGGCGGGGTGTATGCCGGTGCCCCCCAGGCGTAGGAGTCGTCGACGAGGCCCTCGGCCGGCATCGCCTCACTGGCTGTGCACGTCGAGCCGACGGGAATGTCGTTCTGCGTCGCGGACCCGCCGGCCGGGACTTGCAGGGTGTAGGTGCGCCCGACGCCACAGATCAGGGTGACCGGGAACGGGGGCGCATCGGGTGCCAAGCCGGCCGTCAGCCCGGTCACCGTCTTGGTGACCTGCACCGAACCCAGCCGAGGGTTGATCGTGTTGCCGGCGATGACCTGCACCCGGAGCGGGTCATTGGGGATGGGGAACGTGACCGAGTCGTTGACACCGGACGGGGTGCCGTTCACGCTGAACTGGACAGGCTCCCAGCCATAGGCGGGCGAGGTGGGTGGCCGTCCGGTTTCGGTCAGCGTACAGCTGACGAACGACGGCAGGTCGGGTGCTTCCCAGTTGGCCCCGTCGGCGAGGACGACCGTCTGGTTCAGGATCGTTTGGTCTTGGGGGTTGGTGCAGGTCACCTGGAAGGTGAAGGTCGTGCCCGGCGTGTACCCACCCTCCTTGCCAGCTCCGGTGACCGCCTTGCTTAGTAGGAACGAGCCGGTGACCTGTTTGATCGCGTTGGTCACGGTGACCGTCAGCGGAGCTGTCGCCGAGGACACGACGACCTCCTGCCCGGGCGAGTAGGTCGGCGGCAGCCAGACCCAGGACGGGTCGCTCGCGCTGGGCGGTGTGGTGAGGGTGTCGGACTGCTCGGTCACTGCGCAGCGCGAGCCCAACAACAGGTTCGGAATCGTGGTCGAGGTGCCCGCACGCAGGGTTACGGTCCCCGCCACTGGCGCATCGCCGCCGTACTGGCAGCTGTAGTCGATCGCGAACGTCCGCGCCGGGTCGACCACCGTGCCGCCGGTGATCGGCGCCTTGGTGATCTGCATTGCGCCGCGCACACGCACGACCGTGTTGGTCACCGTGACCGGTACGACCTGACCCGACTCGGTGATGGTCACCTGTTGCGGTCCTGGGCTGGGGCCCCAGGCGAACGAGGAGTCTACGAGGTCGTCCGCCGACGGCGGGGTCTCGGTGATGGTGCAGCTCGTACCGACTGGCAGGTCCGGCGTGGACTGGCTGGCGCTGCCCGCCAAACTGAAGCTCTGGTCGAACGCCGCTCCACAGTCGACCCGTACCGCGAACTTCGCAAGAGCCGTGATCCCCTGGGTCTCCCCTGTGATGGCCTTGGTCACGCTGACCTGCCCGAAGATGGGAATGGTCGGGTTGGTGACGGTCAGAGTGGTCGAGCCGTTGGCGGTGATGGTCGCCGTGGGTCCGGGAGACCAAGTGGGCGTGCCCCAGACGTATGCCGGTGAGAGCAGACCCGGGGCCGGGGCAGCTCCTGCACGGAGCAGGTGAGCCGGGCGGGCAGGTTCGGGATGGTCACGGTGCCGCCCGCGGCCACCGTGGCGTCGGTGGGGCCGCTGCCGCAGTCGTACCTGACGGTGAAGTTGGCGCCCGTGCCGCCGAGGTAGCCACCACCCTGGACCACCTTGGCCACGACGAGAGAGCCGAACTCGCGCTTGTACGTGTTGGTCAGGGTGACCTCCACGGTGGTGTTGTCACCGATGGTGACGGTCTGGGGGGCGATGGTCGCGCTGTCCCAGACGAAGCTGGGGTCGGCGAAGTCGCCCGGCTGCACGGTGAGCGCCTCGGCGAACGTGCACACGGAGCCGGTCGGGATGTCGGTCCGCGTCACCGCCTGTGCCGGGGTGACGTTCAGGGTGCCGGACGTCGTGGGGCCGTTCGTGAGTGTGCAGTTGTAGCTCACCGGGAAGACGCGGGCCGTGCCGCCGGTGTAGCCCCCGCCCTCAGGGCCGGAGATCGTCTTGCGCACCGACAGGGCGCCGAGCTTCTGGACCACCGGGTTGGTGATGGTCACGTCGGCGGTGGCGTTGTCGTTGATGGTGACCGGCTGACTGGTGACGGTGGCGGTGATCCAGGCGTAGGAGGCGTTTGCGAGCCCGCCGCTGGGCAGGTTCTCGGTGACCGTGCAGGTGCGCCCGGCCGGGATGCTGCTGATCACCACAGGGACGGCGGTCGTCAGGGTGTTGAAGTTCCCGGTGTAGCCGGCGCCGCAGTCGTACGAGCCCGAGAAGGTCTTGCTGGTACCTCCGGTGAACGCACCAGCCGGGGCGTCCACCTGCTTGCTGATCCGCAGTGACCCGGTGGCCAGCCGGTTGGTGGCGGTGCAGGTGACGTTGGCGGTCGTCGTGGACGCTGCGCTATCGGTGAGGGTGACGTTCCCGGCGCTGACGGTCACGGTGCTCCCGCCGGCCGTCCGGCATACCCAGTCACCGACCTGGACGTAACCCGTCGCGGCCGCCCCAGTCCCGACCTCGCTGAGGGCGTAGCTGCCTGCTGGGACCCGCTGCGTCGTCACGGCTGCCGAGCCGGATGGGCCTGAGATGGTGAAGTCCGAGGGCGGGGGCGCCGCTGACCCTTTGGCCGTCAAGGTCCACAGCGACGGCGCAGCAGTGCCGCTCTGCACCTGTTTGACGAGAGTCAACGTGGCCTTCGGGGTGTAGGTGTTGGTGTAGGTGCAGGTGATGCCAGGGTTGCTCGCCGACAGCGGCGCGGGCACGGTGTTGAGCACCACCTGGCGAGCCGCCGGGTTGAGCGTCGCCCCCGGCACGTCGACCAGGGTGGTGCCGTCCGCGGCATACTGCTTGCAGGTCAGCCCAGTGAGCTCCCATCGGTCGTCGTTGGGGTCGTTCTCGGTCACCGTGACCGTGTTACCGCTGGTCAAGTCACGCTTCTGGCTACCGCCGGCGCTCAGGTTCCACGTGCTGTTGGTCCAGGGCGAGCCGGCCAGTGTGGACGTGGACGTGAAGCCGAACGTTCGTGTTGGGGCGCCGAAGCCGGTCACTACCTTGCTGATCGTCAAGGTGCGGGTCTGCTGAAGTGAGGCGTATAGGCAGGCGTGGGTCTGTTGTCCCTCGACCGTCGAGAACTCATTGACGGGTGTTCCGGCCGGGGTCGTGGGGCAGGTCGTGGCGTTCGCCACCGGGATGAACCCGAGGACGACCAGGCGGAAACTCAGCCCACCCTGGGTCAGGGTCACCGTGGAGATTCGGTTGGTAAACGTGATGACGTCGTTGACGCCGCCTCCCGTGTTCGGAGTCTCGTCGAGGCTCCATGGGAAGCTCAGCGTGTTCGGTGCGGTGAACCCGCCGAGGACCGTGTTGATGGTGCCGGTGAAGTACCGGTCGCTTGCTGTGATCGGGTTGTTGTAGTGGATCATCCGCCCGATGAGAAACGAGACCCCGTCTTGCGCGGATGTCGTCGCCGAGGGCCGGAAGCCGACGACGCTCTGATCCGTCGTACTTAGCTTGTTGGGGCACCTGCTGCCGGAGAACCCGTGCCCGGTCTGCGCTTCGTTGGGGTTGCTCACGAGGCCGGATGACGTTGCCGTGTTCGTCGGATTGTACGTGATGCAGTTGTCACCACCGGTTCCGTTGTCGGCGCCCTTGTGGTCGGCCATCTGGCCTTGGATGGTCCCGATGGTCACCGTGGCCGCCTGGGCCGACTCGGCCGGCACGAGGATCGACGTCACGGTGAGCAACGTGCCCAGCAGCGCCAGTACGACTGTGGACGCG
>CAVYKM010000026.1:0-81609 GCA_963769085.1 uncultured Actinomycetota bacterium | reverse complement strand
CCCTCGAACAGACGCGGTCGCCGGGCCGGATGACCTCGACAGAACCGCCCCGGGCGCTGGCACAAACCCGACACCCTCGGTGACGAAACACGGGCTGGCCTTAAAGGGTGACGGTGCCAGCGTCGGCACGCCGAGGGATAAAACTCATCATACCCCTCTTTCGGGGCGCGTGTGATCTGCGGACCACCTCGGGTCCGCCACTGGGCGCCGTTGGTTATTGCCTTTTGGCTCGCTTGAGCGTGTCGGCCAGCGCGCGGGCTTCGCTGGCCGACACGTCTGCTCGCTCGGCATCGCCCGCGTCGACCGCGTGCCACTAGTCGGTCTTGAGCCGGACGTACCGCTGGCGGAGAGCGATGTGCTCCGCGTCGAGTACCAGCCGTCGTGCGCCGCGAGCAGCCCTATCTGCTCGCCCGCGGCAGAAGGACCGAGCTGCCCGTTCGCCACCTACTGCTGCACGTCACTGACGGACATGCTCGTGTCAGCGAGGCATGCGACGCACATCAGCTGATCGAGGTCGTCCTCGTCGTAGACCCGGTGCTTGCTGCTCGCGCCGCGGCTGATGGGCGTGATCAACCCCGATGGACTCGTAGTAGCGCAGGGTGCTCGCCGGTAGCCCGGTCAGCGCGGCCGCTTTCGTGTGACCGTGTATTGGTGGGTCGTCCGTGCGCTCACCTTTGCGACGTTAAAGACTTCAAGCAGTTGAAGTCAAAGCAGGAGCACGGCGTCCGTCACAGCGCGACCGCCGCCCCCCGGGCCACAACTTCCGCTCATCGGCATTATGCATGAGAGTGCCATCTGTTCGGCGCATCTGCCGAATGCGAAGCGGCACGACACTGGCACTCGTCAACGCAAGATAGGGGATGTTCCGCAGGGTCACCTTCACGCCTTTACATTGGTAGGCGAGGTCCGGGCGAACAACACCGCTACGGCATCCCTTACGTCCGCCGCCCAGCCCCCTGGTCAGGGCAGGCTAGGCACATGCAGTCGTTCGAGCGTGATGGTCTCATCTTCCCTGTGCGTGACAGCGGGCCGCCGGAAGGGCCCGTCGCCGTTCTGCTGCATGGCTTTCCCCAGACGGCGGACGCTTACGACGAGGTTGTCCGGCAGCTGACAGCCGAGGGCGTGCGGGCCTTGGTGCCAACCCAGCGCGGGTATGCCGCCAGCGCCCTGCCGCAGCGCCGCTCCGGCTACACGACCGCGCAGACGACCGCTGACGTGGTGGCCTTGCTCGACGCGGTGGGGGTCGAGCGGGCGCATCTGGTCGGGCACGACTGGGGGGCCGCACCCGCCTGGGGGATGGGCGCATGGAACCCACACCGGGTTGCCTCGCTGACCGTGCTGTCGACCCCGCACCCGGCGGCGATGGGTGCGGCCCTGCACACGAGCACACAAGCCCTGCGGTCCTGGTACATGGCCTTCTTCCAGCTTCCCGTGCTGCCCGAGCTGCTCCTGCGGGCAACGTTGCGGCGAACGCTGATCCGCAGCGGCTGCCCAGCCGAGCACGCAACCCGCTACGTCGAGGCGATGGCCCAGCCAGGTGTCCTGTCCGGAGCGCTGGGCTGGTACCGCGCCATCCCGCTGTCCCGGGATGTGCCCCTGCGCGAGATCCCGGTTCCGACGACCTACCTGTGGGGCCGCCAGGACCCATTCCTCAGCCGGGCGGCTGCGGAACGGACGGGGAAGTACGTCACGGCCCAGTACAGATTCGTCGAGCTCGACGAGGGACACTGGCTTCCCGAAAAGGAGCCGGAGCAGGTCGCCCAGGCCGTTCTCGACCGCGTGCGCGCGGCGGCGTGAACCCTGATCGTGGGACCTCCAGCCGACACCGGCCCGCGTCAACAGCCACGCCAAGACCTGAGGGCAACGCCGAGACGGGCCAAATGCCGCCGGACATGTCGGCGGCCAAGACGCCCTGCACGAGTTGCGATGTGTGGTCGCGCGTTCCCGCGCACACGCCGACATGGTCGCGCGTTCGCCCTCAGCGCGGCAGATGTCGGACGACCCGAAAGGTACGTCCTCGGTGCGGCAGACGAGTGCGCTGCGACGTGAAGCGCGAAGGGGTAACGCCACAGACACCCAGCCGCTCGCCCGGTTCGCCTGCCCGGCGAAGCGGCAGGTCGAAGCACGGTGGGAGGGTGGCCATTGACGGGGATGACCGTGTTCAAGACTGTGGGCTGCGACGACCAGTTGAGTACTTCCGGTCGCCTGCTCGTCGAGGACTCGCGCGTGTAGGGATCAGCCCAGGGCGCGTCGGATCAGCTCGGTGACGGCGGCCTCGTTGGCGCTGCTCCACTCGGTGATCGCGAAGGCGCTCGGCCACAGCGTGCCAGCGTCGAGGCGTGCGGAGTCGTTGAAGCCGAGGGTGCCGTAGCGCGTCTTGAACTTGGCCGCGAACTGGTAGAAGAAGACGATCTCCTTTCCCTTGGCGTCGCGGGCGTAGGCGGGAAAGCCGTACCAGGTGCGGCAGGTGAGCTCGGGTGCGATCCGCTTGACCAAGGCGTGAAGGCCTTCGGCGATTGGCCGATCGAAGTCGTCCATGGCCCCGATCGCGGCCAGGACGTCATCCTCGTTGTTCTTCCCGGCAGCGGTGCGCTTCTTCTCAGCGACCGCCTGCTTCATCGCGGCCTTCTCCTCGGCAGTGAAGCCGTCGGCGGGTCTTGCCGCGCCCGTCCTCTGCTCCGTCATTCTCCGATCATGGCAGTCCCGCGGATGCCGGGCGGGTCGAAACCCGCTCGCCGCCTGACATCTCCAACGGCCGTCGGTGAGGGCTCTGAGTGCCGCGCTTCGCGGCGGAAGGGGGCACCCCTCGCGGCTCGTTCTAGATACCGACGGCTGGCAGGCGGCGGTGGTCTCCTCCCGGCGGAGTGATGCGGCCGTCGACGGCAGAGAGCGGTCCCTCGTCGGAAGCACCAAGCCGGGTCTGCCTTCCGCGGCTTGGCTCAAGGCGTGCAGGTCGAGTTCAGTTACGACAGAGCGGGCAGCCGTCTGCGTCAGATCGGAGACCTCCAAATCTCTAACGACAGGGGAGGAAGTCGGGACAAGACGTTCGGGCACCTCGAGATCGACTATGACTTCGCAGGGAGCCGTCTGCGTCATGTCGGCAAGGATCAGATCGAGTACGACAAGCTTGGCAGCCGACCAGTGCGATTCGGCGAGCCGGGACTCAGAGTACGACCGCTTCGGGAGTTGGCTCGTCCGCATCGGGAACATGGGCATCGACTACGACATGGCCGGCAGCCGGGTGCGGCGGGTCGGCGGCTCGGCGGTCGACTACGACCGAAGGGGCACACGTCCCCGATACCTGAGGGCTGACGGTGAGGCGTTGATCGACGATCGGATGTGCGTGATCGTCTTTCTGGTCTTGGTCGCGTTCGACCTCGACGCCTGAGCGGTGGCGGCGGCGACCCCCGCTCCAGCCGGGCGGTAGGCTCGCGAGGATAGACGCGGCCGCCAAGGCCTACAGGTCCCGCTCGTACGCAAGCATGAGGGGGCCGCCTTCCCCTTCGGTCCGGCGAAACCCAGCTGCCTCGTAGAGGCGTTGAGCCAGGCGGTCGTCCTCACTAGTGACCACCATGGCGTAGTCGCCGCCTTGCTGCCGCGCGACCCTGATGGCCGCGGTGGTCAGCTCCCGGCCGTACCCGCGTCCCCGCTTGCTTGGAACCACGTAGAGCTCGGCCAGGTATGCCTCTTTGTGCGGAGCTCCACACCGACGGCTGCACGCGCATCACGGCGGCGCCCACGGCGGCGCCCACGGCGGGGCTGGTCTCGGGCTCCTGGGCGAGCAAGACTGTGACCTGGCGGTCCCGACCAGCTCGGCAAGGTGGGCAGCCGGCTGTTGGACCGGAGGTGTCGGCTCGCGGTACTCCACGTTGAAGTCGTGCAGCAAATCGCGAGGAGGCGAAGTACGAAGTACGAAGTGGTCGCTAACCCCTGCGCTGCCGAGGCCGGTGCGCTTGTCGCCCGATCGCGCACCTCGAGCGGTTCAACGCCTGCTCCTCGCTTCTCAACGACGCCGGGCAGCGGGCCACGCGACCCCGGGGCGCACCGGGACGCCCATGGACCGTGCCCCGCTGGGTCACCTGCTGCCCCGACTCGTCACCCCACGCCGTCCAACCGTCGCGGGCGTGCCGGGCGAACAGCTCCAGGTACGGCCCGGGCGAGCAGGACTCGATCAGCTGGTACTGCTCGTCGGGCTTGCGGGAGTGCTCTCGCTTGCGTGACTCGATCAGGTTGACCTGCCGGCGCGCCGGCGCGAGGGTGCGCAGGCTGCCGCGCACCCCGAACAGGATGAGCTCGGTGACGTTGCGGAAGTAGAACCCGACTCCACGCCCGTCCGGCCCACCGTCGATGCGCCGCTTGGCCCACACGACGTTCGACACGTACCGGAAGTCCCACGCCCGCATCACCCGCAGCCCGTCCGGCAGCAGCGCGTTCGGCACCCACAGGTACAGGTGCGCGTCGCCGGCGGCCGCGTCCGTGACCGGCAGGCCGCAGATGGTGTCGACGTCGAGTGTCGAGTACCGGTCCAGGCGCCGGTGCTCCGGAGCGACCTTGCCGGTGCGGTTTGTGAACCGCCACGGTGGGTCCGCCAGGACCGTCTTGAACCCACCCTCGACAGTAGGTAGCGGCGGCGGATCGACGACCAGCCGCAGTGGAGGGGCCGGCTGTCGCTCCACCGGACATGCCCGTTCCTACCCCCGTGGCGCGGACGAGGAGGCACGAGGCGCCACGGCGGTCCGGGCTTCGCCCGCAGACAGGCGCGCGATCCCGACCGCTGATGTCAGCGCCTTCACGTCCTCCGGTCCGGCGGGGGCAAGCCCGCGCTGTAGCCGAGGGCCCAGGTTGGCGACGCTCGGCGTCAACAGGCGCTTCGGCACGTACAGAAGGCCCGCGGTTGCCAGTGTCTGCGGAATGTCGTGGGCGGTGATCCCGACGTCATAGGCCACATCCTGGCCCCGGCGGACAACCGCCAGCGCTCGAGCGACATCGACCCGGCAGGCGACAACCTCTGGCGTGGCCCACCCGTTCCCCTGACGAGTCACCGCGATCAGTGCTCGGCCGACGGCGTGCGAGATGGCGATCTTCTGCGGTGTGGCCGGCGACGGAGTGTGCAGCGTGCTCACGGCTGCCGCGACGGTCATCCATCGGCTGGTCGCTTCTCTCAGTGCCGTGTCCGCGGCTCCTGCCCACCCGGCCTCGAGCAGCTGCTCGTGGACGGCGGTGCGCACGATGACCCGCGAGTGGGCGCACAACCGGGCGAGATCCCCGGCCAGTCCCTGCAGGTCCCGCGCGGAGGGATGTTCCGCCCGCACGGTGTCCCGGGCCTGGCGACCCCACACCTCGACCGCCTCCTCCAACGACACCGGTTGGCTGCCGAGCGTGACGGCCGCGATGTCGTCGGCCCGCCCGGTCGTGGTGGGGCTGCGGGCCATCACCGCCGCCGCGAGCTGCTCGACGAACGCGGCGTTGGTGCCCACCAGCCGGGTCGGCTCGCCGAGCGGCTGACCGGCCTGCTCGGCCTCGTCGACCGCGCGGGCAACCAGGTGCGCCACCCGCCGCGAGCAGGCCGGCCACCCGGGCCTGAGCGGCCCGCACGGTCGCGTCGTCGGCCATGACGTCAGCCACGGACCCACGCGGTGCTGCGGCCAGCAGATCACCGGCGGCACCCAGCAGGTGGGCCGCGCGTGCCAGAGCCGGCTCCGGGTCTACGGCGGCGGCGGCCTTGCCGCGCAGGCCGACCGGCATCGGCCGAGCCACCTGGATCGCGAGCCGGTCCACGGCATACCACCGCGGATCCCGGTCGCGCGTCGCGGCCGTGATCGCGTGGACGGCCCGGCGGGCGAATAGTTGCCAGCCGGCGACCATCCCGGCCGCGTCGAGGGTGCGCCGGGCGGCCAGGTCGGTCAGCACCGCTTCGGCTTCGGTGAGCAGGTCCCCGAACGTGGTCAGGCTCACGGCGCCCGCCCGGCAGGTTTCCAGGATCGCCTCGGTCAGGTACGCCCGGACCAGCACCAGCGACGGTGGTCCCGTCCCGGGCGGCACGCTGGCCAGGGCCCGCTCAGCCTGCTCGAGCAGCTCCAGACAGGACGAGTTCGTCGATCTGGTCGCTGTCGAGGCTGGCCGTGGCCGGCGCGCCGTCAGCGGCGATGGTCAGCTGGGACAGGCACTGGTCGATCGCGGCGAACGCGTCGATCCACGTCGAAGCGGGGTCGGCCTGCGCCGCGGCCAGCGCCTGCGTCCGGGCCCGGCCAACCAGGCCGACCGCTGTCGCGACTGGGTGCGTCGTGTCATTCATCAGGTCCTCGTTCCTTGTCGGTCGGTTCCCGGCACCGTCTCGCCGCGCACGACGGCGAACAAGCGCCGGGCCCGCTGCTGTGGATAACGGGGCTGCCGGTGTGCGGGTCGGGGTGTCACCGGCGGGGCCCTCGTGGCGTCAGGTCGGGTCGCGCCGGCAGGTCGGGCGGGCGGGGGCGGCGCACCGGCATACCCTCCTGGCGCAGCAGCTCGCCGTAGTCCGGTCCAGGTCGGGCCGCGAACTCCCGCAGCCGTGCCACCGTCTCCTCCGATCGCGGCACACCCTGGTTACCCGGTTGCAGCCGCAGCCACGACGCGCCGGACGGCGAGCACTGCGTTGCCCTGGTTTGGCGGGATGATCGGCTGTGCGACGTGATCGGGTATGCCGTGCTGGTCACGGTAGGCAGCCACCACGGCCACATCCCGTTCCCACGCGGCCCGCTCGGGCCCAGTGTCGGGCCGGCCGACAATGGTGCGGGCCCAGGCCGGCGGGTCAGCGGCCACCTGCTCGACCAGGGCGTGCACCCGTTGGCAGACCAGCTGGTCCTGGCGGATCGCCCACGCCGCGACCGGGTCGCTCAACCCGAGAGCGGTCGGCGCGGGTAGCCACGGCGGCCGCCACGACCCGCCCGCGTCCACCCCGGCGCCATCGCCGTACTCGGCTGCGAGTCGCGCCACCCGGGCCGCCAGCAGACCGGCGACGTCATGCACCCCGGCCGCGTCGAGCAGCTGGCAGCGGACCGCCTCGGCGACCGTCTCCCGCGCGTGCGGCTCCCGCGCTGGCGACCAGCAGCCGATGCCAGCCCGGCGAGTCCACTGGCCTGGTGTTCCAACGCGGGACCGCCGGCATCGCGCAGCCCAGCCCGCACCGCCGCCTCCACCTCGGGGGTGACCGTGGCACGGGTGAGCGCATCCAGGTACCGGGGCACCAGCGTGGACAGCGACTCCGCCGCCTGCGAGCGCCGCCTGGATGGTCTCGGTCGCCGACCGCTCCGACCCCTCCCGGGCCAGCACCCCGGTCAACACGCCGATGGCGTCCAGGCGGGGCGCGGGCTGGTGGTGCAGGTCGACATCGAGCATCTCGTCGGTGACCACGTAGGCGTGGTTGCCGGTGCGGCCGCGGGACATCGCCACGTACAGCGACTCGCGGCACATGCTCGTGTCGACCAGCACGTGCGCGGTGTCGACGGTCATCCCCTGGGCGCGGTGCACCGTGGTGGCGTACCCGAGCTCCACGATGCGCCGCGGCGTACTCCGCTGGCAGCCGCACGCGACCCGCCGTGACCCAGATGGGTCAGGGTCAGCTCGCCGGTGCTGTGCCGCGCGGTCACCCGCCACAGGTCACCGTTCTTGACGAAGTCGCGCCCGCCGAGCACCGCCAGGGTGCGCCGGTTGGCCCTGGTGACGACCACATCCCCGGTGCCGGCGTGGTTGCCGTCATGCAGCGCGCACCCCGTCCGGCTCCACCACGCCGGCGGCGACCCGGTCGGCGCGGGCCCGGGCGCACAACCCGGCGACCTCCACCGTCGAGGCGGACACCATCAACGTCGAGCAGCCGGCCGCCTGGTCCTGCTCGCCACGCGTCGTACACCTCCTCGAGCATCCCCTGGCGGCTGCCGTCGGTCAGCCGGCTGCGCGACTCGTAGAACCCCAACGCCGCCGGGTTCCCCCGCCGCAGCTGCAGGCTCGCCGTCGCCTCGGCCGGGTCGGCGAACCGGTGCACCCGCCCCAACACCGCAGCGTCGGCCTGCTGGGTCAGCAGCCGCAGCGCCCCGCCGGCCTCCACCGCGGACAGCTGCATCGGATCCCCGACCAGCCGCAGCACCGCGCCGCTGCGGGTCACCACCTCCAGCAGCCGCCCCAACGCGGGGGTGCCGGCCATGCCCGCCTCATCCACCAACACCACATCACCACGGCCCAGAACCAACTCGGCCGGGACCTCGGCGTCGGCTGGTGTGGGCGTGCAGCAGCTTGGCCAGCGTCGTGGCCGGCACGCCGACCTGGCGGCCCAGCACCGCCGCCGCCCGTGCCGACGGGGCCACCGCGACCAGCCGCCGCCCATCGGCGGCCAGCGCCCGCGCCGCCAGCTGCATCGCGGTCGTCTTGCCGGTGCCGGCCGGGCCCACCCCCACCACGACGCGCCGGTCGTCACACACGAACGAGCGCGCCAGCTCCACCTGCCCGGTGTCGAACGCCCACCCATGCTCACGCTCCAACGCCGCGGCGGCCGCGTCCAGGACCGGGTCCGCCGTGGCCATCGTGGTCCGCTCCCGCGCGGCCGCCAGCAGCCGGTCCTCCACCGCCAGGATGAGCCGCTCGCTGGTGTACCGGGCCATCCCATGCACGGTGTACACGCTCGCCCCGTCCCGGCGGCACAACGCGTCCGGGGCCGGGTTCGCCTCCGGCGCCTCCAACAACAGGCACTCCCGGGACAGGGCCCGCTCGGTGACCTCGTCCACCAGACCGTCCCGAGCCGCCGGGGCCAGGTTCAGGCCGCGGCTGAGCCGGTGCACCTCTGCGCGGATGTGCCAGCGGGTCCACGTCGAGCGTGACTCCGCCACCGTCTCGACCGCCGCCCGGGCCAGCGCCTCCCGCGCCGACTCATCCACGACAGCGTCCGGTGTGCCGTGTCCGACCACCCGGCGCACGACCCGCTCGACATCACCACCAAGACCGAAAGGGCCACGCGACAGCACCTCCCGTGCCTGTGTCCAGCCACTCCCGCCGAGCATCCGCCCACGAGCGGGGCTGGTCCTTGGCTGGCCGGCCCGCCAGGGTCGCCTCCTGCGCCAGCCGGTACTGCACCGCCCGGGGCGCGTCATGCCCATGCGCCGCCCGGTACCGGGCCAGGGCCTGCTCGTACCCGGACTCCACCTGGGCCCGGCGGGAGGAGAACACCCGCAGCAGCTCCGCTGGGATGCCGTCGATCTCGCGCACCGGCCGCTTCCCCCGGCCCGCCGCCCGTTCGGTGAACCGCACCCCGAGCCGGGTGCGCAGCTCGTCCTCCACCGCGGTGTTGTAGGTCTCGCTGGCCGCCACCGCCATCGCGTGCAACACCCGCATGTCCAACGCCCGCCACGCCCCGTCCAGGCCTTGCACCTTCGCGGACACCGCGACGTGCGTGTGCAGGTTCGGATCCCCCGAGCGCGAGTCCGGATGGTCGAACGCCGCCGCCACCAACCCGTTCGTGTCCACCTGCGCGATCCCGGCCTTGCCGGTGCGGGTCAACGCCGCCTCCCGCTCGACGAACGCGAACGCCCGCTGCCAGGCCGCCTCATGCGCCGCCTCCACCTGCGCGCGGATGTGCCTCGTCGCCGAGCGCCCACAGCACCGACACCGACTTCACCGGGGTGAACACCAGGTCCACGCCGGCCACCGGCTGCCGCGGCGGTCTCGCCACCCGGGCGATGAACGCCTTCACCTCCGCGTCGTCGGTCGGCTCCCGCTGCTGGGTCTCCCGGAACAGCTCCGTGGCGACGGTCCACCGGATCAAGTCCCGCTCCGGGCCACGCTCCGGCCGGCGACCCTGCTCGCGGTGGAACGCCTCGTATGCCGCGTCCAGCCGCTCCCGCCACACCTCACCGGTGTGATCGATCACCGGGAACCGCCGACCCAGCCGCACCGACGCCTCCGCCTGCTCGACCGACACGCCGCGTGCCAGCGCCGCCTGGATGCGCGCCTGCGCGTCCGGGTGCACGCCCTTCACCGAACAGCGCCTTCATCTGCGCCTCGGACACCAGCCCGTGCACATCCATCGCCGCCCGGCCCGTGCCGACCCACCGACCCGGCGGGTTGCCCTCCGCCGTGTAGTAGTCCGTCAACGCCTCACCACGCCGACGCGCCACATCCCCCGATGCCACCTGCCGGGTCAGATACGTGTACCCATCACCGGCGTGCAACACGTGCACCGTCATCACCCCGATCAGCCCTCCTTCGGCCTCACGGTAAGACCGAGTCCGGACGCTCCGGCGTGTTCCCGCAGCCGCCGTCGACGGCGCGCCGCACGCAACGAACCCAATTGACACACAATGGCCTTCGACGGATCCCATCGCGGCTGCGCACGACGATTGGGACAATGGTCAAGCCATCCCACCTCGCCCAGAGAGAACAGGCGAACAGCGGCCACCATCCGCAAATCGGCCCCGTCGACGCCTTCGTCCGAAGCAGGATCGGCGGGGTTCGGACGCGGTGCATGAGCGCGACAAGTACTGCGGCGTGTTGGGCGGTCCTGTCGAGTCACTGACGACTGTCAATCAATTGGTCACTCAGCCCTGGCACCGTCCGGTCCTTTGCAGACCTTCTCGACAAAGCGTGCCGGCCTGGTCCGGCGGTTGTCCGCCATAGCCCGCCGGCTGGCAGTGAGTGGACGGGGTGGCCCGACTGAACGCTCGGGGGAGGGCGGGGGGCATCTGCTGGGGGCAGGAGCGCGCGCTTTCAAGGTGCTCAGGGGCGCGGCATTGGTATGCGCTCGGGATGCCGGCTCGCGCCACCCCTCACGCCACTGCTTGCGCACGGGCAGTGGGTGCCGGCGATGCTGGCTGGACGCTCGCCAAGACTCAGGTGGACGATGGCGGAGGCTTGGAACGGCAACACGTTGCTGTACTTCGCTGCTGTACGACGTGCGAGCCGAGACTCCCGGGCTTGAGAGATGCTCTCGAACGGCGCGACAATCGACCATTCTTCGGAGAGGGTGCGATGGCCACGTACGTATTGGTGCATGGCGCGTGGGGCGGCGGTTGGGTCTGGAAGAAGATCATTCCGGTGCTGCGGAGGAATGGCCACGATGTGTATGCCACGACCGGTACCGGTTTGGGCGACCGTGTGCACCTCGCCAGCGCGGCGGTGGACTTGGACACTCACATCACCGACGTCGTCAACGTCCTCGCGTTTGAGGAGCTGACCGACGTCACGCTCGTCGGCTGGAGTTACGGCGGGATGATCATTACTGGGGTCGCGGAGCGCGTGCCGGAGCGCTTGGCGCGGTTGGTCTACCTCGACGCCCTGCTGCCAGCCGACGGCGAGAATGCTTACGACGCCGAGCTGTCGTCCGAGGAGGTTCGCGCCGCCGATCGTGCGGCGGCGGAGGCCGCCGGTATGCCGGGCTTTCTTGTCGTCGAACCCTACGTGGAGTGGCTCGGGTCGTTGATACCGGACCCGGACGACCGGGCATGGTTGCTGGCCAAGCTGGTGCCTCAGCCGCTCGCGACCTACACCCAGCCCATCCGGCTCGGGAATCCGGCGGCCGCGGCGGTCCGGCGCGCATTCGTCTTCTGCACCGAGTGCAAGGATCCGGCGGGGGATGCGCTCACGAGCACTGCGAGTCGACTGCGGTCGGATCCTGGCTGGAGTTTCCGAGAGCTGGTGGGCAACCATCTGGCGCCGATCCACGCCCCAGAGGCGACCGCGGAGGCGCTCCTGTCCCTGCTGTAGGCAGCTGCCGTTCGCCCCGCAGCGAGCGCCAGCGAGCGAGGACACGGACCGCAGATCGCCGAGTGCGGCCGGGGCGCCTTGATCTACCTATAGGCGGCACCGGCAAACCACAGAGCCAGCGCGGCGAGGGGGCACTGTCGAAGGTACGTTGAAGCTCCCAGAGCCCAGTCCTGGCCCTCGTGGAGTACAGCACCCAGGCGGTTGCCGTCGAGCGAGCGCCTCGGTGCTTGGCATGTGTGCGCACGCCGGCCGCTAGGGCTCCTCTGGTGCCAGGACTCTGAGGAGTCTCCTGAGTTTGGCGACTCGCGCGCGTCGGGTAGTCTTTCACCTGCGGGCGGTGATCACGCGGCGGTCGGGACGCGGGCGTGGGCGATGCGTTCTGCGACGATGCGGTCGAGGGTGTCCAGGGCGGCGAGGAGTTCGGGTGGGGCGTTGGGTCGGCAGGTGGCCGCCAGGGGCCGTCGACCTGGTCGTCAATCTTGGTGTAGAGGTGGGCGAACAGCAGGCCGTCGCGGGTCAGGACATAGCGGTTGCGTCCCGGGTCGCGGGTGATCAGTTCGTTGCGGGCCAGCCGGGCGAGGCATAGCTGGCCTGGTTCATGCTGTAGGGGCGGGCAAGCAGGCCGGTCATCCAGCCGCGGAGGGTCTTGTTGGTGATGCCGGTGACCGCCATCAGCATGCTGGCGCAGGCGCCGGCCAGGGCTTGGACTCGAAGGTCGCCGAACCGTAGCGCGGGCGCCTTCCTCCCATCGTCGGTGACGGTGGGTTTGGTGATCCGTTCGATGACTGGACTCACAAGTGCGCTGCCCTGACCGACGGTCTCAGTGTCCAGGAGCCGGTCGTTGATCGCACGGGCCTTGCCCTGAAGTTCGGGCAGGTTGGTCAGCAGACGGTTGCAGCGCAGGTCTCTCGGGTCGTTGACGACGGTCTCGATCCGCAGCGCAACCCCGTCTTTCAGGTACTGCTTGAGCCGGGAGTTCTTGTAGAACACGTTCAGGGTGACCAGCTCACAGTGCTGGTCGATCTTCGTCTTGAAACCGCCGGAAGGTGCAATGGTCGGGCGGCCGAGACGTTGCCCCCGGCGGAACAGCAGCTCGACGTTCTGCGGGCGGCCCAGGTCCATGTTCTCGACCAGGAGGGCTTCGAAGAACGCCCGGGCATGCACGTCAGCGTCGAACACCAGGGTGCGGGAGGTCTCGATCTGACGCATCGACAGGTCCCACCAGAACCCGGCGTCCCGGTCGACGGTGGTCAGCGGCAGCGGGATCCGGGCCATCCACCGTTCGAACCACACCTGCACGGTGCCGGGTGCGAACCGGTCACAGATGTCCTGCAGCGCTTCGGGGTCGGTGCAGGTGGCGAACCCGTTGGACAGTTCGGTGAACCCGATCCCCGCCGCGACCGCCTGACGTTTGGCCCACTCGTGGCCGTTGACCCACACTTTGATCGGATACGGGAAGTAGGTGCAGATCTTGATGAACCCCGGGCCCATCCGCTGGTCCCAGATGTAGACGTAGAACACCGACACCCGCCGCTGCTCCTTGGAGAAGGAGAACTGCGGACACCCACCCGGATCGGTGTCCCGGCGGCGAGCGGTCCACACGGACGCGAACTCCTGCGCCCGACCGACCGCCACCACCCTCGACTCTCCCGCAGCGGCCGCCTGCTCCAGATAGGGCGCCATCACATCCGCCTTGCGGTCGCCGGCCTTGAACGTGACGACCGGCACCCCATTGGCCTGCGCCCACGCCTTGAAGTCCGTGCGGAACTTGTTCCCGATCCGCTCGAACAACGCCGGGGACGGGACCGGGTTCCCCAGATGATCGTGCAGGAAGTAGACCACCCCACCCGAGGTCTGCAACATTGCCACGAACCCGCTGAGATACAACCGGTCCAGACACGTGATGTCTAACCCGACGTGACCGGCCACCATCTGCGCAGCCGTCACGACCGGCTGACTCGCCACAACCGACGCCGACTCCGAATGCGTCACAGGGATCACCCCTAATACTACAGCCGCACTTATGGCGAGGCGCCTCGTCGGGTGTAGTGGCAGCGGCGGGCGCGGGCTTGGTGGCGACGTCGCCAGCGGGACCAGTCCAGAACGGTGTTGGCGGTGGATGGCTGGTGCCAGATCAGGGCGGCGAGAAGGCGGCGGACCTCGGGCACGGTGAGCGGAATCAGGTCCTCGGCCTGGGTGCGGGCCCCCCTTTCGGCCCGCTGCCGCGGTCGTGGTGGTGAGGAAGGCATGGGCGAGCATGGCCAGGGTGATGTGGCGATACCAGGCGTCGTAGCGGCGGACCTGGTACTGGTCCAGGCCGACCTGTCCCTTGGCGGTCTGGAAGGTCTCCTCGATCGCCCAGCGGGCACCGGCGACCCGGACCAACTCACGTAGCGGCGTGTCGTCGGGGCCGTAGCAGAGGTAGTAGGCCAGGTCGGTCGGGTCGGTCAGGCTGCGGCGGACCAGCAGCCAGTAGCTGCGGGTGTCCTCCAGCGGCCGGATCGCGGCCCTGGCCCAGGAGTACAGCCGTGGCCCCTTCGAGCCTGCGCCAGCGGAGATCTTCTTCCACGCCTGGGCGGGCAGATGCGCGGCCAGAGCGTCGGCGCGGAGCTCGGTGACCTTCCCCGCCACGACGGCGAAGACCCGCTGGCTGACCGGAACCGCAAGCACATAAGGGGTTCGGCGTTCCTCGAGCATCCGGCGCAGCCCGGAGTGCTGACCGTAGACCTCATCTGCGGTGACCCATCCGGCCGGCACGCCGGCGTCGAGGGCACGGGCGAGCATCGTCATCGCCAGCTCCGGCTTGGTCGCGAACTCGACCTCGTCGGGCACCCCGGCTGCGCGGCACTGGTCACGCTCCTGGGTCCACGCCCTGGGCAAGTAGAGCTCGCGGTCCAGAAACGTCCGTCCCGCGGTCGTGGCGTAGCCCAGGAACACCCCGATCTGGCAGTTCTCGATCCGGCCCGCGGTGCCGGAGTACTGCCGGGCCACGCCGGCCGACTTGGTGCCCTTCTTCAAGAACCCGGTCTCGTCCACGACCAACACAGCCGTCGGATCGCCCGGCCCAGGCGCCAGATGCTCGACCACGTAGTCGCGCACGTCGTCACGCACCACGTCGGCGTCCCAGTCCGCCGCGGCCAGCAGGCGCTGCATCCCATCGGGAACGGCCTCGCCCGCGGACTCGGCCAACGTCCAGGAGTTCTTCCGCTCCAACGCCGACAACAGGCCCCGGACGTAGGCCAACACGCGCTCCCGCGGCTCCGACCGTGCGAACCGCGGCGCGATCCGCGCATGCAACGCCGCCAGGCCCGCCGCCCACGCCTCGATCTCAGCCACCTGAACCTCACCAGTCACACCAGCAACATGCCGATGCGCACCAGTCTCACATGCGCGACACGCCCAAAACCCGCAAAATATGTGCGGCTGTAGTACTAACCGGACCCGGTTCATGATCCGAGGATGAACCCGTCGGCACCGATCCCACCAGGCCAGCCACTCACCTCGGCGGTCCGAGGCGCAGCCTCTCTGGGTGGCTGGTGTTCTTCTCGAAATCGGCGTCTTGGCAGGCCTTCTTGACCAGGCATGATGCACGGCGCATCGGAGCTATTTGGGCGTTTGGCACCAGCCTCCTACTGAGGCTCCGCCTCTGACCGCCGAGGTGCGGGGCGAAGTGGAGCGTTGTTATGCACCCGTTGCTGGGAACGACAACATGGCCGCGCTGCGCGCTGGCGACGAGTTTCCGCTGCTGGTGTGACCCAGCCATGTTGTTCAGGTCGCCCTCACTGCGCTGAAATCCCGACTCCGTTGGGGTCAGGCCGGTCGCCCTACGCGACGTGGATGCCTTGTGCATCAAGGGTTTGGAGCAAGATGCGGCCCTACCGACAGACTGCGCCGGTCCGGGGGCGAACGTCAAGCAGAACTCAAGACAACCCCCACAGTTTTTGGGCCCCCGAGGATCGCTAGTTGGCTGGTGCCTTTCGCCCGTGGCGATCCCGGGTCTGGGCGGTCTGTTCGGGAGAGTGTCCTCATGACGCAGTGGTGTTGCTAGCGGGGTGAGTCGTGACGTTGGGGTTGGCGCCGAGGCAGGCGGACCTGTTCGGGTCCACGGTCGGCTTTTGTGAACCGCGGGTGGCGCCTGTGGTTCCCCCCGAATCGTGGAGGGTTTCCCTATGCGGCTTCCCGGTCGGGGGCCGCGGTGTTCTCGTAGTTGACCGGGCTCATCATGCCGATCGTGCTGTGCCGGCGGTCGTGGTTGTAGAACCCGTAGCACCAGTCCAGCACAACGGCTTGGGCCTGGCGGGTGTTCTCGAAGTCGTGTCGGGACAGGACCTCCCATTCCAGGCTGCTGAAGAACGCCTCGGCGGCGGCGTTGTCGAAGCACGAGCCCACCCTGCCCATCGACTGGCGGACACCGAGTTGACGGCACAGGCGCGTGAAGGCGTGTGCGGTGTAGGTCGAGCCGCGGTCGGTGTGGAAGATGACGCGCTCGGCCTCGTCCTCGTGCCAGATCGCGTGCTTGCCGCCGCGGGCCGCGACGGCCATCTTGATCGCCGCGCACGCCAGCTCCGCGTCGGGGTGGAGCCCGGTGGCGGCGCCGAGCAGGCGTCGGCTGTACAGGTCGATGACGGTCGCCAGGTACAGCTTCGGGCCACGACCGTCGGGGCCGGTGGGGATCTCGGTCATGTCGCCCACCCACCTGGCGTTCGGACGCTGCGCGGTGAAGTCTCGACGCAGCAGGTCAGGGAACTTCGGTGCGGTCTTGTCCTGTTTGGTCAGCCCGTTGCGGCGCTTGATCCGCCTGGCGATCAGGCCCTGGCGGCGCATCGAGCGGGCCACGGTCTTCTCGTTGAGTCCCCAGCCCTCGTCCCGCAGGTCGTGTACCAGCCGCGGCGAGCCGTGCAGCCCCTTGGCCTTGACGAACGCGGCCTTCACGGCCTCGTCGACGACCTTGCGGTGCCGGTCCCGGTCTGTGTGCAGACCCGAGGCAGCCGACGGGCCGGTGGCGCGAGCGAGCCACTTGTAGAACCACGCCAGCGACACCCCGAGCAGGGCGCAGACGACCGTGTGTGGCACTCGGTAGTTGGTCCTCTGGTCGGCGATGAAGCGTGCCACGCTCACTTCGTCGCCTCCTTGACCCACAGGACCACGGATCGCTTGAGGACATCACGCTCCATCCGCAGCTCCGCGACCTCCGCGCGGAGCCGCTTGAGCTCGTCGCGGTCGTCCTTGGACAACCCTCGCGTGCCCTCGGCCGACTCGCGGGCCCGAGCCACCCAGTTGCCCAGCGTGCCCTCGTTCACGCCGAGGTCGCGAGCGACCTGCGCGATCGGTTTGTTCGTCTCCTCGACGATCCGGACCGCCCCATCACGGAACTCCAGATCGTACTTCTTCCGCTTCTCAGACATCGCTACTCCTTATAGCTGATGCCTCCACGGTCCGGGGGGAACCTCAGCCTGGGTCGATCTACGGGTTGCTGCACCGGGAGTGTCACCGGCTGTTCCCGGAGGAGATGTTCGCGGACCTGTTCACCGATGTGGGCCGGCGCAGCGTGCCGCCGAGCATCGTGGCGGTGGTGATGGTGCTGCAGCGCATCGAGGGCTGCAGCGACCGTGAGGCGGTGGACCGGTTCTGTTTCGACGCGCGGTGGAAGTACGCCGCCGGCGGTCTGGATTTCGACTACCCGGGGTTCGTGCACACGGTGCTGGTGGACATGCGTGCCCGGTTGGCTCGCTCGGCAGCGGCCGGAGCGGATCTTCGAGGCGGTGCTGGAGGTGGCCCGGGCTGCGGGGCTGGTCGGGCGCAAGCGGGTGCTGGACTCGACGCCGATCTATGACGCGGTCGCCACGATGGACACCGTCACCCTGGTCCGGTCCGCGATCCGTGGGGTGTTGCGGGTCGCGGACAGCGCGCTGGAAGCGAGCGGTGCGGGCGGTGCTGACCCGTGAGGATGACTACGCGAGCGCGGGCAAGCCGGTCTGTGACTACGACGACCCGTCCGCTCGGGTCGAGATGGTCGACGCGCTGGCCAGGGACGGCATGGCGGTGCTGGGCGTGTTGGACGGGCGGGAGCTGTCCGAGGTGGTGGCCCGGGCCGGCGAACTGTTGGCGACCGTGCTGGGTCAGGACCTCGAGGTGGACGAGGCCGGGGTGTTCCGGATCGCGCGGCGGGTCGCGAAGGACCGGGTGATCTCCACGGTGGATCCGCAGGCCCGGCACGGGCACAAGACCGCGGCGCGTGGCTTCGACGGCTACAAGGGACATGTGGGCATCGACCCGGACAGCGAGATCATCACCGCGACCACGGTCAGCGCGGGCAACGCCGGGGACGCCAGCGTCGCCGAGGACCTGATCGCGGACCTGCTCGACGAGGGCCCCGGCGACAGCGCGGCCGGCGAGGATGACGCGGACGACAGCGTGGCCGCTGAGGGCCCGGACGACAGCGCGGCCGGCGAGGATGACGCGGACGACAGCGCGGCCGGCGCAGGGCCTCGCCGACAGCGTGGCCGCTGAGGAATCCGCGGTCGTGTATGGCGATAACGCCTACGGCACCGGGTCGATGCACGAGCGTCTGGAGCAGGCCGGGATCGAGTCCAGGTGCAAGACCCAGCAACCTGCCAACTGCGGCGGTCGATTCAGCAAGAACGAGTTCGACATCGACCTTGAGCAGGACAGCGTCACCTGCCCGGCCGGGAACACCGCGCCGATCCGTCGCGGTACCAACGGCGCCGGTACCGCCAGCTTCGGCCCGGCGTGCGCGGGGTGCCCGCTGCGTGAGCAGTGCACCACGGCCGCGGCC
This sequence comes from uncultured Actinomycetota bacterium, assembly GCA_963769085.1. GTDB lineage: Bacteria > Actinomycetota > Actinomycetes > Actinomycetales > Dermatophilaceae > Phosphoribacter. Next base: position 63,089 of record CAVYKM010000026.1, on the reverse strand, counting down.
GGGCGCACCATCAGCGTCGGCGTCTATGAGGAACAGCTCGCCGCGGCGCGGGCCCGGCAACAGCATCCGGACTGGGTCAGCGACTACCGGGCGACTCGGCCGAAGGTGGAACGCAAGATCGGGCACCTGATGCGCCGCAAGCACGGCGGTCGCCGCGCCCGGGTCCGCGGCCAGGTCAAGGCCGCCGCGGACTTCGCCCTGCTCGCCGCGGCCGTCAATCTGGCCCGTCTGGCCGTTCTTGCCGTGGCGTCTGTGCCCGGATCGGGGTGGGCCACCGCAGCCGAGTGAACGAAGGGGTGGGGAGCCGCGATTGCCCTGCCCAGCCGTCGAACTGGGCGCCGAGAGCGCCAGGAGGGGCCTACGGACTTCGTCCGGTCAACTCGCCGTATCCCCGGCAGAGGACGGCTGCCGGCCGCGACCCCCGTCCCAGCGGCCCACGCGCCCCCACCGACAGCCGTTCGACACCAGCCACCCAGAGAGGCTGCGCCTCGGACCGCCGAGGTGAGTGGCTGGCCTGGTGGGATCGGTGCCGACGGGTTCATCCTCGGATCATGAACCGGGTCCGGTTAGGGGTGATCCCTGTGACGCATTCGGAGTCGGCGTCGGTTGTGGCGAGTCAGCCGGTCGTGACGGCTGCGCAGATGGTGGCCGGTCACGTCGGGTTAGACATCACGTGTCTGGACCGGTTGTATCTGACCGGGTTCGTGGCAATGTTGCAGACCTCGGGTGGGGTGGTCTACTTCCTGCACGATCATCTGGGGAACCCGGTCCCGTCCCCGGCGTTGTTCGAGCGGATCGGGAACAAGTTCCGCACGGACTTCAAGGCGTGGGCGCAGGCCAATGCGGTGCCGGTCGTCACGTTCAAGGCCGGCGACCGCAAGGCGGATGTGATGGCGCCCTATCTGGAGCAGGCGGCCGCTGCGGGAGAGTCGAGGGTGGTGGCGGTCGGTCGGGCGCAGGAGTTCGCGTCCGTGTGGACCGCTCGCCGCCGGGACACCGATCCGGGTGGGTGTCCGCAGTTCTCCTTCTCCAAGGAGCAGCGCCGGGTGTCGGTGTTCTACGTCTACATCTGGGACCAGCGGATGGGCCCGGGGTTCATCAAGATCTGCACCTACTTCCCGTATCCGATCAAAGTGTGGGTCAACGGCCACGAGTGGGCCAAACGTCAGGCGGTCGCGGCGGGGATCGGGTTCACCGAACTGTCCAACGGGTTCGCCACCTGCACCGACCCCGAAGCGCTGCAGGACATCTGTGACCGGTTCGCACCCGGCACCGTGCAGGTGTGGTTCGAACGGTGGATGGCCCGGATCCCGCTGCCGCTGACCACCGCCGACCGGGACGCCGGGTTCTGGTGGGACCTGTCGATGCGTCAGATCGAGACCTCCCGCACCCTGGTGTTCGACGCTGACGTGCATGCCCGGGCGTTCTTCGAAGCCCTCCTGGTCGAGAACATGGACCTGGGCCGCCCGCAGAACGTCGAGCTGCTGTTCCGCCGGGGGCAACGTCTCGGCCGCCCGACCATTGCACCTTCCGGCGGTTTCAAGACGAAGATCGACCAGCACTGTGAGCTGGTCACCCTGAACGTGTTCTACAAGAACTCCCGGCTCAAGCAGTACCTGAAAGACGGGGTTGCGCTGCGGATCGAAACCGTCGTCAACGACCCGAGAGACCTGCGCTGCAACCGTCTGCTGACCAACCTGCCCGAACTTCAGGGCAAGGCCCGTGCGATCAACGACCGGCTCCTGGACACTGAGACCGTCGGTCAGGGCAGCGCACTTGTGAGTCCAGTCATCGAACGGATCACCAAACCCACCGTCACCGACGATGGGAGGAAGGCGCCCGCGCTACGGTTCGGCGACCTTCGAGTCCAAGCCCTGGCCGGCGCCTGCGCCAGCATGCTGATGGCGGTCACCGGCATCACCAACAAGACCCTCCGCGGCTGGATGACCGGCCTGCTTGCCCGCCCCTACAGCATGAACCAGGCCAGCTACGACCTTGCCCGGCTGGCCCGCAACGGACTGATCACCCGCGACCCGGGACGCAACCGCTATGTCCTGACCCGCGACGGCCTGCTGTTCGCCCACCTCTACACCAAGATCTACGACCAGGTCCTACGGCCCCTGGCGGCCACCGGCCGACCCAACGCCCCACCCGAACTCCTCGCCGCCCTGGACACCCTCGACCGCATCGTCGCCGAACGCATCGCCCACGCCCGCGTCCCGACCGCCGCGTGATCACCGCCCGCAGGTGAGATGCGACCCGACGCGCGCGAGTCGCCAAACTCAGGACACTCCTCAGAGTCCTGGCACCAGAGGAGCCCTAGGCCTCAAATAAGCGAGTGCGCGGTGAGGGGGGCCGTGTGCCGGAGTCGGTCACGTCGGCTTGTTGTTCTTTGGCCCGGTCGTTGCTGCGGCAGCTGGTGGCCGGGCCTTCCGCTGGCCTTTCCGCGGCGTCGCGGACGTTCACTGCTTGCTCGTTGACCCTGTTGTTGGTGCCGCGGCAGGCGTGATCGCCGTGGCGGCCACGGTCTGGGGGAGGGTCCAGGTTCTGGGGTTTGGGGTCGGGGTCGGTCTCGGGTCAACCGAAGCGGGTGCGTTCGGTGGTGGCCCAGACGCTGAGCAGCCGGTCGATGGCTGGGGTGTAGCCGATCAGCCGAATGGTGATGGCCCTGGCCCGCCGGATGATCATGGCGGGGATCAGGATGACGCTGTTGAGGAAGCGGCGGAACTCCATCCGGATGTAGTCACGCCGGTCGCTCTTGCGGTGCATCATCAGCGCGAACCAGGACTTGATGTTCCAGGCCAGGGCGGCGATCACCATGTAGGCCCAGTTGGAGACCAGGTCGTGCAGCGGGACCCGCAGCGCGTTCACGCCGTTCTTCAGCTGTTCGATGACGTTCTCCTGGTCGCAGCGCTCGTTGGCCAGCTCGACGATCTGTTCGGCGGTCAGGTCGGTGCGGGTGGTGATGTAGAAGAAGTAGCGGATCTCCTCCAGCAGGACGTGTTCGCCGCGGGCGCGGCTGATGTTCTTGCGCAGCGCGATCATCCGGTAGGGCCGGGTGCACTTGCCCGGCTGGTAGGTGAACTCGGCGACGTCCTCGTAGTTCAGGTGCAGGTTCAGGTACTGCCGGTCGGTCACGATGGCCGCCTTGACGTCCTCGCGGCGGGTCCGGGTCTGCCCGGTGGCGTTGGGGTAGGCGGCGGGTCGGTGCAGCCGCCGCCAGGCCTGCTCGGGCAGCGCTTCGGCCCGGCAGCGCAGCGCGGTGGAGTTGTCCATCCCGAAGATGAAGTCGGCGCGTTCGGACCAGGCGTCCAGGTGGGCGGTGAGGGAGAAGTCGGTGTCCCCGCGCAGACACACCCGGGGCGCGTGCGGGGCGACCAGCTCGATCGCCTTGTCGATCCAGTGCGCCGCGTCCTGGTGACTGGGGGCGTTCCCGGGCCGGTTGACCAGGTACAGCACCTCCTTGGTGTTGGCCAGCGACACGATCAGCGGCGCGTACCCCCAGATCCCCTTGTAGGACATGTCCATGCCTTGCTTACGCTTGCCGCAGGTGGGTGTGATCGTCCCGTCGATGTCCAGGTAGGCAACCGGGCCGAGCAGGTCCCGGCCTCGAGCGGCCCACAGCTTCGGGCGCACGGTGTTGATCGCCCCCATCAACGTGACGACGTCGTCCTCATCGAAGCGGCGGCAGAAGTCCCCGGCGGTGGTCGGGTCCGGGATCAGGTCCGCGCCCAACGCGTTCATGTACGCGGTGTCGTGCCGCAGCCGTTCGATGTCCTCCAGCCGGGTGCCGCCGCAGGCCACGTTGTAGGCCAGGTTCAGCACATGATCGGACTCGTGGTAGGGCAGGTGCACCTTCAACAGTTCCAGGTCGGCGTCGATCGCCTCGCCCAGCCCGAGCCTGGTGACCAACCGGTGCACCGCGGCGATCCCCCCGAAACTGGTGGCCTCCACGTTCCCACCGACCTCGTAATGCACCGGGCCCGTGGTCATCATCGGCACCGGTCGAGGGCTCCAACGCCCCGCCTGGTTGTGTCGGGCCGCGACCCTGCGCCGTCGTCGCGCCGCATTCCGTCGGCTCTGATCACGCGCTATCTTCTTCACCACAAAGGCCTTCCTTGCCGGGCTGCGTTGAGACCGCAAACCCATGCAAGGTAAGGCCTTTGTGCCACCTGCAGCCCGTCAGCCACGCCGACACGCTTACTGCAGGACTAGCGGGTGGTGAGCGGGGTGAGCTGGTGGATGTCGTGGCGGGCGCGCAAGACGGCGATCTGTTCTGGGTCGGGTGGTCCGGGCCGGCTCAGAAGCTCGGTCAGTTCCTGCAGATAGTGTTCATGGCCGGAGGGACTGACCACGAACAGCATTCGTGCTGGTTGCTGGTGCGGGTTGTAGAAGGCGTGTGGGCAGCCGGCGGGAACGTACATGAAGCTGCCAGGTCCACCGCGCAGCACGCGTGAGCCGTTGGCCGATGTCCACAGCCGCCAGTCCCCGACTGGGTCGGCATCGGGGTGAAACGCCAACAGGTCGAGCTCGCCCGACAGGATGTAGAACACTTCCTCGGCGCGTTCATGCCGGTGCGCTCCGACGTCGAACCCCGGGGCCACTTCGGCCTCGAAGGCCGACCAGACGGTGGAGTTCTCGGCCCCCACCTTCAGGGTCATCCCGCCAAGTTCGCGGCCCCGGCCCGGGGACACCAGCAAACCATCGGTCATGGTCTGCTCGCTTCCCCAGCCGAGGTTTTCCAGCCGGTGTCCCGCAGCCAGGCGGCCAGGCCGAGCAGCCCAGGATGTTCGGCGCGTAGGGACGCGATGTCGGGCGGGGTTGCCGGATGGTTGTTGAAGAACTCGAACATCATCGACAGCTGTTCGTCGAAGGCGCGGACGTGCTCAATGGGCACCTTGCGGTAGCGCGCCGGGTAGCCACAGACGCGGGCGAACGTGTCGGCGATCTGCGGTGGCGTCAGGACGTCGCCAGCGATCTCGATGGTCTGGCCGCGGAACCGGTCCCGGTGGGTGAAGGCAATCGCAGCGAACTCACCAACATCGCGCACGGCAACCAGCGCCATCGGGATATCCGGTCGCACCGCGAGACTGACGACTATCTCCCCGTTCTCCAGGGCAGGGCGGTTGTAGGTGGCGAAGTTGTCCATGAACGAGACCGGACGCAACACCGTCGCCGGGAGCCCGATGGTGCGAATGTGGGCCTCGATGGCTTCCTTGCTCGCGTAGTACGGGATTCCCGAGTCGGCGCCGACACCGCTGAGCGAGCTGTACACCAGGTGCTCGACACCGGCGTCCTTGGCCAGATCCGCCACGAGCCTCCCGCGCCGTTGCTCGGCCACCACGGCGGCCGGGCTGATCATCGCCCCGACCATCATCGTCAGCACCAAGAACACCCCCTCGACGCCGTCCATCGCGGCCTGCAGCAGACCGACGTCGTCCAAGTCTCCGCAGACCAGCTGGGCACCGGCGGCCTGCAGGGCCATCGCCTTCGACGAGTCAGGGTCACGCACCAGCGCACGCACCGGCCGGCCGCGCCGCAGTAACGCTCGCGCGGTCGCGCCACCTTGCTGGCCCGTCGCCCCGATGACAAGCACCGGGTCCTCGCGAGCTGCCACGGGTCCCTCCCAATCCGCATAGTGCGCTGCGGCGGTAGACCCGCAGACCCGATCACAGTAGTTAAACTCATCGGATTGATCCTGGTACCAATGCTGCTACCCAGCGGCCACCGATACCCCGAACGGGCCGAGGACGGGTCTCAACATGACCGATCGGCGCAGGCCACCCACGTCGGCGCGCCATGCCGAACTGGCCGCGTTCCTGCGCGCCCGACGGGCGCACATACGACCCCAGGACGTGGGACTACCGGAGGGGGACGAACCCGGACGTCGCCGCACCCCCGGGCTGCGCCGCGAAGAGGTTGCCGAACTGTCCGGAGTCGGGGTGACTTGGTACACGTGGCTGGAGCAAGGCAGGAGAATCTCCACCACCGCTCAAGTGATCAAGGCCCTGGCGCGCGCCTTGTTGCTGACCCCCGATGAGCACCGCCACCTGCACCGACTGGCCGGGCTGCCCGCCCCCGAGCGCCACGATCTGGTCGACGAACCGCCCCCCCATCTCCAGCGCACGGTTGACGCACTGAGCCCGACCCTCGCCTGCATCTACGACGCCCACTACGACTACCTGGCGTGGAACACTGCCTTATGCTCAGGTGCGCAGCGATCCAGCCATGATGGCGCCCGCCCGGCGCAACCTGCTGTGGATGATGTTCACCGATGCCGATAACCGCGCCCGCATGCCACGGTGGGAACCGGCGGCCCGTAATGTTCTGAGCCAGTTCCGCGCCGCCTTCGGTGCTCGACCCGACGACCCGCGGTTCATCGAGATCGTGCACGGCATCACAGCAGCCAGTCGAGAGTTCCGCGGGTGGTGGGCCGAATACCCCGTCCGTGAGTTCCAGCCCGTGAGCATCTCTGTCGAACATCCGGTCACGGGGCCGATCGCACTGGACCTGGTCCAGACCCGTCTGGTCGACCACCCCGATCTGCTTCTCGTCATGCAGTTGCCCGCCACCGCTGACGATCTGCACCGCGTCACGCGCCTGCTCACTCGTTCGGCGACCGGCTCCTGACCTGGGTCTGGCTACCGCCGGGCGCGGGTCGCAGCGACCCAGCGCTGCACGAGCGCCGCAGCAGCACCGGAGTCGATGCTCGCTCCGGCCCGGTCCATCCCCTCGCGCAGGTCGGCGTGGATGTCAGTGTCGTCGTTCTTGACCAGCGCCAAGGCCGCCGCCGCATTGAGCACGACGGCATCGCGGACCGGCCCGCGCGCTCCGGCGAACAGCTCGAGCAGTGCCTGGGCGTTGTATGCCGCGTCCTGGCCACGCAGCGCCGCCGTCGGCGCCGGGGTGAGACCGAGCCGTTGCGGGTCAACCGTGTGGACGCCAACCCTGCCGGCTCGCACCCACCAGAGTGTCGAGGTCGTCGCCAGGGTCAGCTCGTCCAGGCCGTCATCACCTCGGAAGACGGCAGCGTCCTTGCCACGCCCCGCGAACACTCCGGCCATGAGCGGCGCCATCCGGGCGTCGGCGACCCCTACCGCCGCATATGTGGGCTGCGCAGGGTTGGTGAGGGGACCGAGGAAGTTGAACGCCGTGGGGACGCCCAGCTCGCGCCTGGCGACGGCTGCGTGACGCATGGACGGGTGGAACGCTTGCGCGAAGCAGAAGGTGATCCCCACCTCGGCGGCGAGAGCCGAGACCCGGTCGGTCGGCAGGGTCAGGTCGACCCCGAGCGCCTCGAGCACATCCGCGGAGCCCGCGGAGGAGGACGAGGCCCGGTTGCCGTGCTTGACCACCCGCACCCCGGCGGCCGCGCAGACCATCGCCGCCGCCGTCGAGATGTTCACGGTGTGCGCGCGGTCGCCACCCGTGCCGACGATGTCCAGGGTCGGCCCGGCGACATCGATCCGAACCGCATGCTCAAGCATCTGGTCGGCTAGACCGCGCATTTCCTCGACCGTCTCGCCCTTGGCCCGCAAGGCGACGAGGAAACCGGCAACCTGCACCGGGCTGGCGTCACCGGCCATGATCTGAGACATGGCCCACTCGCTTTCGGCCCGTCCCAGGTCCGAACCGGACAGCAGCCGCGCGTACAGGTCGGGCCAGGCCAAGGCCCGGTGCGCCGCCGCCATGTCAGGCTGGTGGTGCGCAGCGGCCCAGCTGCGCCACGGCGTTGGCCAGCGCAACCGGGTCGATCGGGTGCGGGACGACGAGGTCGGCCTGGGACCAGGCCGCAAGCCAGCCGTCCTGCACTCGGCCTGTGAGCACCAGCGTCGGGGGGCAGTTGAAGATCTCGTTCTTGAGCTGGCGGCACAGCCCCATGCCGCCCATCGGGGTGGCCTCCCCGTCCAGGATGAGCACGTCGAAATGCTGGTGTTCGACCGCTTCCATGACAGCCGGGTGCGTTGCACACTCGCGCCAGGAGGCCACCTCGACGTCTCTGGCGGGTCGACGCCCTACCCCAAGGCGCACCGCGTCGCGGGTCGCCACGTCGTCGCTGTAGAGCAGGATGTGCACCTGTCGGGGCCCAGCCGCGCCGGCGGCCCCGGGCACCGCGGGGACTGGCGAAGGGGCCTCTGGAGCGCTCATAGCGCTCATCGTAGGGCCACGTTCACGGTCTGGCCCTGGAGCAGTCCCGCTGTCAGCGCAGCGTGGAGACGCTCGCCCGCGAAGTTCTTTCGGGGGGTCGGTCGCGCGCGCGGGCGCCGGTCAGGCCATAATGGCGCCCGTGGCGACTGCATCGGTGATTCCTGCCCCTCCGGTGACCAGCGGGCATGGCCCGGCGACCCGACCGAACATGGTCCAGGTGGGCACCATCGTCTGGCTCTCCAGCGAGCTGATGTTCTTCGCGGCGCTGTTCGCGATCTACTTCCAGCTGCGCTCGGTGTCGCCCGAGCTCTGGGCGGCACAGACCGCCAAGCTCAACATCCCCTTTGCCTTCGCCAACACCATGGTCCTGGTCATTTCCTCGGTGTGGTGCCAGCTGGGCGTGTGGAAGGCCGAGCGAGGCCAGCCGGCGCGCACCGGGTCGCTCCTGGAGGTGGGCAAGTGGGGGATGCGCGAATGGTACGTCGTGACCTACATCTGGGGCGCGGTGTTCATCGCAGGACAGGTCTACGAGTACGCCAACCTCGTCTCCGAGAACGTCACCCTGTCGTCGGACAGGTGGGGCTCGGTGTTCTTCATGGCCACCGGCTTCCACGGGTTGCACGTGACCGGGGGCCTGCTGGCCTTCCTGCTCATCATCGGCCGCACCTTCACCACCCGCCGGTACACGCACACGCAGGCCGTCGGCGCAGTCGTCACCTCCTACTACTGGCACTTCGTCGACGTGGTGTGGATCGCGCTGTTCTCCGTGATCTACCTGTTGCGATGAGAACGCGAGTAGGTTCCGGACTGAAGCCGACCAGCGACACCGACGACAGGACCGCACCGTGAACGCCCTGGCTGCCCGCCGACGTCACCCCGCCGCCATCGCCCTGCTGCTGCTGGTCGGGCTGCTGCTCGTCGGCGCGGCATACTCGCTCTTTTCCCCCAAACAGGCGCAGGCTGCCCCCGCAACGGCCGACGAGGTCTCCCAAGGCCGCGACCTGTTCCTCGCCAACTGCGCCACCTGTCATGGCCTCAACGGGGAGGGCACGGCATCCGGGCCGACCCTCGTCGGCGTTGGTGCGGCGGCCGTGGACTTCCAGGTGAGCACGGGTCGTATGCCGCTCGCCGGGCCGAACGTGCAGGCTCCGCAGGTGCAGGATGTGCGGTTCACGGAGGAGCAGATCGCTGCCCTGTCCGCCTATGTCGCTTCGCTGGCACCCGGTCCACCCATCCCCGACTCGGAGTACACCGAAGGCGAGAACGCCGACATCGCCCGCGGTGGCGAGCTGTTCCGGATCAACTGCGCCATGTGCCACAACTTCGCCGGATCTGGCGGCGCGCTGACCCGCGGTAAGTACGCGCCACATATCGGGACCGCGGAAGGCAAGTACATCTACGAGGCCATGGTCACCGGTCCCCAGTCCATGCCGGTGTTCAACGACACGAACATCTCCCCTGAGGGCAAGAACGACATCATCGCCTACCTCAAGGCCATCCAGGACCAGCAGAACTACGGCGGGATGAACCTGGGCAACCTGGGTCCGGTCTCCGAAGGCATGTTCATCTGGGTGTTCGGCCTCGCGCTGATGATCGCCTGTGCCTGGTGGTTGGGCCAGAAGGCCGCCTGAGGCACCCTTGACCGTACGAACCCTTCCCGCGAGAGGACCGAGGAGCGCATGAGCGAGCAGGGCACCGGCCCCGACCCCCAGGCACCTGGCTCGGCGGTGCGCGTCGACGAGGGTCGCACTGGGGCGCTGACCGAACGGTTCGAGAACCCTGGCCTGCCAGCACACGTGCATCGGGCCGGGGACGAGGACACCAAGGCGGCCAAGCGGGCCGAGCGTCAGGTGGTGGCGCTCTTCACGATCTCCATCCTCGCGACCCTGGTCTTCCTCGTCGGGTACTTCGCGATCAGCTACACCGACGGGCTCTTCATCCCCTTCATCGGGACAACGAACAAGCTCAACCTGGTCCTCGGCGTCGCGCTCGGCATCTCGCTGCTCGGCATCGGCTTCGGGGCCGTTCACTGGGCCAAGGCGCTCATGTCCGACGCGGAGGTGGTCGAGGAACGCCACCCCATCTCATCGAGCGACGAGACGCGCGCCAAGTCGGCCGCGATCTTCGCCGAGGCGAACGAGTCGACGCAGCTCGGGCGGCGCCCGCTGATCGGCTACACCCTCGGCGGGGCCCTCGCCCTGTTCATCCTGCCGCTCGGCGTGCAGCTCGCCGGCTCGATGGGCAACCCCACCAAGGCTCTTGAGCAGCTGCAGCACACCATCTGGGACGTCCCGCCGGGCGGAGCGCCGATCCGGCTCATGCGCGACCCCGAGATGACCCCCATCAAGGCCTCGGACGTGGTGATCGGCGCGGTGTTCCACGTCCTTCCTGAGACGATCAAGGACTCCGAGCACGTGCTGGAGGACAAGGCAAAGGCCGCCGTCATCGTCATGCGACTCAACCCGTCCTCGTTCGCCAATGACGCGCTCGGGCGAAAGGCGCAGGACTGGGGGTACCAAGGGATTGTCGCCTACTCCAAGATCTGCACCCACGTCGGCTGCCCGGTCGCGCTGTACGAGCAGCAGACCCACCACCTGCTCTGCCCGTGTCACCAGTCCACGTTCGACCTTACGCGCGACTGCGCGGTCATCTTCGGACCAGCGAAGCGGCCCCTTCCACAGCTGAAGATCACCGTGGATGATGAGGACTACCTGGTCGCACCGCAGGGATTCGCCGAACCCGTCGGCCCGAGCTACTGGGAGCGTCTGAAGTGAGCACAACCTCGCACAGCGCCGCCGACCTACGTGCGGGCGACCCGCCCGTCACTGACCCCCCGAGCGCCGCCCGTCGACGGGCCGGCGCAGCCGGGTCCTGGCTCGACGACCGGACCGGCCTGGCCAGGGCGGGGGCGTTCCTGCTCAAGAAGGTCTTCCCTGACCACTGGACCTTCATGCTCGGTGAAGTGGCGATGTACTCCATGATCATCTGCCTGCTCACCGGCGTGTTCCTGACCTTCTGGTTCGTCCCAAGCGCCGGCCAGATCACCTACGAGGGCTCCTATATCCCCCTGCAGGGCGTCAGCATGTCCGAGGCGTACTCCTCGACCCTGGGCATCTCCTTCGACATCCGCGGCGGCCTGCTGATCCGCCAGATCCACCACTGGGCGGCGTTGCTGTTCATCGTCGCCATCACCGTGCACATGTGCCGGGTTTTCTTCACCGGCGCGTTCCGCAAGCCGCGGGAGATCAACTGGATCATCGGCTTGACCCTGTCGGCGATCTCGCTCTTTGAGGGCTTCGCCGGCTACTCCCTGCCCGACGACCTGCTCTCGGGCACGGGCGTGCGGGCGATGGAGGGCTTCATCCAGTCGATCCCCGTCATCGGTTCCTACATGGCATACATCGTGTTCGGTGGTGCCTTCCCGGGTGAGGCGTTCATCCCCCGCCTCTACTCCGTCCATGTGCTGCTCATCCCGGCGGCTCTCATCGGTCTGTTCACTGCCCACATTGTGCTGGTCATGGTGCACAAGCACACCCAGTACCCCGGGCCGGGGCGGACCAACGACAACGTCGTGGGCTTCCCGTTCATGCCCGTGTACATCGCCAAGGCCGGCGGGTTCTTCTTCATGGTGTTCGGGGTCTGCGCGCTGATCTCCGGGCTGGTCATGATCAACCCGATCTGGGCCTACGGGCCGTACACTCCCACGCAGGTGACCGCTGGGTCGCAGCCGGACTGGTACATGGGGTTCGCCGACGGCGCCCTGCGCCTGCTGCCCGGCTTCCTGGAGTTCGAGCTCTTCGGCTTCACCTGGAGTTTCAACGTCTTCCTCGGCGCCATCCTGCTGATCCCCCTGCTCTACGGGATCATGGGCGTCTACCCGTTCCTCGAAGCGTGGGTGACCGGCGACAAGCGCGAGCACCACGTGCTCGACCGGCCGCGCAACGCCCCGACGCGCACCGCCCTCGGCGCGATGGCAGTCTCCTTCTACCTCGTGCTGTTCTTCGCTGCCGGCAACGACATCCTCGCCATCAAGCTGTCGCTGTCGATCAACGACATCACCAACTTCTTCCGGGCAGGAGTCTTCCTGATCCCGCCGCTGGTGTTCTGGGTGACCAAGCGGATCTGCCTGTCGTTGCAGCGGTATGACCGTGAGAAGGTCCTGCACGGGCGGGAGACGGGCACCATCATGCGCACCGCCGAGGGCCGCTTCTACGAGCTGCACGAGGACATCGACGAGTTCGAGCGCTGGAAGCTGGTCGCCTTCGAAAGCCCCGCGCCCCTGGCGCTGACCGCCAGCACCGACGCCAACGGCGTGGCCCGCCGCAAGGCCAAGCGCGAGCGTCGCCGGGCCCGGATGTCCAGCTTCTACTTCAAGGACCGCGTCGAGCCAGTCACCCCCCGCGAGCTGGCAGCTGCCCACCACCACGGCGAGCACGAAGCCATCGAGGCAGCGCAACCGACCGGTGCGGCCGCGCCAGAGACCGTCAAGCGAGCGCCGGAAGGCGACTGACCGGCATACCGGACGGTCTCCGGGAAAACATCGAGTGGGCAATCCCGTAGCGGCGATACAGGCCGCCCTCAGGACGCGGCACCAGGCCGCCCGGCCGCTGGCCACCGTGGCCGCCGTCCTCGCGATCGGCTACTTCGCGGTGCTGTGGTGGCTGACCTTCTGGCCCGGGGAGCTGCAGGACGCGCAGGTCTACCTGCGGGCCGGCCGGGACGTTCTCGATGGGCAGGACATCTACCAGCTGCGGGCCGCCCTGCCCTACACGTACCCGCCGTTCTGGGCGCTGATCTGCGCGCCGCTTGGGTGGCTGCCGCCGACGCTGGCCACCATCGTCTTCGGGCTCGGTTCGCTGGCGCTGTGCTGGTGGTTGCTTGCCAGGCTGCGGCCGACCGGGTCCCGGGCCTGGATCTGGCTCGCCTTCGCCGCCTTGTCGGCGCCAATCGGCCGCTCGCTCTATCTCGGGCAGGTGAACCCGTGGATCGTCGCGCTGCTGCTGGGCGATGCCCTCGTCGTTCCGCTGGCGCTGCGCGGCATCGGCACCGGGCTGGCCGCCGCGATCAAAGTCACCCCCGCCTTCCTGGCCCTGACGTTTCTCGTTCAGCGGGACTGGCGCTCAGTGGCGCGCTGCGCTGGCGCATTTGCCCTAGTCACCGGGCTTGCCTTCGTGGCCCTACCGGACGCGTCGCGCGAGTACTGGGGCGGGCTGCTGTGGGAGTCCAGCCGGGTCGGGGACCTGGCCTACCCCGACAACCAGTCGTTGCTGGGGCTGTTCAGCAGGCTGGTTGATCCGGGACCAGCGACCCTGCTGGCCCGGCTGGCCAGTCTCGTGGTCCTGGTGGCCTGTTGGCGGGCCGTCGTCGTCCAACATCGGCGCGGGGCAGCGCTCGCCGCCCTCGCAGCGGCGGGTATCGGCTCGGTGCTCATCTCCCCGGTCTCGTGGTCGCACCACTGGATCTGGCTCGTCGTTGTCAGCGCCTTGATGTGGCGCAGCGGGCGACCGGTGTGGTCGCTGGCCTTGTTGGCACCTTTGGTCGCCACGCCGCTGTGGTTGGCCGAACAGGTCCTTCCCGGTGTGCCGCTACCTCATCTGGTGCGCGGGCTGGTGCTGTCGCTGCCGGTGCTCGCCGGGATCGCCTGCCTCGCTGCCCTGGCTCGTAACCGGGCGCCTGCGGCCCGAGCCAAGGTCGGACCCGGCATACCGCTCGTCGTCGGGGACCACCACGTGGCCGTTGACAACCACAGTGGGTGATGAGCCTCCCGCGGCCCGTGAGAGGCTGGCCGTGTGCCGACAGAAGGTCCGTATCGGCTCAGTGCGCAGGAGTTCGAGGCCGCGGTCGACGAAGCCCTCGGGCGGATCCCCTCCGAGCTGCTGGACGCCCTGAGCAACCTCGCCATCTTCGTTGAAGCCGAGTGCCCACCCGGTGAGGAGCAGCTGCTCGGGCTGTATGACGGCATCCCGCTCACGGAGCGTCAGGAGGGCGCGCCGTGGGGGCTGCCGGACCGGATCACCCTCTTCCAGGGCCCTCTGGAGCGCATGTGCGCCACGCGGGAGCAGCTCGTGGAGCAGGTTGCCGTCACTGTCATCCACGAGATCGCGCACTACTTCGGGATCTGCGACGCGCGGCTGGCTGAGCTGGGCTGGGACTAGCCCACGCCCTGCCGATGAACGCAGCCTAGTTTGCGTAGTCACCCTTGTAGTGCTCGAAGGTCCAGCCCACGATGGCGATCGGCGCGAGGACCGCACCGATCATGAACAGCCACCAGCCCACGGCCAGCCCGGCGAAGCCGATCGCGCCGGCCAGACCCAGCCACAGCGGCCACCAGGAGTGCGGTGTGAAGAAGCCGTAGTCTCCCTCCTGCTCCTCGATCTCGCCTAGTGGGTTGTCGTCGGGCCGGTTCTGGTAGTGCCTGCCGGTTATGTGCAGGTACCAGGAGACCAGCGCCATCATCAGCGTGGTGAGCACCAGCGCCACGACGCCGACCGGCTCCTGCATCCGGGTCCAGAACCCGTAGATGATGGCAACGACGACGAAGAACACGAACAGCATGAGGAACAGCCGGGTCTCGACCTTCACTGGTGCTGGCCCTTCTCGTGCTCTGCCTCCGCCTCCGTGACGCCTACCTGCGCTGGTCCCATCACCTTGACGATGGTCGCCGCGTCCGGTACGGGACCCTCCGGAGGAGCCGCCTCGGGGTGGTGCAGGTCGAAGGCGGGCCGCTCGGAGCGGATCCGGGGCAGCTGGTTGAAGTTGTGCCGCGGCGGCGGGCACGAGGTGGCCCACTCGAGGGAGGCGCCGTAGCCCCAGGGGTCGTCCACCTCGACCATCGGCGCCGTGCGCCACGTCTTCCACACGTTGTAGAGGAACGGCAGCATCGACGCCCCGAGAAGGAAGGCCCCGAGCGTCGAGATGACGTTGCCCGGTCTGGAAGCCCTCCTCGGGCAGGTAGTCGGCATACCGGCGAGCCATGCCCTGGATGCCGAGCAGGTGCTGGACGAGGAAGGTGGTGTGGAAGCCGATGAACAGCATCCAGAAGTGCAGTCTGCCGAGCCGCTCGTCGAGCATCCGGCCGGTGAGCTTGGGCCACCAGAAGTAGTAGCCGGCGAACATCGCGAACACGACCGTGCCGAAGACCGTGTAGTGGAAGTGGGCGACGATGAAGTAGGTGTCCGAGATGTGGAAGTCGATCGCGGGGCTGGCCATCATGACCCCGGTGAGGCCACCGAAGAGGAAGGTGACCAGGAAGCCGATGGCCCACAGCATCGGCGTGTGCAGACTGACCTTGCCGCCCCACATGGTGCCGATCCAGTTGAAGAACTTCACCCCCGTCGGCACCGCGATGAGCATGCGTCATGACGGAGAAGAACGGCAGCAGCACCTGGCCGGTGACGTACATGTGGTGCGCCCAGACCGCCATCGACAAGGCCGCGATGGCCACCGTCGCGAAGACCATGGTCTTGTAGCCGAAGAGCGGCTTGCGGGAGAAGACCGGCATGACCTCGCTGATGATCCCGAAGAACGGCAAGGCGATGACGTAGACCTCGGGGTGGCCGAAGAACCAGAACAGGTGCTGCCAGAGCATCGCGCCGCCGGCGTCGGGGTCGAAGATGTGCACCCCGAAGCGGCGCTCGCCACCCAGCGCGAACAGCGCTGCGGCGAGCACCGGGAAGATGATCAGGACCAGCAGCGAGGTGATGAGGACGGTCCACGTGAAGATGCGGCATCCGGAACATGGTCATCCCGGGTGCGCGCATGCAGATGATCGTCGTGATGAAGTTGACCGCCGCCGAAGATGGTGCCGAAGCCGGCCAGCGCCAAGCCGAAGATCCCAGGTCGCCGCCCAGCCCGGGGCTGTAGGTCGCGGTGGACAGCGGCACGTACATGAACCACCCGAAGGAGGCCGCGCCCAGCGGGGTGAGGAACCCGCACGCGGCGATGATGCCGCCGAACAGGTAGAGCCAGTAGGCGAGCATGTTCAGCCGCGGGAAGGCGACGTCCGGTGCCCCGATCTGCAGCGGCATCACGGCGTTGGCGAAGCCCGCGAACAGCGGCGTCGCGAACAGCAGCAGCATGATCAGCCCGTGCATGGTGAACAGCTGGTTGTACTGCTCGGGGTTGTCGACGATCTGCAGCCCCGGCTCGGCCAGCTCGCTTCGGATGAGCAGCGCCATCGCACCGCC
The DNA here is from genome assembly GCA_963769085.1 of uncultured Actinomycetota bacterium. Taxonomy (GTDB): domain Bacteria; phylum Actinomycetota; class Actinomycetes; order Actinomycetales; family Dermatophilaceae; genus Phosphoribacter. The sequence goes on along the minus strand of CAVYKM010000026.1, from coordinate 46,755 downwards.
GAGCAGGAACCACACGAACGAGGTGATGAAGTAGAGGTTCCCGATGACCTTGTGGTCGGTCGTGGTCACCCATTTGACGAAGGTCTGCCCGGGTAGCAGCCGCGGACGCACGACCTGGGTGGACCGACCCGCCCGGGTCGCGGTGCGCTCGGAGGTGGGCATCGTCGCGGTCATCCGGTGCTCCCCGGGGGGTCGGGACCATCTTCTGGTCGGCGGGCTCGAGCGGCTGCTGGCTGAGCGAGTTGGGCAGCTGCCCCGACTGGCCCAAGTCACGCAGCTTGGTCATCTGTGCATCGAAGTCAGTCTGCGGCACGACCTTGACCTTGAACAGCATCTGGGAGTGGTAGGCGCCGCAGAGCTCGGCGCACTTACCCTCGTACTCGCCGATCTGGGTGGGGACGATCTGGAACTTGTTCGTCTTGCCAGGGATGACGTCGAGCTTCTGCAGGAAGGCCGGCACCCAGAACGAGTGGATGACGTCGCGGGCGTTGAGGACGAACTCGGCCCGCTTGTTGATCGGCAGGTACAGCACGGGCGGGGGCGTGCCGGTGACGCCTCCCCTGGGGTTGAGCTCGGAGTGCACGCCAGACTCGTAGACGTTGGCGTCGACGTAGTTGAAGTCCCAGCTCCACTGCTTGGCGACGACGTTGACGGTGACGTCTGGCTTGGTATCGGTGTTGAGCAGCACCGCCTCGTCGCGGGCGGTGTAGTAGAACAGGACGGCGACCATGAGCACCGGCACGACCGTGTAGAGCAGCTCGATCGGCACGTTGTAGCGCAGCTGCGGTGGCAGCGTGTGGTCGTCCCTCTTGCGCCGGTAGACGACCAGGCACCAGATGGTCAGCCCCCAGACCAGGAAGCCGACGAACAGGGCGGCGATCCAGGTCCCGACCCACAGGTCGATGACCCGACCGGTCTCGGACGTCACCTGCTGGCCGTCGCGACCCGTGGGCAGAAAGCCACTGGAGATGCTGCTGGTGACGTTCGCGCAGCCGCTGAGCAGCAAGGTGGCGAAGACCGCGAGTCCGATCAGGGTCCAACCCCGCCGCGGAACGCGAGCAGAGGTGTCGACGTGCTTACGCAACGGGCACCTTCCGAGTCGAAGTTGACGTGACCTGCCTGGACACCCTACCGCCCCACCAGGCTCGGGGCTTGGCAGGGGGGCGATAACGTTCTGGACGTGGTGGTCCCCCCAGCCGACCCGACTCGTTCCGCCACCTCCGCCACCCCTTCGGGCCCGGGGCGACACCTGCTGGACGCCGCGAGCGGACCTCTGGCCCCGTCCGCACGAGAGGCCCTCTACGCGGCGGTTGACCAGGGCTGGGCGGACCCACGGCGGCTGTACGCCGAAGCTCGCCGGGCACGGCGGCTGCTCGACCAGGCCCGCGAGGTCATCGCGACGGGGCTGGGTGTGCTCCCGGAGCAGCTGAGCTTCCTGCCTGGCGGTCCGGCTGGGCTGCGCGCCGGACTGGACGGGCTTCGGTATGCCGGCCGACGGAGCGGGTCACGCGTCGTCGCCTCTGCGGTCGAGCACTCGGCGATCCTGCTCGACGTCCAGCATCACGCCGCCGCCTCGGGTCCCGACGACGCAGCGGTGGTCCCGGTGGACCGAGGGGGCCGGGTCGACCTCGACTCGTGGGAGCGGGCGTTGTGCACGGGCGGGACGGTCGCCGCCGCACTGCAGTCGGCCAACGGGGAGGTGGGCACCCGCCAGCCCCTCGAGGAGGCGCAGGAGCGGTGCGCCGCGCACGGCATACCGTTGCTCGTGGACGCCTGCGCGGGCCTGGGCCGCGACCCGGTCCCAACGGCCTACGACCTGCTCGCCGGCGATGCGCGGTCCTGGGGCGGACCCGCCGGGGTCGGGGTCCTGGTGGTGCCCGCTCGCACCAGGTGGCGTCGGCCGGGGCCGACGGCAGAAGCCGAGGGGGGGCGCACCGACGTCGAGCCGGTCGTCCCCCTTGTGCTCGCCGCCGCGGAGGCCTGGCAGCAGGCCGCCTACGGGCGCGAGCAGGACGCCCGCGAGGCCCATGAGCTGGTGGGCCGGATCAGGGCTGCAGCTGCCGCGCTGCCCGACACGGAGGTGGTCGGCGACCCACAGGACCGGCTGGCGCACGTGACGACGTTCTCCTGCCTGTTCGTCGACGGTGAGGCGCTCGTCGACGAGCTGGACCGACGCGGTTTCGCCGTGGCCTCCGGGTCGGCGTGCACCTCCAGCGCTCTGGCGCCCAGCCATGTCCTGGCCGCCATGGGCGTGCTCACCCACGGCAACGTGCGCGTCACCCTGCCGCTTGCTTCGGTCGATCCTCGGCGGGGCGAGTCGGTGGACCGGTTCTGCGCAGTGCTGCCCGAGGCCGTCGGGGCCGTCCGGTCGCGACTGGATCGCTGATGGTCCAGGTCGAGGTCGACGCGCGTGGCCAGCGGTGCCCCCTACCGGTGATCAGGCTGGCCCGAGCCATCGCCGACGTGCCGACAGGGGCGCTCGTGCGACTGCTCGCGACCGACCCCGCGGCCCGCACGGACGTCCCTGCCTTCTGCCGGCTACGGGGCGCAGAGCTGGTCGAGGTGAGCGAGCACGGCGACCCGCCAGGGGGGCACACGGCATACCTCGTTCGGCGGCTCACTGCCACCGCGCCGGAAGGGGCGCGGCCAGGGCCTCCTTGAGCAGCTGCAGGTAGGCGGGCCGGGGCACCTCGGTCGCCCCGAGGGAGGCCAGGTGCTCGGTACGCCACTGGACGTCGATGACGCGTCGCGGGTCGCCGTCGGCCGCGAGCAGCTCGACGAGGGCGACCAGGGCGACCTTGGACGCGTCTGGCACGACGTGGAACATCGACTCGCCCGCGAACAGGCCGCCGATCGCGACGCCGTAGAGGCCACCGGCCAGCTGGCCGCCCTGCCACACCTCGACCGAGTGCGCCCACCCCAGCTGGTGCAGCCGCTCGTAGGCCCGGGCGATCCGCGGGGTGATCCATCCCCGGTCCCGACGCTCGTCGGCACAGCCCCGAACGACCTGCGCCGAACGCCCGGTCCACGCTGACGTCGAGCCGGCGGACCGAGCGGCGCAGCGAGCGGCTCACGCGCACCTGGTCGAGCCGCAGGATGCCGCGCGGGTCGGGCGACCACCAGCCCATCGGCCTGCCACCGCGCTCCCCCAGCCCCATCGGGAACAGCCCGCGAGAGTACGCGTCGATCAGGGTCGCCGGGTGAAGGTCCCCGCCGACTGCGACCAGGTCCTGGCCGGGAGCCACCCGGGAGAGGTCGAATCGGGACGGCGCCCCCGCTGAGCCGCTGGGCATGGCCCCTGGCGCTCAGGGCTTCGGGCAGCGGATGTGGTCGGCGACCAGCGCCGCGCTGGCCTGGCCGTATGCCGCGGCGAGACGGTCGAGGAACCCCTGCGTGCCAAGCACGTACTCCTGGGTGCCCACCGTCTCGATGACGTACGTCGCGAGCATCGAGCCCAGCTCGGCGCACTCGCGGTGCGGCAGACCGGCGGCCAGCCCGGTGAGGAAGCCGGCCCGGAACGCGTCGCCCACCCCAGTCGGGTCGGCCCGGCGCACCTCGGCGGCGATCCCGACGGCGACCGCCTCCTCGCCCGCGCGTGCGGACTACTGCGCCGTCCTTGCCCCGGGTCATGACCTGCGTGCTCACCGCCGCCGCGATGTCCGCGTCGCGCCACCCGGTCTTCTCCTTGACCATGTGCGACTCGTACTCGTTGGTGAACAGGTAGGTGGCCCCCTCGATGAGGTTCTTGATCGCCGGCCCGTCGAGCGCGGCCAGCTGCTGGGAGGGGTCGGAGGCGAACGGGATGCCGCGAGTGCGGCATTCGTCGGTATGCCGGGCCATCGCCACCGGGTCGTTGGGCCCGACGAGGACGAGGTCGAGCCCGCCGACCCGGTCGGCGACCGGCTGCAGCTCGATCTCGCGGGCCTCGGACATCGCCCCTGGGTAGAAGGTCGCGATCTGCGCCATGTCCCGGTCGGTCGTGCAGACGAACCGGGCGGTGTGGGCGGTCTCGGACACACAGACGGACTCGCAGTCGACGCCGTGGCGCTCCAGCCACGAGCGGTAGTCGGCGAAGTCCTCGCCGACGGCCCCGACGAGGATCGGTCGCTGGCCGAGGTTGGCCATGCCGAAGCAGATGTTGGCAGCCACCCCCCCGCGGCGGATCTGCAGCTCGTCGGCGAGGAAGGACAACGAGACCTTGTCCAGCTGCTCCACGATGAGCGAGTCGGCGAAGCGGCCCGGGAAGGTCATCAGGTGGTCGGTGGCGATCGAGCCGGTGACGGCGACATGCATGCCGGTCAACCTACCGTCGGCGTGCATGACGAAGGCCCCGCACCTGGTCGGGTGCGGGGCCGTCGCGTTCGCTAGGTCAGCTGAAGCTGTCGCCGCAGGCGCACGAGCTCTGCGCGTTCGGGTTGTCGATGGTGAAGCCCTGCCGCTCGATGGTGTCGGCGAAGTCAATCGTCGCGCCCAGCAGGTACGGCGAGCTCATCCGGTCGACGACGACCTCGACGCCGCCGAACTCCCGCACGGCGTCGCCGTCGAGGGTGCGCTCGTCGAAGTAGAGCTGGTAGATCAGCCCGGAGCATCCGCCCGGCTGGACCCCGATGCGCAGCCGTAGGTCGTCGCGGCCCTCCTGCTCGAGCAGGCTCTTGACCTTGTGCGCGGCGACGTCGGTGAGCACGACGCCGTGGGTGGCGGTGGTGGTCTGGTCCTGGACGCTCATAAGAAGGGAACCCCGATCGATGGGTGGTGGTGGCCGCTAGGGACAACTCGACGATACCGTCGGTTGTTCCCGACCAGGATAGATCGTTCAGCGGGTCGGGGACCACGTCCGCGCGACGCGTTCCGCGCGGTCGGCGAGGCGGCCCGCGGGGTCGGCCAGCGCAGCAGGCACCTGCTCGGGCTTCTCGGCGACGGCATACACGCCGTTGACCCCGACGGCCATGGCCTCGCGGCGCCCCACGGCCACCTGTCCGGCGATGACGACGACGGGTATGCCGTGCGGCCGAGGCCGCCTGGGCGACCCCGCTCACGACCTTGCCGCGCAGGCTCTGCCAGTCGAAGCGACCCTCACCGGTGACGACAAGGTCGGCGTCGGCGAGCAGGGCCGGGAAGCGCACGGCGGACAGGATGGCCTCGACGCCGCTCACCCGGTGCCCGCCGAGAAGCATCAGCCCGTAGCCCAGGCCCCCAGCCGCTCCGGCGCCGGGCCGGCGGTCGACGCGGATCGCCTCCCCCGTGACGAGGTCGCGCTCTTCGGGCGTGGTGCGGCGCACGACGTCGGCGAAGTGGCCGAGCGCGGCTTCGAGAGCCTGGACCTGGTCGGGGCTGGCGCCCTTCTGGGGTCCGAAGATGGCGCTCGCGCCCTGCAGGCCGAGCAGCGGCGTGTCCACATCCGTGGCGCACACCAGCTCGACGTCCGCGCAACCGGTCAGTGGCGGCGTCGAGCCCAGCGAGGTCGCCCGGCGCGACCTGGTCCAGCGCCAGCCCGCCGCGGGCCAGCCGCTCGGGTGAGCCGACCCCGAGGGCGGCGAGCAGGCCGGCGCCGGCGTCGTTGGTGCCGCTGCCCGCCAAGCCGACGACGATGCGCCCTGCCCCGTGCTCGACGGCGGCGAGGACCATCTCCCCCACGCCGTACGTGCTCGTGCGGCGGGGGTCGCGCTCGGCCTGGGCCAGCAGGTGCAGCCCGCACGCCTGCGCCGACTCGACGTATGCCGTGCGCGTGCCGGCATCCTCGACGACCAGGACGGTCGCGGGAACCGGTCTGCCCAGCGGGTCGGAGACGGTGAGCGCCAGGGGCTGCCCACCGAGGCTGGCCGCCAGCACGTCGACGAAGCCCGGGCCGCCGTCGGACAACGGCACGCAGACCAGCTCGTCGTGCGGCGCCGAGCGGGCCCAGCCGCTGGCGATCGCCTCGGCCGCCTCTCCGGCCGTCAGGGTCCCCGTGAAGCAGTCAGGGGCGATGACGATACGCACCGGCGCCATCGTGTCAGAGCGGACACGCCGCAGGGCCCCCCACCGAAAGGTCCACAGGTGTCGTTATGAGGGTCCCATAACTGGCTCTCCCGGCATGAGTGTGGGTCGATTCCGGGCCTGATGGCGACGGACTGCCTTGCTGGCAAGGGGATCCGGTACGCGGGCTGAGCGTCGGGTGACGCGCACGGGCGTGGACCTAGGTTTGGAGGTTCCTACACGCAGCCAAACAAGGGACACCCGTGCGCGTCACGACTGCATTCAACCGCCTGCTGAGCCTGCCGGGGGTGAGCGTCACGGAGGTTTGCTTCGAGGACGAGCAGCTCGTCGTGGATGTGGCGTTGCGGCGCCGCCGATTGCAGTGCCCGGAGTGCACGTTCAGCGCCGCGGCCTGTTACGACACCCGGCCGGTGTTCTCGCGTTGGCGGCATACCGACATGGGTCGCTGGAAGGTCCTGGTGCGGGCCGGTCTGCGCCGGCTCGCGTGCCCGGCCCACGGGGTCAGGGTCGAGGCCGTCCCGTTCGCCCGGCACCGCTCGGGGTTCAGCCGCGACTTCGAGGACCTCATCGCGTTCCTGGCGACCAAGACCGACAAGACCACGATCGTACGGCTGTCCCGGGTGGACTGGGACAGCGTCGGGCGGATCTGCGAACGCGTCGTCGCCGACGGCCTGGACCCCGGGCGTTTGGACGGGCTGGTGAACATCGGCGTCGATGAGGTGAGCTGGCGCAAGCACCACCGGTATCTCACTCTGGTCACCGACCACACGGCCAAGAAGATCGTGTGGGGCGCCGAGGGCAAGGACACCGCCACCCTCGATGCGTTCTTCGACGAACTCGACGAGACCAGATCCGCTGCGCTGCAGGCGATCAGCATGGACATGGGCGCGGCGTTCCTGAAGAGCGCCCGGGCTGAAGGGCACGCCCCGCAGGCGGTGATCTGCATCGACCCGTTCCACGCGGTCAAGCTCGTCACCGACGCCCTGGACGTGGTGCGCCGGGCGACCTGGAACCAGCTGCGCCAGCTGCCCGACCAGGCCGCCGCGAAGAAGTTCAAGGGCGCCCGCTGGTCGCTGCTCAAACGCCCCGAGAACCTCACCGACGACCAGGCCGCGACGCTACGTCAGCTCCGCAACCGCGGCGGTGACCTGTGGCGGGCCTACAGCCTGAAGGAGGCCTTCCGGGCGATCTTCTCCGGCGACCTGAACCCTGAGCAGACCCTCGAGCTGATCGACCGATGGTGCTCCAAGGCCAGCCGCTCCCGGCTCGCCCCCTTCGTCAAGGTCGCCAAGACCATCCGCAAGCATCGTGACGGGATCCTGGCGGCCATCCGACTGAAGATCAACAATGCCCGGGCAGAGGGCTTGAACAACCACGTCCGCCTGATCATCCGACGGGCCTACGGATTCCACTCACCCGCTGCCGCACTCGCCCTGGTCATGCTCTCCTGCGGATCGATCGACCTCTTCCTACCTCACGAACGAGCCGCGATCTGACCCACACTCATGCCGGGAGAGCGCCATAACTGCATCTGTTGACCTATCGAAGGGGCCCACGGCGGTCAGTCTCGCAGTTCGCCGCGGACGGATGGAACGCGCGACCGGCATACCCTTGGGGCGTGAGCACTGACACCGCGCCGGCCCCGGCTCCGCTGCCGTTGCTCGTGCTCGGGCACGGGCGCGACCTCTACACCGAGCGTGGCGTCGAGTGTCCTGGAGACCTGCCGGCTCCCTCGGACCCGGACCTGGTGCAGCGGGCGCGAGCGGCGAAGACCGCCTTGGGTGAGTCGGTGTTCGTCCTGGGCCACCACTACCAGCGCGACGAGGTCATCCAGTTCGCCGACGTCACCGGCGACTCGTTCAAGCTCGCGCAGCAGGCCGCCGGGCGACCGCAGGCCCCGTACATCGTCTTCTGCGGCGTGCACTTCATGGCCGAGTCGGCCGACATCCTGACCTCGAGCTCGCAGACGGTGATCCTGCCCGACCTCGCGGCCGGCTGCTCGATGGCCGACATGGCAGGCATCGGCCAGGTGCAGGACGCGTGGGACGACCTGCTCGACGCCGGCGTCGCGGAGGCGACCATCCCGGTGACGTACATGAACTCCTCGGCCGCGATCAAGGCCTTCACGGGCCGGCACGGCGGGACCATCTGCACCTCCTCGAACGCGAGGACCGCGCTGCAGTGGGCCTTCGACCAGACCGGCGGCGTGGGTGGCAGCGGCAAGGTGCTCTTCCTGCCCGACCAGCATCTCGGGCGCAACACGGCGGTGCGCGAGCTCGGGCTCTCGCTCGGGGACTGCGTGCTCTACGACCCGCACAAGCCCGTCGGCGGGGCCTGAGCCGTGAGCAGCTGCAGGCCGCGCGGATGATCCTGTGGCGCGGGCACTGCTCGGTGCACGGTCGGTTCAGCGTCGACGCGGTGCGCACCGCCCGGCGGGAGATCCCCGGCGTCAAGGTCATCGTCCACCCCGAGTGCCAGTACGAGGTCTGCGAGCTGGCCGACGAGATCGGCTCGACCGAGCAGATCATCAAGACCATCTCCGCGGCCCCGGACGGCACATCGTGGGTCGTCGGCACCGAGCTCAACCTGGTCAAGCGGCTCGCGTCCACCTTCCCGAGCCAGTCGATCGCCTTCCTGGAGAAGAACGTCTGCTACTGCTCCACGATGAACCGCATCGACCTGCCGCACCTGGTGTTCGCCCTCGAGTCGCTCGTCGAGGGCCACGTGGTCAACCCGATCCGGGTCGACCCCGACGTCGCCCACTGGGCGAGGGTGGCGCTCGACCGGATGCTCGCGCTGCCCGGCCCGACCGCGAAGGACTGAGTCAGCGGCGCATCGCGCCGATCCGGGCCAGCAGCAGCGCCTCGGCAACGCACGCGCGTTCCCACTCGTCCAGGTGCAGCGACTCGTTGGCCCCATGGGCGCGGCTGTCCGGGTCCTCGACGCCGGTGACGAGCAGCGCCGCGTCCGGGAAGCGCTCGGCGAACGCCGCGACGAACGGGATCGACCCTCCGACGCCCATGTCCACCGGCTCGACCCCCCAGGCGTCCCGGAACGACGCACGTGCAGCGTCGTAGATCGGGCCCTGGGCATGGGCGTCGAAGCCGCGGCCGTCGTCGGCGAGCGTCACGGTCAGCCGGGCCCCCCACGCCACGTGCTGTTCGAGGTGGCGCTTGAGCGCGGCATACGCAACCTTGGGGTCCTGCTCCGGTGCGATTCGCATCGAGACCTTGGCCGACGCGCTGGGCACGAGGGTGTTGGAGGCGTTCTCGACGCGTCGGGGCGTTGATCCCGATGGTCGTGAGCGCCGGCTGGGTCCACAGCCGCGACAGCAGCGACCCGGACCCGATCAGCGACACGCCGTCGAGCAGGCCCGACTCCGCGCGCAGCCGCTCCTCCGAGTAGTCCAGGGCCGCGCCACGTCGCGTCGCAAGCCGGGGACCGCGACGGTGCCCTCGTCGTCGTGCAACGTCGCCAGCAGCCGCACCAGGACGGTCAACGCGTCCGGAACCGCTCCGCCGAACATCCCCGAGTGCACCCCATGGTCGAGCGTCTCGACGGTGACAACGGTCCGGACCAGGCCGCGCAGGGTCGTCGTGAGAGCCGGCTGGCCGAGGTCCCAGTTGCCGGAGTCGGCGAGCACGATGGCGTCGGCCCGCAGCCTTTCGCCGTGGCGCTGCAGGATGGTCGGGAGCGAATCCGAGCCGTCCTCCTCCTCCCCCTCGACGAAGACGGTCACCGACACTGGCAGGTTGCCGGCGTGCACCCGCAGGGCGGCGAGGTGGGCGGTGATGCCGGCCTTGTCGTCGGCAACTCCGCGTCCATACAGCCGCCCCCCGCGCTCGGTGGGCAGCCAAGGGTCGGAGTCCCACAGCTCGTGGTCGCCGGGAGGCTGGACGTCGTGGTGAGCGTAGAGCGTCACGGTCGGCGAGCCGGGTGGGCCGTCGACATGTCCGATGACGGCTGGCATGCCGCCTTCGCGGACGATGTCGACGTCGAGCCCCTCAGCGCGCAGCAAGGCGGCGACCGCGTCGGCGCTCGCGTCGACATGCGCCTGGTCGAACGTGTCGAGCGACGTCAGCGAGACGCTGGGGATGCGGGCCAGCGCCTCCAGGTCGGCGCGCAAAGCCGGCAGGAGCGCACGCACGCGGCCACGGATCGCCTCCGCGTCAATGGCCGGGTCGATAGCGGAACTCACCTGCCCGAGCCTACCGACGGGCAATCCCCCGGCGGCACCACAGCCGCTGCCGCGCCGCCCACGACGTACCCTTGTCCTCGTGCTGTGGCCCAAGAAGACCGACCAGACCCCCGCCGACGCCGTTGACCCGGAGCACCCGCAGCGTCAGGGCGCGAAGAACCGGCCCACCCCCAAGCGGCGCGACCAAGAAGCCGCGAACTACCGACCAGTCGTCGTCACCGACCGCAAGGCCGCGGCGAAGGCCGACAAGGAGCGGCGCCGCCAGGCCATGGCAACCCAGCGCACGGCCATGATGACCGGCGACGAGGCGGGGCTGCCGGCTCGCGACAAGGGCCCCGAACGCCGCTACGTGCGCGACTACGTCGATGCCCGGTTCAGCATCGGCGAGATCATGCTGCCGGTCATGCTGCTGGTGCTGCTGCTGTCGTTTGTCAAGACGACCTGGGCGCTCGCAGTGGTGTTCTTCGTGGTGTACGGGCTGCTCATCCTGGCGATCGGGGACGCCCTGCTGATGTGGCGCAAGCTCAAGGGCCGGCTCACCGCGAAGTTCGGCGGGCCCCCGAAGGGCTTGACCATGTATGCCGTGATGCGCGCCTTCCAGATCCGGCGCATCCGGATGCCGCGCCCACAGGTCAAGCGCGGCCAGTACCCCTCGTGACCGGCCGGCCCGGCTGGGCCTAGTCGGACGAGCGCAGGCTCATCGGCCCGTAGACGACGGTGTCCCCCTCGCGCAGGGTGACCGCGTCGACTCCGGCTTCGACGAGCACCGGCCATTCCTCGCCGACCCAGCTCTCCGCCTCCGACTGGGTCGGGAAGGTGGGCACACGCAACGCGTCGTCGTGGATGAGCGCCCCCGACGGGTCCAGCAGGTCCCAGCGCCAGTCGCTGCTCATTGGGCGAGCAGCTCGGCGAACAGGTCGATGTACTGGCGCAGATGCCGGTCGCCGAGGAACTCGTCACGGGCGTGGGCGTGCGCGGCCGCGCCCATCCGCTCCGCCAGGGGCGGGTCGTGCAGCAGCCGCTTGAGGGCGCCGGCATACTCGTCGAGGTCGGTCGGGTCGCGCAGCAGTATGCCGTCCACCCCGTCGTTGATCTGGTCCATGATCCCGCCGACCGCGCTGGCGACGACGGGGCGGCCCTTCCACATCGCCTCGGTGACGGTCAGCCCGAACCCCTCGAAGAGGCTCTTCTGGACCACGAGGTAGGCGTGGCGCTGCAGCGCGTTGACCATGACGGCGTTCTCGTCGATGTCGTCCATGGGCAGCGAGGCCAGATGCACTCGCCGTCGGGTCGCCTCGGGAAGCGCCCGCCACGCGGCGATGCAAGCGGCCAGCTCGAGGGCGCCTTCCGGGTCGTCCGACACGCCGCTCACTTCCGGACCGGCCAGCATGAGGTGGACGTCCGGTGGCAGGTCGGCCAGGTGGTCGACGAAGCCCTTCATCACCCCCGGCATGTCCTTGAGCCGGTCCCAGCGGCTGACCTGCAGGACGAGGCGCTCGGTGGCCTTGGGCGCAGCCGAGCTGTCGGCGAGCAGCCCGGTGTGATGGCGCACGACGTCACTGCGTCCGTCGCGGCGGGTGAACCGGGTGGGCGGGCGATGCGCGCCGTCGGTCACCAGACCGGCATCGACCAGGATGCCCACGACGTCCGCCGGCTCGAGGTACTGGTTCTTCGCCGAGAACGGGTCGAAAGCCGGGGGGATGATGAACAGCCGGTCTTCGGGGACCCAGTCGGGCACGTACTCGCGCCGGGAGAAGACGAAGGCGTCGGCGTGCTGGATGTAGGGCCGTAGGAAGTCCCACCCCCGATCGGTGTGCTTGTTCGTGGTGTCCCGGCCGATGTGGCAGCGCCAGATGACCTTGGCTCCGACCTGCTGCAGGCCCTCGACGAGGCCAGCCGTCTGCGGGTCGTGCAGCAGCATGATGTCGCCGGCGCGGATCTCGTGGACGATCCCTTCTAGGTTGTCGGCGAGGACCTCCTCGTAGATGCGGTGCTCTGCCTTCTTCAGATGGCCGCCGTCGCCGGGCTCCCCGTGCAGGACGTTGTGGATGCGCTTGGTGAGCGTGAAGAAGTCGGGCACTCCGCGAAGCACGAGCCAGTAGGCGTCGATGCCGGCCCCGAGCCAGTAGGCGTGCAGCGTCTGCAGCATCTCGGCCACGCCGCCGCCGGAGGCCGTCGCGTTGACGTTCCAGACCTTGCGGCCCTTGAGGAGCTCGCGGGCCCGAGCCGCGGTGGCCTCAAACTGCGCGGCGCGCTCTGGGGTGAGCAGGCTGGACAGTCGCTCGATCGGCTGGGGGTCGACCTCGACATGCTTCACGCAAAGCATCCTTTCGTCATCGAGCGGCGGCGCCAGCGCTCACAGCGGCGGTAGCCGCTTGTCGAGAGGGTAGGGGCAGTCCGGGCGGGCCCGGCGCGACACGCCCGCCCACAACGCCTAGAGGCAGGACGAGCCGGGCGAACGGCATACCAGGGTGCGTGGAAGGTCACTTTGACAAGGCCGCCGGACCCGTGGGAACGTCACCTCACCGAGACCCGTCCCCAGGGGAAGCCGGTGTGAATCCGGCGCTGACGCGCAACCGTGACCTTCTGCGAGGGAAGTCGGAGCACCTGCGGCGGTGTCGGCTCCATCCATCAGTCCGTCGCGGAACGCGGACCGGAGCGAAGCCACTGGCACCAGCCCGAGGCCTCCCACCCGGCCGTGAGGAGGTCCTCACAGCATGCGCCACACCCCTTCCCATCCGTCCGCCCGTCGCCGACGCCGCGTCCTCGTCGCCCTGGCCGTCGTCGCCGCCTGGCCTGCTCGGCCTCATCGGGCCAGCCGGCTCGGCAGCGGCCGCGAACTACCAGTACTGGAGCTACTGGCAGCTGACCAACGGCGCGTGGACGTTCTCCCAGCAGGGGCCCGCAGCAGACCGTCCCCGCCGACGGCAGCGTCGAAGGCTGGCGCTGGGCAATCGACGACGGCAGCGGCACCCGCACCCCCCGCGCGAAGCCGACGTTCGACCAGCTCTGCGGCACAACCACCGCCACCTCGGGCTCGAAGCGGGTTGGCGTGCTCGTCGACTTCGGCCGCGAGGTCGACGGCGACGGTAGCGCGCCGCAGCCCCCGCTCCTTGCCAAGTGCGCGCTCGTGCCCACGGCCGCAACCGGAGCCGAGGTGCTGGCCAATGTGGTGACCGTCCGCGGCGACAAGAGCATGATCTGCGGTCTGCAGGGGTACCCCGCCACCGGATGCGGCGCCGAGGTCGCCACGCTCACCGACGCGCAGAAGGCCGCGGACACCCCGGTCAACCTTCCGACGCCGACGCCCATCTCGGCGCCGAGCGCCGCCCCGGCCTCGTCCGGGACCTCCTCAACCGCGGTCGCGGTGGTGGCCATCGGCGTGGCCGCAGTGCTCGTCATCGTGCTGCTCGTCATGGGCTCCCGCCGGCGCAACCGGACGACCAGCTGAGGCCGGTATGCCGGACCGCCTCGCTTCCGCAGTGCCCCGGATGCTGCATCCGGTGGCCTGGTGGGTGTGGGGCCTTGGCCTCGCGACCGCGGCCGCGCACACCACCAACCTGGTGCTGCTGGGCCTGCTGCTCGCCGTGGCCGCCTGGGTGGTCATGGAGCGCCGAGAGCTCGGGGCCCGTAACACGTTCGCGCCGTTTCTGCTGGTCGGACTGGTTGCGATCGCGCTGCGGGTCGTCCTCACCGTCATTCTCGGCAACGGTGTGCCCGGGCGGATCGTCCTGATCCGCCTTCCCCAGCTCGCGCTACCTGACGTCCTGGCGGGCGTGCGGCTCGGCGGCCCAGTAACCCTCGAGAGCCTCGTCGCTGCGGCGCTCGATGGGCTGCGCCTGGCGGCCACCCTCGCATGCCTCGGGGCAGCCAACGCGCTCGCGAGCCCACGCCGGCTGCTGCGCTACGCGCCCGCCACCCTGTACGACGTCGGCACGGCCGTCGTCGTGGCGCTCACCTACGCCCCCCAGATGGCCGACCACGCCGTGCGGGTTCGGGCCGCCCGACGGCTGCGCGGCCATGACGGGCGCGGGCTGCGCGAGCTGGGTCGGCTCGCCGTCCCCGTCCTGGAGGGGTCCCTCGACCGCTCGCTGGAGCTGGCCGCATCCATGGAGGCCCGCGGCTACGGCCGGCTGCCGGTGCGAGGTAGGCGGGCCCGGGCGATTGGCAGCGTCCTGGCGCTCCTCGGCGTGACCGGGGTGGTAGCCGGACTGTACGGCGTGCTCTCTCCATCGACGGGCGGCTGGCTGGGCCTGCCGATCCTGGTCTTCGGCGCCGCCTTGGCGGCCGCCTCGCTGGTGCTCGGCGCCCGCGGTGACGTGCGCACGGCATACCGGCGCGACCCGTGGCGCACCCCGGAGTGGCTCGTGTGCACGCTCGGGGTGCTCGCCGCCGCCACGCTCATCGCGGCACAGGCTCAGGGTGCGCCTGGCGTGGTGATGGGTCTGCAGCCAACCGAAGAGCTCGGGGTTGCCGTTGCTGCCCGGGCTGGCCATCGCCAGCTGCGCGCTGGCCGGTGTGCTCACCCCGGTGCCGCCCCGGCTGGCGGCCGCCCGAGCGCGTGCCGCCGAACGCGACGTGGCCGCTGACGGGGTTGCCGAGTGATCCGGCTCGAGGACGTGGGCGTCACCTACGACGGGTCCAACCGGCCCGCTCTGGCGGGTGTCAGCCTCGCAGTCGACGAGGGGGAGCTGGTCCTGGTCGTCGGGCCCACCGGCAGCGGCAAGTCGACTCTGCTGCGCTGTCTCAACGGCCTGGTGCCGCACTTCTCCGGAGGGACCCTCACCGGGACGGTGTGGGTCGGCGGCCGCACCACCCGCGACCACCGGCCACGCGACCTGGCCGACCTGGTCGGCTTCGTGGTCCAGGACCCGCGCTCGTCCTTCGTCACGGACACGGTCGAGGACGAGCTCGCGTACGGCATGGAGACCCTTGGGACCTCGCCTCCGGCGATGCGCCGGCGGGTCGAGGAGACCCTCGACCTGCTCGGCCTCGCCGACGTGCGCGACCGCACCCTGGACGAGCTGTCCGGTGGGCAGCAGCAGCGGGTGGCGATCGGTGCGGTCCTGGCCGCAGGACCCCGCATCCTTGTCCTTGACGAACCGACGTCTGCACTGGACCCGGTTGCGGCAGAAGAGGTTCTGGCGACGTTGCACCGCCTGGTGCACGACCTGGGCATGACGGTCGTGCTGGCCGAGCACCGGCTCGAGCGGGTCATCCACCACGCTGACCGAGTCGTCGTCGTCGAGAACGGCCGAGTGTCCGAGCTGCTCGACCCGGCCGAGGCCATGGCCACCTCCCCGGTGCATCCGCCGGTCGTCGAGCTGGGCCGACGGCTGGGGTGGGCGCCCTTGCCGCTCTCGGTGCGCGATGCGCGGCGACGAGCGGCGACGCTGCGCCACGACCTGGCCATGCGACCGGTGCCGGAACGACCGTCGGCGCGCCACCACGGGTGACGGCGTGGTGGCCCTGCGCAGCGTCCAGGTGCGGCGCGGCGTGGTCAACGCCCTCAGCAGGGTGTCGGTCGAGCTGCACTCGGGCAGCGTCACGGCCGTGATGGGCCGCAACGGGGCGGGCAAGTCGACGTTGCTGGCCGCGGTTGCCGGGCAGCTCACGCCCACCCATGGGTCGGTCAAGGTCAACGGCGTGACGCCCGTCGACGACACGCCCCCGCGACCGGGTCCGAACGGTCGGGCTGGTCCCCCAGGACCCCGACCTGCTGCTCTACGCCGAGTCGGTGGCCGCCGAATGCCGAGGCGCGGACCGGGACTTCGGTATGCCGTCCGGCACGACCCGGGCGCTGCTGGCCCGGATCGGCGGCTCGGTCGACGACGCATGCCACCCACGCGACCTGTCGGAGGGACAGCGACTCGCGCTCGCGCTCGCCGTCATCCTCGCGGGGCAGCCGCGGGTCGTCCTGCTCGACGAGCCCACTCGGGGCCTTGACTACCGGACCAAGCGCCGGCTTGTCGCCCTGCTGCGCGAGATGGCCCGCGACGGCCACGCCGTCGTCGTCGCCACCCACGATGTCGAGCTGGCGGCGGAGGTCGCCGACCGCGTCATGGTCCTCGCCGACGGGGACGTCGTCGCGGATGGCAGCGCCCGCGACATCCTCTCCGGGTCACCGGCCTTCGCCCCGCAGGTGGCCAAGATCCTGCACCCGGTGGCGCTGCTCACAGTGGCTGACGTCACCGCTGCCTTGGACGCCGCGTCATGAGCTCCCATCCGGCAGCCGTCGCGGTGCCTGCCGTGGCCCGGAGCGGCGGGGTTCGCTTCCGCCCCGCGGCCCTGGTGGCGTTGGCGTTGACCTCGCTGGTTGGCCTGGCCTCGTTCACCTGGCCGTTCTTCGCCGACGCCTCCTTTGCCCGCGAGCGGGGGCAGGACGCGCCATGGCTGTTTGCGGCGCTGCTCGGCCTGCTGGCGGTTGTGTTGCTCGCCGAGGTCACGGCGCGGGGCCTGGATGCCAAGACCGTGGCCGTCCTGGGCGTGCTCGCTGCCGTCGGCGGCGCGTTGCGAGTTCTCTCGGCCGGCACCGCCGGGCTCGAGCCGGTGTTCATCGTGCTCGTCCTGGGCGGTCGGGTTCTCGGGCGGAGCATGGGCTTGCTGCTTGGGGCGCTGGCACTGCTCGCGGGAGCCTTTCTCACCGCTGGTATCGGACCGTGGCTGCCCTTCCAGATGATGGCGGCCGGCTGGGTCGGACTCGGCGCAGCGTGCCTGCCGGCCATGCGTGGGCGAGCGGAGCTGGTGCTGCTCGCGCTCTATGGCGCTGCGACCGGGCTGCTCTACGGCGCGATCATGAACCTGTGGTTCTGGCCGTTCCTCGCTGCCACCAGCGGCCCCTCAGGTGCCGGCTTTGTTCCAGGTGCGCCGGTCAGCGAGAACCTCGCCCACTATGCGGTGTTCTACGTTGCCACGTCGCTGGGATGGGACCTTCCCAGAGCCGTGGTCACCGCAACAGTCATCCTGCTCGCCGGGCGCCCGGTGCTTCGAGCCCTTCGACGCGCCGTCCGCAAGGCGGCGTTCGGGTGAGCGGACACCGTGACGCACCCGTTGGGTCAGGCCGGCTGCGGCCAAGGCCACCCGTCCGGCTGAGCGCTCTCATCAGGCCGTCGTGGTGCATCGCACCGTCGCGGTAACGACTCGCCCACCCAGACGGGCCCTCAGGATTGCGTCAGTGGAGCCGGGTACCGGGTTTATGGGGTTCCAGGTGACGTTCACCGTGCGCATCTGACCAGGCCCCAGCGGCTCCGTGGATGTGAACTCGGCTTCCAGATTCTCAGATGGGGTGATGGACAGGGCGTCGTTTGCCAGGGCATACGTATCCTGGCTTGCGTTCACCAGGACGACCGTTCTCGAGGTCTTCTGCAGCGCGGCTGCTCGGACTTCAAGCGAGAGTACGGCCGGCACGAATGAGATCGGTTGCGTCGCTGCCTCTTGGCCGGGCCCAAGGATGACATCGGCCACCCGTTTGACCAACTCGCGGAAAGTCTCCTCTCGGTACCCCACCACGAATGCGAGAGTGAACAGAACGGCGATGCCACCGTCGCTGTACTCCCGGCTGGCATCGGGAATGATGTCGGTTGCGATGCCTTTGAGAACGAAAAGGAGGATGAGGACAGCGATCGACCCACTGATCAGCCCCAGGAGCGGGCGAGCCAGATGCCAGAAGGCATAGCCTGGCCCATCCCCAGTCGTTTGCGTGGATCACCACTCCCACCAGACTGATGGTTGCTCCTCCGAGCGCTCCACCGAAGGGTACCCATAGGGGCAGGACGTGGCTCCAGGCATAGGTGGGGATGCCTCCCCACGGCGGCGACTTTGTGAACAGCAGGCATAGGATCAGCATGCCTGAGATGACAATCAGCTGGATGATCAAGAAGCAGCCGGGCGGCCACGTCTTCGGCGAACGCCCGGAAACGGCTGTCGTTCGATCCTTGTCATTCATGACGCCCTCGTCTTTCCGGTGCAAAGAGCCGCTTTCTGCATGATTGCTCCGTATAAGACACCTGTGTCAATGAGAGTTTGCTCTCAGCGTTCGTCAAGGCCAAACCGCCGACCGGTCCTGACCCGATCAGAGCCATGAGTGGCCCGTTCGGTCATGCCAAACGCGCGCAATACCGCGCGTTTGGCATGACGGAACTGCCGCTCGCGACTCACGCGGCAATGCGCCGAGGTCAGCCCTCGCGAACCTGGACCTGGACGAACGGCGGCTTGACCACGCGTGCGGCAACGCCACGCCCGCGCACGTCGATGAGCACCTCGTCACCCTCGGACACCGACGGGTCCAGCAACGCCAGGGCGATCCCCTGCTTGCGGGTCGGCGAGAACGTCCCCGACGTCACCTCCCCGACGGCCGCCCCGTCGACCCGCACCGCACAGTGCGCCCGGGGTATGCCGCGCCCCACGACGAGCAGCCCCCAGGCGAGCCGCCGTGGACCGGCCGCACGCTCAGCGAGCAGCGCCTCCCGACCCCAGAACGCCTCCTTCTTCCAGCCCACTGCCCAGCCCAACCGGGCCTGCACCGGGCTGATGTCCAGCGACAGGTCCTGGCCGTGCAGCGGGTAGCCCATCTCGGTCCGCAGCGTGTCGCGGGCACCGAGACCGCACGGCATACCGCCCCGCGATGTGACCGCCCCGACCAACGCGTCCCAGAGCTCTCCCGCGTCGTCCCATGCCGGCAGCAGCTCGTAGCCGCGCTCCCCCGTGTACCCGGTGCGGCACACCACGACCGGCCGTCCTCGCCACTGGGCCTGCTCGAAGGACATGTAGCCGTGACCAGCCGGCAGCCCCAGGTCGCCGAGCACCTCGTCGCTGTGCGGACCTTGGACCGCGAGGACGGCATACTCCTCGTGCCGGTCGGCGACCTCGATGCCGTCCGGCGCCGCCTCGGCCAGCCGGCGCACCACCTCGGCGGTGTTGGCCGCGTTGGGGATGAGCAGGACGTCGTCGTCAGCGCGCAGGTACTGGATGAGGTCGTCGACCACCCCTCCGGACTCGTCGCAGCACAGGGTGTACTGGGCCTGCCCCGGCCCGATCCGGCGCAGGTCGTTGGTGAAGCACGCGTTCACGAAGTCGGCTGCGCCCGGCCCGCGCACCGTCGCCTTGCCAAGGTGGCTGACGTCGAAGACGCCCACCCGCTCGCGGACCGCCGTGTGCTCTGCGACGACCCCACCGCTCGGGTACTCGATGGGCATGTCCCAGCCACCGAAGTCGGCCATCTTCGCGCCGCTCGCAACGTGGCGCTCGTACAGGGGAGAGTGCTTGCCCGGGCTCATGCGGGTGAGGGTATCGAGCCGGTATGCCGTCAGCTGCCCGCCTTGCGCCTGAACATCCGCTGGGTCGTCGCCGGGCCGTGCGCGTCATGGATCTTGGACCCGTCGCCGTCGGCGGACAGCCCGCGCCCACCGTGAGCGTGCTTGCGTTCCAGGGCCTCGCGGAACTTGGCTTTGGTCTCCTCGGAGGGCCCGGCCTTGGCGGCCTTGCTGGTCTTGCCACCTTTGTTCGCCATCAGGACCTCCTCGTTCGGGCAGCCGGCGCTGCGCCCCAACACTGACACTGCGATGGCCGATCCCGCCAGCTTCGTTTCGACGCGGCTCACGCCTAGCTACCACCCTGCTCGCGCCGGCGCCGCGACGACCATTCTCGCATCCGGCTCGGGTAGCCCACCAGGAGAACGTCATACGCCGGTATGCCGAGCGACTGAGCCATGTCGAACCCCGCCTTGCGGGTGCCGACAGCCCGGCGCGTCCACTCACCGTCGGTGGCGACCAGGACGACGCTGTGGGCGCTGACGTTCGTCGCCGGCTCGATGTAGGCCTCGACACCGCGCCTGGTCTTGACGAAGTGCTCGAAGTGCGCACGGACGGCCGGCAGGTCGACGACCATGCCAGGCCCGTCGACGGGTCCGGTCGGGCCGGCCTGCCGGCGCCGAAACCAGTCGCGCACTCCCATAGGCACGACCCTATGCTCTGCCGCGCGAGTGGATCGTCCTGCTTCGGGTATGAAGCGAGCGACCGGCATACAGCACCACATCTGTCACAGAGCCATGGCGAAGTGACAAGATGCCTACCGTGCCCGACGTAGCGAAGGAGCGCTGATGCCCGCCGATGCGGTGGACTCCTACGACGTCGTCGTCCTCGGTGGCGGCAGTGGTGGGTATGCCTGCGCCCTGCGGGCCGCCGAGCTCGGCCTGACGGTCGCACTCGTCGAGCAGGACAAGCTGGGCGGCACCTGCCTGCACCGAGGCTGCATCCCCACGAAGGCGCTGCTGCACGTCGCCGAAGTCGCCGACACCGCACGTGAGGGGGCCCGGTTCGGGGTGCGCTCGCACGTCGAGGCGATCGACCTGCCGGCTGTGCACGCCTACAAGGACGCAGTGGTCGGGCGGCTGCACAAGGGGCTACAGGGGCTGGTGACCTCGCACCACGTGACGTACGTCGAGGGCTGCGGACGGCTCTCGTCCCCCACGACGGTGCTGGTCGGCGACCGCGTCCTCACCGGTCGCCACATCGTGCTCGCCACGGGCTCGGAGCCCAAGCTGCTGCCAGGCCTGCAGGTGGGCGGCCGGATCATGACAAGCGACGAGGCGTTGGGCCTCGACACGCTGCCCACGTCGGTGATCGTGCTCGGGGGTGGGGTCATCGGCTGCGAGTTCGCGTCGGTGTTCCGGTCCTTCGGCGCGGATGTGACGATCGTGGAGGCACTGCCGCGGCTGGTCGCAGGCGAGGACGCGGCGGTCTGCAAGCAGCTGGACCGGGCCTTTCGCAAGCGCGGCATCACCTCGCGCACCGGGGTGGCCTTCAGCGGGGCAACCCAGACCGACGAGACGGTCACCGCGACGCTCGCCGACGGCACCGAGCTGACCGCCGAGCTGCTGCTCGTCGCGGTCGGTCGCGGACCGGTGACGGCCGGCCTGGGTTACCAGGAGGCGGGGGTCGCCCTCGAGAGCGGCTTTGTGCCCACCGACGGGCGGCTGCGCACGAACGTGCCCGGGGTGTATGCCGTGGGGGACATCGTCCCGGGGCCGCAGCTCGCCCATCGCGGTTTCGCGCAGGGAGTGTTCATCGCGGAGGACATCGCCGGTCTGGACCCGGTCCCCGTCGTGGACTCCGGGATTCCGCGGGTGACCTACTGTGACCCGGAGATCGCCAGCGTGGGACTCACTGAGACGGAGGCGCGCGAGAAGTTCGGCCAGGTCCAGACCTACGAGTACAACCTCGGCGGCAACGGCAAGTCCCAGATCCTCGCGACCCAGGGGTTCGTCAAGCTGGTCCGCGCCCCCGAAGGCCCCGTTGTCGGAGTGCACATGATCGGCGCTCGCATGGGCGAGCAGGTCGGCGAGGCGCAGCTCATCGTGGGGTGGGACGCCCTGCCTGAGGACGTGGCCGGCTTCGTGCATGCCCACCCCACCCAGAACGAGGCGCTCGGCGAGGCGCACCTGGCGCTTGCCGGCAAACCCTTGCATGCCCACGCCTGACGCAACGTCAGGGACAGACCCCAGCGCAGCGACCAACGAGGAGATGCGATGTCTGACCGAGTGACCATGCCAGCTCTGGGCGAGTCCGTCACCGAGGGGACCGTCACCCGGTGGCTCAAGAACATCGGCGACCACGTCGAGGTCGACGAGCCTCTCGTCGAGGTCTCGACCGACAAGGTGGACACCGAGATTCCGTCTCCGTTCGCCGGCGTCCTCGAGCAGATCCTCGTCCAGGAGGACGAGACGGCGGACGTCGGCGCCGACCTGGCGGTCATCGGCGACGGCTCGGGAGCCGCCGCCGGCGGTGCCGCGGCGCCGGCAGAAGCTGCGCCGGCGCAGGCTCCGGCTGCGTCCCAGCAGGCCGACGGCACGATGGCCGCGCCGTCGGCCGAGCAGCCGGTCGCCCCCCAGACCTCCGAACCGGAGGCCGCACCCTCGGTCGGTGGCCCGTCAGGCGGGGAGACCGTCACCATGCCCGCTCTCGGCGAGTCGGTCACCGAGGGCACCGTCACCCGTTGGCTCAAGCAGGTCGGTGAGACCGTCGAGGTCGACGAACCGCTCGTGGAGGTGTCCACGGACAAGGTCGACACCGAGATCCCGAGCCCGTATGCCGGTGTGCTGAGCCAGATCCTCGTCGGCGAGGACGAGACCGCCGAGGTGGGCGCGCCGCTCGCCGTCATCGGAGGCGAGCCCGCGGCGCCCGCTGCCGCGCAGGCGGCCGCCCCGGCTCCTTCTGCCGCAGCACCAACGCCAGCACCCGCTGCCCCAGCCACCGCACCCGCCCCAGCACCAGCCCCCCGTGCCCCGGCTCCAGCGCCGGCCGCTGCGGCTACGGCACGCTCCCATGGCACCGACAGCCCCAGCAGCCGGCGCAGGAGCGACGGCATCTACGTCACTCCTCTCGTGCGCAAGCTGGCCGCGCAGCACGGCGTGTCCCTGGCGAGCCTCACCGGCACCGGCGTCGGGGGCCGGATCCGCAAGCAGGACGTGCTGGACGCGGCTGCTGCGGCCTCGGCCCCGCCTGCTGCCGCCCCGCCGCAGGCTCCGGCTGCCGCCGCCCCGGCGGCGCCCGCCCCGGCGGCGCCCGCCGCACGGCGGCCAAGCCCGCGGCGCCGTCGCCCAAACGCGGCACCACCGAGAAGATGTCGCGGCTGCGCAAGGTCATTGCCCAGCGGATGGTCGAGTCGCTGCAGATCTCCGCCCAGCTGACCACGGTCGCCGAGGTCGACCTCACCAAGGTCGCCCAGCTGCGCCAGCGGTCGAAGGCCGCCTTCGCCCAGCGTGAAGGAGTCAGCCTGAGCTACCTGCCCTTCCTTGCCCTGGCCGCCGTCGAGGCGCTCAAGGTCCACCCGATGGTCAACGCAAGCGTGGACGGCGACTCGATCGTCTACCACGGCCAGGAGAACCTCTCGGTCGCGGTCGACACGGAACGCGGCCTGATCGTCCCGGTCATCAAGAACGCGGGCGACCTCAACATCGCCGGCCTCGCGCGCGCCATCGCCGACGTCGCCGAACGCACCCGCAGCAACACCATCACCCCCGACGACCTGGCCGGGGGGACGTTCACCATCACCAACACCGGCAGCCGCGGGGCCATCTTCGACACGCCGATCATCAACCAGCCCCAGGTCGCCATCCTCGGCACCGGCGCCCTCGTGAAGCGGGCCGCGGTGCTCACCGACGCCGACGGCCAGGAAAGCATCGGCGTGCGGTCGATGATGATGCTGGCCCTGTCCTACGACCACCGGATCGTCGACGGGGCGGACGCGTCACGGTTCCTCATGACGATGAAGGCCCGGCTGGAGGAAGGCAGCTTCGAGGCCGACCTGGGACTCTAGCCGATGGCCGATCGACGCGTCGTCATCACCGGAGCGTCCGGCCTCATCGGCACCGAGCTGGCGCGGCACCTTCGCCAGCGTGGCGACCAGGTCACGACGCTGGTCCGGCGCGCGCCCCAGGCGCCCGACGAGGCCCGCTGGGCTCCGGACTCCGGGCGGCTGGACCCGTCAGTGCTCGCCGGCGCCGATGCCGTCGTCCACCTCGCCGGAGCCGGCATCGGCGACAGGCGGTGGACCCCGGCATACAAAGAGCTGCTGCTGCGCTCGCGCCTTGAGGGGACCCGGACCATCGCGGCGGCAGTGGCCGACGCGGACCACGCCATTCGCCTGGTGACGGCGTCTGCCGTCGGAATCTATGGGCAGGACCGCGGTGACGAGGTCCTGACTGAAGAGAGCGAGCCCGGCGACGGGTTCCTCGCGGAGGTATGCCGGGTGTGGGAGGGCGCGACGGCCCGGGCGGTCGACGCCGGTATGCCGGTCGCACACGCCCGCACCGGGCTCGTCATTGCGGCCGGTGGCGGGGCGTTCCCGCGGCTGATGCGGGTCACCCGGTTCGGCCTCGGCGGACCGCTCGGGTCGGGTCGGCAGTACTGGCCCTGGATCGCGCTCACCGACGTGGTGCGCGGCTACGCCCACCTGCTGGACACGCCCACGCTGACCGGACCGGTCAACCTCGTCGGGCCCGACCCCCGGCCACAACGCGAGGTCGCCGCCGAGATCGCCCGGCAGCTGCACCGGCCGTCGATCGTCCCGGCCCCGGCCTTCGCGCTGC
Source organism: uncultured Actinomycetota bacterium (assembly GCA_963769085.1). Lineage (GTDB taxonomy): Bacteria > Actinomycetota > Actinomycetes > Actinomycetales > Dermatophilaceae > Phosphoribacter. The sequence continues at coordinate 22,495 of CAVYKM010000026.1, read as the reverse complement.
GCGTGGTGCTCGGCGAGCTGGCCGACGACGTGCTCGGTGGCCAGCGCGTCGTCCCGAAGGCGTTGCCTGCCAGCGGGTTCAGCTACGACCACCCGACGCTGGCCGGCGCGGTCTCGACCCTCACCTGATCGTGTCGAGTCGCCACTCCCCCTCAACCAGGGCCAGCTCGTACGTAAAGCTCGCACCGGGCTGCGCCGGGTGTTGCTGGGACTGGTCTGCGGGGCCGACGAGCCGGTATGCCGACCGGTCGATGACCGCACGCACCAGCGCGCCACGCTCGTCGCCGCCCACCCACTCGGCGCTGCGGACGTCGAAGGACAGCTGGGCGTAGGACTGTCCACTGGCCGCCAGGGTGGCGAGCGCCGCGGTGTCCGATCGGAGCATCGGCCCGTTGGAGGTCTCGACGCGCTCGAGCGCCTTGGCGTCCGCGGCCATCAGCGCCGCGGCCCGTGCCTCGGCGATCGCCGCGAGCACCCCACGCGGGTCCGACCGGACCAGCTGACCGGGCGTCGATTGGGTTGGCTCGGGTGCCGTCGACGACGTGCCGCCGGACGCCCCGCCAGGATCCGCCGTCGTCGCCGCGACCAGCGGCTGAGGCCGAGCCTCGTGCAGGCGCAGACTGACCGCGCGGCCCACACCGAAGAGGGCGACCGTTGCCAGGACCACAGCCAGGAGGGTTCTCCCGCGCGGGCGGTACCCCTCAGGAGGGGCGAGTCGACGTCGGCGGGCCGCGGCGTGCCGTCCGGTCGGCTTGTCGCGGGCGTCACCCGCCACGTCCGCGCTCGCCTGGGCCCGGATCCGTCGGGTCAGCGCCGCGGCGGGGTCCGCGGTGCCGTCGAGCAGGGCGACCGGGATGGGCGTCGCCGCGCGGTAGAAGCCCCCCGCGGCGACCAGCAGCCCAGGGCGCTCCTGCGGGTCGCTGGCAAGCAGCGGCGCGACGACCGGGCCCATCCGCTTGCCGAGGAAGCCCACCGCCTCGGCCAGGTCGGGCGCAGCGTCGCCCCTCCTGGGCCGGCCCGTGAGCGCGAACCAGGCCAGCGCGCCGAGGCCGTAGGCATCGCTCGCCTCGGTCGGAATGTCCCCGCGGGCGACCTCCGGTGCGACGAACCCGGCGGTCCCCGCAACGAGGGGCGGGTCGGCCTCCCCGACCAGGCGCGCGGTCGCAAAGTCGGCGACCATCGGCTTGCCGTCGCGGGTGAACAGGACGTTGCCGGCGGCAAGGTCTCCGTGGATCACGCCCGAGTCGTGTATCGAGGCGAGCGCGGTGGCCAGTGCGGTGAAGATGGTCGCGACCTCGCCGTCGGAGAGCCGCCCTCGCGCCGCGACGAGGTCGGCCAGGCTGCCGCCCTCGGCCAGGTCGAGCACCAGCGCCACGCCTCCGCCCGGCACGTTGAGGGTGCGGCGCAGCCGCAGGACGTGCTCGCAGCGCACCCCTTCGAGCACCGCGGTCTCTCGGGCGGCCTGGTGCAGCACCTCGCCGACCTGGTATGCCGTCGGGTCCGGCACCTTGATGGCCACGGTTGCGCCGGTGTCCTCCTCCACGCCAGCCCAGACCACGCTGGTCGCCCCCCGCCCGACCAGCGTGCTCACGGCATACCCGGGCAGGGTCGGAGGGGCCAGGCCCGGCTCGGAGGTCCGCATCGCCCCATGGTGGCGGATCCCCGACGAGCGCCTCGAAGGTTATCCACAGGCGCTCCGCTGAGGCGACCGCTTTCGCGGGGGTGGCAGGCTGGCATACCGCGCGTAGGGTGTCGGAATGCGGTTCGTGCACGTCGGGCTGGACCCCGACTTCGTCGACTACCGCGAGGCGTGGGACCTGCAGCGCACCCTGCACGCCAAGGTCGTCAGCGGCGAGGAGCCCGACACGACGCTGCTGCTTGAGCACCTGCCGGTCTACACCGCCGGCAAGCGCACCGAGCAGCACGAGCGGCCCTGGGACGGCACGCCGGTGGTCGACGTCGACCGGGGCGGCAAGATCACCTGGCACGGCCCCGGCCAGATCACCGGGTACCCGATCGTGCGGCTGCCGGCACCCATCGACGTCGTCGCCTACGTGCGCCGGCTCGAGGACATGATGATCCGGGTGTGCGCCGACTTCGGCATCGACGCGGGCCGGGTCGACGGACAGAGCGGCACCTGGATCCACGCCGACCGATCGCGGGCCGCACCGCAAGGTCGGCGCCATCGGGGTGCGGGTGAGCAAGCAGGTGACCATGCACGGGTTCGCGCTCAACTGCAACCCCGACCTGTCGCTGGGCCGACGTGATCATCCCGTGCGGCATCGCGGACGCGGGCGTCACGTCGCTGTCCGTCGAGGTCGGGCGCGACGTGCCGGTAACGGAGGTGCTCCCGCACGTCGAGAAGCACCTGAGCGACGTGCTGGCCGAGCTCGCGCCCGCCAGACCCCGCCAGGCCAACCAGGTCAGGAGCCCAGTGTGACCGTCGCACCGCAAGGCCGCCGGATGCTGCGCGTGGAGGCGCGCAACGCGCAGACGCCGATCGAGCGCAAGCCGGAGTGGATCCGCACCACGGCGACGATGGGCCCGGCATACACCTCGATGCAGCAGCTCGTGGCCGGCGAGGGGCTGCACACGGTCTGCCAGGAGGCCGGCTGCCCCAACATCTTCGAGTGCTGGGAGGACCGCGAGGCCACCTTCCTCATCGGCGGGAGCGTCTGCACCCGCCGCTGCGACTTCTGCGACATCGCCACCGGGCGGCCCGAGCCGCTGGACCTGGACGAGCCGCGCCGGGTCGCCGAGTCGGTGCGCCGCCTCGGGCTGCGGTACTCCACGGTCACCGGGGTCGCGCGCGACGACCAGCCGGACGGCGCGGCCAGCCTGTATGCCGAGACGGTGCGCCAGATCCACGCGCTCAACCCCAACACCGGCGTCGAGATCCTGCCGCCGGACTTCAACGCCCGCCCCGAGCTCGTCGGCCTGGTCTTCGACGCCCGCCCCGAGGTGTTCGCGCACAACCTCGAGACGGTGCCACGCATCTTCCGAGAGGATCCGGCCGGCGTTCGGCTACGACACCTCGCTGCAGGTGCTGACCATGGCGCGAGCGGCCGGCCTCGTGACCAAGTCCAACCTCATCCTTGGCATGGGCGAGCGGGCCGACGAGATCGAGCAGGCCATCGGGGACCTGCACGACGCCGGCTGCGACATCCTCACGATCACCCAGTACCTGCGGCCCTCGCCGCGCCACCACCCCATCGACCGTTGGGTCAGGCCCGAGGAGTTCCTGCACTGGTCAGAAGCTGGCCGAGCGCCTCGGCTTCAAGGGCGTCATGGCCGGCCCGCTCGTGCGCTCGTCGTACCGGGCCGGGCGGCTGTGGGCGCAAGCGATGCGCCGGTGGGGACGACCGGTCCCCGAGCATCTGGCACACCTGGCCGGCGCGGCCGACTCACCGGCACGGCAAGAGGCTTCGGCCTTGGTCCGGCGCAGCAGCGCAGACGTATCCTGACCTGCATGGCCAAGGACCCCCCCGCTAAGACCCCTGCCCCCAAGAAACGCGGCCGGCTCGCGCAGATCCTTGACGTCTACCGCCAGTCCAAGCAGGTCGACCCGAAGATCGGCTGGTGGATGCTGCTGGCCTTCGTCGGGGTCGTGGTCGTCGCCGTCGGGGTGGGGCTGCTGCTGGGCGCTCCGGTGTATGCCGCCATCCTCGGCATACCGCTGGGGCTGCTCGCCGCGACCATCGTCATGAGCCGCCGGGCCGAGCGCGCGGCATACCGGCAGATCGAGGGGCAACCCGGGGCGAGCGGCGCGGCGCTGACCGCCTTGCGCGGCGGTTGGTTCACCGACCCGCAGCCGGTCGCCATCGACGCGGCCCGGGGCGGAGACATGACCGAGTCCGGGCTGGTCTTCCGGGCCGTCGGGCGCCCCGGCGTCGTCCTCGTCGGAGAGGGGCCGACTGGGCGAGCTCAGAAGGCGCTGGCAGCCGAGCGCAAGAAGGTCGAGCGGGTGGCGCCGGGAGTGCCCATCACCGTCTACCGGGTCGGCACCGGTGGCGGCGATGACCTGGTCGCGATCCGCAAGCTGGCCAAGCGGGTCCAGCGGATGAAGCCCGTGCTCACCAAGGAGGAGGTGGCCACGGTGAACAAGCGGCTGCGCGCGCTGGGTGGCGCACGTCCGCCGCTGCCGCAGGGCTTCGACCCCACCAAGGCGCGCGTCGACCGCCGGGCGATGCGCGGGCGCTGAAGGAGCGCCGCCGAGGCTCCCTCCCAGCCTGCGCACTGACCCGCAAACTCCACGACTTGTCGCTTTGCTCCGTGATACATCATGGAGCAAGTACAAGGTCGTGGAGTTATCGCGGCTGGTTCGGCGGGTCAGTCACTCGTCGGAGGGGCAGGCCATCCACGGCTCGACGACCGCTCCAACCCCGGGCGTGGCGTTTGCCTGAGCCAGCGCGACGATGGCCTTGGCTGCCTGCTGGCCGTTCTCTCCCGTGCGGGACATCCGAGCGGCGACGACGCCCGCGACAAGCGGCGTCGAGAACGACGTCCCGCTCCACATGGCCACGCCGTTGTCGAACCGCGCGTGCTTCCCGCGCATGGGCGGCTGCTGGTAGTCGTATGTCCCGGTCGGGAAGGCGTTGACGACGTCCGATCCCAAGGCGTAGACGTCGACCCAGCCGCCGTAGTTGGTGTATGCCGCGCGGCTGCCGTCCTGGTCGAGGGCGCCCACGCCGATGGCGAACTCGGCAGCAGCCGGGAAGAAGGGCTTACGCTCGCGGTCGTTACCCGCCGCCGCGATGAGCACGGTGCCCTTCGGCGCGTACTTCTCCCACAGCACCCGGAAACCGAGCAGGCCGAGGTTCCCGCGACTGTAGGTGCCTGCCGACATGCTGACGATGTCCGGGGCCGCCAGCAGGGCCCGTTGGAACGAGTCGAGGATGTCACTCTCGAAGATCGCTCCGCCGTCCCGCAGGAACCCATACACGAAGATCTCCGCCCTGATCGCCATGGCCCGGACCATGCCCGCGGCAAATGTGCCGTGCCCGACATAGGGAATCATGTGGTCCCGGTCATAGCTCTCTTGCTCCCCCGCGACGCCGTCCTGCAGCCACCAGGTCTGCGCGGCGAGCTTGTTGTCGAACCCGGTGTCGATGAGCGACAGGCTGACTGCGGCGCCATCGCATTTCCCTCCCTCTTTGCGCAGCGGGTAGGGCTCGGCTTGCTTGGTCGGAAGAGGCTCAGTGGCGGGACAGGCGCCACCGTTTAGGGACGTGACATGCACCACGTGGTCGGGATACACGACACCCGAACCCAGGACCTGGTCCACCTGGGCCAGGGCGCCCATTGCGTCGTCCACGACCAGCACGGAGACGCCGCCGATGCCGCCCTCCCCGACCCGCCCGCCGACGATCTCCAGGACCCGAGGAACATCCTCATCACGGGTGAGGATTCGTCCGCGCCGGAACATGTACACCATCTCGCCATAGCGTGAGGAGTCGACCTCCACCTCCTCTTCGTGCCCCCTCTCGTTGTTCCACGATGAGGACACCACCCCGACGAAGCCTGGTCCGCCGAGGGCGTCGACGATGGCTTCAACTTGGTACCGCGCCCGTTCGTCCCGAAGCTTGCTGTCTTCCCACCACGCCGGGCCCACCGCACTGTCCGGCTCGACCCACTCGGTGGCGTCCCGCCCCTTGTCGCTGCGATCATCGGAACTCGTCATGTCCACCTCCCGAAAGCTGTTGCACGACATGCGACCCGCCGGGCTGCCGGACCGGGCTGCTCCCCTGGACCAGCGAGCGGTCGGCCCCGATGACGTCACGCGGCCGTTCGACGCCGAAAGACTGCTGGCGCTCGCACTATCCCAGCCTCGCGAGGCGCTCGCAATCGCAAACCGCCTCATCACCGAGGAAACCGACCCAGCGCGGCTGTGTGTGGCGCATCAGGCCGCCGGCATCGTCCTGCGAGAGCGTGGGCGTCAGGACGACGCCATCCATCATCTACGCAGCGCACTGGGTGCGGCCCGCGCTGTCGGGGACGGTTCCCGCGAGGGTGATGTGCTTGCCACGCTTGGGCTGGCGCTTGTCAACGCCGGCCGCGCCCGGGCTGGCTTGGCTCGCCTGGATGAGGCGGTCCTGCTCACCCGTGGACTGGGTCAAGCTCGCGTGCGCGTGCGTCGGGCGCACGCCTTGCTGGCCATAGGTCGGGCGGCCGAAGCGCTCGAGGACCTCAAGCCCGCGCTCGCGGCCGTGCGCGCCCAAGCAGACCGCCTTTGGGAGGGACGGTGCCTGGTCCTTCGCAGCTGGGCCAGCTGGATGCTGGGGCGCATTCCAGAGGCGCAGGAAGATCTCGAGCGCGCCGAGCGACTCCTCACGGAGGCGGGCCAGCAGTACGAAGCGGCGTGGAGCGCCAACAACCTCGCTCACTACAGCTTCTACGCTGGGAACCTTCCGCGGGCGCTCGAGCTGGTCGAGGCGGCCGAGCGCCGCTTCGAGGAAGCTGGCCACACGCCGGCCCACCCCGCCGAGACCCGCTGCCGGGTTCTGCTCACCGCTGGCCTCGCGCCGGAGGCCCTCGATGCCGCCGTTCGGGCCGCCGCTGAGCCAAACGTCCCCCGCCGCCTACGTGGCGAGTTTATCGTCGTGGCTGCCGCTGCCGCCCTTGCCATCGGTGACTTCGACCGATCGGTCAAGCTTGCGGACGAGGCTTCGGCGCTATTCTTGGCTCAACGGCGAGGCAGCGAGTTCTCGCGAGCCAGGTTCGTCAAGCTGCAAGCGCTCGTAGCGTCCGGGCAGCTGACTTCGCGGGAGCTGCAGTACGCCGTCCGACTGGCTGCTCGGCTGACTCGCGAACGCGCACCCGAGGCGGCGCTTGCCCACCTGCTGGCCGGACGGATTGCTCTCAGCTTCGCGCAACCACGCACCGCCGATCGTGAGCTGCGCACCGCAGCGAGCGCGCGGCATACCGGATCGGCGTTGAACCGAGCGACGGGTTGTCTCGCCACGGCCCTGCGCTGCGCGGCGCCCGCCGACCGACGTGGGCTGCTGCACGCCTGTCGCCGAGGTCTGGACGCCTTGGACGAGTACCGGATCTCCTTCGGCGACACCGAGCTACGTGCCCTTGCGACCGACCAGGGACGCGAGCTGGCCGAGCTCGCCCTCGCGGCCGCGGCGCAGTCGCGCCGACCACGTGACCTGCTGTGGTGGTCGGAACGCTGGCGGGCCACCGCTCTTGCCGCCACCCCGGTACACCCAGCAGCGGACCGAGAGCTGGCCGCGGCCCTGGCCGGGGCGCGCGAAGCCGGCGCGCGGCTGGCCGACCCGTCCGCTGATGGTGCTGCCGTAGCCCGGGCGGTGCACGACCGCAGCCGCTATGAGGCCGCCGTCCGGCGCCGCACGAGGCAGCTGGTGGGCACCACGGGGTCTGCCACCGGCGTCGACATCGCCGGCCTCGTCGAGGCGGTCGGGTCGGATGCGCTCGTCTCCCTCGTCGACGTCCGCGGCGTGCTGTATGCCGTGCTCGTCACCAACGGTCGAGTCACCCGCCACGAGGTCGGGTCGTCGCGAGCCGCCTTGCGGGAGAGCGAGTTCGCCCGCTTCACGCTGCGGCGTACGGCATACGGGCGTCCGAGCGACCTCACCAAAGTGGGCGCCCTCACGCAGTCGGCGCTGCTCGGCGACCTGGCTGCCAAGCTGCCCGAGCGGGTCGTCGTCGTGCCGCCCGCCGCGTTGCACGCCGCCCCGTGGGGGCTGCTGCCGGCGTTCGCGCAGACCCGGCTCTCGGTGGCGCCCTCCGCGCGGTTGTGGCTGCAGGCACGCGCCCGACCCAAGCCCCACAGCCGCAAGGTCACCTTCGTGACCGGCCCCGGCCTGACCTCCCAGGCGACCGAGGCCGCCACCGTGAGCTCGTCGTATGCCGGTGCGACCGTCTTGTCGGGGGACGACGCCACCGTCGCCGCCACGGTGCCTGCTCTCGAGGGAGCACGGCTGGCGCACATCGCTGCTCACGGTTCGTTCCGCGCTGACGCGCCGATGTTCTCCTCGCTGCACCTGGCGGACGGCCCGCTCTACATCCATGACCTCGACCGGCTGCGGCACCCCCCGCACACCCTCATCCTGTCGGCGTGCGACGCCGGTGACACGGCCGCCGTCGGGGTGGACGAAGGGCTCGGCCTGGTGACCAGCCTGCTGGGTCTGGGCACGTCCGCAGTGCTTGCCAGCGTCGTCCCCGTCAACGACCAAGCCACCATCCCGGTCATGGCACTCGTGCACAGCCGGCTGGCTGCGGCAGCCGAGCTGTCCTCGGCTCTGCGCGACGCGAGGGTCGAGATGCGAGGCGACCCAACGGCATACGCGTCCGCGGTGTCGTTCACCGCGTGGGCGCCGTGACTTCGCCCGCTTCCGTGACGACGGCTGGCGTCAGCCGGCGAGGTTCACCCAGTCCGTGGTGACGTCCACCGCAGTCGTCAGAACCCGGAAGCGCACCAGACGCATCGGCACCTCGTCGAAGCCAAACCGGCCGAACTCGTCAAGCGGTGCGCTCAGCACGTCGCCCCGGGCCGCCTCGATCTCGACCCGCCCCTCCCCCTCGCTCTCCAATCCCTCAACCAAACCGATCAGCTCGCGCCGCGTCTCGAGCCGCGACACCTGAAGCTCGATGAACAGCCCGCCGACCTGGAAGGTCAGCAGGCGCGGGTCCTCACTCGCGGAACGCACCAGCTCGCGCTGCAGGGCGGAGTCAGATACCAGCTCAGCAAGCTCGGCGTCGACCCTGCGGACGGAGAACGCGGCCCGACCCATCTCACGCAGGTACTCCGGCTCAGGGTCGAGCACCTCCACCACCCGGCGCAGCATGGTCAGCAGGGTTAGGTCACTCGGGGTGAGGTCATCGGTCATGGTGGCTCCCCTCGAGGTTCGGACCGAAGTCGTAGTCCGACTCGGCAAGCAGCCCCCGCAGCCGGCCCAAGCACCGGCCGCGGGTGGGGCCGATCGAGCCCACCGGCATACCGAGCCGGGTCGCGACCTCGGCATACGGCGGGCACTCGGGCGCCATGAGCACCCGCAGCAGCCGCTGGCAGCGTTCGCCAAGGCGGCAGAAGGCTTGCCACAGCGCGGCGTCGCGCTCGTCCAGCAACAGCGCGGAGTCCAAGGGCGGCGAGCCGAGCGGCTCGGGGTCGAGAAGGTCGATGTCGTCGACGGGGATGTCGCGGACCTTGCTCCGCACAAGACGGATCGACTGGCGACGAGCGGTGGTGAGCAGCCACCCGGGCAGGGCTTCGGGGTCGTGCAGGCTGTTGAGCGACTCGACGAGCCGCAACCACGTGCCCTGCACCGCGTCAGCGGCGGCGTTCGGCTCCAGGCGGTAGGACCGGGCAACCGACCAGAGCAGCGAGGTGAACCGGGCAACGATGTCGTCCCAGGCGGCCTGGTCCCCCTCGCGAGCCGCGGCGACCAGCTCCGTGAGGCTGGGCCCACCTTCCATCGGACGACCTCGATCCCTCGGCGCACGGTCAGTATCTCGCTGGCTGTCGGCTTTGGGCATCATCCGTCCGATCTGCGGATGCACGGCGACCCCGGTGCGCACGCCATTTCGGCACGCCCGGTCCACGGCCGCCTCCAGGCAGGTGTCGGAGCTCATCAACGGTAGGACGAGCGAGCTCTCGCCCTGATACATGTATGCCGTGCGGGGCCCCTGTGATCCGGACCACACCCGCCGAGGAGGCCGCGCTTACAGCCAGCCGTTCTCCTCGGCAATGCGCACTGCGTCGGCCCGGTTGCGGGCGTCGGTCTTGCCGATCGCAGCGGAGAGGTGGTTGCGCACCGTCCCCTCGGAGAGGAAGACGACACGGGCGATGTCGCTGACGCTGCCGCCTCTTCGGGCTGCCCGCAGCACCTCGGTCTCACGGGGGGTCAGGGGCGACTCGCCCACCGCGAGGCTGTCGGCAGCCAGTGCCGGGTCCACCACGCGTAGCCCCGAGTGAACCCGTCGCACCGCGTCCGCCAGCTGGCGAGCCGGGGTGTCTTTGACGACGAACCCACTGGCGCCGGCCACGAGGGCGCGCTTGAGGAAGCCCGGGCGGCCGAACGTCGTGACGATCAGCACCCTGACGGCAGGAAGGGCAGCGCGCAGCGCCGTAGTCGCGTCGATGCCGTCCAGCCCTGGCATCTCGACGTCGAGGAGGGCCACGTCCGGCCGGGACTGTTGGGCCGCCGCGACGACCTCGTCCCCCCGGCCCACTTCCGAGACGACGGTCATGTCGGGTTCCAGGTCAAGCAGGGCCGCGAGAGCTCCGCGCACCAGGGCCTGGTCGTCGGCGAGCATCAGCCGGATCGTCATGAGCCCGGCGTTCGGCGCGCCCCGCCAACGCCGGCGCCGCTCGTGGCGTCCGTGTGCGCAGGCGCGGCTGCGGTTCCAGCGCCCGCCGGTACGAGCACGGTCAGCGTGAACCCGCCAGCGGCGGGAGCCTCGGTGACGACGCGAGCGCCCACTGCGGCCGCCCGCTCCCGCAACCCGGCCAGGCCGTGCCCGCCCCCACCCGTGACGCGTCCGGGGTCCAGCCGTCCAGGTCCGTCGTCGCCCACGGGTCCACGTCCGTCGTCGCTGACGCTCACCCGGTCTTCGGCCAGGGTAATCGTGCAGTGCCGTGCTGCGCTGTGACGCACGACATTCGTCACGCCCTCACGGACGGTCCACGCAAACACCTCACGCAGCTCCGACGGCACGCCGTCGGTCGATCCAGGCAGCTGCGCGTCGATGCCCGCCGCTTCGAGCGCCGACCGGGCCCGGATGATCTCTCCCGGAAGGCTCACGCCCCGGTAGCCCTCGACGGTGCGCCGCATGTCGCTGAGCGCATCGCGGGTGAGTCGCTGGATGTCGGCGATCTCGGCCCGCGCCCGGTCCGGACTCACGTCGAGCAGTCGTTCGGCGAGCTCGGCCTTGACGGCGATGACCGTGAGCGAGTGGCCGAGCAGGTCGTGCAGGTCACGACTCATGCGGGCCCGTTCCTGCCCTAGGAGCAGCTGGGCGTTCTCCTCCCGCGCCCGAGCCAGGTCCATGCTGCGCCGCATCGCCTGCCACATGCCCCAGATCGCGAACGTGGCCAAGGCGACCGACAGCCCGATGCCGTCTGCGCCGGCCCATCCGGGCAGCAGCCGAGCCATGGCTTCAGCGCCGACGGCCAGGACGAGCGCGGTCGGGATCGACCATCGCTGCGGAAGCAGCGTCACCGCGGCAACGGCGAGGTACACAGCAGCCCCAAGCCCGTCGTACTGCAGCGTGAGCACCATGACGGCGGCCAGCACGACGAGGAGCGCGAGCCACACGAGGCTGGCCGGTTGGACCGACCGCCAGAGCGCCCCAGAGCGGCGCATCGGGCGCGCCCACTGGAAGACAGCGACGTAGAGCGCTCCGAACCCCAGCAGGGCGGCCAGCCCGACCCAGCCGACCCAGGTGCTGCGCTCCTGCCAGGCCCGCTGCAGGGCAGGCGTCAGGAAGATCAGCCAGACTCCCGCAGCGACGGCTCCGAAGAGGCCGAACCGCTTGTCGTAGGTCGCCGCCGAGACGGCCGCCGGCTCGGACACGCTCATGACGCTACTCCGCTTGGCCCTGCTCAAACCTGGTCACACCCTGGCGGTGTCCTTGCGGAACCGCCACACCGCCCCAGTACTGAACACGGCCAGCCAGACCAGCACGTTGAGCACCCATACCCAGTGCACATCCTGACCGGTGAGTGGCGCGTGCGCCAGCTGCGAGATGCCGTACATCGGCGTCCATTTCGCGATCGCCTCGACGACGCTGCCTTCCTGCAGGGGCACGAAGAGCCCGCCGGCGAACGCCAGCACCGCCAGCGCCGGACCGATGAGCTGCATGACGTTCTCGCTGGGCAGCAGGTAGCCCATGAATAGTCCGAACGCCGCGAAGACCGTGGACCCAGCCCAGGCGATGAGGGCGGTCGTCACCCACAGTGCAGAGCTGCTCAGCGCAGCGCCGGTGAAGGCGCCGATGGCGAAGACGATTGCCACGGCGACAGCGCCAAGGAGCATCGCGGTCACCAGCTTGAGCCCGACATACGCGACCGGCGAGAGCGGAGTGAGGCGCAGCTGGCGGCTCCAGCCCTGAGCGCGTTCGGTTGCGACCATGGCGCCGCCGCCCGTGGAGGCAATCATCGCTCCGTAGGCCGCCATGGAGATCATCACGTATGCCGCGACGTTGCCGTTGCCCGCGTTCTGGTTCGAGTAGGACTGGCCGACCCCGAACAGCACGTAGAACAGGCTGGGCATCGCGGCGGTGAAGATCATGGTGCGCCGGTTGCGCAGAACGCGCAGCAGCTCGATCCGGGCCAGGGTCAGGTTCAGCCCACCCAGGGGCGGCACGCGCCGTTCGACGCGGTCTCGCCTGGCGCTGACGCCATTGACGTAGGTGCTCATACTGCGCTCGCTTTCGTGGTCGAGGTAAGGGCGATGAAGGCGTCCTCGATGCCCCGCGACTCGATCTCGAGGTCGTGGGCAAGGGTGGTGGTCAGCAGGTAGCGAGCGACCGTGTCCGAGTCCGACGAGTGGATGCGCACCGTGTCTCCCCGCACCTCCACCGCGTCGGCACCCGGTATCGACCCAAGCGCCGCAGCGGAGACGCCAGGAACGGTGGCTCGGACGGTGCGCCCGGACGCCATGGCCTTGATCTGCGATGCCGTGCCGTCCGCCACGATCAGCCCCTCGCGCATCAGGATGACCCGGTCGGCATACGCGTCCGCCTCCTCAAGGTAGTGCGTGGCGAAGAGGATGGTCCGACCGCACGCGGCGTCCTGGCGGATGGCCGCCCAGAACGTGCGTCGCCCCTCGACGTCCATCCCGTTCGTCGGCTCGTCGAGGATCAGCAGGTCCGGGTCGGAGAGCAGGGCCATGGCGAAACGCAGCCGCTGCTGCTCGCCACCGGAGCACTTGGCGACCTTGCGGCCGGCGATCTCGGTGATGCCGGCTCGCTGCATGACGCTGCCGACCGACACGGTGTGGACGAAGAGCGATCCGACCAGCTCGAGCGTCTCGCGCACCGTGATGTCCTTGAGCAGGGCGCCGGTCTGCATCACCGCGCTCACCCGGCCTTGCGCAATGGCGCTGCGCGGCGAGCGCCCGAACACGCGGACCTGCCCGGCCGTGGGCACGGCAAGCCCGAGGATCATGTCGATCGTCGTCGTCTTTCCTGCGCCGTTCGGCCCCAGAAAGGCAACGATCTCGCCGGGTCGGATGTCGACGTCGACCCCGCGAACCGCCTGGACCGCGCCGAAGTGCTTGACCAGGCCGGCGGCTGAGATGGCGGGCACGGCTGGCTCGACTGGGTCCTCGGCTGAGAGCTCGACCGAGGGCCCTTGTGCTCCTGTGGTTGTCATGCGACCAGGATGCCGACCAAGCGGTGTGACGCCCTGATCCGTGCGTCATGACCTGCCCATGACGGATGTCAGGCCCCGGTCGTTGGGGTCGGTATGCCGTGCGACCGCTGAGCTCAGCGCTGGTAACGCTCCGGCGAGCCTAGGCTGGTTCGCCGGTGCGGATGATCAGGGTGCCGGCCGCCTTGTCGTGCAGGCCTCGCCCGTCACGGTCCCAGATGAGCGCGGGGACGGCGAGGCAGAGCAGCCCGGTCCTGATGACGACCTGGGCGAGGGAGGCGCGCCGGCCGGTCATCGACAGCACGCCCAGCCCGACCAGCCGGTGGCCCACCGTGAACCCAAGGGTGCCGACGAGCAGGACGTTCTCGACCGCGAAGATCGCCAGCGGGATGAAGCTGCCCGGGCCGCCATGACCGAGCTCGACCCGAAAGAGCAGGAACGCGACCAGCTGACAGATGGTCCAGTCGACGAAGACCGCGACGAGCCGCCGCCCGAACCGGCCGATGGAGCCAGGGCCACGTTGCGGCAGCCCCAGGCGCTGGCCGGGATACTCGCCAGGCCCAGGGGTACGGGCCCGCGGACCCTCGAGCCAGGAGGCGACGTCACGGCGATCGACCACCCCTGTAGGGTAACCGGACCCCCACTTCACACCGCCGCCCGACCAAGGCGGCAGTTGGTCCACAAAGCGGCGGAGCCCCCGTGGGAGTCGTAACAGCGGCGAAACACGGCCAACACTGGCGAGAAACGCGCCATCCCTAGTGTCGCTTGCCGGCACCCAACGAGTAATCGCTTGCACGTTCCGACCGGCGGCCCAGCCGCCGCGCCCGGACGACCACCAGGAGGTTGGATTGTTCACGTCAGCCGACGAGGTCCTCGCGTTCATCAAGGACGAGGACGTCAAGTTCGTCGATGTCCGGTTCTGTGACTTACCCGGCGTCATGCAGCACTTCAACGTGCCGGCACAGAGCGTCGACGAGGACTTCTTCACGAACGGACAGCACTTCGACGGCTCGTCGATCCGCGGCTTCCAGGCCATTCACGAGTCGGACATGAAGCTCATCCCCGACGCGACAACGGCATACGTGGACCCCTTCCGCGCGGAGAAGACACTCGTGATGAACTTCTCCATCGTCGACCCGTTCACCGATGAGCCCTACAGCCGAGACCCGCGCAACATCGCGGCTAAGGCGGAGGCGTATCTCAAGTCGACGGGAATCGCCGACACGGCATACTTCGGCGCCGAGGCCGAGTTCTACATCTTCGACGACGTGCGCTTTGAGACCAAGCAGCAGGCGAGCTACTACTTCATCGACTCCGTGGAAGCCGCGTGGAACACCGGCCGCGAGGAAGCCGGCGGCAACCAGGCGTACAAGACCCGCTACAAGGGCGGCTACTTCCCCGTCCCGCCGGCCGACCACTACTCCGACACCCGAGACAAGATCTGCCTCAACCTCGACGCCGTCGGCATCAGTGTCGAGCGATCCCACCACGAGGTCGGCACGGCCGGGCAGCAGGAGATCAACTACCGGTTCGCCACGCTGCTGTCGGCCGGCGACGACATGATGAAGTTCAAGTACGTCATCAAGAACACCGTCTGGGAGGAGGGCAAGACCGCCACCTTCATGCCCAAGCCGATCTTCGGCGACAACGGTTCGGGCATGCACACCCACCAGTCGCTGTGGAAGGACGGCCGGCCGCTGTTCTACGACGAGAGCGGCTACGGCGGCCTGTCGGACCTCGCCCGCTGGTACATCGGTGGCCTGCTCGCGCACGCCTCGTCGTTGCTGGCCTTCACGAACCCGACCGTCAACTCCTACCACCGTCTGGTGCCGGGTTACGAGGCGCCGGTGAACCTGGTCTACTCGGCGCGCAACCGCTCTGCGTGCGTGCGGATCCCGATTGCCGGGACCTCCCCCAAGGCCAAGCGGCTCGAGTTCCGGATCCCCGACCCCTCGTGCAACCCCTACCTGGCCTTCGCCGCTCAGCTGATGGCCGGGCTCGACGGCATCAAGAACCGCATCGAGCCGCCAGAGCCCGTGGACAAGGACCTGTACGAGCTGCCCCCGGAGGAGCACGCCGAGATCGCCCAGGTGCCCGGCTCGCTGCCCGAGGTGCTCGACGCGCTGGAGGCCGACCACGACTTCCTGCTCGAGGGCGACGTCTTCACCGCGGACCTCATCGAGACGTGGATCGACTGGAAGCGCAAGAACGAGGTCGACCCGATCCGGTTCCGTCCGCACCCTCACGAGTTCGAGATGTACTTCGACATCTGATGCGGGCGTGTCGCTGCCCTGCATCATCGACCAAGTAGCCGGCTGACCTGCGGAAACGCTGCTCAACAGTTGTCAGCGTTGAGCGGCGTTTGGCGTTGGTGTGTGCCATGGATGTGCCATGGCACCGAACCCGCTGCGCGCGCCGGGGTCGGCGACTGCTCGCCTCGAAGAAGGTGCATCGCGCTGATGGATCGGCAGTCGACGGGATCATGTGGCGGTTCGGGCGGCCAACGTCATAGGTTCGGCGTCCATCGCCGTTGTTGGCAGCGCACACGAAGACCGCCTGCCGTTGGCAAAGCGGTGGCCAGTGGCCGTTGAGCTTGCCGACGGTCGTCTCGCACCCAGCCCCACCACCCAAGCGAGTAGGGCGATGCCGAGCAGCAGGAGCATGCTCAGGGCCACGAGGGGCTGGTCGGCTTTGCTGAGTAGGTCGACCTGCAGGCCCTAGGCGATGTGCATGGCGATCAATGGGATGATCCGCCTGGTCCAGGCGTAACAGGCCGATTGCGGCGGCCGCCCGCAGCGCAAGCGGCAGGGTGGATAGCATCTCCCACCCGAGGTTGCCGTAGTAGACGTGGAACGACCAGCGCAGCAGTATCCCGATCGGATAAACCGCCTGGGTGGTTGGTGGGCGTGCTCCAAGACGGCCACGAGAGCGGCGACGAGCACGAGTTCCTCGATGACGCCGACATTGAACGCATCCGCGATGGCGACCAGCACACCCCGGGCGGGCCAGGCGGCGTGCGGGTATGGGTTGCCGCGGAGCCCGACTTGTTGGAGCCAAGCCATGATCAGCAGCGCGGCCATGACGACGGCCGTCTAGAGCAGCGTGGTCCGTATCCCTCGAAGATCGCGGACGTGGCGAGGGTCTGCCCGGCGGTGTCGACGGTGTGCTCGAGGGGCAGGTCGGTCGCGTTGCCGAAGATCTCGTCCAGCACGGCGACGGCCTCGCGCCAGGTTGTCGGGATGACTTTGCTGCCGTAGGTGGAGTGCTGTTCGGAGACGTGGGTGTAGGTGGTGGTGCCCTCACAGATCACCGGAGCGAAGCCCGGCCTGCACCCCGTACAGCACGCTCAGTTCCCAATAGTGCCGGTACGCCGCTCCGCGGCCCTGGCCTCGGGTGGAGTCAAGATAGCCACGCCAGCGGGTCGGCACGAACGCCGTCGCGTCGGCGGTCATCGCCTCGTCCGGGACGGTCGTACGTCCGGCCGCGTTCAGGTCACGCAGCACCTCGACAGCACGGAGTAGTGCCCTGATGGTCGGGCTGGCCGTGTTGCCGACCAGCGGCAACGCCGCAAGCACCGTCGGGGTGAACGTCCGCAGGTACTTGTAGCGGGCGGCGAGCAGGTCGAAATGGCCGTGATCGCGCTGCACGCGATCTTCCGCTGGTCGACGCGCCGCCTGCAGCCGCGCCATCCCGATGCGCTGGCACACGATCCGCCCGGCCTGCTCGTCGGTGACGTCGGGGTCGGCGAGCACGTCGAGGATCTCGTCGAGCAACCGGGCACGGTCCGCTTCGGCTTTCGCTCGGTCGATGAGCCGTTGAGACAGTTCATGCCGAGCCCGGGAGTCGGCGCCGGCGAGAGCCTGGTCGAGCAGCTGCACCAGCTCGTCGAGCACCTCGACGTAGGTTTCGGCCAGTGTGGCCAGCAGCACCCCGTCGACGTCGGCGCGTTGCAGCGCCTGGTTGGTTGAGCGGCGGCCGATCTCGGCAAGCATGCGCCGCCGGCCCGCGGGTAGTCGGGACAGGTCGAGCCGGTCGGCGCCGTGACGGCGGAGGAACTCCAGCTTGTCCAGCTCGGCCTCGAGTACCTCGGGTGTGGCCGCGGTGGCGCCGCGGCGTAGCCATGCCAGGCGAGTGACGCCGAGGTCGGGGTCGACGTCGAGCAGGCCGTCAAGCTGGACCGGCCGAGGCGGGGCCAGCAGCGGGCCGAGCCGCTGATATGCCTCGGCCCGCGCCGCGTCCCGCGCGGACGCGATCCGACGGGTGAGCGTGTCCACCGAAGGGCGAACGATCCGTTCGGCGCGCATCCAGTCGCAGGCCAGCTGCAACAGCACGCCCGGCGCATCGTGCTCGAGCGCGCGGGCGAGCAGAAACTCATCGAGCAGCTTGCGTTCCCCGCTGCCGCACCAGCGCCAGCCTAACCGGCCCAGGACCTGGGCTCGGTGTTTGCGACGGGTCTCGCCCTGCCAGCCGCCGTAGGCGGTCAGCAACACGGACGCGGCGGCCGGGTCGATCGCCATCTCGCGCGCGACGCGGGTCAGGGCGCCCACCGGGCAGTTGGCGAGATCGTCCGGATCCAACCCAGCCAGGGCAGCGTCGCCAGTTGGACGGCGACACCGAGCCGGTTCTCTTCCCGGTTGAAGCCGGCCAGCCAGGCCAGGTCGTCGGCCGACAGCGTGAAGTAGGTGACCGTGTCCTCGTCGGCGATCTCACCCGGCCAGTTGCTCAGCCGGGCGAGCTCCGTATCCGACAGGTAGCGGGCCGGCATCTCGCCTCCGAGCGGCCCGCCCTTCGGGCCCTACATCGCACCGGACGCTAGCCAGCCCGAGGCCGCGGCGGCAAGAGGCCCCGCAGGCGCCGGAAGCGGAGATACGATCGGCGCGCGGGCCCGGCCGATGTCCGACCGAAGAGCCGATGGCGAGGAACGCAAGTCGGCCACCCTGGAAGGGCGCACGCCCTACGGTGCGGTGTCCTCATTGACACGCCGGGCCCGCGCCCAACGCGCGGCTGCGATTGGCCGACCGCCCGCAAGGGGATCGGTGTGCGGGACTCTTCGGGGAGGGGCCTGCCCTGCCTGTTCGCTTGCTCAGGCGTCGCGGCGTTTCATCAGCACAGCGGCCACGGCCAGGAGGAAGGCGACTTCGGCGAGGAAGATGAGGTAGCCGTGCCAGGGGGCAAGGGTGTCGGGCTGGGGGAGGACCCTGGTGATGTGATTCCCGGCGGAGGACGGGAAGTACTTGTTGATGGTGCGGACGATGTCGGCGGGGATGGCGATGAGCACGATCGGGACGACGAACAGCAGCGCGACGCTGACGGTGATGGCGCCGGCGGTGTGGCGCAGCAGGATCCCGATGGCGTATGGGAGCCAACCATTCATCCATATAAAGCAAATGGCGTATTAAATACGACAGGCGCATGCTCGTACTGGTTTTATTTAACTGGTAGCCAGCCGATTAACGGGGGGTTGTCCATTATTCCAGATTCCCATACAGACGATTGGGAAGCACCTGAAGGCTTTGAGTTTACGAAGCAGAAAAAATCGTTTCACCGGATCGGAACAGAGTCGGAGCCTTATGGGGGGATGGACGTTCCTGGCATGATTCCTGTCGTAACCGAACCGGGTGATCTGGTTGTGTTCGCTGAGAAAACGTATCATGGGGTCAACCCGCATCGTGGTGAATCCCCGCGTTTAAGCTGTGCATTGAGTTTCCGGCAGACCGAGAACAAAATCGGTCATTGTTGGCCGCTGCCAGAATCGGCGAAGCGTTTCATCGAGTCTAGCCCAGAGGAAATTCACGCTTATGTCGAAGAATATGTGGGTATCGACAACAAGTGGGTTTCCCAAGTATCGCAAAGCGATTAATGCTAAGCGAGTAACACCCTACGGAGAGGCATGCATGAATTAGAAAAACGGCTTTATGCATGCCTTTTTGAAAGCTTTTATCACCCTGACTTCCACGCTCGGAGTGTACGTTCTTGTCGAGCACAACGGAAACATTTGCAAGCGGTTACTCGTAGGAGTCGACAAGATGTGTAGTTAGTGTCTGGCGCAGGTCATGCTATACTCGAATTCGATGCGGATCCGAAGCAAACAAATTCAAAAAGAAAAAAGGGGATACGAGACATATGAAGATTGGAAAAATGATGATTCTCGCCGCAGCATGTTTAGCAGTTACGATTATGGCTGGCTGCGGAGATAATAAAAATGATGAAGCTGCTAATGTGCCAGCAAAAGATGCAGCTAACGCTACACCAGTTATTGATACGACTCCGGTAACGTTAAAGCTGTTCCTCGCGTTTAACGTCAACGATGCTATGCTGAAGAAAATCACCGATCCAGTTAAGCAAAAATACCCGCATATTACGATTGAACCGGTGAAAGGTAAAATTGAGGACCTGGTGGCTACTGGCGATATTCCTGATATTATTTATTCATATAACTCCGCGATTAATAAGTATACTAATTTCGACATTGTTGGCGATATTACTTATCTAATTACGAAGCATAAAGTCGACCTAGGAAGATTTGACCCTAACGCAATCGAAACGATCAGACGTGCTTCCAATAACCAGCTTTACGGTCTGCCTTACAGTCTGGATTTCAACCTCACCTTTTATAACAAAGATCTTTTTGATAAATTCGGTGTTCCTTACTTGACTGACGGAATGACTTGGGACGAAGTGCTTGCGCTCGTGCCGAGACTAGCCCGTGAAGATGGTGGAGTTCGTTACCTCGGTCTTGACGCCAACAGTCTTGAACGTTTATATTCACCATTTGCCGGCACGAACACGAATGCAGCCACGAACAAAGCATCCGTTGATAATCAAACATTCAGAACGGTGTTCGAGCTCGGAAAGAAAATTTATGAAATACCTAATAATCTAGCTCCAGGCAAAAATCCGTTCCCTGGTATCAGCTTCTTCTATAAAGATCGAAATATTGCAATCCAAGTTGGCTACAACATTATTGAACTGCTGGTGGATGCCCAAGTAAAGAGCGGCTTGAACTGGGATATGGTGCAGTATCCGAGCTATAAAGAAATCCCGAATGTAACAGGTTACGTCGATACGAATATTCTTGCAGTGACGAAAACAAGCAAGAATAGAGATCAAGCGATGCTGGCGCTGAGGCCCTTTTTAACTTCCATTGATGCGCAAAAATCGCTGACAGGCGCAGGTCAAAAGTCGCCTCTTAAGGATCCGCAAGTTAACAAAAACTTTGGCGCAGATATTCCTGAGTTGAAGGGGAAAAATTTGAGCGTTGTTTCAAAAGGTACGCAAGTTCCAGCTGCAGCCTTCTCCCAATATGAATCTGAAGCCTATGCGCTCACAAGAGCGAGCTTCTTGGAATATTATAAAGGTAAAGATTTGAACACAGCGCTGAGAGAAGCAACCGAAAAGATTGACAAGAAAATTGCTGAACTGCAGTTTAAATAATGAATACCATTCCTTACTTTCACGGTGCTCGCCAATAATCTGGCGAGCCTGATTTTTTTCAGAGCACCCTGACCGAACAAGATGCAGTCGAAGCGGATCTCTATTTAGCCCCCATGCTGCTGTTAAAGTGGTGACGGGGCTTTCTTCGGTTGAAGCCCTTCATGCCGTCAGACCGTAGACAAAATGTGTATACGGGCAGACGATATGTGATTTAATCCAGTCATGCCTGCGTGAGATAATGACATTGCATATTACATCAGCTCAAAGCTCAACGATTATAGTGTTTGGAAGCACGTCATAGCTGCGTGGTTAGGATAGACTATGAAATGGATAAAAAACTAAAAATCGGCATAATGGGTGGCGGGGCGATTATGAGCTGTCTGACACATCAGATTGATTCCTTGAGATGGTACGGCGGAGAAGTAGCATCGGTCACCAGTATGTCGAAAACAGAACCTACCCGCATGGAGGGAGAAAGCATCGGAGCTGTTCTCGCGAAGATGCGCACAGGTGCGCTGGCGCTGCTCTCGATCAACTGGTATACGCAATCGCATCATTCGAAAAACGGCTTGTGGTATGAATTCAACCATGTGACCGGAACGGTCATTCATTTAGGAGCTTACCACGAGTATAACAGCTATGGCTAATGCATTAATTTCCACCATTTTAGGGGAAAAGGATGCAAACACCGCGCTGCGGGACGCCGAGGAAACGTTTAATAAAAGTATTGCCGAGGAAGAGGCGAAAGAAATAACGAACAAGGGATGTGAATCAGATGGACGGAAAACTGGACAAGCTGGAAATTCGTTCGCTCGGCGATTGTACAATTCGAGAAATAACGGAGCAATGGAATACGGGATTTCAACAATATGTGGATGATAGCAATATGAGCCGAACCATTGTGCAGATGAGTTCTAGGATCGGACGAATGAACATTCACCCGGAGTTGTCCGTCGCGGCTTATATCGAAGGCGTTCCAGCAGGTTTCGTCATGATCGGGCTTGCCCAAGCGAACGGGCGCAAGCTTGCCTGGAACGGCGGCACAGGAGTTAATCCGTCTTTCCGCGGCTTGTCGATTAGTAAGCTGCTGCTCGGGGAAGCGATTCGCCGGACGGAGGCTGGGGCTCATTCGTTGTCGTTGGAGACGCGAGTGGAGAATGAGCGTGCGATCCGTGCTTACGAGAAGGTTGGATTCCGTATCGAGGATACGATGCATATCATGCGCAAGGAGGGGGGGTTCACAACGATCCCGTTCGTGCGTTCGCATGGCGGGCATTACGATGCGATTCCCTCCACCCCCAAACGGGTGGGTCAGCTTTCCTTTTATGCATCGTCGAAAAATGCGTGGAAGCTCGAATGGTTCGTCAATGAAAGCTGCGAGGCGATCATTGCCGCTGATCATAGGGGGGAGCCAGCCGGCTATGCGCTGTTCAAACGAAGCTTGAACAGTGACGGCGAATTAGTGGGTGTGGAGCTTATTCAATGTGAGGCTGATCCGCGGCGTAGTGATAGCTCCGACGTTGTCCGGTTTATGCTCGGTGATTTGTTTTCACCTCTTGCGCCATGCAAAGTCCGCAGTGCTTACTATTTGCGGGAAAAAAACACCGCTGCTTTGGAAGCTGTACGAGAAGCGGGTTTTCAGACCGTAATGGCTGAGCATCTCATGGTGCTGGATTTTATGTAAATAAACTGGCCGTCACTCCGATAAATGAGCAATACGTGGCAT
>CAVYKM010000025.1:0-84815 GCA_963769085.1 uncultured Actinomycetota bacterium | reverse complement strand
CCGTTGAGCCCGTTCAGGAGGTGGGCGTCGCGCTGAGGCCGGTGCATGCGCTCAGGGCCTGCCAGCGGGCGATTGCCGTGTTGGCGGCGGAGCCGCTCAAGGCGGTGGGAAGTCCGCCATTGATGACGCCGGGTGTCCAGGTCGGGGCGGTGACCTGCCGGCCTGTCGTGGTGAGGGTGAGCACGCCGGTCTGCGCCGAAGGGCCGCTGGCTGAGTAGAACTGGTAGTTGCCCATCCCGTAGTCGACGTAAGCGGACCCCAGGTAGCCGCCGCCGAGGAGGATATGCGCGTGTTGGCCGACCACGACGTCGGCGCCGGCGGCGACCAGGTCCCTGGCCAGCGTGCGCTGGAGGTCGGTTGGGCAGGTGATCTTGTCCCTGCCGTAGTGCAGCTCGACGACGACGGTGTCGGCCTGCGCGCGGGCCGACTGGACGGCGGCTACGAGCCTGGCGTTGTCCCCGTCAAGCGCGGTGGCCAGGCCGGGATGACCTGGTGCCGCCGACCATGAGGCCACCAGCGGATCGTCCAGAACCGCAGTGGCGGCCAGAAACGCCACGCGGCTGCCGTTCACCGTAGCGATCCACGGCGCGTACGCCTCCTGCTCGTCCATGCCGAGCCCGATGACCGGCATACCGGCGTCTTTGGCGGCGGTCAGCGCGTCTGGGGCGCTCGTGGGTCCGTAGTCCAGACCGTGGTTGTTGGCCATGGTGACCACGTCGACGCCGCCCTGCTTGACCGCCGAGAACGCCGCTGGCGGCGCCCGGAATGTGAACTGCTTGGGCTGTGGTCCGCCCCTGGTGGTGACCGCGGTCTCGAGGTTCAGCACGGCCAGGTCCGCCTTGTCCAGCTGCCCCGTCAGCGGACCCATCGCGGTGGCCGGGTCGCCGAGCCGGCCCTGCAGCACGCCCCAGAAGTGGGTATCCCCGGCAAAGGCGATGGTCACCGGCCGCAGCTGAGACCCCGCGGAAGATCCCGTTGGCTGGGTACCCTGCGGTGCTGCTTCGTCGGGGGATGCGGACGCGGTGGGCAAGGTCGAAGATGACGAAGCGCCAGAAGTGTGGTCCTGCGCCGGTTCTTGCGTGGCGCAGCCGGCGAGGACGCCGAGAACAATCGCCGCTGTGCCTATGCCTATCGACCGCCTCATGGCCCGTGGAGCTCCCTGCGCCGCCTTGTGTTGCGGACCAGCGTAGGCCAGCGGCGCAGATGTCTTTGCAGCCGACACTCGTTCGGCCCCGGCGTCTTCACTAACGCCGATTCACGCGCAGCGGATTCGACCCCAGTCGGGTCATCGGTACTGGTAGCGCAGTCGGCGTCCGTGCCACCAGGGGACTTCGGTGGCGGGTAGGTCGGCTTGGCGTAGCACGGGTGAGTAGGTGCGGCGGTCGAGCCGGACGATGATCTCGTTGTTGTGGTTGTGGATTTCGCCGGCTGTGCTGAGGAAGCGACGTTGCAGGGTGTCGGGGGTTGCGGTGGCGTAGCCGGGTAGTCGACGGCGAACGGCGGCGCAGACGGTGTGGGAGGGCGGCGTGGGCCAGCTCGCCGGTGAAGTAGCCGGCGTCGGCGCGCAGCCGGGGCACCCCACCGGCCTCGACCAAAGCGGTCAGCACCGGCTCGGGGATACCCGCCAGCGCCCGGCGCAGCATGCCCGCGGCGCGCGGTCGCACGTCGTCGTTGCCGGCCAGCAGCTCCGCCGCGGTAGTCAGCCCGGCCTCGGCCCAGGTCGCCGGATGCGGTCGGCCGGCGCGCTGTCCGGCGCGCTGTCCGGCGCGCTGTCCGGCGCGCTGTCCGGCGTAGTTGTACGCCGTCCCCTGCTTACGGGAGCCATAGACCTCGACATGGGTGGAGTCCATGTCGATGGTCACCGACCGGCTCAGCTGCTGCCGGCGGCTTGCCGACAGCAGTGGCCACGCGCGGGCAACCACCGTCGCGTTATCCGCCTCCACCCCGGCCAGATGCTCGCTATCGAACCGGCGGGCCAAATCACCCGCGGTCGTCGACGGCATCGAGGCCACCGCTGATAGCTCGGCCACCGCCAGGTCTTGGCGCTGGCAGTCCAAGGCCACTCGCGCTGCTGGCTAACCGCGAGCGGCTGCGACTGGGCTGGGGCAGGCGGACCGGACCGGCTGCCTGACCTCGGCCAGATCTGGGTGAGCACCCCGGAGGCGATGGGCAAGCTGGGCCTGCCGGACACCGTCGAAGTGTTCGGCGAGCAGGTGCTGTCCAAGTCCGACCGGCGAGCCGCGGCCGGCAAGGCGTTCGATGCACGGGCTGAACTACCGGTCGTCACGGATGCGCTCGCCCAGGGGTGGCAGCTGGGACAAGGTGGCCGGTTGGAGGCCTGGACCCGGGGTGTGGCATTCGGACCCTGCTGCCCGGTGGGGCGTGGCTGGTGTTCGTGCCTTGGCAGCGGCTAGACGATCTGGCGCTGTTGGCGCCCGAGGAGGGCCAGGACCGGCTGCACCCGGCCGTGTTGGCTGAGCAGCCACCGGCCCGCACACCACGGGACATGGTCAGCGACCTATACGGCACCACCCCGCGAGGAGCCGCGAACACGGCGGCCGCGGCGACAGCACTCTGGACCAGCCAGCGCACCATTCAACGGTCGATCCGGGCTGGCCTGCCCCGACGGTCGCCGGCCGCCGAGCAGCTCAGCGGCTCACACCGCACCTGGCGCGACACCACCCCGGAGGGGCGCCGGCAGTCGATGACCCCCCGCCAGACTCGCCGGCTGCGGCGCAACGGGGCGATGGGTGGCGTTCTTCGGGCGGATCAGAATCTCCCGCAACGACCGGTCCGGGAAACCACCGTCGCCATCAGCGCGGCCCGGATGCGCCAGATCATGGACGCCACCCTGGCCGGCGATGATGCCGCGTCGCTGACTGCGTTGGAGGCGGCGTTCAGCGACGCGTTCGGGGGCAGCGTGTCCCTGGAAGTCAGCTCCCTCGACCTCACCTAGCTAGATGCTTCGGTTGGGAAGCCTGGGGAATCTCGCCACCGGGCTCCCACAGAGTGCGCTTTCGCGTCCAGGTAGGACGGGTGGTCCCGAGGTCACCTCCTTCCGAGCCTCAGCCACTGCAAAGGGCCGCGCGGCACACAGCGGCCGCCTCGCCGCACGGGCTAGCTCGAAGGAAACGCAGGGGTTTTCCCCGTCGTGTCAACTGTGGCTGAGCAACAACTCTTAGTCGCACACCTAACCTGCAGCGGAGCGAAGGACGTATGGCACATGAGCTATGTACTGACCCAGGAACTGGTCGAGGAACACATCAAACGCCGGTTGCGAGAGCCGCAACGGTCGGGGAAGCGCCGGTCAGCTCGATTGATCTCGGCGGAGACCCGCTATTCGCGGCGGCCGCATCAGCGGTAGGGCAGGCAAGCATGCAGGAGCACCCGGACGGCGGTGGACGGATGTTCGCACGCGGCGGACGGTCGCTGGCGAGCCAGCGCCTTGGCGCGGGCCACGTGCACGGGCGTAACCCGGCCGGTCGGCCGCAGTGTCTAGCATCCGTCGCGGCAAGCACCTCGTGGTCAAGCTCGCGCGGACCCGCCACGAACACGTGCTCGGACAGGCCCCCCGACTCATCTGCCGCCCGCCCTACAAGCCAAGCGCAATCACGTGCATCGCCCCGATCCTCGCCAGTGTCTCCGCCGACCCGGTAGGTTTGTCGGTCCTGCTTCGCAAGTTCCTAGCGACCATAGGATCGTTAGACGACTTCGAGCCTCAACCGGAACCTACCCCGACGTCAGTCGGCGCCCGTTGGCACGCAGGATAGCCAGTATCTTCGTACGCAAATCAGGTGTCGGCGTCGTTCGCGGTGCGAACGAGGCGTTCCCTCTGAGGTGGCGGATGCCGACAGTTGCAGGATGAGGTAGACACGTATGAGCGGGCGCGCTGCTGAATCGGCGGTTCGGTTACGCGTTGGATCGGCTGGAGTGGTGGGTGAGGGACTCCTCGCCGGTGCGATTGCTGTGCTCGCGATGGTCATTGGCGCGGCAGCGGTGCGCAACGCGGATGCGCCGTCGGTCTTGGTGATGGTGGCGTCAATCACCCTTGTCGTCACGGGCTTTCTATTGCGGTCGGATCCTGAGCAGGCCAGGGCGGGGATGCTGCTGTACGCCGCGGCGGTTGGTCTGTCCTTGGGCAATAGTGAGTCTGCATTCGGGGCGGCTGCCCACGACTTGGCGGCCGTCACCTTGTGGTGGGCAGTTCCACCAATTGGGGTGGTACTGCTGACCTATCCCGGGCGGAAGCCCAAGCAGCGGTGGCACTGCTGGCTTTTGGCCGCCGTCATTGCCCAGTTCGTAGTGCTCTGGACGGTCGAGTGGCTGGCGTGGCGCGCAGGCGCCCTGCCACCTACCGCGGCCATCGTCCTGCAGTTTGGCGCGCTGCCTTTGCTCATTCTGGGGTGCGTCGCCCTGGCGCAACGTTGGCACCGCGCGGCGGCACCAGAGCGGCCGGCCGTTCGCTCCGTCAGCATCATCGGGCTGCCGTTGTGTGCGACCTTCGCCGTCCAGTTGACCGCGTACGAGTTCGCCGACCTCGGGTCGTCATTTGCTGCGACCGTTTCTGAGATCGCAACGACGCTCACCATGCTCTGTTTGGGTCTGGCGCCGGTCGGTTTGTTACTGGAGTCGGTACGGCGCCGGACTGCACAGAGAAGCATGCTGGAAGATTTGCTTCGTGCCAGCGGAGACCCTCGCCGCGTACAGGCATCCATGGCGAACGCGCTGCGCGACCCGACACTGCGGCTAACCTTCGCTGCGGCGGGCCAGCCCACACGCTTCGTCGACGTGACAGGGACACAGGTGCAAGCGCCCTCATGCGCCACCCCCGGCCGCTTAGTCCGAGAGCTGACCGCCGCGAACGGCGAACCGCTCGGACTCCTCGAGGCGGACGCCGCCACCGAGACCGATCCCGCCCAGCTCCGCGTCGTTCTTGCAAGTGCCACGCTTGCCCTCGACAACGCCCGCCTTCAGGCCTCGTTGCTGAGCTCACTCGAGGAACTGCGCCGGTCCCGTGTCAGGATCGTCGAGGAGGGGTTGCGGGCCCGCAAGCAGCTCGAGCGCGACCTGCATGACGGCGCCCAGCAGCAGCTGCTCGCAGTGGCAGCGACGCTGGCACGCGCCGAAATCCTGCCCAATCCCCCCGAGCGGGCTGGTGCCCTCGGCGAGGCCCGGACGCAACTGTCGCAAGCGATCGCCGAGCTACGCCGGCTTGCCCGGGGGATTCATCCAGCCGTGGTCAGCCAGGGCGGATTGGCGTCTGCCCTACCAAGCCTGGCCGACGGCGCCCCACTACCAGTGGAAGTAGATTTACCGGTAGGACAAGTGCCGATGCGGTTTCCACCGATGATTGAGACGACGCTGTGGTTTGTGGCCGCCGAAGCGGTTACCAACTCCGTCCGGCACAGTGGAGCGAGCAGGATCCGACTGCGGCTTGAAACCGAGGATGCTCGGGTGCGGCTCGGCATCGAAGACGACGGCCGCGGCGGCGCTCGTCTCGTGCCTGGAGGCGGCCTCGTCGGGCTAGCCGATCGCATAGCCACCCTCGCCGGTGAATTCTCGGTCAGCTCACCACCTACCGGAGGCACAGTCGTGGAGGTCGTGTTGCCATGCATGTTGTGATCGCGGACGACTCCGGGATCTTCCGCCGGGGCCTCCGCCTGCTCATCGAGGCGGCAGGCGTCGCCGTGAGCGCCAGTGTCGAGGATGTTCCGATGTTGATCCGCGCCGTTGAGCAGCACCATCCGGACGCTTGCATCATCGACGTTCGAATGCGGCCTACCTACACGGACGAAGGGGTGGTCGCCGCCGAGGAGATCCGCAGCCGCTGGCCACAGGTCGGCGTGCTTCTACTGTCCACGTACGTTGACCCGAGTTGGGCACAGCGACTGTTACGGGATGGGTCCGGTGGGATCGGCTACTTGCTCAAGGACCGCGTCGACGACGTGACGCAGCTCGTCGACGCGCTGCGGCGCGTTGCGGCTGGGCGGACCGCTGTCGACTCCGACATAGTCGCTTCACTCATTCGACGCAACCAGATGAGCGGACAGCTGGACCTGTTGACCGGTCGCGAGCGTGAAGTGCTAGGGCTCATGGCGCAGGGGCTTTCTAACACTGGGATCGGGCACAAACTGTTCCTGTCCGACAAGACCGTAGAGACCCACATAGCATCCATGTTTATGAAACTTGGACTGCGCGACGAGAACAACGACCGCGACCAAAACCGGCGCGTCCGCGCGGTCCTCACCTATCTGGAGCACTCACCTCCGAAGACCTAGCCGCCGCCTACACGCAGGTGGGCCGGAGGATGGTTGGGTCGAGCTCGCTGCGACTTGAGCGAGAAGGGCGCTGGCCAGCCCGGCAAACGCGGACGGCCCCGTACCAAGGGCGAGCGGTTGCCCATCCCGACCGCACTGGCAGCCCAGGCCGACAACAGACGCTGGCGCAAGGTCACCGTGCAGGTGTGCGGCACCAGCATGCAACGCCTGGTCTGTGTCCGTGACGTGCTCTGGTACGCGGTCAATAAGCCTCGATCCACCGATGTGCTGGGTAGGTGAGCGCGTCGGTGCATGAGAATGCCCTTGCGTGGCAAGAGAATTGGGCTTGTCTAAGGTCCGATTCACGTGCTCACGGAAGGGCATCTCTGAAGTGAAACTGTCTCACACGCCCGCGGCGATGTCTGCGGTGTTCGATGACCCGAATCTGGTGTCGTCGGCTGGGCTGGTCCCGGTGCTGGCGTTGGCCGACGCGGCCGGTCTGCGAGCCCTGGCCGATGAGCATCTGAGTGTGCCGACGGATAAGGGCGCCAACGCCGGGTTGAAGGTCGCCTCCCTGGTGGCCGGGATGGTCGCCGGCGCCGACTCGATCGATGACATGGCCTTGTTGCGCCACGGTGGGATGGGACGAGTGTTCGCCGGCGCGTACGCCCCCTCGACGTTGGGCTCGTTCCTGCGCGCGTTCACCTTCGGGCACGTGCGCCAGCTCGACGCGATCGCCTCCCGGTTCCTGACCGGCCTGGCCGGGCAGGCCTCCCGGCTGATCGCCACCGCTGGTGACGAGGCGGGTGGGCGGGTGCTGGTCGATGTCGACGACACCATCATCGAAGTCCACGGGCACGCCAAGCAGGGCTCCGGGTACGGATATACCAAGGTCCGCGGCCTCAACGCGCAGCTGGCCACCGTCAGCACCCCCGGGTCGGCACCGGTGATCGTGGCCCAGCGGCTGCGCAAAGGATCGGCCGGCTCCGCGCGGGGGGCCAAACGGCTGGTCGCCGACGCGCTCAAGACGGTCACCACCATGACCGGCGGTGACAGCAGCAAGCTGCTGCTGCGGGCCGACTCGGCCTACTACGGGTCCGACATGGTCCGGGCGGCGCTGCGCGCCGGCGCCGACGTGTCGGTCACCGTGCGCCTGACCGCCAAGGTCAAGGCCGCGATCGCCACCATCGCCGAGGACGCGTGGACCACCATCGAGTACCCGGACGCGGTCTACGACGAGTCCAGCGGCACGTGGATCTCGCGGGCCGAGGTCGCCGAAGTCCCGTTCACCGCGTTCTCCTCCAAGAAGGCCGCCCACCGGGTACCCGGCCGGCTGGTCGTGCGACGCATCCCCGACCTCAATCCCCGCGGCAAGGACGCTCAGGACGCCCTGTTCGACACCTGGCGCTTCCACGCCTTCTTCACCACCACCGACCCCAACGACCTGGACACGGTCGCCGCGGACAAGACCCACCGCGGCCACGCCATCATCGAACAAGTGCACGCCGACCTGAAGAACTCCGCCCTGGCACAGTGGAGTTTCGCAGTCCTGTTACGGCTCACGCGGCGTAGGCAAGAGTGTCCAGGAGCGCTGTGGTGATTTCGTCGGGGTGCTGCGGTTGGGCTGACATGGCTGTAATTCGTTGGGACCACAGGGTTCGGCGGAGTGCGGCGAGGGCGTCCAGGAAGCTCGGGGTGGCCTTGCGGGTGTACCAGGGGCGGGGGATCCAGGTCCAGCCGGTGGGGTGGGCCTGCAGGTACCAGCACCAGATCAGGGCGTGCAGCCATAGGGCCAGGCATGCGGCGCGTTCGGGGCCTTGGCGTTGCCAGGACTGCGGGTCCTCGGCGCGGAGGTGCTGCTTGACATCACGGAAGCAGACCTCGATCGACCATCGGCCGGCGTACCGGGAGGCGATGTCGGCGCCGGTGGCGGCCAGGTTGGTGGTGATGAAGAAGTCGTCCGGCTGGGCGCCGGTGAGGTCGCGGACGATGACCAGACGCAGCAGGTCATGCTTGTTCACGCTGTACCAGAGCACGTCCCGCACGTGCACGAGTCGTTCGACGGTGGTGCCGCGCTCGTCGACGGTGACGGTCTGCCAGTGTCTGTGGTCGGTGCTGGAGGCGAGGTCTTCGGGGGTGGGCAGGCGGCCTCCCTTGGTGCGGGGCCGGCCCCGTTTGCCGGTCCGCGGCGGTGCCTTGTCATAGATGGCGGCGTCGCGGCGGATCCGGCTGGTCACTTGCGTGCGGGGCAGCCCGGCACCGGCCAGGGTGGCGTAGGCGCCGTCCGCGGCCAGGTGGAAGCAGCGTTGCGGCAGCCAGTCGGCCAGTTCCCGCAGCATCGCCGCGGCGTGCTCGATCGTGGTGGTGGTGTCGTTCTTGCGGTGCAGGCGGGCGTTGACGGGGATCGCGATCGGGGTTCGGCCCCACGGCGGCGTGACTCGCAGGGTGACCACCACCAGGTTCAGGCCCAACGCGTACACCACTCGGTCGATGGTGGAGCGCACCGCGTCCCGGAAGACACCCGCGCCGTCGACCTTCCGCCCGCACTTGTGGAACAGGGTGTCGTCGCAGTCCAACCCGATCACCCCGGTCGGGGCGAACGAGCCGATGAGCTGGATGGCCAGCACACGCCACAGGGCGCTCATGGACCAGGCACCGTCACGGACCAGCCGATGGTAGGCGTCGTGGGCGCGACGCCGGCCGGGGTCGCCAACGGCGATCATCGCGGTGATGGTGCGCCGACCCGGGGCGAGCACCCACCCGATCAGCAGGTCGGTGAACAGGGCGAAGCTCGGCGCGGTGAAACCACCGTGGGCCAGCTCGAGCAGCGCCGCGAACGTGGTCACCGGCCCCGGCGGGCCGACGCCCGCGTGACCAGCTTGGCCAACCCGGCGTTGGCCTCCCGCTCGAGCCGCGCTTGGGCTTGCCGGTAGCGGGCCACCGCCGCGGTGACCGCCTCGACCTGGTCGGGCGCCAGCATCAGCGTGCGGTTGCGCCCGTCCTGGGAGTAGCTGAGCACGGTGGCCTCGTGCAGCACCTGGCCCTCGGCGCACCGGCAGCTCGCCTTGCCGCAGCGGCGTCGTTGCACCACGACCGACCCTCGGATCATCCGAGGGATGGGCTGCCCACCCGTTCCGGCCATCTCCACCATCCTCCCATCTGCACGCACCGCGCGTGCAGACAGAGGATCTCGAGCGACCACCCATGCGATCAGGACATCAGGCCGCGTGTCGCGAACGACCACGCACGGACGGTCAGCTCAGACCGAAACCAAGATCAGCAGAAGTGCGAAACTCCACCGGCTGCATTGGTAGGCAACAGGATCGGTACATCGTGGTGCCAACGGGTGAGCGCCGGTAGAACTACAGCCATGTCATTCGACAGCGAGACCGCCACAACCAGAGACTTGGCCGGTGCGGCGAAAACCCTTACGCGTCAACCACATCCACCACTGCCTCGACCACAGCCCAGATCGCACCCTTGCCCCGAACCGGCTGAGCGGAAATCCCGGCGCTCGCGGCCACGGGGGCTGAGTACGCGTAGCCGGCGTGCGGCACGACAAGCGCGACGACGGCGCCGGGGTGGTCGGCGCGGCGCACCGCGCCGAGCAGCGAGTCAACAGTCGCGGCAAGGTGGGCCGGCTCCGCCGGGTAGAAGCTGCCGGCGACGGTCGCCGGCCGGGTCTGGCCCATCAGCGACCCTGGGCGACGAAGACCGGCAGCCGCCGCCTGCCCCACCGGCCGGCCGGACCGGCATACACGCCGGGAAGCTGCGTGCCGCAACGGCTACAGCACCCCTGATCGTCCAGCCGGTACGTGACCAGGTCATACCAGGTCCCGGACGACCACAGGGTCGGCGCACCCGGGACAGAAGGTCGTCCCCCCGTCGGGGTCGTGGACGTTGCCGGTGTACACGTACCTCAGCCCGTTGGCCACGGCGATCCGACGGGCCCTGGGCCGGCGTCGCCGCCGGAGTCCGGGGGATGTCGAGCATCTTGTAGTCGGGGTGGAACGCCGTGAAGTGCAGCGGCACATCGACGCCGAAGTGGCATATGACAGCCGGACCACCACAAGGGACGGAGTGGTTCACCGCCCCGGGACAGGTCAACCACCGCCGGTACGAGGCGCTGCGGGCGTTCTTCGTCGACGGGCTGACCCACGCCCAGGCGGCGCAGCGGTTCGGCTACACCCGCTGGGCGCATGGTCAACCTGGTCCGCGAGTACCGGGCCGGGCAAGCTGGAGCTGTTCGCCCCGCCGGGCAAGCCCGGGCCGGCGCCCGGGGTCGCCCCGGCCAAGGACCGCGCCCGCGGCCGGGTGATCGCGCTGCGCCGCCAGGGCCTGTCCAGCTACGAGATCTCCGCCCGGCTGGCCGCCGAGGGCACCCCGCTGAACCGCACCGGCGTCGCGGAGATCCTCACCGAGGAGGGCTTCGGCCGGCTGCTGCGCCACCCGCAGCCGGCCGCCAGCATCAACCCGGCCACCCCCGGACGGGACACCGCACTGCCCCGCACCGAGCAGACTCGACTTGGGCGCCTGGCCGGACCGGGTCGAGACCGGCAAGGCCGGGCTGCTGCTGCTGATCGCCGGACCTGGTCGCCCTCGACCTGCCCGCCCTGGTCGGCCGCGGCCGGCTACCCCGGCACCCGGGTGGTGCCCGCGACCTGCTGGCTGGCCTCGCTGCTGGCGCTGAAGCTGACCCGCACCCGCCGGGTCTCCCACGTCGACGACCTGCTGCTGGCCGACCCGGCCGCCGCGCTGTTCGCCGGGCTGGCGACCCTGCCGAAGAAGTCCGCGCTGACCGACTACTCCTACCGGACCACGCCACGACCACCAGCGCCGCTTCCTGGCCGCCCTGGACCAGCAAGATGATCGGCGCCGGGCTGGCCAGCGGCGACGAGGCGATCTTCGACCTGGACTTCCACGCCGTCATGCACTGGGGCGCCGACCCGGTCCTGGAAAAGCACTACGTGCCCACCCGCTCCCAACGCGCCCGCTCCGTGCTGACCTTCTTCGCCCAGGACACCGGCACCCACAACCTCGTCTACGCCAACGCCGACCTGTCCAAGGCCACCCAGAACCGCGAGGTCATCGCCTTCTGCGACCACTGGAAGACACGTCAGCGGCACCGACCCGGCCATGCTGATCATGGACCAGAAGGTCACCACCCAGCCCGTGCTCGGCCGAACTCGACGCCCGCGGGCATCAAGTTCCTCACCCTGCGGATGCGCTCACCCGCCCTGCTCCGCGCAGATCAACGCCCTGACCGAGCAGCGACTACAAGACCATCACCCTGGACCGGCCCGGCCCGCACAACCGGCCCAAGGTCCACGAATCCACCGCGCCCGGCTGACCGAGCTACCCCGGCACCGTGCGCCAACTCATCGTCACCGGACTGGGCCGCGACGCCCCCACCGTGATCATCACCAACGACCACGACCACCACCCGCCAAGGCCCTGATCGAGCAGCTACGCCCGCCGGATGACCATCGAGCAACGCCTCGCCGAGATCATCCGCGCCTTCCACGCCGACGCCCTGTCCTCCACCGTCAACCTCAACGTCGACCTCGACATCATGCTCTGCGTCCTCGCCCAAGCCCTGCTCGCCGCGCTCCGCGCCCGGCTACCCGGCTACGCCAACGTCACCCCCGACGTCCTCCAACGCCGCTTCCTGGAAACCCCCGGCACCATCATCACCACCAACGACACGCATCACCGTCCGCCTCGACCGCCGCGCCTACACCCCCGTCCTACGCCCCGCCGACCTACCCGACGACACCACCGTCCCCTGGTGGGGCAACCGCACCCTCCGCTACGAATTCAGCTGAACCCCTTGCGCCGAACCAGCTGCGTGGAAATCCGCGCTACCGGCTGTCCGGGATGCTGGCGGTCGCGGTGACCGCGGTGCTGGCCGGGGCTCGCTCGTTCACCGCGATCGGCGAGTGGGCTGCGGACCTATCCAGCCAGCAGCTGTGCGGGCTCGGGCTGGGGGCGGCGCCGGAGGAGTCAACCCTGCGCAAGCTGTTCGCACGCCTGGGCGCGGACGCGCTGGATCGGGTGCTCGGGGCATGGCTGTGGACCCGCACCCGTGTCGTTGATGGCCGCCGGGTGATCGCCATCGACGGCAAGACGGTCCGCGGGGCCCGCACCCGCCCCGACGGGGCGGCGCCGCACCTGGTCGCCGCGTTCGACCACGACGCCGGGGTCGTGCTCGGACAACTCGCGGTCGCCGCCAAGAGCAACGAGATTCCTTGCGTGCGTGACCTGCTCGCCTGTTTCGACCTGACCGACACGATCGTGACACTGGATGCGATGCACACCCAGACCGACACCGCTACCGCGATCACCGGCGCGGGCGGGCACTACGTGCTCACGGTCAAGGGCAACACCCCGACGCTGCGCCGCAAGCTCAAGGCGCTGCCGTGGAAAGACATCCCCGCGCACTCGGTGACCGAGACCGGGCACGGCAGGCGCGTGACGCGCACCATCAAGGTCGCGGCCGTCCCGGACTGGATCGAGTTCCCCGGCGCGGCGCAGGTCGCCCACCTCCGCCGCACCGTCACCACGAAAGGGCATAAGACCGTCGAGGTGGTCTACCTGATCACCTCCGCCGACCCGCCCAGCGCACCCCCGGCCACCCTCGCCGCATGGGTCCAAGGCCATTGGGCGATCGAGGACAAACTCCACTGGGTGCGCGATGTCACGTTCGGCGAAGACGATTCCCAGGTACGCACCGGGCAAGCGCCACGGGTCATGGCCACCCTGAGGAACACCGCCATCAGCCTGCTGCGACTGGCCGGCTGGGACAACATCGCCGAGGCTCTACGACATCACGCCCGCGATCCAGAACGAGCCCTCACATGCCTGCTGACCTGCTAAGACGTGACCTTTCCGGGACCCTGGCGCCGCGGCCAATCAGCAACGTTGAGCCGCCATAGATCCCACGCTCTCGCTTGCGGTTCGGCATTCTCAGCCGGCGCGAGCTCTTCGTCCACGCTTGCACCGTCCCTTCGGACACGCTGAGCAGTTCCGCCAGTTCAGTGACCCTGACGTCTTATCCAAGGCGGGCCACAACTGCCCCGCGAGTCGCTGTGTCGCTGTCTGTCCCGGGCCGCGAGCTTGTTCGCGGTGTCTAGCGCGATGAGCACAGTCACAGTCGCATCCCCCAACAGCACCATTTAGCACATGCTGTTCTTGTGACATCCAGGTCGCTCTGCAGACTGCAGATGCTCACCTTCAGTGAGGAAGCGCTCATCGTCGAGGGCCCGTACGAACGGGACCGAAACGACGGCTTCGGATGCAACGGGTACGCCCGGGGACACAACGACGCGCTCGCCAAGGCTGAACGGCGGCTTCGCTCG
This sequence comes from uncultured Actinomycetota bacterium, assembly GCA_963769085.1. Classification (GTDB taxonomy): domain Bacteria; phylum Actinomycetota; class Actinomycetes; order Actinomycetales; family Dermatophilaceae; genus Phosphoribacter. Next base: position 71,200 of record CAVYKM010000025.1, on the reverse strand, counting down.
CTCATCGGCGGTGACATCCGGTGACCACCTTCTCCTACCTCGTCGAACCGGCCCCGGGCAGCAGCGGCGACGGGTTGGCCCTGTCGCTGTCCCTGCTCTTCCTCGGCATGACAATGCTCGTGGTCTACCTGGTCTGCACATGGACTCACACCAAGGGGCGGATGAGCGCCGCGATCCGCACCGCACGAAACCTGCCCTCCCAACGGGCCATCGCGGCCACGACCTGCCGACTGTGTGGTAAGCGCGAGGCGACGAAAGCCGGCTGGCCGTGCGACGACTGCCTTCACACCTTCCGTACAAAGTTGGACCGCTGGGGCCACGAACAAGACACGGCATGATCGCCCGCCCAAATCGACCCTGCGGCAGGCGCTCGCTGACTGGGGCAACGAATGTATCGAGGCATGACATGCCGAGAACCGGACGTGCTCCGGCTGACACAGGCGCCCTGTTTGTGGACCTGTTGCTGGAGCCGGGGACAAGTGTTGCCGCGCATGTGGCCAGGATCGCAGTGCACATCGCTGTCGGCGGCCCGCTCCAGCAGCAGGTCGACCAGGCCAGCAGCGAACTCCGCACTGCTGTTACAGGGACGAACCTGGCTGTCTTTGGGGTCGGGGCAGCCGTTGCGCGTCGCCCGCTGAAATCCCACTGGGCGGAGGGAACGCTTCCCCCGGCGATCCGGAAGCTGGCTGAACTCCTCCCTGAACCGGCCGACGTACAGGTTGATGGCGGCGGCACTGGACCTCGAGCCGGAGGACGACCTCCGGTGCGGTGAGCGGTGGTGGGGTAGACGGGCGGGCTGATCAGGTAGTAAGCCGCGATCCCGCCGTCGGCGGCCATCCCCACGCCGAGGGCGAGCACCAGGGCGAGGATTGGGTTCTTGAACAAGTACGCGTGGAGAAGGTAGGTGAGCAGCCCGAAGAACAGCGCCCCTGCGGTGACCAGTCGCGGGTGGAACTGTTGGCCAGGTGGGCGAAGATGAGGGCGCCCAGCACGCCGCCCTCCGTGACGAGGACCCCCGGCGTTGTTGCCGAGGGCCAGCGCGGCGGTGTCGGACCTGCCGCGCGGACTCAGCGCCATCGCCATGCCATGGTTCGGCCTCACCCGGACCTTGCTTGCTGCTGGGCAGCCTGGCCTGGCTGCCCGAGTCGATCCATTACCTGGTGGAGAAGTGTCCGGCCGGCGCGCTGGAGGCCTACAACAAGACATCTTGTGACCGTGGTCGAGGCCGCCGACCAGGTTTTGTATGCAAGCCGGGCGATCTGCATCTCGAGGCGCAGATTCGAGCGACTTCCCGACCCAGGGTGCGACGCAAGCGCACGGCTTCATGCGGGCCTCGCTGTCGTCGTCGAGCAGCCCGTGGGCACGGGCGTTGGGCAGGGAGAACCATCGCGCATCGGCCGGTCCGGCGGGGTGGTCGACCTCAAGGCCCTGGCACAACGTCGACCGCAGTTTCGCCCGCCCCCGGAGCGGCCGGCGAAGCTGCGGATAACTCAGGAGTGCTACGTCTGCATGCGGCTGATGGTGATCGGCACGAGGGCCTCTTGGGGGCCCGGCCGCCGGCGATGGCGGCACACCGGCTGCTGGGTCTCGAACGCGGGCAACGGCTTCTTTAGGCGGCGCCAGAGCAGTCGGGCATCCGCTGCTGGATGACCTGGAGGGTCTCGGCGATGGCCTTCCGTGGCGCGAGTGACGCAGGCGTCGAGGCCTGCGGGAACCGCGCACCAATGGCACGACCGTGGCAGGATCGGGGCGGCGCACCCGGCGTGTCCGTCCACGCCGGGTGCCGTGCAGGTGGAGGGGAGGTCCGTTATCGCATGACGATGCCTTCGTCCGCGACCCAGGCCGGTCGCTCCGGGGCCTTCCGGTCCTCCGTCCCGGGCCTGGCGGTGGTCGCCTCCTACCAGCGCAGCTGGCTGAGCAAGGACGTCGTCGCGGGCCTTGTGCTGTCCGCGCTGCTGGTGCCCCAGGGGATGGCCTACGCCGAGCTGGCGGGGCTGCCGCCGGTCACCGGGCTGTACACCTCCATCCTCTGCCTGCTCGGGTACGCGCTGTTCGGGCCGTCGCGCATCCTGGTGCTCGGTCCCGACTCCTCGCTGGGGCCGATGATCGCGGCAACGATCGCGCCGTTGGCCCTGGCCGGCGGAGACCCGGCCCGGGCGATCGCGCTGGCCTCGTTCCTCGCGCTGCTCGTCGGGCTGGTCATGGTGGTGGCGGGCCTGGCGCACCTCGGCTTCGTCGCCGACCTGCTGTCGAAGCCGACCCAGATCGGCTACATGAACGGGCTCGCGCTCACCATCGTCGTCGGCCAGCTTCCCAAGCTCCTCGGGTTCTCCGTGGACGCCGACGGCCTCATCGACGAGACCAAGGCCTTCCTCACCGGACTGGCGGACGGCGACGCGAACGCGACGGCGGCCGCGCTGGGCATCGGCTCGCTGATCGGGATCGTCCTGCTCCAACGGCTGCTCCCCCGGCTTCCGGCCGTGCTCGTGGTCGTGGTCGTGACCGCCCTCGCGGTCAACGTCCTGGACCTCCAGGGCGACGGCGTGAAGACCATCGGGGTGCTGCCCCAGGGCTTCCCGCCCTTCACGGTCCCGACGGTGCCGTGGTCGGACGTCCCGGAGCTCTTCCTCGGCGCGGTCGCCATCGCCGTCGTGGCCCTCGCCGACACGATGTCGACCGCGTCGTCGTTCGCCGCCCGCAGGGGCGAGCGGGTGCGTGGCGACCAGGAGATGATCGGCATCGGCGCTGCCAACATCGCCGCCGGCCTCTTCCAGGGCTTCCCGGTCAGCACCAGCGGCTCGCGCACGGCGGTCGCCGAGCAGGCAGGCTCCCGAACGCAGGTCACCGGCGTGGTCGGCGCCGCGGTGATCACCTTCGTCCTGGTGTTCGCGACCGGACTCATGCAGTACGTGCCGCAGCCCACCCTAGGTGCCATCGTCATCGCGGCCGCGCTCTCGCTGGCCGACATCGTCGGCACCCGGAGGCTGTGGCACCAGCGACGCACGGAGTTCACCCTCTCGATGGTGGCGTTCCTCGGGGTGGCGCTGCTCGGCGTCCTGCCGGGCATCCTGCTCGCGATCGCGATGTCGATCCTCAACGTGTTCCGCCGCGTCTGGTGGCCGCACCAGGCCGAACTGGGTCGCGTCGATGGCCTGACCGGCCTGCACGACACCGAGCGCTACCCGACCTCGGAGCTGCTGCCCGGCCTGGTGGTCTTCCGGTTCGACGCGCCGCTGATCTTCGCCAACTCGAGGACGTTCGGCGATGCCGTACGTGCCATGGCCGAGGAGCAGCCGGATCTGACGTGGGTGATCGTCGCAGCGGAACCGGTGACCGACGTGGACACCACGGCGTCGGACATGCTGCAAGAGCTGGACCAGTGGCTGAACGCACGCGGGGTGTCCCTGGTGTTCGCCGAGATGAAGGACCCGGTACGCGCGAAGATCGAGCGCTACGAGCTGACCCGGACCATCGACCCCGCCCACTTCTTCCCGACCGTCGACGAGGCGGTCGATGCCTACATCGCCGAGACCGGGGCCATGTGGCGCCGGGCTGAGGAGGAGGCACCGTGACCACGGGAGCCGAGGGACTGCCCCGACCCACCAGGAAGCAGCGGGTCGCCGCGGGTGTGGCGTTCGGGGCGCACGCGGCCGCGAGCGTCTACCTCGCGGTCGCTGCGGCGGCGGCCTGGGACGTGGTCATGGTCAGCATCGCGGCGCTGGCCACCCTCGTCGTCGCGGCGTGGTTCGCGCTGTCCCGGCGCGGGAGGGTCCGGGTCCTCGCCGTCGCAGTCGCCGCGGTCGCGCTGGTCGTCTTCACGGTGGTCCTCGTGGTCAGCGAGGCGCTGCTCGTGCTCGTGGTGGCCCTGCTGTTGGCTGCGGCGTGCGCCGCAGCGGCGCGTGTCGCTCTCCGCTCGCCCGCAGCACCGTCGGCGGCGGGAGCCTCGGCCCCGCGGCCGCGTCACCCCGTGCTGATCATGAACATGCGGTCCGGAGGCGGCAAGGCCGAGAAGTCCGCGCTGGACGAGCGCTGTCGCGAGCGCGGGATCGAGCCGCTCGTCCTGACCCCGGGGAGCGACGTGCTGGGACTGGCCAAGGACGCGATCAGCCGGGGGGCGCACGTGCTCGGCATGGCAGGCGGTGACGGGTCGCAGGCCCTGGTCGCCTCGGTCGCCAGTCGGCACGGGGTGCCCCTCGTCGTGGCCCCGGCCCGGACGCGCAACCACCTCGCGCTCGACCTCGGTCTGGACCGCGAGGACGTTGTCGGGGCCCTGGACGCCTTCCAGGACGGCCTCGACCGGGTCATCGACCTGGCCGAGGTGAACGGTCGGGTGTTCGTCAACACGCGTCCCTGGGGTTCTACGCCGAGATCGTCCAGTCGTCGGAGTACCGAGACGCCAAGGTCCACACCGCCGCAGCCATGTTGCCGGACCTGCTCGGCCCCAGCCCACCGGCTCGACCTGCGATTCACGCTGCCGCCCGGCGAGGAGGCCGCCACGGCCAACCTGGTCCTGGTCTCCAACAACTCCTACCAGCTGGGCTACCTGCTCGGCGCGGGGACCCGGCAACGTCTGGACGGGGGCGCGCTCGGCATCGTCTCGGTGCTCGTCCGGGGGGCCGGCGACGCCGAGAAGCTGGCAGCCCTCCAGGCCGCGGGACAGGTCGGGCGGTTCAGCGGGTGGAACGAGTGGACGGCCACCGAGTTCGAGCTCCGGTCGGGTGCGCCCGTCGACGTCGGCATCGACGGGGAGGGCCTGACGATGGACCCTCCGCTGCGCTTCGTGACCCGGCCAGGGGCGCTGACGGTGCGCGTGCCCCGATCGGCGTCGGCCCGGGCGCCGGGCGCCGACGTGGTGCACGTGGGGTCCGCCTCCACGCTCTCCGCCCTGGGGCGGACCGCGCTCGGACGGCCGGCGGCGACCGCGTGAGCGACGTCGACCCGGGCGACCCGGTCGAAGAACGGCTGGCGCGACGCCTCAGCGAGCGACCGGCCCACGCGCGCCCGGTTCCGGAGCCGTTGGTCGATCTCGTGCGACGGCTGGGGCACTACGACCGAGTCACCTACCGGGCGGTGGCCGGCCTGTCGACCCCGGCGCTGGACGTGCCGCTACGGACGATATCCGGCTTCGCCAACCACTCCAAGCCGTGGTTCGTCACCGCCGCTGTGCTCGCCCTCGTCGGCGGCCCCACAGGGCGGCGGGCCGCGGCCACCGGGGTGGCGGCCATCGGGGCCGCCTCGCTGGTGGTGAACCAGCCGATGAAGCTCATCGGCCGCCGCCGGCGGCCCCAGCGGGAACGACAGGGGGTGCCCGAGCCGCGGTGGGTGCCGATGCCCACGTCGACGTCGTTCCCGTCCGGTCACTCGGCGTCCGCGGCGGCGTTCGCCGTGGCCACCGGCGACGTCATCCCCGCCCTGCGCGCTCCGCTGGGCGCGGCCGCGGCGGTCGTGGCGTTCTCCCGCGTCTACACCGGCGTGCACTACCCCGGTGACATCCTCGTAGGCGCCGGGACCGGGGCCCTGCTCGGGCGCATGACCTCATCCCTGGGTGAACGGGTTGCCCGTCGCTGAGGGGACCGTCCCGGTCAACGACCTGCGGCCCGGCGGCCCGGTCCAGTCATCTTCATGAGCACCACGGTCGCGGCGGTGACCCAGGCGCTGCCGAGCAGCCAGCCACCGAGCACGTCGCTCGGCCAGTGCGCGCCCAAGAAGATGCGCGACAGACCGACCGACCCCACCACCGCCGTCACCGCCGCAGCGCTGACCACCCGGGTCCGCCGCGCCGGGTGCAGAACCTGCCAGCCAACCACCAGGACGACCGCCACGTACGTCACCGTCGCGCTGCGCGTGTGGCCGGACGGGAACGCGAAGCCCTGCGCGGAGGTCAGGATCCCCGCGCTGTCGGGACGCAGCCGCTGCATGCTCTCCTTCACCACGGTCCCGGTGACCGCGCTGCCGGCCACGGTGACCACAAGCCACCAGGCCAGACCCCAGCGGCCCGTCGACGCACACCCGACAGCGACGACCGCGGTAAGCGCCGTGACCGTCCACCCGTCGCCCAAGAAGGTCGCTGCCCGGGCCAGCTCCTCGCACCACCCGTGCCCGAGAGTGAACGCGTAGGCGCGAGCCAAGCCCTGCTCGTCAAGGGCCGCCAGGCGCGACCATCCCGAGCCGACGAGGACGGCGAGCAGGAAGAACGAGACGCCGCACGCCAGACTCGCCCGAGTGAGCTCGCGCACGCTCCGGTCGGTTCGGTCGCTGGTCATCACCGTGTCCTCGGATGCCTGCCGGCGGATTGCCGGACCGCTTCGGGCGACAGCGTAGAAGGGCGGCTCATCCCGGCGGCGTCCACGAACCGCGCCAACGACGGCGTGATGGCCAATCAAGAGAAGCACGGTCGATTCAAGAAGTCCCGGCCCGTCGTCGCGTGCGCCGAAGCCGGCCAGACGCCGCAAGTCGGAGGCCGGCCACTTCACGTCCCTGACGGTGTAGCCCGCGGATGCCATGACCTCCGACCCTGATCTTTCAGGGAGGTCGTTTGAGGAGCCGTGTCGTGGCGCGGAAGTGCCCTTGCTGCAAGGGAAGATCGTGATGGTCGAAGTCGCGATCAACCGTGCAGAAGGGCACCCGTACGGTGAACGATACCGGCCTGTTGTTCGATGTCGAAGACGAACTGCTGGCGCGTCCCACGCGGAGTGTCCCCGCGCCGGTGGTTGGTGCGTCGGAGACGGATCTGACCCCGGTGGCCGGGGTCGCATTGTGGGGTGCGCTGCTGGACCGGCTCAACGTGGTCGCCGAGGCCGACCGGCGCGAGCTGCGTGCGATCGGAGCGGGTGGCTATTCCGGCGGTGAGTGCTACCGGGCGCTGATCGAGATCTGTCTGGCCGGCGGTGACTTCCTTTCGGACCGTTCGCTGTTGGCCGACCCGGCCACGACGGCGCTGCGCGGATCCAACCGGTTGCCCAGCGTGCCAACGTTGTGGCGGTTCCTGGCCGGCGCGGACCTGGGCCGGGTGGCCAAGGCAGCCGCGGTGAACCGGGTGATGCTGCGTCGGGCCTGGGCCGTCGGCGCCGCCCCGGACGGCGAGCGGCTCACCATCGACCCCGACGCCACCCGGGTCGCGGTCTACGGCCCCGGCAAGGAGGCCAGCGCGTTCGCGCGCACGGGCCAGACCGCGCTGTCCCCGCTGATCGGGGTGCTCGGCGAGACCGGCGATGTGCTGGCGGTCCGGGCCCGCGGCGGGGCGGCGAACGACGGTCGGGCGATGGGCACGTTCATCGACGAGTGCATCCGGGCGGTCCCGGCCGGGGCCCGGGACCGGTACCGGCTGTGGATTCGGGTGGACTCGGCCGGCTACCAGGAGCAGGTCATCGCCGCGGCCGAGCGCCACGACGCCGACTTCACCGTCACCACCCGCGGTTACGTCAACGTGCTTGCCGCGGTGCATGCCCTGGCCGCCGATCCGGCCACGGCATGGACCACGGCCATGGGTCGCGAGACCGACGCAGGCAGCCAGATCGCCGAGACCACCGCGACGCTGCTGGGGCGGCGGCTGCGGCTGATCGTGCGCCGCCAGCCCAAGGCGTGCGGTGAGCAACTGGCCTTCGATGACCTGGACGGGTGGCGGCTGCACGCGATCATCACAAACGTCGACCCCGACCGGCTCAGCGCGGCCGAGGTGCAGGCCCACCACCGGCTGCGCGGTGGGATACCCGAGGACACCATCCGGGCGTTGAAGAACGACTTCGGGATGAACCACGCCCCGGTCCAACCCTTCTTCGGCAACTGGCTCTACTGGCAGGCAGTCGCCCTGGCACACAACGTTGGAGTGTGGCTGCGCACCCTAGCCCTGCCCCCGACCTACCGGCGAGCCCGCGGCAAACGGCTGCGCCTCGGGTTCCTCAACGTCGCCGCACGGCTGGTCCGCCACGGCCGGCGGCTGCACCTGCGCTTCGGCGCCGCCTACCGCCACCTGCAGGCGTTCGCCACGGCCCTGGACCGACTCCGCAGCCTAACCCGCGTTCGGCTGACACCGGCCGACCCCCCGACCACCACCCCCGACCACCACCCCGACATCAAGCGATCACGCACGCCCCGAGCTGGTCACCGCTCAGCCAACGATGACCCACCATGCCCATCCTCGCGTGCATCCACCAATGCCAATGCCACAGAACCCACGTCACACGCGACTTTGGACCCCTCGACCGGAAACCAACACAGAAATCAGACCGCAGCGACGCCCGGCTGATAGATCAGGGTCAGGCGGGGTGTTCAACTGAGCGAGCGAGCTCGGAACCCGGGGGCGTGGCCACGGCACAGCTGGCGAACCGCGTGTGGTGAGAACGCTTCTCTGTGTGGACGCACGTCAGCGTGAACGGCCTGGTTCTAGTACTACAGCCGCATTTATGGTGGGATTCCTCGGGCTGTGTAGTGACAGCGTCAGGGCGCGGGCTTGGTGGCGACGTCGCCAATGTGACCAGTGCAGCACCGACGTGGCGTCGGGTGGCTGATTCCAGATGAGGTGGGCGAGTAGGCCTCGGACCTCGGGCAGGGTCAGTGGGATGAGGTCTTCGACGCTGCCGGGCGCCCCCTTACCTGCTTCGACGCCTGGGCACAAGGCCTCTCGTGGCGGGGTGGGTGGGCAGGGCTGGGCAAAGGGCTCGTCCCTTCGGTTCCCGATGGTTGACGGGGTTCCTGCGATCCGGTGGGTGGGTCAAGAGGCGCGGTAGCGCTCGCGTAGCGACGCCGTAGGCGCTCTTGAGGCGTCCACCGGATCGCAGGGATCATGGCGGCCTCGGGGGGCCGGAGGAGCGGTCCAGGTGGGAGGGTCGGGTGTTGGGCTCGGGGGCCTCCTGATTGTTGAAGGGTGTTCGGTGTGATCGATGGTGGTGGTCGCCCTTGGGGAGGGTTCTGGTGGCGGGCTCAGGGGCAGCCAGCCTTACCTAGGTCCGCGGATCCATGGGGGTTCCGGTGACATGATGATGGATTGGGTGTCTCCCGCCTGCGGGAGACGCGGCCGCTCAGTCTTTTGAGGCCGTCCGCATGGCCCCTGCGCGGCAGGGACGTGGAGCGGGCTGACAGGGGGCTGGTAGGAGCTGGCCGCGTGGGCACATCGGTTGATGATGGCGCCGGGTTCCCGCACCGATCCTCACTGGTGAGGTGACCGCACCGTGGTTCACACCCGGGTGTAGGCGTCGTCGCCGAGCTCGCCGAGGATGTGGCAGGCGTGTCGGGTGATCTTGCGGGCCTCCGACAGCGCTGCACGCTTTCCGTCGATGCGGTCCTTGACCTGGGCGTAGTAGTGGTGGTCCGGCGCGGTGCTGCGGGCGTGGGTCTTGCCCGCCTCGTAGACACACCAGCGCAGCACCGGCGGCCCCTGCCGCGACAGGTGCCCCGGCGAGCGTTTCCCGGCGGAGGAGTACACCGTGACATCCAGTCCGGTGAATCGCACCGCCTTGCGGGTCGAGGAGAACCGGTTGGCGCCCCCGAGCCAGCAGGTCAATGCCAGCGCGGTGATCGGCCCGATCCCGTACACCGACTCGGTCAACGTCTTGGGGCCCTTGAGGTGCCCGGCGATACCGGTCAGCTGCCGGCGCAGCTGGTCCAGCTGCGCCTCAATGGCTTCGAGCATCTGGGTCGCGGTGGCGACCTGGACCTGCCCGGCGCTGGAGAGCTGGGCCGCGGCGATCTCGGTGAGCCGTTGCCGGCCTTCGAGGGTGCAGACACCACCCGGACCCACTTCCTGGGCGCCCTGATGGAACAACACCGCATGGATCCGCTGGATCCATGCGGTGTGCTCACGCCGCAGGTCGTGGTACAGCTCCAACAGCGCCCGACACTCCAGAATCTGCGGCGGGGGGATGTAGCACTCCGGCAACCGGTCACCCTCCAGCAGCTCGCGGATCAGTCGGGCATCGGCCCGGTCGGTCTTCGCGCGCCGCTTGGGGCCACGCGCAGCCGCGGTGTCGGCCGGCTCGGCCAGATGCGCTACCGCCCCGGACCGGGCCAGCTCCTCGACCACGTACCGCCACCCGGTACAGCCCTCCACCGCGAAATGGACATCGCCGCCGCCGGCGAACCGGGCCAGCCACAGCGCCAGGTGACGCCGGTCCGCCGGCGCGACCTGCCCACCACGCACCTCCCCCGACACCGTGTCCACATAGTCGAAGGTGATCTGCTTCCGATGAATATCGAACCCGCCTATCGTTGACATCGTGGGGGCCTCCTCAAGCTCCGAAGACACTGCCGTGTCTGAACGCAGAACGCTGACAACCAGCATCATCGTGCGCTTGTGCTGAGGAGGCTCCCGTCAACTCGCTCACCAACGGTGACCGCTCCGACTCAGCCTGACCCGCAGCGTCGCGCCGACGCATGTCATCTTTTTGGGTCGGCTGCTTGGCTGGCGTGGGCGGTGGTGACGGTGAGGAAGGCGTGCGCGAGCATGGCCAGGGTGATGTGTCGGTACCAGCTGTCGTAGCGGCGGACCTGGTACTGGTCGAGCCCGACTTGGCCTTTGGCGGTTTGGAAGGTCTCCTCGATGGCCCAGCGGGCGCCGGCCACCCGGACCAGTTCCCGCAGTGGGGTGTGTTCCGGGCCGTAGCACAGGTAGTAGGCCCGGTCGGTGGGATCGGTCAGGCTGCGCCGCACCAGCAGCCAGTAGCTGGCGGTGTCCTCCAGCGGGCGGATCGCTGCCCTGGCCCAGTGGTAGACCCGCGGCCCCTTGGCGCCGTCCCCGGCGGAGATCTTCTTCCAGGCCTGCCCAGGCAGCATCGCCGCCAGCTCATCGGCACGCAGCTGGGCGATCCTGCCCTGCACGGTGGCGATCACCCGCTGGTTGACCGGCAACCGCAAGCACATAAGGCATCTGGCGTTCTTCGAGCATCATCCGCAGCCTGGCATGTTGTCCGTAGACCTCGTCGCCGGTGACCCAGCCGGCCGGCACCCCGGCGTCCAGCGCCCGGGCGATCATCCGCATCGCCAGCTCGGGCTTGGTCGCGAACTCGACATCCTCGCCCACCCCGGCCTCTCGGCACCGGTCGCGGTCCTCGGTCCAGGCCTGAGGCAGGTACAGCTCGCGGTCCAGGAACGTCCTGCCGGCGCCGGTGGCGTAGCCCAGGAACACCCCGATCTGACAGTTCTCGATCCGCCCAGCGGTCCCGGAATACTGCCGAGCAACCCCCGCGGACTTGGTGCCCTTCTTCACGAACCCGGTCTCATCGACCACCAGCACACCCGCGCGGTCCCCCAGATGCTCGACCACATAGCCGCGCACATCATCACGCACCGCATCGGCATCCCAGTCCGCGCTCATCAACAACCGCTGCATCCCGTCCGGGCTGGCCTCCCCGGCCCGCTCCGCCAGCGTCCAGGAGTTCTTCCTCTCCAGCGGCGCCAGCAGCCCGCGCACATAGGCCAGCACCCGCTCGCGTGGTTCCAAGCGCGCGAACCGTGGCGCGATCCGGGCGTGGACCTCCTCCAACCCCGCCGCCCACGCCTCGACCTCAGCCACATCCACCTCACCAGTCACACAAGCACCATGCCGGTGAATCCCAGTCTCACACAGGCGACACGCCCACCAACGCTCAGATGAGTGCGGCTGTAGTATTAGAACGTGTTGGGAAAGCGCTCGGCGTGCCTGCGTGACTGATGTGACCGGTGGGGCGAGCGTGGTGGTATGGCCGATGAGCCCGCAGCCCGTTACCCGTCTGACCTGACCGATGCGCAGTGGGAGCTGATCGCTCCGATGGTGGCGGTCAGGCACGGTGGCCGCCCGGCCGAGCACGACCGACGCCGGATCGTGGACGCCATCTTGTACGTGACCCGGACCGGGTGTTCGTGGCGGCAGCTGCCGCACGACTTCCCACCGTGGGCCACGGTGTACTGGTACTTCAAGGAGTGGAACGCCGAGGGCATCACCGATCGGATCCACGACGCGCTGCGCGACGCGGTCCGGGATCGGGACGGGCGTGACCCGATGGCCTCGGCGGGGATCGTGGATGCCCAGAGCGTCAAGGGCGCCGACACCGTCGGGAAGGACTCGCGCGGCTATGACGCGGGCAAGAAGACCAATGGCCGCAAGCGGCACATCGTGACCGACACCCTGGGCCTGCTGGTGGTGGTGCTGGTCACCGCCGCCAGCGTGCAGGACCGTGACGGTGGGCGGCTGGTGCTGAACCGGGCCCGGATGGCGATGCCCTCGATCGTGCTGGTGTGGGCCGATGGTGGCTACGCCGGCAAGCTCGTCGCGTTCGCCCAGCAGTACCTGAAGATGCTGGTGCACATCGTCAAGAAGCCCGAGGGGCAACGCGGCTTCGAGGTCCTGCCCCGCCGCTGGGTTGTCGAACGGACCCTGTCCTGGATCAGCCGATACCGCCGCCTGTCCAAGGACTACGAACGCAAGACCGAACACGCCGAGGCGATGGTCAAGTGGGCCATGATCGGGCTGATGACCCGACGTCTCGCACCCGGCCCCGGCCCCCGCCCCTGGCAGTCGAGTAAGGCCTCATGACCCCTTTCCCAACACGTTCTTAGCATCGCGACCAGGCTGACGGCGAGCACGGTGAGCGCCGTGGCGACGTCTTCCCACGTGAGCTGTTGCAGGAAGCCAACTATCGCGGGTTGGGCGTTTCGCTGCCAGAAGCGCACCAGCAGCAGGACAGCAAGGCCGGCCACGATCAGGTAGGCGAGGTCGGTGTGACTGTCGCGGTCGCGCGGTCGGCGGCGCCGGTGGTCTTCGTGCGGGTGCTGTTCCATGTGACCGGTCCTTTCAGTAGGCCCACAGTTGATGCAGCGGCAGCACCCTGACCTCGGTTGGCGGGATGCCGTAGCGGGCTTTCGAGTAGTCCGACAGGGACACCAGCCGAACCACGATCTCGCCGTGAACGTCGAGCGGCTCGCTGACTGCCATGAGCACCTCGATGCCGTTCGGGCCGGGGGCGTGTAGCCGGTGACCGGTGAGTGAGGGCAGCTCACGGGCTGGGCGGGCCCGCCGGGGTGAGGGTGGGGTGTCCAGGTCGGTGCGCACGTTGTCGAACCACAGGTGCGGATGCCACGGTTGCAGCTGGTCAACCTCGATGCGGGTCGGGGCGAACCGGTACACCCACATCGAGCGACACCGGGGCTTTCCAGGGCAGCAGCCGGGCCAGGCCTTCGGGCACGTCGTACTGCTCGTGCGGGCGTAGGGTGACTGCTCCCCATTCGGCCAGGGAGACCAGGTTGTACACCTCACCGTCCGGGCCGGGTTCGGGCCCGTCGACGACGATGTTCTCCTCGATGAGCCAGTGTGAGCCGGGCACCCCGACGGTCACCCGGGTCCATTGGGGCAGGATGCCCAGGGCCGCCGCCGGGACCGCGTACATGGGTGGCGGGATGTGGGTTTCCGCGTCGGAGGGGCCCATGAAGTCCACGAACACCTCATCGCCCATGCCCTCGCTCATCTCGTCATCCACGCCGTTCACCTGCCTGCGCTATCCGCCGCCGGGGAAGTACGGAGGGGCCCAGCCGACGTAGGTGGCGCCCCAGCGGGTCTCAATGTCGGCCGCGGGCACGATCGAAATCTGCCCGTCGACCTCGATGTCGTTCGAGGCCACCATCCCACCCCCGACGTACAACGCGACGTGCCCCGCTCGGGAGCTTGTGGTCCAGAACAGCAACGCCCCTGGAGGCGGGTTACGGTCCCCGTCGTGCCGCAGCTGGGTGGGCATCACCGCGGTGTACTGGTCGATGGCGTACGGGGTGCCGGAGAAGGACCAGCCGTACGCCTGCGCGACGAACGCCAGACACCGCCGATACCAACCGCCCGAGGCAGAGGCGGCCTGCCCGCGAGCCCAGCTGATCGCCTCAGCCACGCCGCGTGGATTCTGAGGCAGAGCAGTGGTTGTGCCGGCGGCGTCTGTGAACAGCGACCCAACAGCCGCGACCACCGCACACGCGGCCTGTCGAACCGCCGGCTGGCGGGACAGGGCGACCGCGAGGGTTTCCCACTGGGCGTATGCGGTCGGGAACGCCGAGCGTTGCACCGCCTGCGCTGCCTCGGTGACCGGCAGCTGTTCCCAGCCGGGAATGCGTTGCAGCGCCTGGTAGAACTTCGTCGCCGCGTAGTCCGGTCGCATCAGCTCGGCGACCTGACCCCACCCTTGGGACGGGCGTTGCTGGAACAGTCCGACCGAGTCCCGGTCCCCGTAGTCCAGGTTGCGCAGCCGTGACTCTTGCGCGGCGGTCGCCAAAGCAACCACGACACCTCGATCCGGGATGCCCATCCCTCGGCCGGTCGCGGCGATGACTGCCGCGTTCGCGACCTGGTCGGCGTCCAACGCCGTCCCATCCACCGACACCACGCCCGCGGCGCCGGTCGCGGCAAGCACGGGCGAGGCATTACTGCCGCATACCGAGGGTTGCCCCTCCTCCTGGAGGCTGCCGCGCGTCACCGCCCCAGCCAGCGTCAACACCACAGTCAGCGCCACACAGGCCAGCACAGCGAAGGCGACACCGAGGGCGCGCCACAGGTAGGGCGCCACAGCTCGGGCCGCATGGGCAGCAAGCAGGGTCGCCGGTTCCATCGCTCACGCACCGGGCGGTAGCGGCGTGTAAGTGGCCGCGATCGAGGAACCGGCGCCGCTACTGCGGGCAGGGACCCCGCCAGCCGGGGTCAGTCCGGACACTCTCCAGGTGTCGCGGATGACGGCCAGCTGGACCAGGACCGGCCCGGCATCGGTGGGCACCGTCACCGATGCCGCCAGCTCCGACACCGATCCCACGGTTGCGCTGACCGCTCACCGAACGTGCCGGCACGTTCGCCGGGAACACGGTGCGCAGCTGCGCGGCGAAGTCGGCTGTCGCCAACGGAATGAGGTCGGCCTGCCACTGCTGCACTGGCAGGTCTGGGCGAGCCCAGGCGGTGACAAACCGCGTTGCCACCTCAGCAGACCCGGCGGATGCGGGGGCAGGACCCGGCGGGGGCGTCGAACTGGTCACGGGCGCCACCGGGGGAACCATCGACGAGGGCATCGTGTTGCTGACCGACGAGGACGGCAGTGGCGTCGGGTTCATCGTCGAAGCCGGGCCTGGGTCGGCGGCCGCGGTCGGCCGGAGAGTGGCGAACAGCCAGATGAGCACGACCAGCGCAGCGAGCAGCACGGCCAGACGCCGGGGTGAGTGCAGCGGCCAACGGACCGCGGGAACGAGTGCTTCCCACAGCAGCCCGGTGGTGGCCGTCCGTCTAGTCCTGCTGGGCATAGAACCGGCTCCCTTCCGGCCGGTACACCTGGAACACCGGTTTGCCGTCCCGGTCGTAGGTCACGTTCGACTCGTGCACCTTCGCCGGCAGGGGTTGCCCTGGCGGCAGGAGCTGGCCCTCCAGCGGCCCAGGGTCAGACGGCATTGCCGGCTGTGACGTGCTGCTGCCCTGCCGCAAGCGCCACGGCCGGGCGCGACGGTGTTCGTTCCTGCGGTGTGGGTTCTCGCGCAGTGAATTGCGGCACTGGCTCGCCGTGTCGCCGGAATCGGCGGCATCCTCGACATCCGGGGTGGGGGAGAGGAGCGGCTGGTACCGGTCAGGCTCTCCCGAGCGGTCACGCTCGCTGCGCGCCGTCACCGCTGCCGGGCGGCGATGGTGCTGTGGCGCGATGGTGCTGCTGTCGCGGCCGTGCCGAGTGGACGGCGGGTGTCCTCGACAACGGCCGAGGCCGTCGAGTAGTAGACCACCGGGTCGGACTCCTCCGGCTCGGTGTCGCCGGCGCGGCGTTGGAACCCGATTGGTGGCCGGGCGCGGGTGTACACGAGCCGATCCCGAGCAGCGGCAGCTTGGCGGGCAGGCGCCTCGCCGTCGGTGCCCTCCTGGTCGTCGCCTCACCGGAGCCCGATCTTTGCCGCGGGGGGCGGGCACGGCCAGTTTCATGGCGAGCACCTGCCCGAGCAGTTTCTTGCCGGGCACATGCATGCGGCCAAAGGCGGTGTGCGGGCGCATCAGCCGCCAGGCCAGCCAGGACAGTGCGGTGATGAACAGGTACTTCAGCCCGTCGGGCATGCTCGCGGCGAAGATCGCGGAGGTGAACGCGAACAACACCAAGGAGGCCAGGAACGCCAGGGGCCCCATGACCAGGAACTTGACGACCCGTTGACCCCAGGACAGGGCCAGGTCGCGGAAGCTGTCCAGCAGGAACAGCACCCCGGCCGCCGGTGCTGCGGGCACGATCAGCCGGGCCACCGCGTATCCCAGGACGGTGAGCAGGCCCGCGGCGATGAAGAACATGGTGACAATCACGGTGACGAACAGGCACAGCACGGCGGTGCCGAGCCGATCCCCGGTCATGTTGCCGGTGAAGAACTGGTAGGCGACTGGGTCCGCCGCGGACAGCTGGGTGGCGACCTGGCGGAACTCGGTGGCCTTGCGGTCCACGATCGCCTTGCCGGCGCCGGTCGGGTCCCGCTGGTAGGTGTCGTACTCGCTCCAGGTGAAGTGGGTGGCCCGGAACACTGTCGGAGCGAACCTGACCGCCGTTGGGGAATCGGCATTCCCGAAGACGCCTTGCACCCAGGACCGGTACACGGTGGAGCGGTTGATCTTGTCCCACTGGGCATCCATCGCCGCAACCGCCGCAGCGCGAGCCGAACTCTCGCCTGCCGCAGTTGGGCTCGCCGGCTGCTGCTGGCCAGCGGGGGCGGAGAACCCTTGTGCGGTGGTGACGACGGCGGTTTGGATGCCCGAGTCGATCATCTTGACGCTCTCGGTGGGATAGCCGATCACCCAGGTGACCAGCACCAGAACCAGCAGCGCCCACACGGTGGCGGTGATCGTCCCGGACAGCCGGCCCCCCGCGGCCCGCAGCAGGGCAACAACGGCGACGATCAGCAGCGTCAGCGACAGGAACGGGAACCACACGCCGGCCGCGACCGAGCTGGTCGCCTGCTCAATGGGCTTGTCCAAGAATCCGATCCACCCGGATGGGTCGATGACCGCGGTGAACAGGCCCTGCCCGATCGCCAGCAGCAGACCAGGAAACGCCAACCCGATGACGTTGCTGATGTTCGTCACCAGCGAGGGCATGATGTCGCTGCCGGCGCCGCAGCCGTTGTCATACCACCACCACCGGTAGTTCGTGCCGTACACCGAGGCGATCGACACCCCCGGCGTTGTGAACGGATCCGCGTCACTGCTCACCGCCGGGCGAAGGCCCAGCTGCCCCGATGGAGAGGCGGGCAGGGGAGGGTTCCCTTTGCAGTCCGGCCCAATCCCCGGTAGCACGGCACTGGCCACCGTGGTGGAGGCGGCGTGCGCGGCGGGGGCCATCGCGAGCAGGCTCGCTGCGGTCAGCAGCACCACCGTCAGCAGGCGTCGGGTCATGCGGCACCGTCCACGTCGTCCAGCTGAGGGATCGGGGCGCGGTTGGCCAGGGTGGCTCGTTGGGCGGGGCGGGGGGTGGTGTCCAGGGCGGCGAACAGGCCGGGATGGTGGGCCATGCTGACCCGGATTTTCTCGATCCCACCCGAGCCGCCGTCGCCGCCGAGCCCGTCGCGGTAGATGAACTCCCGGTACGGCAACGCCTCGGCGTCGCGGCGGGGCCGGGCCGACAGCGACCCGAGCAGCACCTCATACCCGCGGCCGGGTGGTTTGCCCAGCAGACGTAGCGCGGCTTCTTGGGCGTCGTCGGACTGGGTTCGCCCGATGAACACCGCGCCGATGAAGTTCGCCGCATCCGCGACGACGCGGGCGTGCTGGGAGACCAGGAAGACCGCGTTGTTGTTCTTGCGGGAGTCGGTGCGCAGCTTGTGCACCAGCGCGCGGCCGGCGCCGGAGACCTCGGTGACCTCCTGGGCTTCGTCCAGGCCGAAGAACTTGCGTTCGTGCGGGTCCCCTCGGTAGATCAGCTGCAGCGACTTCCACGCGGCCAGCGACATGATCGGCCGGTACAACAACTCCTCCGGCGAGTAGTCCGCCAACTCCACCGAGTCATCCGGCTTGACCAGTCCCTTGAGGTTGAACACCGTGAACCGCGCCGAACTCGGTACCTGCGCCTCATCCACCGGCCGGTTACGCACCGGGTAGAACAACCGGCCCAACTCCCGCTCCGAGGCGTCCACCAGCTGCCCGGCGATCGTGGCCGCCAGCTCGTCGCCCTGCTGCAGGTGCGTCACCGCAGCCCACAACGTCGACCTCGGCTCCGCCGGTGCCGCGGACACGGCAACTCGCAGCTTGGTGAGCACCTCGGTGTTGCGGCTCATCTCCACCGGCAGAGACCAGCGCAGCGTCATCACCGCCAAGTCGCGACGGGTCTGGCGCACCGCAGCCCGTTCCAGCGCAAGCTTGTCGCGGAACTCCTCGGTGTCCTTGCAGTCGGCCCAGATCATCGCGTGGTTGGGTTCTGGCACCGCGGCATACGGGTTCAGCGAGCCGGGGACGCCGCCCAGGACGTCGACCTGATGCGAGATACTCGCCAACTCTGGCAGGGACAGCATGCGTTGCAGCCGCCCCGCAGGGTCCATCGCCACCCCACGCGCCCCAGAGAGGGCCGACTTGTAACACAGCTCGCCCATGAACGCTGACTTGCCTGAGCCTTGCACACCGATGATCGGCACCACCCCGGAGGCCTCCATCACCTCCGGCAGGTACCACGGGTCAAAACACACCGCCCGGGCGGACAACCCCGCGGTCTCCCCGATGTGAAACCCGCGCCGGTCGCCGACTTCGGCGGTGACCGCCGGCAGACCCGCAGCAACCTTCACCACCGGGAAGTGTCGGCAGTGCGCCGACGAAGACAGTGGCTCCCCGGGCACGAACTCGCGGGCCAGGTGGTACTGACCCAAGTCCCGTACCCACTTGGTGGCCGGCTTGTACAGCTCCACCACCGCCGCCGCGCGCTGCAACGCCTCCTGCTCGGTCGGCTGCCGAGACGGCGATCCGGTACCAGCCCTTCGTGCGGGTGGACAGGTGGGTGAAGCCACGGCGTTGCTCGTCATCGACCTGGGCGCGGGCGTCGGCCTGGCGGGCCAGCTGCTTGGGTGGGCGTTTGCCGTGATCGACCAGCCAATGGTCCACCTGCCCGTCCACCCGGTTGCCGATCTTGGTCATCTCCTTGGACACCTCATCCGGGTGTCGAGGGTCCACCCGCCAGGACCACTCGCACTGCCACGGCAATGCGTCCGTGGCGGCCATCCACGGCTCGTGCTCCTCCGGGATCGCGATGTCGGCCATCCGCGCCAGCGACAACACCACCACATGCCGAGTCACCGGCGTTTCGTTGATGCTCGTGGTGACCCGAGTGGACGCTGCGAGAGGTTCGGCATCCCAGGACACCGTGGAGACCCACTCGTCCAGATCATCAGCGTCCAACACCGGACGCGGGTCGGTGTGCGGGTCCGGCGTGGGGACCGGGCAGCCCAGCGCGAACGAGCGGGCCAGCAGCCACTCCATCTCCGCCGGCCCGGCCGGGTGGGCAGCCATCCCAACGCTGGCCATCACCCGGTCCACATCGGCAAACCGCTGCTGCAAGGCGGCCATCTCCCGTTCCAACGCCCCGGCGACGAGCTTGCCTAACGCCGCGGTGACCTTCGGGCGTTCCCCCAAATCGACCCCGTAGAAGACCAGCTTGTCGGCCTGAGTGGACGCGGACATGTGCAGCTGGTCGCGTTCCACCAACTGCGCGAACCCCTCTTGGGGATCAGGGGCGTTCTCCCAATGCGCCCGTGCCCAATGCGACACCGGATACGGCCGGTGAGTCACCCGGCCATACACCGTCGTACCGACCAGGTCGGCCAAACATGCGGCGTGGCTGCGGATCAGCGCCTCACCCTCGGCGACACTGCGGAAACTCCAAGTTTGCGGCTCGGCCAAATACCAGGCGATCATCCGGGCACCGGCGAACGTCACGTGGTTGACCACCGACGTCAACGCCCACCTATCACCCTTACCCGCCGCTGAGCGAGCCGGCATCGGCGCCGTCGCGCCGACCCGCACACCACCCCTGGAACGCCGCACGACATCACGCAGACCCATCACTCCTCCTTGCCGTCGAAAGCCCTCGACGCGACCGCGACGCAACCGCAGGCACGCGGGCCCGGTCCGGTCGAGTCGGGCGACGGTGGGCGGTCAGCTCATGCCAGAACATGCCCAGCAGCGCAGCCACGGACCGTTCCCCGGTCGCGTGATCGGCGACCGTCATCGCAGCCCACACTGTGCCCAGGAACAGCAAACCCACCGTCAGGACCGTCATCGGCACCCCGAGCCGGCGGGCCACCACGAAGGTCAGCGGGCCTATCACCAGCCACGCGAAGATCGCCTTGTGCCGCATCGGGGCGATGTACCGGCCCGGCGGACCCAAATACGTCTGGTCCACCTCGTACAGCTCGTCGTCGTCATCCAAGCGCACCGGTCATCACCCCTGGCGGATCAGCCCGACGATGAAGTTGCCGATGTCTGTGGCGCTCGTGCCGGTGGCCAGCCCAAGCATGCTGACCCCGACCAGCGCGCCGGCCACGATGGTGATTCCCTTCGCGATGTTCCCGGCCCGAGCGGCCCACAACACCGCCACCGCCAACACCAGGATCACGACCGTGACCACGTTGTTTTGAATCCACTGAGCCAAGCCCGACGTACCATAGTTCGCGGCTGGCGCGGTGAACGAACGAAGACTCATGAGGTTCTCTCCTTTGAAAATGGGCGCGCTAAAGCACACGCCGGCGTATACCTGGGAATCTCCGGGACCTCCCGGAGCGAGCACCCACCAGTTGGCACGTGCTATATCGGGATGGTTATACGATGATTGGTGGCGAATACGGGCAGTTTGCCCTATTTACACCAGACAATCGCAGGTGTAGGCGGCCCATGAGGCCAGCCCAACAAAGACCGCGACCGACGATAGGGCACCACGGGCCGACCCCGTAGCCGGGATACATCCCGGGAGACATCCCGTGCAACAAGGCCCATGCCCAGAGGTACGGGAACCAGCCACCTGAGCACGAAATGCAGGACAAAACCGACTCCACCGCAACCCTTACTGGTACTCCGCAGGTTGCAGGTTCGAGTCCTGCCGGGGGCGCCAACCGAGGTCAGGCACCCCCGACGCGCCACCATGGGCGCGTGAATGAAACCGATCAGCCCACCCCGCCTCCAGGCACAGCGGGGGAGCCGGAGAGCTACACGTGGCCCGTTGTCGCGATGTTCGTCGCGATCCTTCCGCAGGTCCTCGTCCCGGCCCCTGACCGAGTCGGACCGGCCATCGTCGTGCCGATCGTCGAGCTCGTCGTGCTGGGCCTCATGGTGCTCATCGCCGCCAAGCCGGGCCCGGTGCCCAGGGCAGCCCGGCCGCTCATACTCACGTTGCTGTTGGTGCTGGTGGTCGCTAACACCGCTGGTGCCGCACACCTCGTCGCGCTGGTGCTGGATGGTCGTCCGGTCGACGGTGCCCCGCTGACCGCTGGTCGGTTGTTGGTGGCCGGCACCCTGGCGTTGACGACGAACGTGCTCACGTTTGCCCTGCTGTACTGGCAGGTCGATCGTGGCGGTCCGGCCAGTCGGGTCGGGGGTGACGCCCACTACCCGGACTTTCAGTTCCCTCAGGACTCCGACGCCCGGCTGGCACCCGCGGGCTGGAGTCCGCGCTTTGCCGACTACCTCTACCTCGCGTACACCAACCTGGTGGCCTTCAGCCCCACCGACACCCTCCCGCTCACGAGGCGAGCCAAGGGCTTCATGGCATTGCAGTCGGTGATCGCCTTAGGCGTGATCGTCGTCGTCGTCTCTCGCGTGATCAACATTCTTCCCACGCCCAGCAGCTGAGCCGGGTGCCCGCGTGGGTGCTGCCGCGGACGAGCGTGAGTGAGTCCAGGCGTCGCATCGGCGCTGCGCCTTGAGGCCACCCTGGGCAGTTGCGAGGATAGCTGCGTGACCGCGGCCAGCACGTCGACCCTCGAGCTGGCTGACCTGCACGGGTGCGTCGAGAACCTGCGCGAGCAGGTCGCGGCGTGCGTGCTGCCACTGGACCTGCCCGATGCGAGGCAGGCGCAGACCGGTCGCCTCCGGCTGCTGCACCAGCTGGACGACTACATCCTCCCGCGGCTGGCCTCGATCGACGCCCCACTGCTCGCGGTGGTCGGCGGCTCGACGGGGGCGGGCAAGTCCACCCTCGTCAACTCCCTCGTGGGCGCGGTCGTGAGCCGCCCGGGGGTGCTGCGCCCGACGACGCGCTCGCCGGTGCTCGTGCACCATCCGGCCGACGAGGCGTGGTTCACCGGCGACCGGGTCCTTGCGGGGCTGGGCCGGGTCACCGGGGCCGACTCGGCCCTAGCCCCGGCGCAGGACCCCTCCTCGGTGCGCCTCGTCCCCTCCGACGCACTGCCCCCCGGGGTAGCCCTGCTCGACGCGCCAGACATCGACTCCGTCGTCCACAGCAACCGCGAGCTCGCCGACCAGCTGCTCTTCGCAGCAGACCTGTGGCTCTTCGTCACCACGGCGGCTCGGTATGCCGACGCCGTCCCATGGGCGCTGCTGCGCCAGGCCTCCGAGCGCGGCACGTCCGTCGCCGTCGTGCTGGACCGGGTACCACCCGAGGCCGTCGAGGAGGTCCGCCCGCACCTGGTCTCGATGCTCAAGGAGCAAGGTCTCGGCCTAGCGCCGGTGTTCACCGTCCCAGAAACCACGCTCGGCCCGGATGGGCTGCTCGGCCCGGACCGGATAGGGCGGCTGCACGCGTGGCTCTCCGCGCTGGCCCGTGACGCGAAGGCCCGAGCGATCGTCGTCCGCCAGACGCTCACCGGCGCTTTGGACTCGCTGGACCCGCGCACCGACGCCCTGGTCGAGGCCACGGCCGCGCAGCTGCAGGCAACGAAGGCGCTGCTGTCCGCCGCCGACACGGCATACGCGGACGCCGCCGACGCGGTCCACATGGGCATCACCGACGGCACCTTGCTGCGCGGCGAGGTGCTGTCCCGCTGGCAGGAGTTCGTCGGCACCGGGGAGTTCTTCAAGCAGGTCGAGTCGGGCGTGGCGCGCATCCGCGACCGGCTCGTGGCCTTGGTCAAGGGCCAGCCCGCCCCGGGGCGGGATCCTCGGCGAGGCACTCCACACGGGCGTGGCCGCGCTGGTGACCGCGGAGGCGCAGACCGCCGCCTCGCGGGTGGTGCGCTCCTGGAGGGGTATGCCGGGCGGCGAGCAGCTGCTCATGACGCACCCCGGGCTGGGCACTCCCTCGCCCAGCTTCCACGAGCAGGTGGAGGCGCTCGTGCGGCACTGGCAGGACGACGTGCTCAGCCTGGTCCGAACCGAGGGGCGAGACCGTCGCACGACAGCCCGGGTCGCGGCATACGGGGTGAACGGGGTCGGCGTCGTGCTCATGCTGGTGACCTTCGCCTATACAGGCGGGGTGACCGGGGCCGAGGCGGGCATAGCGGGTGGCACGGCGCTGCTCGGGCAGAAGCTGCTCGAGGCGATCTTCGGCGACCAGGCCGTGCGTTCGCTTGCGAACAAGGCGCGCGCCTCGCTGCTCGAACGCGTGCAGCGGCTCTTCGCCGACGAGTCCAGCCGGTTCCAGGACGCAGTCGAGACCGTGCAAGTGCCGCGTGACCAGGGCCGGCGGCTCGCTGCGGCTGCGCTCGCCGTGAAGGCGGCCCGGTGAGCGTGCGCACGGGCGAGCCACCCCTTGCGACAGTGACCGCCGAGCTCCTGCAGGCCCAGGCCACGGCGCTCGCGGCGGCCCTCGACGCCGGTGGCAGCGAGCTGGACGCAGCCGCGGTCGCGAGCGCGCACCGGCTCGTCGAGAAGGTGGCAAAGCGGACCTCCATCGTGGGCAGCCACACGGTCGCCGCCCTCGCCGGGGCCACTGGCAGCGGCAAGTCGTCGATCTTCAACGCGCTCGTCGGCAGCCCCGTGGCAGCCATCGGGGCGCGGCGCCCGACGACCTCGACGCCGACCGCGGCCGTCTGGGGGAGCGAGCCGGCCTTCGAGCTGCTGGACTGGTTGGGTGTCACATCGCGGCATCTCGTCGATGAGGCGCTCGACACCAGCCCGGCGCAGGAGGGCCGGGCCAGCCTGGAGCGACTGGTGCTGCTCGACCTGCCCGATTTCGACTCGCGCGTCCAGTCCCACCGGGTCGAGGCCCGCCGCATTCTCGAGCTCGTCGACGTGTTCGTCTGGGTGACCGACCCGCAGAAGTACGCCGACGCCCTGCTGCACGACGAGTACCTTCGTCGGCTCGCGTCGCACGACACCGTGACGCTCGTCGTGCTCAACCAGGCCGATCGGCTGCCCGATGAAGCCGGGGCCCAGTGCCGCGATGACCTGCTCAAGCTGATGTCCGACGATGGAATGCATGCCGCCCCGGTGTACCTGACCTCAGCCCGGACCGGCCAGGGAGTCGAACTGCTGCGCGAACGCCTCTCCGCCGCCGTGGCCACCCAGGATGCTGCGCGGCAGAGGCTGTCCGCCGACATTGTCGACAGCGCCACGGTGCTGCGTGGGGGCGTAGCGGACGTCGAGCCAACGGTCACCGACCAGGCGGACACCGCTCTGGTTGACGCGCTGGCTCGTGCGGCGGGTGTGCCGGTCGTCTTGCAGGCGGTCAGCGACGACTACCTCCGTGAGGCCGGGTCGCAAGGCGGTTGGCTGTTCACGCGGTGGATGCGCGCGTTCCGGGCCGACCCGCTGGCCCGGCTGCGCCTGGACCGCTCATCGGTGCCTCTCGACGCCCAGGGCCAGGATTCGGTGCGAGCCGTGCTTGGCCGCTCGTCGATTCCGCCGCCATCGCCTTCGGCACGGGCTGAGGTGGCGCTGGCGACTCGTCAGCTGACGGACCGCGCGAGCTCCGGGCTGCCGGTGCGATGGGCCGAGGCGGTCGAGTCGGCCGCGTCGCCGGGCGACGCCGGCCTGTCCGACGCGCTGGACCAGTCGGTCGTGCATACTCCGCTGCGCGACCGGAAGCCCATCTGGTGGAAGGTCATGGGCGGCCTGCAGGGGCTGCTCGGCGCGGCTGCGGTGGCTGGGCTCCTGTGGCTGGTGGCTCTCGCTGTGATCGGCTGGCTGCAGCTGCCGCCGCTGCCGACCCCGACTGTGGGGCTGCTGCCGGTGCCCACCCTGCTGCTTGTCGGAGGGGTCGCGCTCGGACTGCTTGCTGCCCTGATCTCCCGGGGGCTGGCCAGGGTGGGCGCCCGACGTCGCCGTCGGCTCGTGGACGCGCGGCTGCGCCAGGCCATCACGCAGGTCGCTCACGAACGGATTGTCGGGCCGGTCACGATGGTGCTCGAGCGCCACCGGGCGACGCGCGAGCGGCTCGACGAGGCGCGGCGCCGCTGAGCTCGGCACGCTCGCTATCCACATCCTCATCGCGGTTCGTCACCTCGTCCACAGGGTCAGGCCGCGGTATGCCGTGCGCCGCTGGGAAGGCGCAGCCTTGGGGGGAGGCGCCAAGCGGACGCCCGATCCGGAGAGTACGAGGGTCCACACATGAACGAGTCGTTTGTGACGGTGATCGGCAACATGGTCGCCGACCCGGTCCTGCGCACGAGCAAGCACGGCAAGCACTTCGCGACGTTCCGCGTCGCATCGACGACTCGGCGCCGAGACCCGTGCCTCGGGGTCATACGTCGACAGCGGCACCAACTACGTGAGCGTCGTTGTGTTCAACGGCCTGGCGGCCAACGTCGTGGCCAGCTTCAAGAAGGGTGAGCCGGTCATCGTGTACGGCCGGCTACGGGTCAACCAGTGGGTCGGCTCGCAGAACCAGCACATGACGTCGGTCGAGGTCGAGGGGTACAACGCCGGTCACGACCTGACCTGGGGCAGGCCAAGTTCGCCAAGCTCGGTCGGGCTCAGTTCGACACAGGCGACCGGCTGGGCGACCCAGAGATCCAGGCCTCGCTGCACGCGGACGAGGACCCCGGAGCAGAGGACGCCGACGGCTCCAACGACAGTGGCGAGGGCGCGCGCTACCTGTACGCCAACCCGCAGACCGGGGCGGGTTCGACCGAACCGTTCGAGGACGCCGAGACCGACCCCTACGAGGTGGTGAACACCGGGTAGCCGCTCTCGGACACGATCACCCGACGAGCACGACTGGTGCGAAGGCCTGAAGACGGGCGGCCAAGCGAGCGTCGGCGGTGTAGAGGGATTCGCCCCGCCGCTCAGCCAGGGCGAGATAGAGCATGTCGTAGACCGGGTGCTCGTCGAAACGTCGGGAAAGTTCGTAGGCGCGCTCGAGGTCACGAGCCTCGTCCACCGAAGGACGGGCATGCGCCGGAGCAGCACGAAGGACGCATCCGCCGCGTCCCCGTCCCAACGTCCGCGCCGGACGCCGCTGAGCAGGGCGTTGGCGACTTCTAGCGGCAAGGAGCGACGGGCCCAGCAGGCGGGCGTGCTCCGTCGTCAGCCGATCCAGGAGCTGCCGCGCTGGTCCTTCGGGGTCCGAGTCGGGCGCCACCCAGTCAACCGCCACACTGGCGTCAATGACCGGCATGTGCGCCGACATTCGCCGCCGAGCGCTGCTGACGGTCCTCCAGCACGAGGTCACTTGCCGTGCGGCCCGTCTTGCGATCCAGGCGTTCCGCGACTTCCGTCCGCCAACCGGCCAGGTCGAGGGCCGGCACTGTGGGAGCTGGTTCACCGGTGGTGGCCGCACGCAACGCCGATCTGCTGACCAGCAGCCGGTTGCCCTTCTTGACGGCGGGCAGTCGGCCCGACCAGACCCACCGCCGGACGGTCTCAGGTGTCCGTCCGACAAGTGATGCGGCCTCCCGAATCTCCACCATCTCTACGCCGTCAACAACCAGCATGTGGTCACTGTACTACACCATCATCCGGTCCGAATGGTGTTCAGGGCTGCGCAGGGTCGTCGCGGATGGGGGTGAGGTGCGCTCGAGATGCCGCCGCTGGGCGCGGCCAACCACCGTTTTCCAAATCGAGCACCGGATCCGATGGTTGATCTGGAAAACGATGGCTGCCCTGCGACCAAAGTGACTGGAGGGACGGGCCTGGCCGGCATATACCGTCAGCGAGTGGCGCGGCCCCGGGGGATTCGGTCGGGCAACGCCGTCCCGTTAGCCTTTCGGTATGGCCGAGTTCATCTACACCATGACCAAGGCCCGCAAGGCCGTGGGGGACAAGCTCATCCTCGACGACGTGACGATGGCCTTCTACCCGACCGCGAAGATCGGCGTGGTCGGACCGAACGGCGCCGGCAAGTCGACGATCCTCAAGATCATGGCCGGCCTCGACCAGCCGTCCAACGGCGAGGCCCGCCTCTCCCCGGGCTACACCGTGGGCATCCTGCAGCAGGAGCCTCCGCTCAACGAGTCCAAGACGGTCCTGGGCAACGTCGAGGAGGGCGCTGGGGAGATCAAGGCCAAGCTGGACCGGTACAACCAGATCTCCGCCGAGATGGCCGAGCCGGACGCCGACTACGACGCCTTGCTGGAGGAGATGGGCAAGCTACAGGAGCAGATCGACCACGCCGACGCGTGGGACCTGGACAGCCAGCTCGAACAAGCCATGGACGCGCTGCGCTGCCCACCTCCCGAGGCTGACGTTGCGATCCTGTCCGGCGGCGAGCGGCGCCGAGTTGCGCTGTGCCAGCTGCTGCTGAGCAAGCCCGACCTGCTGCTGCTCGACGAGCCGACCAACCACCTGGACGCCGAGTCGGTGCAGTGGCTCGAGCAGCACCTCGCGCAGTACCCCGGTGCCGTCCTCGCCGTGACCCACGACAGGTACTTCCTCGACAACGTCGCCCAGTGGATCGCCGAGGTCGACCGCGGCCGGCTCTACCCGTACGAAGGCAACTACACGACCTACCTCGAGAAGAAGGCCGAGCGGCTGCAGGTCCAAGGTAAGAAGGACGCCAAGCTGGCCAAACGGCTCAAGGACGAGCTCGAGTGGGTCCGCTCCAACGCCAAGGGCCGCCAGGCCAAGTCCAAGGCCCGGCTGCAGCGCTACGAGGAGATGGCCACCGAAGCCGAGCGCACCCGCAAGCTGGACTTCGAGGAGATCCAGATCCCGCCGGGCCCCCGGCTGGGCTCGCAGGTCATCGAGGTCAAGAACCTGCGTAAGGGCTTCGGCGACCGGGTGCTCATCGACAAGCTCTCCTTCACGTTGCCGCGCAACGGCATCGTCGGGGTCATCGGTCCCAACGGGGTCGGCAAGACGACGCTGTTCAAGACGATCGTCGGGCTCGAAGAGCCCGACGCCGGCAGCGTCAAGGTCGGCGACACGGTGAAGATCTCCTACGTCGACCAGGCTCGCGGTGGGCTCGACCCGAAGAAGAACGTCTGGCAGACGGTCTCCGACGGCCTCGACCACATCAAGGTCGGCAACGTCGAAATCCCCTCCCGCGCTTACGTGTCCACGTTCGGCTTCAAGGGCCCAGACCAGCAGAAGGCCGCCGGCGTCCTCTCCGGCGGCGAGCGCAACCGGCTCAACCTCGCGCTCACCCTCAAGCAGGGCGGCAACCTCATCCTGCTCGACGAGCCGACGAACGACCTGGACGTCGAGACCCTCGCCTCGCTGGAGAACGCCCTGCTGGAGTTTCCCGGATGTGCCGTCGTCATCAGCCACGACCGGTGGTTCCTCGACCGCGTGGCGACGCACATCCTGGCCTACGAAGGCGACGAGCAGGACCCGGCCAAGTGGTACTGGTTCGAGGGCAACTACGAGGCCTACGAGAAGAACAAGGTCGAACGCCTCGGGGAGGAGGCCGCCCGTCCCCACCGGGTCACCTACCGCAAGCTCACCCGCGACTGAACGGGCTGACGCCCAAGGGCCAGCGCGCCAAGGTCCGGCAGGCCCCCGGCTCGTACCACGACAGCCGAACCTCGCTGGCCACACAGTCGAGCGGCACCAGCCGTTCGACCGCCGAGCGCACCGACGCTCTCGTCCACGCCGTCGCCGACGGCGTCGAGCGTCAGGTGCGGGGCGATGTCGCCGAACTCACCGGCATACGGCGGGTATGCCGGGAAGGCTCGCCACAGCGCGGCGGTGAGCCGGCAGAACGGGACGGCCGGCTCCGGGCACCAGATGGATGATGCCGTTCGGGAACGTGGCAACCCGCTCGAGCCGGAACGCGAAGGCCCGGACTGACCCGAGGACGTCGCCCGACCTGCTCCACCACCGACGAGGTGAGCCCTTCGAGTGGGGCGAACGGCCCGAGGGCGGTCACATGGGCGTGCGCGAAGGCCGGGTCCGCTGAGACGTAGGCCGGGTCGTAGTGCCCGTGCCGAGCCCGCACGAACGGCTCCATCTCAGCAACCGGGACGACCAGGACGCTGTGTGCCACGCCCGAAGGGTCTCAGGCAACACTGGGGGCCATGCGGGTGGGGCGGAGGGCGCAGGACTGCCCATGGTGAGCATCCTGTCCCTCACCGTCCCGATCTACCTGGTCATCGTCGTCGGGTACGCCGCGGTCCGCCGCGGCATGTTCTCCCGTGACCAGATGCGGGTGCTGTCGCAGTTCGTCGTCAACTTCGCGCTGCCCTCGCTGATGTTCCTCGCGATCGCCAGCCGGACGGTTGCCGAGATCCTCAACCCGACCTACCTCACGGCATACGCGGCCGGCACCCTCGCCGCCTTTGGCCTGGGCTATGGCTACGCGAGGCTGCGCAATGCGCGCGTCGAAGCGCGGGCATTCGACGGGCTGGGGTCCAGCGCCAGCAACAGCGGCTACGTGGGCTACCCGCTGGCGCTGCTGGCCCTGCCGTCCGTCGCCGGGCTGTTCCCTCGGGCTCAACATGCTCGTCGAGAACATCCTGCTGCTGCCGCTCACCCTGCTGATCGCGTCGTTCGGGCGCCACGGCCCACTTGTCCTGGGCCAAGCAGATCCGCGAGAACCTGCGCCGCCTCTCGCGCAACCCGCTGCTGATCGCGGTGCTGCTCGGGCTGCTCGTCTCGGCGTCCGGGCTGCATCTGCCTGACGTCCTCACGCCGCACGCTGGACCTGTTCAGCCGGGCCAGCACGGCGACGGCGCTCTTCGCGGTGGGCGGCCTGCTGGCGGGCACCGAGGCACGGGGCATCGTGAGCCGGATTGCCATCGTGTCGGCCGGCAAGCTGGTCGCGCACCCGCTCCTCGTGGCCGCAGCGATGGCGGCGTGCGTCGCCGTCGGTATGCCGGCGTTGGCGCCCGACCTGCGCGCGGCGCTGCTGGTCACCGCGGCTTTGCCGAGCATGACCGTCCTGCCGGTGCTCGCGCACACCTACGGCGAGGAGCGCTCGTCGGCCGCGGTGCTGCTCGTCACGACCGCCGTGTCATTCCTCACCCTGAGCTCGCTGCTCTACCTGCTCGGTCTCTGAGGCACTCGACGCCGGTATGCCGGGCTGGCCCGGCCTTGCTCGTGCGCGCGCCGACCAGGCGCAGGCCGAGGTCTGCGTTGGTGCGGCCCACTTGCTCGGGGCTGCGCTCGGACGTGGGGGAGTACCACCGGGCCACGTCGACGACGATCGAGAGCAGCGCCATCGACGTGTCGGAAACGTCGTCGACGACGAACTCGCCGGAGCGCACCCCCGCGGCCACCACGTCCTGGACAGCCCGGTCGAGATCCCCACGGAGGCGCAGCAGCTCGTCGCGTTGCGGGTCGCTCAGATGAGCGAACTCGTGGTAGACGACCCGGGCCAGAGCGAAGTTGGCCACATGCCAGGCGCTGAACCGCTCCAGGATCGCTGCCAGTGCCCGGGCCGGGCTCGGTGCCTCGTCGGCCGCCTCGGTCACCAGCGCCAGCGCCTGTTCGTGGCCACGCCGGCTCAGGTGAAACAGCATGTCCAGCTTCGACCCGAAGTGGACGTACACCCCGGCAGGCGACAGCCCGGCGCCCTGGGCGATGTCCCGGGTGGTCGTGGCGTGGAAGCCCTTGGCCGCGAACGCCTGGGCCGCCGACTCCAGCAGTCGGGTGGCGGTGTCCGCTCCGATGGCAGGGAGCGACTTGGTGGGGGTCACATTGAGCATGATGAAGCACGTGTGGGACACTAAGCAAGCGCTTAGTAACCCGCTGAGCTACTGACCCGGGAGGACGCCATGCCGCGCCGCATCTACGAGGAGGACCACGAGGCCCTGCGCGCGTCCGCTCGCGAGTTCGTCGAGCGCAGCCTCAAGCCACGCGCCGAGGAGATGATCCGCGACAAGGCCATCCCGCGTGACATCTGGCAGGTCGCCGGCAAACAGGGCTTCTTCGGCTTCGACATCCCCGAGGAGTACGGCGGCACCGCCATTGGCGACTACCGCTTCAGCGCGGTGTTGGCGCAGGAGTGGGCCCGCTTCAACGCGGCGACGGCGTCATGCTTCGGCATCCACGCCGACGTCTGCCCGCCCTACATCGTCGATCTCGGCACCGACGAGCAGAAGCAGCGCTGGCTGCCCGGCATCGCCAGCGGTGAGCTGATCATCGCCATTGCGATGACCGAGCCCTCCGGCGGGTCGGACCTGGCCGCGCTGAAGACCAACGCGGTCCGCGACGGCGACAGCTGGGTGCTCAACGGGTCGAAGACGTTCATCACCAACGGCTTTCAGTGCGACCTGGTCATCGTCGCGGCTCGGACCGACGCCGCCAAGGGCGCCAAGGGGATCACCCTGTTCGTCGTCGAGCGCGGTATGCCGGGCTTCACCAACGGGCGCAAGCTGGACAAGGTGGGTCAGGACGAGTCCGACACTGCCGAGCTGTTCTTCGAGAACGTCCGGGTCCCTGACGAGAACCGGGTTGGCCCCAGAGGGATGGGCTTCGTCGCGATGATGCAGCGGCTGCCCCAAGAGCGGATCGGGGCGGCCGTGTGCAACATCGCTCACGCCCGGGCGATCCTCGAGGAGACCATCCAGTACGCCAAGGACCGCAAGGCCTTCGGACAGCCGATCGGGGAGTTCCAGGTCAACAAGTTCCTCATGGCCGAGCTGGTCACCAAGATCGAGGTGACCGAGGCCTACCTCGACCAGTGCGTCATGGCGCACTCCGACCGTCAGCTCACCCCAGTCGACGCGGCGAAGGCGAAGTGGTGGTCAGCGCAGGTGCAGAGCGAGGTCCTCGACGCCTGCGTGCAGCTGCACGGCGGGTACGGCTACATGAACGAGTACCGCGTTGCCCGCGCCTGGCGCGACGCAAGGGTGACCAAGATCTGGGCCGGCTCCAACGAGATCATGAAGGAGCTCATCGGGCGTGACCTAGGCTTCTGACCCATGGCTGACCACTCCGGCGCGGTTGCCGTCGTCACCGGTGCGAGCCGCGGTATCGGGCTGGGCATCGCGCAGCGGCTCGTCGACGAAGGAGCGCGGGTTGTCATCACCGCGCGCAGGGCCGAGCCACTCGCCGCGGCGGTTGCCCAGCTCGGCGAGGAGAACGCCGTCGGCGTGGCCGGGAACAGCTCGGACGAGGCGCACCAGGCGCAGGTCCTCGCGACCGCCCTCGAGCGGTTCGCCGGTCTGACCTACCTGGTCAACAACACCGGCATCAACCCGCACTACGGCCCGATGCTCGACTCGGGCCCCGAGGTCGCCCGCAAGGTGCTCGACGCCAACGTGGTCGCCGCCGCGTCATGGGTTCGCCACGCGATCGCCGCCGGGCTTGGCGCTGGGGACCGTGGCGGCGCGGTGGTCAACGTCGGGTCCATTGCTGCCTTCGGAGCCAGCCCGATGGCGGGTTGGTACGGCGTGTCCAAGGCGGCCTTGGTGCACCTGACCATGGAGCTGGGTCTGCAGCTGGCTCCACGCATCCGGGTCAATGCGGTGGCCCCAGGCCTGGTGAAGACGCGGTTCGCGGCAGCCATCTACGAGGGCCGCGAGGAGGAGATCATCGCGGGGTACCCGCTCGGTCGGCTCGGCACCCCCGAGGACGTCGCCGGCGCGGTGTCCTTCCTGCTCTCCCAGGACGCGGGGTTCATCACCGGGCAGACGCTCGTCATCGACGGCGGGTCCACGTTGAGCACGGGGATGTAACGCGGTCGGCCTATCCTGCGGCCCGCCGCACGAGTCACACTGGCCACAGAGGTTTCCGAGCACCCACGGAATTCCAAAACAACCACCGGATCCGGTGGTTGATTTGGAATCTGGTAGTTCCCCCACAGGGGCACCGTG
This sequence comes from uncultured Actinomycetota bacterium, assembly GCA_963769085.1. GTDB lineage: Bacteria > Actinomycetota > Actinomycetes > Actinomycetales > Dermatophilaceae > Phosphoribacter. The sequence goes on along the minus strand of CAVYKM010000025.1, from coordinate 38,185 downwards.
GTTGCCAGAAAGTGGCTTGTCCGATCTGGGTCACCTGGCTCAACCAGGAGCTTCCAGGCCCAACTGCCGGACGGTCTGCAGGACCGCCGCGGCGTCCAGGTCGCCGAGGCCTTGGGCGACGAGCGCGTCGAAGACTCCTCGCAGCGCTTGCAGCACCGGCAACGGGCCGCCGCTGGCAGCCGCGACGTCCGACGCGAACCCGAGGTCCTTGAGCAGGTAGCGGGCCGGCCCGCTCGGCGTGAAGTCGTCGGTCGACAACGCATGGCGCTTCTGGTTGAGCACCTCGGATGCCGCCAGGCCGCCCGCCAGCACCTCGAGCACGGCGTCGCGCTGGAGGCCTTCCCGCTCGGCGAGGACCATGGCCTCGGCGAGCGCGGTCAGCGTCGCGGCGACGACCATCTGATTGCAGGCCTTGGCCAGCGACCCGGCACCCACGTCACCTAGCCGCGTGACGGTCGAGCCCGCTGCCGCGAGGACCGGCCGCACCCGCTCGACGGCCTCCCGCGGGCCGCCAACCATGATCGAGAGGGTTGCCCGTTCCGCTCCGAGGACGCCGCCGCTCATCGGCGCGTCGACGACGTCGACGCCGAGCCCGGCCAGCGTCGCGGCCAGCTCGCGGACCGCGACCGGGGAGCAGGTGCTCATGACGACGAGCGTGCGCACCCGATGGCCCGCCCCGAGCAGCCCGGCCGGCACCGGCCGCTCGGCACCGGCGACCGGGGGTCCCAGCAGCGGCCCGAGCTGGGGCAGGTCCGGCAGCAGGCTCAGCACCGTGGGGCAGCGCCGGCCCAGCTCGGCGACCGAGTCCACGAGGGTCACCCCGTCGATAGACCCAATCCGGCTGCGGTTCCAAGCAAACACCGGGATCCCGGCCCGGGCGATATTGGCCGCGACCGGGCGACCCATCAGGCCCAGCCCGAGGACGCCCACGGGGTCGGTCGGGTCCATCGCCGGCTCAGTACCCCTGGTCCGCGTCGACGATGTTCACCATGGGCGCTCCGTCGAGGAACGCGCGCAGGTTCTGGCAGAACAGCTCCGCGATCCGCTCCTCCTCGCGCACGTCGAGCGCGGCCGTGTGTGGGCTGATGAGGACGTTGGGCAGGTCCCACAGCGGCGAGTCGTGTGGCAGCGGCTCGACCGCGAAGACGTCGAGCGCAGCGAAGCCGACCTGCCCGGTCTTGAGGGCATCGACGAGTGCCGGCTCGTCGACGACGGTGCCGCGCCCTACGTTGACGACCGTCACGCCACGCTTCGCGCGCGCCAGCAGCTGGGCGTCGAGCAAGCCCTCGGTATGCCGGGTGCCCGGCAACGTGACGACGACGTGGTCGGCCTCGCCGATGACGTCGGCGAGCGCGCTCGTCGGGTGCACCTCCACGCCCTCCACCGCTTCGGGGGTGCGCTTGACGCCGAGCACGCGCATGCCGAGGGCGCCGGCCAGCCGGGCCACCTGCAGGCCGATCCCGCCAAGACCCAGGACGAGCACGGTGCTGCCCGCCACCGGCCGGGAGACGACCCGCTCGGGCCAGGCATGGGCGAGCTGGCCGGCATACAGGCGGGGCAGCTCCTTGGCGCCGGCGAAGATGCCGAAGATCGCCCACTCGGCCAGCGGCAGCCCATGGACTCCCGCGGAGGTCGTGAACTGCACCCGTGCCAGCTGGTCCGGTGTGAGCCCGGCCGCGAGCACCTGGCTGCCGCCACCGGCCGCCATCGTGTGGACCCAGCGCAGCCTCGGGTTGGCCCGCACCACCGCCGCGAGGCGCGCGGGACTGGTGTCCGGTATGCCGTAGAGCACGTCCGCGGACTCCAGCAGCTCGGTGAACCGGGCCTCCTGCGCATCGTCGCGGCGGAACTCCGGGTCGCCGGAGTGGTCGCCCGGGAAGCGCATCGGCGCAAGCAGTTCGTGCTCGACGGCGACGTCGACCCGAGGGTCGACGTCGCCGATGCGTTGACACAGCTGCGGGGCGAGGGCGTTGGCGACCACGACACGCAGCCGCGCCTCGCGGGCCACCGGGGTCATACGGCGTCCTGCAAGGAGTTAAGGTCGCGGCCGCCCGGCTCTGGGGTGACGAAGGTCGTCGCGAACGTGATGACGCACAGCACGAGCGAGTAGAGGCTGATGACCCACCAGGAGTTGTTGCTCCAGGCGAGGAACACCGCACCGAGCAGAGGGGCGATGCCTCCGGCGATGACGGCCGACAGCTCGCGGGCCATGGCGACACCGGTGTAGCGGTGCGCGTTGCCGAACAGCTCGGGCAGCAGGGCGCACTGCGGGCCGAGCATGGCCTGCACCCCGATGCCGATGCCTACGGCCATGACGAACAGCACCAGCCAGACCTGGCCCAGGGTGAGCAGATAGAAGGCCGGGAAGGCGAACAGGCCGAGGAACAGCGCACCGTAGCGGTAGACCTGTACCCGGCCGAACCGGTCGGACAAGGCGCCGAACAGCACGACCGTGAAGACCGAGACGAGGGCGGCCACGACCGCGCCTTGGGTGCCGATGGTCGTCTTCGCATCCTTGTACACGGCGAGGCTGCCGACGAAGGCGAGCAGCAGCGCCGAGTAGATCGAGGAGTTGCCGTTCTCGGCCATCCGCAGCCCGATCCCGATGAGGATGTTGCGCTTGGACGTGTTGAGCGACTGACCGAGGCTCTGCTTGGCGGTCTGCGCCTGGTGCTCGCTGAACTCCTCGAACGTGGGGGACTCCTTCAGCTTCATCCGGATGAGGACCGCGACGATGATGAGCAGGAAGCCCAGCAGGAAGGGGATCCGCCAGAGGTAGGACGCGGCGAGGTCCTTCTCCATGGTCTGCAACAGCACGAAGGTGCCCGCGCCGAGCAGCGTCCCGATCTGGATGCCGACGAACGGCAGCGCGGCGAAGTAGCCCCGTCGCTTCGGCGGCGCGAACTCGGAGATGAGCACGGTCGCGCCGGCCTGTTCGGCGCCGGCTCCGAGCCCCTGCAGGATCCGCAGGATCACCAGCAATATTGGGGCGAGGATACCGACCTGCGCATACGTTGGCAGCAGGCCGATGAGCATGCTGGAGCCGCCCATGAGGGCGATGGTGACGATGAGGATGACCTTGCGTCCCAACGTGTCGCCGAGGCGACCGAAGACCAGCCCGCCGATCGGGCGGGCGGCGAACCCGACGGCATACGTGGCGAACGCGGCGATGGTGCCACCTGCGGTGCCGAGCGGCTCGAAGAACAGCTTGCCGAAGATCAGCGCGCTGGCCAGGCCGTAGATGTAGAAGTCGTAGTACTCAAGCGCCGATCCCACAGAAGATGCCAGCGTCGCTCTGCGTAGCTGGACCGCATCGACATGGTGCTCGGTGAGCGCCTGCTCGGGCATGGTCATTGGTTCGCCTCCGTCTGAGGGCCGCATCGTCGCGACCGCGTTGGTCCTAGAGTGGCCGATAGAGTGAACGGAGTTCAATAGAGAAGACGCACACGGAGAGTGTGATTTAGATCATACGACCTGCATGGGGTTGCCCAGCCCCTCCGCGACCGCGCGCAAGGCCGACACCAAAGGCGCCTCTAGCGCTGCGGTGAACGTCGAGCGGTGCTGGGTCACGCTGACCGCCATGACAGCGCTGCGCATCCCGCGGGACGGCACCACGTAGGCCAGCTCGACGACGTCCTGGGCGCTTTCCTCGTCGTCCAGGCCGTAGCCGCGCCGGCGGGTGGCGGACAGGTCCTGCAGCAGCTCGTCCAGGGAGGCGTGCGACCGGGCGGTGAGGCGTGGCAACGAGGTTCGGCCGTGGTAGAGGTCGCGGACCTCGTGGTCGTCGAACTGCGCGAGCATGACCTTCCCGGCCGCGCTGGTCGAGGCGGGCACCCGGTCGCCGATGTTCGTCGTCAGCCGGACCGGTGGGTGCCCCTCGTAGCGCCCGAGGCAGATCGCGTCGATGCCGCCCAGCGCCCACAGCCGCACCGTCTCGCCGGCCAGCGCCTCCGAGGCGGCGCACGCGGCGTAGAACTCACGCACTCGGTCCATGCGCGACAGGTAGACCCCGCCCAGCTCGACGAGACGCCGCCCGAGGGAGTACCCATGCTCGTCGCGGATGAGCAGACCGCCCATCTCCAAAGCGGTGCAGATCGAGGCGGTGGAGGACTTGGGCACGCCGATGGCTCTGCTGATGTCGCTGAGGCTCAGGTGGGTCGCCTCGCTCGCCGCGAGCGTGTCCAGGACGGCGACCGCACGGATGACAGCCGGGGCGCTTCCAGGCGGGGTGGCCTCGCGGCCGGTTCGCGCAGGGGACATGGGTTCTACCCTAGGCAGCGCCTCACCCGCAGCCCGGTATGCGGTCGCTCGCCCCACACGGCGAGGCGCCCGAACCCGGCGAGCGGGTTCGGGCACCAAGAGCGAGCTGCTGGGTCAGGCCTTGGGACCGCCCGCGGCGTAGATGACCTGGCCGCTGACGAAGCCGGACTCCTCGCCGACGAGGAACGACGTGAGCGCAGCGATGTCCTCGGGCTGGCCGATGCGGGCAACCGGGATGTCCTTGGCGGCGGCGGCGGCGATGTCCTCGAACGGGGTGCCCATGCTGTCGGCCATCGCCATGGTCATCTCGGTCTGGATGAACCCCGGCGCGATGCAGTTGACGGTGACCCCATACCTGCCCAGCTCGATCGCTGCCGTCTTGGTGAAGCCCTGCATGCCCGCCTTGGCCGCGGAGTAGTTGGCCTGGCCGCGGTTGCCGAGCGCGGAGATCGACGACATGTTGACGACCCGGCCCCACTTGGCCTCGGTCATGTACTTCTGGCAGGCCTTGGTCATGAGGAAGGCTCCGCGCAGATGCACGTTCAGCACGGCGTCCCATGCCTCAGGCGTCATCTTGAAGAGCATGGCGTCGCGGGTGATGCCGGCGTTGTTGACCAGGATGGTCGGCGGGCCGAGCTCCTGCGCGATGCGCGTGACGGCAGCGTCGACGCCCGCGGGGTCCGAGACGTCGACACCGACGGCGAGGGCCTTGCCGCCCGCGCCTTCGATGGCCGACACGGTTGCAGCACAGGAAGCCTCGTCCAGGTCCAGGACGGCGACGGCGTGTCCTTCGGCCGCCAGGCGCTTGGCGATGCCGGCTCCGATCCCACGCGCTGCTCCGGTGACGACGGCGGTTCGGGGGGTTGTGCTCACTGCGAACTCCTTCGGTCGGGAACGATGTCCACCGGGGAGCCTAGCGGTGGGCGGTGTGCCGGTGTCAGGTGCAGTCTCATTCCTCCTTGACCCGCAGCATCCCCTCCTGGGCCAGGGTCACGACGTGGCGCCCATCGCGGGCGAACATCCGCCCGAGCGACAGCCCGCGCCCACCCGACGCCGACGGCGACTGCTGGGTGTAGAGGATCCACTCGTCCGCCCGGACCGGGCGGTGGAACCACATCGCGTGGTCCAGGCTGGCCGGGCGCAGCCGGTGGTCCATCCACACCAGGCCGTGGCGGCGCAGCACCGGCTCGAGGATCGAGAAGTCCGATGCGTACGCGACCACTGCGGCGTGCACGAGCGGGTCGTCGGGCAGGGGCCCGGAGGTGCGCAGCCACAGGGACTGGGTCGCCCGCCGCTCTGGCGCGGGCTCGAGGTAGAGGTTGCCCTCGACGTGGCGGATGTCGATGGCCCTTGGGCGGGAAAGGAAGTCGCGCGAGGGGTGGTCGATGTCGGCCATCTGCTCGGCGATGGTCGGCATCTGGTCGGGGTCGGGGGCCGGCGGCATCGGCTCGTCGTGGTCGAGCCCGCTCGCAGCGGTCTGGAAGGAGGCCATCATCGACAGCAGCACGTGGCCGTGCTGCATCGCCTGGACCCGGCGGGTCGAGAACGACCCCCCGTCGCGCACCTGCTCGACCGCGAAGCGGATCGGTCGGGTGTCGTCGCCCGGCCGCACGAAGTACGCGTGCAGGGAGTGCAGGTAGCGCGGCGCCCCGCCCGCCATGGCGACCGTGCGGCCGGCCGCGATGACCGACTGCGCCAGCACCTGTCCGCCGAAGACCCGGCCGCGGTAGAAGTGGCTGCGTCCGATGAACACCAGCGGGGTCTCGTCGTGCAGGTCGCCCGCGAGCTCGCCGGGCGCGGCTTCGGTGTGCACGCGCGCCTCGCCGAGCAGCCGCAGGTCCAGGACGTCCAGCAGGTCGGCCATCGGGTCGGCGGGGTAGCTCTCGGTCACGGGCGCGAGCGTAACGGGCGGTGTGGGCACCTGCGAGGATGGCGCTCATGTCCGATCTCACCCGCGTCCTCGTGCCGCTGCGCTGGTCGGACATGGACGCCTTCGCGCACGTCAACAACGTCTCCTTCCTGCGGCTGCTGGAGGACGCCCGGGTGCTGTCCTTGTCGCAGTGGTTCGGCGAGGGGCTCCGCGTCGTCGACCACAACGTGCTCGTGGCGCGCCACGAGATCGAGTACCACGCCCCGCTCGAGTACCGCCACGACCCGGTCGCCATCGACATCTGGGTCACCCGCGTCGGCGGCGCGGGCTACGACCTCGGCTACATCGTCACCGACCCCCCGGAGGTGGGCGAGCAGCAGTATGCCGTCGCCGCGTCGACGATGGCCTGCTACGACTTCGACACCGAGTCGCCACGGCGCATGAGCGACCACGAGCGCGAGGCCCTCGCCCCCTTGCTCGGGCCACCGGCACCGTTCCGACGGCGGCGATGACGAACCTGCTCTTCCCGGACTCGTTCGGCTACGCCGATCTGGGGTCTTTCGTCGCCCGGGCCCGCCGGGCCAACTCCGGTGGCGCCGTGCGCCTGCATGCCCATGGGGACGTTCTCGGCGTGTACGCCGAGATCCTGCCCGGTCAGGCGCTCTTCGCCGACGGCGCCGTCGTCGGAGTCCGGGGTATCCAGCTGGGTGAACCGGCCGATCTGGATGTCACCGTCGCCTCGGCGGCGCTGGCCGAACGGTTCGCGCGAAGTGCGACCGGCCCGGTCCTCGCGGTGCCGCCGGTGAGCGTCCAGGCCCCCTGGGCGGGCGCGCTTCCTGGGCCGGGCGAGCGGTGGGACCTCGTCGGGGAGCTTCCGGCGCAGGTGCTCGACGAAGCCGCAGTGGCGGGCATCGCCGTGGTCAGCGCAGCCGGCTCCGAGCCGCTTGGCGCCTACGAGGCCGTGCGTGACCGGGTCTGGGCGGCGCCGACGGCGACCGACCCGGCCGTGCCGGCAGGTGCGGCATTCGGCGCTCGCGTCCTGGGTTTCCTCGTGCCAGGCGAGGTCGTGCAGGTGTACCGCAGGGGCCGGTGGTCACGCCTGCGGACCGATCGCGGGCACGTCCTGGCGCGGTGAGCACCGTGCCCCGGTGAGCACGGCCACGGCTGCGACGGCGGCCAGGACTGCCCACATCACCACGTATCCGAGCAGCGCAGGGGCCCCGGCGAGCGTCCCGTAGATGGCCGTTGCGGTCGCGATGCCGACGACCGAGCCCAGGACGTCGGCGAGCTGCAGCGCGGCCGAGGCCCGGCCGTGCTCCTCCAAGGGGGCCAAATCGAGCACCAGCACCGAGAGCGTCGTGGACCCGATGCCCATCCCCAGACCGAGCGGAACCATCGCGGCGCCGACCGTCCACGCCGGCAGGCCCCCGACCATGACCACCACGAGGCCGACGCATCCGACGGCAAGCAACGCCGCCCCGAACGCGACGAGCCGGGCGCGCACCAGCGGTCGGGCGCCTCGCACCCGGCCTTGCACCCAGGCCCCGGCGCTCCAGCCGAGGGAGGCGACCGCGAGGACCAGCCCGGCACTGGCCAACGCGAGGCCGCGCTCGCGCACCAGCATGAGCGGGACGAAGGTGATCGAGCCGTTGAACGCGGCGTTGAGCAGGCCGCGGGAGAGCACCACCGACGGCAGGCCACGGCGGCTGGCGAGGGCACCGTCGGGCAGCAGCCGCGGCGCGCTCAGGGCCAGCCCGACCAGCCCGGCGGCGGCGAGGAGGGTCATCGGGGATGCCAGCGGTGCCTGCTCGTGGATGGCCAGCTGCACCGCCCCGCAGGAGAGCGCGACGAGGATGCCAAGGCGTGCCACGCGCCGGTGCTCGCTGCGGTCGACCTCGCTGGGGGTCAACTCCTGGTCCCCCGCGAAGGCGGCTCGACGGGCGGCCACCAAGCTCATCGCGACGAGCGCCGGGCCGAGCACCACCCAGAACACCGCCCGCCAGGACCACACGGCGGCCAACCACCCGGCCAGCGGCGCGCCGACGAGGGACGGCAGCACCCATGCGGCCGATATCCACGTGAAGACCTGGGGACGCAGCCCGGCCGGGTAGACGCGGCCGATCGCGACGAACTCCGCCACCGTCACCAAACCGCCACCGAGCCCGGTGACCACTCTGGCGCCGAGCAGCGCGGGGAACGACGGAGCGAGCGCGCACCCAGCCGAGCCGGCGGCGAAGAGCAGCTGCCCGGCATACAGCGGCGGCAGCGGCCCCGAGGCGTCCCCCCAGCTGCCGGCCAGCACGATGCCGAGCAGCATCGCGGTCATCATCGAGGAGAAGGCCAAGCCGTAGGAGCCCGCCGCGTCCAGCTCGGCCGCGGCTTGGGGCATCGCCGTCGTCACCGCCATGTTCTCGAAGGCGACCATCGTCGTGAGCAGGACGAGGGCGACCGTGACGAGGCGGTATGCCGGCGCCATCGGCCCCTCGGGGCGGCGCCGCTGTCGAGGGGCCGGGTCAGACCCCGACATCGCCGAGGATGACCGCCAGCAGCGCGTCGGAGAACTTCTGGATGCTGCGGCCCTCATGCACGACGGCGGTGATGTTCTCGACGATCGGCATGGCGACGCCGCGAGAGCGGGCCAGCTCCAGGACCGCGCCGCACGAGGACACTCCCTCGGCGGTCTGCTGGGTGTCGGCGATGACCTCCTCGACGCTCATGCCCCGGCCGAGCTTGCGCCCGAACGTGCCGTTGCGCGAGTGCGGCGACAGACAGGTCACGACGAGGTCGCCCATACCGGCCAGCCCCGCGAACGTCGCCGGGTGCGCGCCCATCGCCACGCCGAGCGCTCGCATCTCGGCCAGCCCATGGGTGATGACCGCCGCGCGGGCGGCGTCGCCCAGCTCGAGCCCTTCGGCCATCCCTACCGCCAGGGCAATGACGTTCTTGACGCACCCGCCGAGCTCGGCGCCGGTGACGTCGTCGTGGACGTAGGGGCGGAAGTACCCGGTCGCGCAGGCGGCGGCGACCCGTTCGGCGGTGGCGAGCCGGATGCTCGCCACGGTTGTCGCGGTGGGTTCCTTGGCGGCGATCTCCTTGGCGATGTTCGGGCCGGAGACGACCGCCACCCTCTGGGGCGGCACGTCCGAGGCCTCGACGACGACCTCGCTCATCCGCTTCATGGTCCCGCGCTCCAGGCCCTTCATCAGCGACACGACGACGGCGTCGCCGGGAAGCAGGTGACCCCACTCGCCCAGGTTGGTCCGCAGGCTCTGCGCTGGCACGGCGAGGACGACGATCTGCGCGCCGGCGAGCGCCTCGGCGGCGTCGGTCGTCGCCGTCACGGTGTCCGGCAGGAGCAGGTCGGGCATGTACCGGACGCTGCGGCGCTCGCGGCGGATGTCGGCGACCTCGTCGGCGAACTTCCCCCACATCCGCACCCGGCATCCGGCGTCCGCGAGCACCGCGCTGAACGCCGTCCCCCAGCTGCCGGTCCCGAAGACCGCGACCTGCTCGCGAGTAGCCATGTCGGTCACGGGCCCAAGACTGGCACGAGCGCAGCGCTCGCCGCGAGCCAGACAAGCACGGCGCGGTGTTCGCCGCGACCAGGGCCGGGTCAACCGCGCCGGCTCGTGACACGATGGTTGGCGCTGGCCTTCGGTCGCTCAGAGCTAGAGAAGGATTCCGATGGACTCGTATCCACGCGTTCCGGCCCCGGCCAACGAGCCAGTCCTCGAGTACGCCCCGGGCAGTCCGGAACGATCCGAGCTCGAGCGGGAGCTGGCCCGCATCGGCGGCGAGCAGATCGACCTGCCGAGCACGATCGGCGGCCGCAAGGTCATGGGGTCGGGCCGGGTGGCGCCCGTGGTCCAGCCGCATGCCCACCGCAAGGTTCTCGGCCGGATGACGTTGGTCGGCCCGGCCGAGGCGCGCAGCGCCATCGACGCGGCCGTGGCGGCGGCTCCCGATTGGCGGGCCATGGCCTTCGCCGACCGCTCGGCGATCCTGCTCAAGGCCGCCGAGCTGTTGTCCGGCCCGTGGCGCGCCACCCTCAACGCCGCGACGATGCTCGGCCAGAGCAAGACCGCGCCGCAGGCCGAGATCGACGCGGCGTGCGAGCTCATCGACTTCTGGCGGATCAACTGCCACTTCGCCGAAACGATCCTGCACGAGCAGCCGCCGTTGAACTCCAAAGGGGTGTGGAACCGTACGCAGTACCGCTCCCTCGAGGGCTTCGTGTATGCCGTGACACCGTTCAACTTCACGGCGATCGCCGGCAACCTGCCCACCGCTCCGATGCTCATGGGCAACACCATCGTGTGGAAGCCGGCGCCCACTCAGCAGCTGGCCGCGCATTACACGATGGCGCTGCTCGAGCAGGCCGGGCTCCCACCCGGCGTCATCAACCTGGTCACGAGCGACGGCCCGGTTCTTTCCGACGCGGTGCTCACCGACCCGCACTTCGCCGGTCTGCACTTCACCGGCTCGACCGCGGTCTTCCGGCAGCTGTGGGCGCAGGTGGCCCAGAACCTGTCCCGGTACCGCAGCTACCCGCGGCTGGTGGGGGAGACGGGTGGGAAGGACTTCGTCGTCGCCCACCCGTCCGCGGACCCCGACGTGCTGCGCACCGTGCTCGTGCGCGGGGCCTTCGAGTTCCAGGGCCAGAAGTGCTCGGCCGCGTCCCGGGCCTACGTCCCCCAGTCGGTGTGGGCGAGGATGGGTGCAGACCTGGTCGATGAGACCAGCACCCTCGCGCAGGGCGACGTCACCGACTTCACCAACTTCCTGGGTGCGGTCATCGATGGGGCTGCGTTCGCGAAGCACAGCAGGGCCATCGACCGGGCGCACGGGACTGCCGGGATACAGGTCGTCGCCGGTGGCACCTATGACGACTCCGAGGGCTACTTCGTGCGCCCGACGATCCTGCTCGTCGACGACCCGAACGACGAGTCCCTGCAGGTCGAGTACTTCGGGCCGATCCTGGCGGTGCACGTCTACCCGGATGCCGACTTCGAGCCGATGCTCGAGCAGATGGAGTCGTCAGCGCCGTACGGGCTGACCGGCTCGATCATCGCCCAGGACCGCAGGGCCATCGTCACGGCGACCGAGAAGCTGCAGTTCGCCGCGGGCAACTTCTACATCAACGACAAGCCGACCGGCGCCGTCGTCGGCCAGCAGCCCTTTGGCGGCGCGCGCGCGTCCGGCACGAACGACAAGGCTGGGGCGGCTCAGAACCTGCTGCGCTGGACGTCGGTCCGCTCGATCAAGGAGACCTTCGTCCCGCCGACGAGCTACCGCTACCCCTCGATGGGCTGACCTACGGTCACGTCGCGGCGCCGCACCCTACTCCCCGTCAAGCCAGGCCTGCCCGGTCTCGAACTCCTTGCGCATACCGGTGAGCAGCGTCGGCTTGGCGGCCTGCTCCACCTTGCCGCCGACGAGGGGAACCCTGGCCTTCAGGTCGGCGTCGTAGGTGACAATCGTGCCCAACCCGCCCGGCTCGAGCGTGATCGTGCCCGTAAGCCCGATCGGGGCGCTGCCCATCGTCACGGTCAGCCTGGCGGTTCGGGCCCCGCTAGCGCGCGCGCCGGACCACTGCACCGTCTCGACGACGAGAATGCTGTTTCCCACCAAGGAACGGAGGAAGTCGGGAAAACCACGGGTCGGCAGCTCGCGCTTGGCGATGGCGATCGCTTCGTCGCCGTCGAGCTCCACCGCCGCCGAGTAGTTGGTCGCGTGCTGAGCCGCGCACTTGCGCTCGATGAACTCCTCGTCGGTCATCATGACGAAGACCTCGTCAGGCGAGGCGGGGTACTCGAACACGTCGACAATATGCATGTCCGAACGCTAGTCGACGATCTGCGGGCCCGAGCGTGGGTGCGTGGGCCCGCTCGAGGTGAGCTGCGCCAGCTCGCCCCCGGCTGCCGTCAGCGCCCGGACGAGCTCGGCTCGGGACCGGCCCAGCCGGGCGGCGATCCGGTCGGCGTGCGCCTGTAACGACGGGCGGGCCCGGATGCGTCGCTCGGCGGCGCGCACGTCGACGATCCCTAACGGCTCGCGCACACGAAGGCCGTCGAGCACCAGCCCCGTCTCCGCCGCGCGGTCGCCGAGCCGCCGGGCGCTGACCGCGAGCTCGGCGAGCTCCTGAGCGTGCAGCTGCAGGCGTGCGCCCACCTCGTCCAGGCGCGGGGCGAGCTGGCGGACCAGACGCCACTGCTCGCCGGATGGGTCGAGGCCATCGGCCTGCTCCGCGAGCCGCGCGGCCGTGGTCCGAAGCGTCCCTCCCAGGTGCGAGACGGAGCCCGGGTCGCCAGCCCATGCGGGAGGCATCACGGTCTGCCGGGTTGATCCGGTATGCCGTGGCCCGGGCCAGTCATCGCGACGGCTCGTAGCGCCTCGGCAGCGCGCTCGACGAATGCGTCGACCGCTATCTGGGTCTGGTGGTCCCCCAGGACCGGGTCCAGCGCCAGCAGCCGCCGGGCCCCGTCCGCAGCGACGTCAGCAGCCTGCGCCGGCCCGCCCTGTGGTTGGGGAGCGCCGTGGGAATGCACCCCGCCGAGAATACGGGCCGCACGCTGGCGTGCACCTGACGTTGTCCACTGCCGCCGCTGCGAGCCGGTCCGCCGGGGTGGACCCGATCAGGGTTCCAGCATCCGGACACTCCCGATAGGCTCGACGGCGGCGCACGACGCGGTGCGCTGGTACGAGTGGGAGCATCCGAGGCAACCATGACCACGTCACTCGAACAGTCCCGGACCCACCTGCTGCACACAACCGCCGGGCTGGCTCATAAGGGTGCGCTGAACGGGCTGGAGCCGTTCCTTTCGCGGTACTACCGCCATGTCGCGACCGAGGACCTGCTGGCTCGCGAACCGGAGGACCTGCTCGGAGCTGCCCTCTCGCACCGAGACCTCGCTCGCGACCGGGCGGTCGGCACCGCCACCGTCGTTGCGTTCAACCCCACCGTCGAGTCTCGGGGCTGGGCCAGCGGGCACACCGTCGTGCAGATCGTCACCGACGACATGCCCTTCCTCGTCGACTCGGTGACCATGGCGATCCAGCGCAGCGGCCGGGCCATCCACCTCATCGTCCACCCGCAGTTCTACGTGCGACGCGACATCCTTGGCAACCTGCAGGACATTCTGGACACCGACAAGCCACTGGACGCCGAGTTCGGCGTGGAGGCCGAGTCGTGGATGCACCTGGAGATCGACCGGCTGAGCGACCCAGTGGACCTGGCTGCGCTCGCCTCGGCCTTGCAGCATGTGCTCGGCAACGTCCGCGACTCAGTCGAGGACTGGCCCAAGATGCAGCACAACTGCCAGTTCCTCGCCGACTCCCTCGCCGCCGAGCCGCCAGCGGGCATCGAGGAGGCCGACGTCGAGCGCACCACGCGCTTCCTTGCCTGGCTTGCGGCCAACCACTTCACCTTCCTCGGCTACCGCCAGTACACCCTCGAGCGCGAGGGCGACAAGGACCTGCTCATCCCGGTCCCCGGCACCGGCCTGGGCCTGCTTCGCTACGACCGCCGCGCGGGCGACTCCAGCGCCCGGCTCTCCCTGGCCGCCCAGGAGCGGGCCCGGGACAAGGAGCTGCTCATCATCACCAAGGCGAACTCGCGAGCCACGGTGCACCGGCCGGCATACCTGGACTACATCGGGGTCAAGACCTTCGACGCCGACGGCGAGGTGACCGGCGAGCACCGCTTCCTCGGGCTGTTCGCGGCGGCCGCGTACACCGAGTCCATCGTCGGCATCCCCATTATCGGCGACCGGGCCACGGACGTCATCGAGAAGCTCGGCTTCCCGGCCGACAGCCACTCCGGCAAGGACCTGCTGCAGATCCTCGAGAGCTACCCGCGCGACGAGCTGTTCCAGACCGACGTCGACCAGCTCGCCGAGATCGCCGAGTCGGTCATGCACCTGCAGGAGCGCATCCGCACCAAGCTGTTCCTGCGCCGGGACATCTATGCCCGGTTCATGTCGGCGTTGGTGTACCTGCCGCGCGACCGCTACAACACGACCTGCCGGCTGCGCATCGAGGCCCTGCTGCGTGGGGCGTTCGACGCCAAGAGCGTCGACTACACGACGCGAGTCACCGACGCGCCGTTGGCCCAGGTGCACTACGTCCTGCACCTGCCCAGGGACAAGGCACTGCCGGAGGTCGACGCGGTCGCGCTGGAACGCGAGATCGTCGATGCCACCCGCACCTGGGACGAGGATCTCATCGAGGCGGCCCGCACCGAGCACGGCGAGGAGGCCGGCGCCCGGCTGGCCGGGCTCTACGGCAAGGCCTTCCCGGAGGCCTACAAGGAGGACTTCCATCCGCGCGTCGCGGTCGCTGACCTCAAGCGGATCGAGGCGCTGGACTCCGTCGAGGCCATCGAGCTGAACATGTACCACGGGCCCGGCTCGCCTCGTAACGAGCGCCGGTTCAAGTTCTACCGGCGCGGCCCGTTCTCGCTGACCCAGATCCTGCCGCTGTTCACCGACCTGGGCGTCGAGGTCACCGATGAGCGCCCCTACGAGATCCGCCGCTCCGACGGTGTGGTCGTCTACGTCTACGACTTCGGCCTGCGCGCTGAGGCCGGGCGCATGTGGGGCGAGGGCAGCGACCGCGAGGCCTGCCGGGAGCGCTTCCAGGACGCCGTGCGCGCGGTCTGGCGCCGCCAAGCCGAGTCGGACGGCTTCAACGCCCTCGTGCTGCGGGCCGCGCTCACCTGGCGCCAGGTCGTCATCCTGCGCGCCGTGTCGAAGTACCTGCGCCAGACCCAGGCGACCTTCTCGCAGGACTACGTCGAGTCCGCGTTGGTCACCAACGCCCGGATCGCCCGGCTGCTCGTCGAGCTGTTCGAGACGCGGTTCGACCCGCACCGGTATGCCGGTGAGGCCGGTCCGGAGCGGACCGCCGCAGCGACGGCAATCGCCGAGCTGGTCACCGACGCCCTCGACTCGGTGCGCAGCCTCGACCACGACCGGATCGTCCGGGCGCTGCTCGCGATCATCCAGGCCGGGCTGCGGACCAACTACTACCAGACCGGGCCGGACGGCCTGCCCAAGGCGTACCTGAGCTTCAAGCTGGACCCCAAGGCCCTGCCCGACCTGCCCGCGCCGCGGCCGATGTTCGAGATTCTGGGTCTACAGCCCGACCGTCGAGGGCGTGCACATGCGCATCGGGCGGGTCGCCCGCGGCGGGCTGCGCTGGAGCGACCGTCGAGAGGACTTCCGCACCGAGATCCTCGGGCTGGTCAAGGCGCAGATGGTCAAGAATGCCGTGGCCGTCCCGACCGGGGCCAAGGGCGGGTTCCTGCCGAAGGCGCTGCCCGACCCCGACGTCGACCGTGACGCCTGGTTGGCCGAAGGGGTCGAGTCCTACCGAGTCTTCATCTCCGGCCTGCTCGACCTGACCGACAACCGGCTCGGCACCGAGATCGTCGCGCCTCCGGACGTCGTGCGCCACGACCCGCCCGACACCTACCTCGTCGTCGCGGCGGACAAGGGCACGGCCACCTTCTCCGACATTGCCAACGCCAAGGCGCGTGAGTACGGCTACTGGCTGGACGATGCCTTCGCCTCTGGGGGCTCGGACGGCTACGACCACAAGTCCATGGGCATCACCGCACGCGGAGCCTGGGAGTCGGTCAAGCGCCACTTCCGCGAGATGGGGGTGGACACCCAGTCCAGCGAGTTCACCGTCGTCGGTGTCGGCGACATGAGCGGTGACGTCTTCGGCAACGGCATGCTGCTGTCCGAGCACATCCGGCTCGTGGCGGCGTTCGACCACCGGCACGTCTTCGTCGACCCGAGCCCCGACGCCGCCAGCTCGTTCGCCGAGCGTCGGCGGCTGTTCGACCTGCCGCGTTCGTCGTGGGGTGACTACGCGACCTCGCTCATCAGCCCTGGCGGCGGGGTCTTCGAGCGGTCGGCGAAGTCGATCTCGCTGACGCCGGAGATGGTCAAGGCTCTTGACCTGCCGGCCGGCCGGGCCACGATGACCCCGGCCGAGCTCATCCACGCCATCCTTCTCGCGCCCGTGGACCTGCTGTGGAACGGCGGGATCGGCACCTACGTCAAGGCCTCGACAGAGACCAACGCCGAGGTGGGCGACCGGGCCAACGACGCCATCCGGGTCAACGGCTCGCAGCTGCGCTGCCGGGTCGTCGGTGAGGGCGGCAACCTGGGCGCCACCCAGCTGGGGCGCATCGAGGCCGCGTTCGCTGGGGTACGCATCAACACCGACGCGCTCGACAACTCCGGCGGCGTCGACACGAGCGACCACGAGGTCAACATCAAGATCCTGCTCGGGATGCTCACCCGCGAGGGCGACATGACCCTCAAGCAGCGCAACATGCTGTTGGAGCGGATGACCGACGAGGTCAGCGTCCAGGTGATGCGCGACAACTACGAGCAGAACGTCCTCATCGGCAACGCCCGAGCCCAGGACGTCATCATGCTCCCGGTCCACCAGCGCCTCATCCACCACCTCGAGCGGCAGGCCGACCTGGACCGGAACCTGGAGTTCCTGCCCAGCGACGCCGAGATCGTGTCGCGCCAGAAGGACGGCTTGGGCCTGCAGTCGCCGGAGTTCTCGGTCCTCATCGCCTATACCAAGCTCGACCTCAAACGTCAGCTGCTGCCCACCGCGTTGCCGGACGACCCGTGGTTCCACGACACCCTCGTGGGCTACTTCCCGCGAGAGATCCGGGAGGGGTATCGCGACATGCTCGACCGGCACCCCCTCAAACGCGAGATCATCACCAACGCGGTCGTGAACTCGATGGTCAACCGTGCCGGGATCACCTTCGCGTTCCGGGCAAACGAGGAGACCGGGGCGAGCGCGGAGCAGATCGCCCGGGCCTTCGTGGTATGCCGTGAGGTGTTCGACCTCGAGTCCTACGTCGCCGACGTCGAGGCCCTGGACAACCTCGTGTCGACCAAGACGCAGACGGCGCTCTACCTGGAGATGCGCAGGCTGGTGGACCGCTCGGTCCGGTGGTTGCTGTCCAAGCGAACCGCGTCGATCGACGTCGCCAGCGAGGTGGCCCGCTTCAAAGGCCTGGTGACCGAGCTCGCCCCCAAAATGCCGGACGTGCTGCAGGGAGCCGAGCGCACCCGCCTGGACATGCGCGCCGAGGAGCTGGTGCTCAAGGGTGCCCCGGCGGCGCTGGCCACGCGCGCGGCGGGGCTGCTGGACGCCTTCTCGCTGCTGGACGTCATCGAGATCGCCGCGGACACGGACACCTCCCCGGAACACGTCCTGCGGGTCTACTACCACGCGTCGGAGCGGTTCGGCATCGACAACCTGCTGGCCCGCGTCGGTCAGCTGCCCCGGGACGACCGCTGGGACGCGTTGGCTCGGGGGGCGTTGCGCGACGACCTGTATGCCGTGCTCGAGCGGCTTACCCGCGAGGTGCTCGCCCGTAGTGAGCCCGGCCAGACCGCTGCGGCTCGAGTCGCCCAGTGGGCCGACGCGGCCGCCGAGACCGTCGGTCGAGCCAAGGCGAGCCTGCGCGGGATCGAACGGCTGGAGACAGCCAACATCGCAGCCCTCTCGGTCGCGCTGCGCACCCTGCGCGGCGTGGTCCGGGACGGGGGGTAGCCGCCCGGTTAGGCTGCCCCGCGCCGCGAAGCGGCGCGGCTAGTCTGCCTCTGTGCCGACTCTCGCCGAGCTGATCCAGCAGCGGACCACCCTCTCGCCGGCACACGTCGAGTGGCTGCACCTGCTGGTCAGCGACTGGCAGCTGCTCTCAGACCTGTCGTTCGCGGACCTGGTTCTCTGGGTGCGCGCCTCACCCGTCCAGTGGCAGGCCGTTGCTCACGTTCGTCCGACCACCGGCCAGATGGCCTACTTCGGCGACCAGGTCGGGCGGGAGGCCAGCCGCAGCCGGGCAGAGCTGCTGGAGGCTGCCTTCAGTGAGCAGCGCATCGTGCGCGACCGCGATCCCGAGTGGGCTGACGACGCCACGGTCCGGGAGGAGACCATCCCGGTGGTCAAGGCGGGCATCCCGATCGCGGTGCTCACCCGGCATACCAACTTGTCGACGATGCGCACGCCGAGCCGGCTCGAGCTGACCTACCTGGCCACCGCCGACGCGCTCTCGCGCATGGTCGCCTCAGGGGAGTTCCCGCATGCGGCCGCTCCCACGGGCCTGCGGCGCGGAGCGCCCCGAGTAGGCGACGGGGTGATCCGGCTGGACGCCGAGGGGGTCATCACCTATGCGAGCCCGAACTCGGTGTCCGCCATCCATCGCCTCGGCTACCTCGGGGACGTCATGGGCGGGTCGCTGGCCCAGATCGTCACGTCGGCGCTGCGCGACACGGCTGTCATCGACGAGGGGCTGCCGCTCGTGCTCACCGGCCGTCAGCCGTGGCGAACCGAGGTGACCAACGCCGGTGCGGTGATCTCGATGCGGGCCATCCCGCTGCAGGAGGCCGGCCAACGCATCGGGGCCGTCGTGCTGCTGCGTGACATCAGCGAGCTGCGCCGCCGTGAGCAGGAGCTGATGACCAAGGACGCGACGATCCGCGAGATCCACCACCGGGTGAAGAACAACCTGCAGTCGGTTGCGGCGCTGCTGCGGCTGCAGGCCCGCAGAATGCCTGACGAGCATGCGCGAGGGGCTCTGGAGGAGGCCGTGCGCCGGGTTGGCACGATCGCGCTGGTGCACGACACCCTCAGCCATGGTCTGGACGAGACGGTGGACTTCGACGAGGTGGCCGACCTCGCCGTCACCGCGGTGATCGAGGTCGCCACCCACGAGGGCCCGATTCACGCCGAGCGGGTCGGCTCCTTCGGACCGGTCCGGGCCGAGGACGCCACGTCCCTGGCTATGGTGGTCAGCGAGCTGGTGCAGAACGCGGCTGAGCACGGTGTCGGCCGCAGCGGTGGCACCATTCGCGTGTGCGCCCGGCGCTCCTTCGACAGGGATGGCCAGGACATGCTCAGCGTGAGCGTCACCGACAACGGGACGGGGCTGCCGTCGGGCAGACTGCCGAAGGCCAAGGGCCTGGGCAGTCAGATCGTGCAGTCGCTGGTGGCGGACCTGCGGGGCAAGATCAGCTGGGGGTCGGCAGAGCCGAACGGCACGCAGGTGCGCTTCACCGCTCGCCTGCGCTCCGTGCCAACGGCGTCCGGGGAACGCTGAGCTGCTACCCGGCGCGGCGGGCGCGCGCGTTGCGCCGCTTCAGGGAACGACGCTCGTCCTCGGATAGCCCACCCCAGACCCCGGCGTCCTGTCCGGACTCCAGGGCCCATTTCAAGCACGCGTCGATAACCTCGCAGCGTCGGCATACCGCCTTGGCCTGCTCGATCTGCAGGATCGCGGGCCCGGTGTTGCCGATCGGGAAGAAGAGCTCAGGGTCTTCTTCCAGGCAGGCAGCGCGGTCGCGCCAGTCCATGGGGATCGTGCTCCTTCGTAGGGTGCGTGCCCGCCGGTGCGTGCTCAAATGGGCCGCAGCCAGGGCGCCGGTGCGACGGCCGACGGGCTCGCGCCGGTGTGAGGCCAGCTCCCATCTTGCCGGAGGTACTTGCCTCAAGCAACGGATTGCACGTGTGGCTTGTTCCATCGTTGGACATGTCACATCGGTAGGCTGACGGATATGACCCCGCCGAATCGGACAATTCGCCCCGCCCGGCGGGTCGCGGCGCTCGTCTGTTTCGCTGAAGCGCTGGTCATGGCGGGCTTTGTCGTTTTCTACGCCGTCGAGCTGCTGCGCGGCGAAGGGTCCGACCAGATGCGGGTGCTGACTGCCGGTGTCCTCATCCTCGTCTTCGCGGTCGCCGTCGGCCTGCTGGGCCGGCTCTGGCTGGGCCAGTCCAGGTGGCCGGCGACGCCCACCGTGGTGTGGCATGTGCTGCTCGTGCCGGTCGCGGTGGGGATGTTCCAGTCGGGGCAGCTGCTCATCGGCCTGCTGATCACACTGGCCATCGTCACCGCTATCGGCGCGACCGTTGCGGCGCGCGAGCCCGACCCGGCCGAGGCCGACCCCGCCGACCACCCGGACTGACCTCGGTGCTGAGTCGATGTGATATCGGCACGGAATCCGGCTCGGTATCACATCGACTCAGTGGGGTGATGGCTCAGCGGCGGCCCATGACGTCGCCGATCCGCCGGGACGCCTCGCTGATGATGGTGGCGATCTCCGTGGTCTGCTCCTGGGTGAGCCCGTGGCGGCGCCAGGCCCGGCGAGCCTGGGAGCGAAGGTCGTTGACGGCTCGCTCGAGGTCGACGAACTCGCCCTTGCGGGCGGGCCAGTCGTTCCCTGCAGCGGCGCTGCCGGCTGGGGTAGCCGTGGCCCGGGCCTGCCGGGCAGCCGCCCGCAGCTCGGCGCGCAGGTCGGCGCTGCTCCCGTGGACTCTGGTGCGGACCTCGTCGGCGAGCTGGCGCACCGAGTTGTCGAGGTCGCGTTGGAGCGAGTCGATCTCGAAGCGTCTGGCTGCCACCTCCGCGCGGCCTGCCTCGGTGATCGAGTACGTCGCCTTGCGGCCGTCGTCGGAGCGCTCGACGAGACCCTCCTCCTCGAGCTTGGCCAGGCGCGGGTACACCGTGCCTGCGCTGGGAATGTAGAGCCCGCCGAAGCGCTGCTCGAGGTCCTGGATGACCTCGTAGCCATGCCGCGGGCCTTCCTCCAGCAGCGCCAGCAGGTACAGGCGCAGCTGGCCGTGTGCGAAGACGGGGCTCACGACTGCGGCCCTTCTTCCGACCACTGCTGCGGTGGCGCGTCCTGCGGACCGGGCTCGGGGTTCGGGGGGTATGCCGGTGCCGGCGCGTCCTGCGGGCCGGTCCCCCGGGGCGGCCGTCGCCCGCAGCAGCGTGACGTCGCCCGAGACGGCGTTGGCCTTCAGCTGCAGGGACTCGTCGCCACTGCGCAATGTCCCATTGGCGCCGGACGTCTTCTTCCCGGTCGCCCGCCCGAGGGATCGCCCGTCGATGACCACCTGGCCGCTCGCGGTGTTCGCGGTCACGGCATACCCCGTGAACGGCGCGCGGACGGTGATGTCGCCGGAGACCGAGTTGGACGAGAGCTGCGCGGCGGCGTTGGTGAGGTCCAGGGCGATGTCGCCGCTCACGGTGTTGAGCGTGGCGGTCGGGATGCTGCTGGACTGGACGGTGATCTCGCCTGACACGGAGATGAGGCGAGTGTCGCCGCGAAGGTCGACGCATTCCGTGTTGCCGCTCACCGTGTTGATGCTGACCTTGCCCTCGATGTCGCTCAGGGTGAGGGACCCCGAGACGGTGTTGGTCGTGACGCCGCGGCGCAGCCCGTTGATCACCGCAGATGCGCCAACGGTGTTGACACTGACCTTGGCGTCCGAGGGGATCGAGACGCTCACGGTCGCCCGGTTGCGCCCGAAGTTCTCGAAGAGTCGCTTGAGCGCGTCCAGCATGGACTGGTCGCTCTCCTTGCCATGCATCACCTTGAGGGTCCGCCCGTCCCAGCTGACCTGCAACGGCAGGCCTTCCACCTCGGACACCTCGACCCGGGCGGTGGGCGAGTCCTCGTGGGTGACGATGTCGACGTGTCCACCGACCAGCCCGACGACCAGTGAGCGCACTCGCTCGTCCTCGCCACCGATATCGAGGACCCGGGGGCCATCGATCTGCCAGCTCTCTGCCATGCCCAAGCTCCTTGTGCGGAGGTCGGGGCGCTTGTGGCGCACCCGGCATACGCGCTGTATCGCGTCTTGCACGAGACACGCTATATCGCGTCTTGGCGGAGCGCAAGGGGCTAGCCCAGCCGCAGCCAGGTGTTCCAGCCGTTGTTGAGGACCAGCCATGCGATGAGCCCGTAGCCCGCCTGGCCGGGGTGGGCGCCATCGGTGCTCGGCGGCCAGCTCGGCCTGCCACTGCTCGTGGGCCAGCAGGGGGGCCAGACAGTCGACGTAGGTCACGCCGCGGCGGGCGCAGACATCGGCCTGGACCTCGACCAGCCCGGCGATCCGCTCGTTGAGATCTGGGTCGAGAGAGGGGGTGAGCCCGACGACGAAGCACCCGATGCTGCTGGCAATAGCCTCGTCGAGGATGTTCGCGAGGTTGAGCCGTGAGCGGGCCGTCGTGAGGCCGGACTCGAGGTCGGCGGCACCGACGGAGACGACGAGGCGGCGCTCCGAGCGTCCGACCCAGCGTGGAGCGCACTCAGCGCGCCAGCGGGCCAGCACGTCGCCGGAGGTCTGCCCACGGACCCCCAGGTTGTATGCCGTGAGGTCGAGGTCCGGATGCTGGGTGCGGGCCACGACGCGCCCCACCCAGCCCAGGCCCTTGGGGTCGCCGTAACCGGCTGTCAGCGAGGCACCGAGGAAGCACAGCCCGACGTCACGGCGGCCCTCGCGAACGACGGTGCGCTCGACACTGGGGGCGAACTCGGTCCGGGTGGCGGCCTGCGCGCTCGGGTATGCCGGTCCGGCGCCGGTGCTGGCATGCTCGGTCATTCCTGCTCCTGCTCGTCCCATTCGTCGTCAAGGCGGGCCAGGTACGTCGCCAGCCGCTCGATGGCCAGCTCGAGCTCGGGGTTGAGGTCCACGAACGTGCGCAGCTGCTCGGCGAGCCAGTCCATGCTGACCTGCTCGCTGCCGCGCCGGTCGGCCAGCTCCTCGATCCCGCGGTCGGTGAAGTACACATCGGGGAGGCTATCGCTTGCCGGCGACGGGGTCGCCGTGCGGGCTTGGGCGGGTACCGCGCGGACACTCGTGGGGGTAAGCGCCTTGCCTCTAGGCTCGGCTTGTGCCTATTCCGGAGTACGTCCGCAGGTTGCGCCGGCATGTCGGCCACGACCTGCTGTGGCTGGTTGGTGCCACGGCGGTCGTGCTGCGTGACATGGGCGGCCGCGAGCACGTGCTGCTGGTGCGCCGGGTCGACACAGGAGACTGGTCGGCGATCACCGGCATCGTGGACCCAGGGGAGGAGCCGCACGTCACCGCGGTGCGCGAATGCGTGGAGGAGGCCTGCGTCGAAGCCGTCGTCGAACGGCTGGTGTGGGTCAACGTGGGGGCCGTCACGACCTACTCGAACGGTGACCGGGCCCAGTATCTCGAGCACACGTTCCGCTGCCGGTGGGTGGCTGGAGAGGGTGCCGTCGGCGACGACGAGAACCACGAGGTCCGCTGGTGGCCGACCGACGCGCTTCCGCACATGCCCGAGCGCTTCGCCAGCCGGGTCCACGTGGCCCTGGCCAACGAGCCGGAGGTCCGCCTGGGCGCGCTATCCGACGGAGTGCATCACGGGGCGGGAGCTCGTCATGCCAACCGTGCGCTATAGCGCACGGTTGGCATGACGGATGTGGCCGGTCGGACGCCCTCTACCGGTCGAAGGCCTGCGCGACCAACGCGGCCTGCTCGGCTTCGTGCTTCTTGTGCGAGCCGGTCGCCGGTGAAGCCGAGGCAGCCCGGCATACCACGCGCAACGGGCGGGTCTCCCCGAACCCAGCGAGTGCCTCGGGCAGGTTCAGCGCCATGAACGGCCAGGCGCCCTGGTTGCGCGGCTCGTCCTGGACCCACACCAGCTCGGCGTTCGGGTAGGCCCGCAGGACGGACGCGATCTCGTGGCCGGGCAGCGGAGCGAGCTGCTCGACCCGGACGATCGCCGTCTGCGCATCGGAGCGCTTGTCCCGCTCGGCCTCCAGCTCCCAGCTGACCTTGCCCGCGCACAGCAGCACTCGGGTGACCCCCTCGCCATGCAGGCCCTTGCGGTCGCCCAGCACCGGCTCGAACCGTCCAGTCGTGAAGTCCTGCGGCATCGAGGCGGCCGACTTCGAGCCGCAGCATCGACTTGGGGGTGAACACGACGAGCGGGCGGCGTGGCCGGGTGTAGGCCTGGCGGCGCAACAGGTGGAAGTACGACGCCGGCGACGACGGGTAGGCGACGGTCAGGTTGTCCTCGGCGCACATCTGCAGGAACCGCTCGATGCGCGCCGACGAGTGGTCCGGCCCCTGCCCCTCGTAGCCGTGGGGGAGCAGCAGGACGACCGACGAGCGCTGCGCCCATTTCTGCTCGGACGAGGAGATGAACTCGTCGATGATCGACTGGGCGCCGTTGGCGAAGTCGCCGAACTGGGCCTCCCACACGACGAGGGCATCCGGCCGCTCCACCGAGTAGCCGTACTCGAAGCCCATCGCCGCGTACTCGGACAGCAGGGAGTCGTAGACCCAGAACCTGGCCTGGCCCTCGCCCAGGTACAGCAGCGGAGTCCACTCCCGGGCAGTGTTCTTGTCGATGAGCACCGCGTGGCGCTGCACGAAGGTCCCGCGCCGGCTGTCCTGCCCGGAAAGGCGCACCGGCGTGCCCTCGAGCAACAGCGAGCCGAACGCGATGAGCTCGCCCATGCCCCAGTCGATGCCGCCGTCGCGGACCATCGCCGCCCGCCGCTCCATGAGCGCCTTGAGCTTGGGGTGGACCGTGAACCCCTCCGGCGGGCGCACCCAGACCTGGCCGATGCGCTCCAGGGTCTGCGGCGAGATCGCCGTCTGCTCGGCGTCGCGGTGGTAGGTCAGGTCGTCCTGCAGCTGGGCCATCGGCTTCTCCAGCCCGCCGTGCCCGGCCACGTCGGAGTGCTCGTCGCTGTATGCCGTGCCGCTGGCACGTGCCGAGCGCGCCTCGCGGGTCTCGGCGAAGACCCGCTCGAGTTGTTCCTGGTAGTCGCGAAGGGCCGACTCGGCGTCCTCGACGGAGATGTCCCCGCGACCGACCAGGGACTCGGTGTACAGCTTGCGGGTCGAGCGCTTGCCCTCGATGAGCGAGTACATGAGCGGCTGGGTCATCGACGGGTCGTCGCCTTCGTTGTGACCGCGGCGGCGGTAGCACACCATGTCGACGACGACGTCCTTCTGGAACTTCTGGCGGAACTCGTAAGCCAGCTCGGCCACCCGCACGCACGCCTCCGGGTCATCGCCGTTGACGTGGAAGATCGGCGCCTGGATCATCCGGGCGACATCGGTGGAGTACACCGACGAGCGGGACGCCGACGGCGAGGTCGTGAACCCGACCTGGTTGTTGATGATGACGTGGATCGTCCCGCCGGTGCGGTAGCCGCGCAGCTGGGACAGGTTCAGCGTCTCGGCGACGACGCCCTGACCGGCGAACGCCGCGTCGCCGTGCATGAGCACGGGCAGCACCGTGAACGCCTCGCCGCCGAGGTTGAGCCGGTCCTGCTTGGCTCGCACGATGCCCTCCAGCACCGGGTCGACCGCCTCCAGGTGTGACGGGTTGGCCGCGAGGTAGACCTTGGTCGACGAGCCGTCCTCGCCGACGAACGTGCCCTCGGTGCCGAGGTGGTACTTGACGTCGCCGGAGCCCTGGACCGACGTGGGGTCCTGCTTGCCCTCGAACTCACGGAAGATCTGGCCGTAGGACTTGCCGGCGATGTTCGCCAGGACGTTGAGCCGGCCGCGATGCGGCATACCGACGCACACCTCGTCCATCTGGTCGGCCGCCGCGCGGGAGAGCACTCGGTCCAGCACGGCGATCGCCGACTCGCCGCCCTCCAAGGAGAAGCGCTTCTGGCCGATGAACTTGGTCTGCAGGAAGGTCTCGAACGCCTCGGCCGCGTTGAGCCGACGCAGGATGCGCATCTGCTCCTCACGGGTCGGCTTCTCGTGGACGACCTCGACCTTGTCCTGGATCCACTGTCGTTGGTCGGGGTCCTGGATATGCATGTACTCGATGCCCACGGTGCGGCAGTACGAGTCACGCAGGATGCCGAGGACCTTGCGCAGCGTGAGGAACGGGGCGCCCCCGAAGCCGCCGGTCGCGAAGTGGCGGTCCAGGTCCCACAGCGTGAGCCCGTGCTCGGTGATGTCGAGGTCGGGGTGGCGGCGCTGGCGGTACTCCAGCGGGTCGGTGTCGGCCATGAGATGGCCACGCACCCGGTAGGCGTGGATGAGCTCCTGGACCCGCGCCACCTTGTTGATGTCGTCGTCGTGGGTGGCAGAGATGTCCTGGACCCACCGGACCGGCTCGTAGGGGATGCGCAGCGAGGCGAAGATCTCGTCGTAGAAGCCCTCGGCGCCCAGCAGCAGCTGGTGGACGATCCGCAGGAAGTCACCGCTTTGCGCTCCCTGGATGATCCGGTGGTCGTAGGTAGACGTCAGGGTGAGGATCTTGCTCACCGCGTTGCGGTTGAGGGTCTCGCTGCTCGCGCCCTGCCACTCGGCCGGGTAGTCCATCGCCCCGACGCCGATGATGGCCCCCTGGCCGGCCATCAGCCGGGGGACCGAGTGCACCGTGCCGATGGTGCCGGGGTTGGTGAGCGTCATGGTCGTGCCGGCGAAGTCCTCGACGGTGAGCTTGTTGTTGCGGGCCTTCCTGACCATGTCCTCGTATGCCGTCCAGAACCGCACGAAGTCGAGCGTCTCGGCTGCCTTGATGCTCGGCACGAGCAGCTGGCGGGAGCCATCCGGCTTCTGCAGGTCGATGGCCAGGCCGAGGTTGACGTGGGCCGGGTGCAGGACAACCGGCTTGCCGTCCTGCTCGCCGAACGCGGTGTTCATCGCAGGCATCCGGCCCAGCGCCTTGACGAGCGCGTACCCGATGATGTGGGTGAACGACACCTTGCCGCCCCGAGAGCGGGACAGGTGGTTGTTGATGACCACCCGGTTGTCGATGAGCAGCTTGGCGGGCACCGAGCGCACGCTGGTGGCCGTCGGCACCGTCAGCGAGGTCTCCATGTTGGCCACGACGCGGGCCGCCGGGCCGCGCAGCGGGGTGGTCTTCTCCTCAGCTGGCGCCGGTGAGGGGCAGCCGCAGGGGCGGTCGGACCCGCCTGGCTCGGTGCCGCCTTCGGCGTCGGCATGGCCGCCGGCGCGGTCGCGCCCTTGTTGTCGGCGGCTGCGCTCTCGGCCGTCTTGTCGGCAACGGCGGTGTCCGGGACCGGTGGTGCCGGCGACGACGCCGGGGCCGGTGCGTCCGCCGGGGCGGGTGCTGGGCCAGCTGCGGTCGCCGTTGCCGTGCCGTTGCCCCCATCGCCTGTCGGAGCGCCGGTCGCATCGAGGGGGCGGTAGTCGGCGAAGAAGTCCCACCAGGCCCGGTCGACGGAGTTGCGGTCGTTGAGGAACTGTTCGTACAGCTCGTCGACGAGCCACTCGTTGGGCCCGAAGGCCCCCATCGGGTTATCGGTCTTGGGCTGGTCTGACACGGTGGCTTGCCTCTTTCACGTGCGTCGCCGGTGACGGAAGTGCAGGCTGCTCCCGCGACTGTGATGTCAGACCAGCCTAGCCGCGGCGCCACGGCATACCTAGAGACGAGCGGTCAGGTGACGTCGCGGCGCACGGTCAGCGCGGTCCCGATGAGGGCCATGGCGCCCGCGTAGGCGATGAGGATCAACGCACCGCCCCACCACTCGAAGCTCGAGAGCGTGACCCCGGCGCCTTGGTTGTTGGTGGCCCCGAGCACCGCGGTCGTCGCGCTCGACGGGAAGAAGCGCGCCGCCGACCGCCCCCAGTCCTGCGTGGACAGCAGGAAGGTGAGCAGCGGCTCGACGATCCAGGCGACGCCGACGGCGATGAACAGGGCCGCGATCTGGTTGGGGATGAGGATGCCGATACCCAGACCGATGAGCGCCCACAGGCCGAGCACGAGCAGGCCGAGGGCCAGGGTGCGGCCAATGGTTGCGTCGGGCCAGATCGCATGTCCCTTACCGGCGAGGATGACCGCGCCAACGGCGAAGGAGGAGGCCAGCGCCGCCGCGCCGTACCCGGCTCCGATGCCGAGCAGCGCGACCACCTTGGCCGTCATGACCTTGGCTCGCTTGGGGACGGCCAGGAAGGTGCTGGTGATGGTCTGGTGTCGGTACTCCGACCCGATGGTCAGCACCCCGATCGCCAGCGTGAGCAGGTAGGCCACCTGCAGGCCGCCGGTGTACACCGTGCGTGCCAGCTCGGCGTCGTTCAGGGTTGTCACGCCGGCCTGGGCGGCAGCGTCGCTGGTGAGGAAGAACCCGTTGAGGGCCGCGAATGCGATGCCCGACAGGACCACGGCAATGGCCATGCCCCACCACATCCGGGTGGTGAAGAACTTGCGGAACTCGGACTTGACGGCGTTGGTCACTGGGTCCCCCCTGTCTGCCCGACGAGGGCCTCATGCTCGGGCTGGGCGGCCGGTATGCCGGGGAAGGCGCCCAGGTGCTGGTGGTGCTGCTCGGCGGACTCGGTGAGCCGGAAGAACAGGTCTTCCAGGTCGGACGCCAGCGCCCGCAGCTCGTGGATCGGCAGGCCCGCCCGCAGCGCGAGGTCACCGACGGTGGCCAGGTCGGGTGTCTTGACGGTCAGCGCACCCGGCTCGGTGCGGTCCCAGAGCATCCCGGCGGCCGTGAGAACGCTCCCGAGCTGCTCCGGGTCGGTCGTGCGCACGAGGACCGACGGGTCACCCTGCAACGAGGCGATCGGACCCTGCGGCGACGCTGCGCCCGCTCGCGATGATGACGATGTCGTCGACGGTCTGCTCAACCTCCGAGAGCATGTGGCTGGAGATGAGCACGGTCTTGCCCTGGTCGGCCAGGTAGCGCAGCAGGCCCCGAAGCCAGCGGATGCCCTCCGGGTCCAGCCCGTTGGCCGGCTCGTCGAGGATGAGGACCTGCGGGTCGCCGAGGAGGGCGGCCGCGAGGCCGAGGCGCTGGCGCATCCCCATGGAGTAGCCTCCCGCGCGCTGCCCACCGGCCTCGGGTAGCCCCACCAGCGCCAATAGCTCGTCGACGCGTGTCCCGGGTATGCCGGCCGCGTCCGCCATCACTCGCAGATGGTCCCGACCGCTGCGGCCGGGGTGGAAGTTGGTGGCCTCGAGGGCGGCGCCCACGGTCTGCAAGGGACGCGGCAGGTCGTGGTAGCGCATGCCGCCGATGGTGGCGGTGCCCGAGGTGGGTCGGACCAGGCCGAGGAGCATGCGCAACGTCGTCGTCTTGCCGGCCCCGTTGGGCCCGAGGAAGCCGGTGATCCGACCGGGCTCCACGGTGAGGTCGAGGTGATCGACGGCAACGAGGGCGCCGAACCGCTTGGTCAGCTGCGACACCTCGATGCGGCTGCCGGCGTGGGGTGGCGCCGAGTCGGTCATGGGGGTTTCGGTCATGGGAGGTTCCTCGATACGTCCATGTGGTCCATGCAAGCAGGGTCTGTCAGAAGGCGCACGACCCGGCCAGGGTTGCCGAGGACGTTTCAGGGGTGGGTCAGGGACCACCCGGACGCGATGTGGCGGCAGGCAGACGACGTCACCCTGCTGAGGGGTAGCGACGGCCGCGGACACTAGGGTGGTCAACACTATGAGCGAATGGCTGCTCGTGCTTGCCGCGGTGTTGCTCACCATGGGAACAGCGGTCTTCGTGGCGGTGGAGTTCTCGCTCGTGGCCCTGGACCGGCCCGCGGTCCAGCAGGCCGTCGACGGGGGGGACGAGCGGGCTCGGGGGGTGCTGCGCTCGTTGCGCCAGCTGTCCACCCAGCTGTCGGCCGCCCAGGTGGGGATCACCTTGACCACCCTTGTCGTGGGGTACCTCGCGCAGCCGTCGGTCGGGCGGCTGCTTACCGCGCCAGTGGAACGCGTCGTGCCACCCCAGGCGGTCGAGCCGGTCGCCACCGCTACCGCGCTGCTGCTGGTCACGGTGTTCTCCATGGTGTTCGGCGAGCTGGTGCCGCAGTTCCTTGGCATCTCCGCGCCGCTGCGCACCGCCAAGGTGGTGGCCTTGCCGGTGCGCGCCTTCGCGATCCTCGCCCGCCCACTGATCGCTGTCCTGAACGGGTCGGCCAACGCCTTCCTCCGAGCCGTCGGGATCACCCCGCAGGAGGAGCTGTCGGGCGCGCGGACTCCGCAGGAGCTGGCCAGCCTGGTCCGCCGTTCGGCCCAGAAGGGCACCCTCGATGCCACCACTGCCCAGATGCTCACCCGATCGCTGGACTTCGCGGACCGGACCGCCGCCGACGTGATGACTCCACGGGTTCGCTGCACCGGCATCGAACGCAGCGCATCCGCGGAGGACCTGGTTCGGCTGTCCCGACGCACGGGCCACTCCCGGTTCCCAGTGACCGGGTCGGACTGGGACGACGTCGACGGGGTCGTGCACATCAAGCGGGCGGTCGCGGTGCCACAGGAGCGCCGCCCACACGTGCCGGTCTCGGCGCTCATGGTGCGGCACGCCTTGGTCCCCGAAACCATCCGCCTCGCGCCGCTGTTGCAGCAGCTGCGTGACGCCGGGCTGCAGCTGGCGGTCGTCGTCGACGAGTACGGCGGCACCTCGGGAGTCGTCACCCTCGAAGACGTCGTGGAGGAGATCGTCGGAGAGGTGAGCGACGAGCACGACCGCACTCGCTCGAGCGGGCGTCAGCTGGCCGACGGCTCGTGGTCGGTTCCCGGGTTGTGGCGTCCGGACGAGGTGCGCGACCGGCTGGGGGCCCCGCTGCCCGACGGGCCGGCATACGAGACGACCGGAGGGTTCGTCATGGCGGCGCTCGGGCGGGTGCCGGTGGTCGGTGACGTCGTGACCCTGCCCGGGTGGACGCTCGAGGTGATCCGGATGGCAGGCCGTCGGGTGGCCCGCGTGCGGTTTCGCGAGCTCCCTGCGCCGGCCCCAGAGCGGGTCAGGTGACAGCCAGTGAGCCACGCGGCCGCGCTGTGGGTGTCGTTGATGCTCCTGCTGGCGAACGCGTTCTTCGTCGGCGCCGAGTTCGCCGCCATGACCGCGCGCCGGTCGACGCTTGAGCCGCTCGCCGACGGCGGGTCGGCAAGGGCCAGGATGAGCCTGGATGCACTGGAGCACATGGGCGCCATGCTCGTGACCGCTCAGCTCGGGATCACGGTGTGCTCAGTCGGCCTCGGCGCCCTGGCGGAGACAGCCTTGGACGAGATCCTTCGTCCCCTCGCGTCCACGCTGCCGCTCGGCGAGGTCGGCGCAGGGGCCGTGTCGCTTGGCCTGGCCCTGCTCGTCGTGGTCTACCTGCACGTCGTTGTGGGGGAGATGATTCCGAAGAACCTCGCCATCGCGGGACCCGACCGGGCTGCCCTCGCCTTGGTGCCGCCACTGCTGGTTCTGGCTCGGGCGCTGCGTCCGGTCGCCCGCCTCATGGAGTACGTCGCCAAGGCTGCCGTGCGGCTGATCGGGATCGAACCCAAGGACGAGATCGCGTCCGCGTTCACCGCCGACGAGGTCGCCCACATCGTCGCGGAGAGCCACCGGGAGGGGCTGATCGAGGAGGAGCGTCAGGGCCTGGTTCGCAGCGCGCTTGAGTTCAGCGACAAGGTGGCCTCAGAGGTCGCTGTGGACCGACGTGGGCTCGTCACGGTCACGCGCGGGGTGCGCCCGGCGGATGTCGAACGACTCGTCGCCGAGCATGGCTACTCGCGCTACCCCTACGTGGACGCCGACGGCGAGATCACCGGTTACGTCCACCTCAAGGACATCCTGTACGCCGACGACGAGCGCCACGAGCAGCCCATCCCGCACAAACGGGTGCGGGCGCTGGCGACGGTGTCGCCCAGCGACGAGATCGAGGACGTCCTGGCGACCATGCAGCGCACCGGTGCCCATCTGGCGCGCATCGTCGAGCAGGACGGGCAGGTGACCGGAGTGGTCTTTCTCGAGGACGTCATCGAGGTCCTGGTCGGCGAGGTGCGCGATGCCACCCAGCGCGAGCACCCATGAGCGCTCGGCCTCGAGTCATCGATCGCCGCTAGTTCCTCCGTGGCGCATCACGTTGAGCGGGACGGCGATCCAGCTGGTCAGGAACAGCACGACCGTGACACCGGCGGCGACGATCCCGGCCGCCATGCCGACGACGACATCGAAGATGAGGAAGACCACGACGACGACGGCCAAGGCGAACGTCGCCAGCCCGACCTTGGCGTATCGGTTGGCGATCGCCACCAACGGCCCTTTCGCGCGTCGGCGAAACAGCAGCCGGTGCGCCATCGCGGGCCCGACGAGCAGGATGGTCGACGATGGCGGCGAGCGCGAAGGCGAGCAGGTATGCCGACTGGTCTCGCGAGCTGATCTGGGTGAAGCGCTGCTGGAAGGGAAGGGTAAGGAGGAAGCCGGAGAGCAGCTGCACGCCGGTCTGCGTCACGCGCAGCTCCTGCAGCAGCTCCTCCCAGTTGCGGTCGAGCCGCTCGGTCTCTGTTTCGTGCCGCCCCTTGCTCAACCCTGAGCCGTCAGCGGCGTCCTCGCCTGCCATGGCTCTTGTTGTACCCAAGAGTTGGAGGTTCACCCAGACCGCCCCGTGGACCACCTTTGCTCGGAAGCCATACTTTGAATGGATCGGTCGACCGGGCCCGACCGGACAGCTCCTCGTTCTGAAGCGGAGTCCAGCAATGAGCGTGACCAGCTTTCAGGATCTGCCCCTCGCTGATCGCACGCGCAAGTGGGACGGTTCCGCCGCCGAGAAGCGGGTGCGGCAGTGGGCGGGCGCCGACGACGGCCCGAACGAGGCGTACCGCAAGGCGCACCTGTGGTACGACAAGGACAACAAGGACAACTTCACGGCATACAAGATGCTCATCGCGGACGTCATCGACGGCACGCTCACGGCCGTCCCCCGGGGCATCATGGCCGCCGCCGGTGTGCTCGACGGCGCCCGGGGAGGCGTCGACATCCCGGCCGGCGATGTGGAGCGGGCCAAGGCGCATCTGGCGAAGTACTACGCCAAGATGGGCGACACGCCGCCGTGGAAGGCCGGCTGACTACTGAGCCAGCGCCGCCGCGGCCACGGTGAGGTCGCGAGCGAATGTGTCCAGATCGGTGGCGCGCTGGCGGGAGCGCAGCACCGACGATGGATGCACCGTTGCCACGAACGTCGAGCTGGCGACCTGCCAGCGCGACGGGGTGACATGGATGCGTTGCTTGCCCGTCGTCTTGAACCTGAAGTGCTTCACGGCATTTGTCGTGAACGTCGTGGCGTCCCGCTCCCGGGTAGTCCGCCTTCGTGCGAACGGCCATCACGGGGGACCTCCTTCGGCCCGACCGGTAGCCACGTTGCCGGCGGCGCGGGGCAGCAGGACCGCTTCGGCCAGCGGTATCGCGAGGATGATCGCAAGGGCGACGAACGCGTACCGGTAGGGCGTGTCGCTGCTGACTGGGCCGAAGCGGGAGCTGACCGATTCGCCGACTCGGACCAGCAAGGCCCCGACCGCCACCCCAAGGCCGGCGCCCAGCTCCTGCACCGTCGACATCAGCGTGTTGGCGCTCGTCATCCGGGCCGGCCGCACGTCGACGAAGGCCACCGTGTTGTACGTCGTGAAACCGATCGAACGGAACATGCCGCTGCATGCGAGCAGGACCACCAGCACCGGGATCGCAGTGCCCGGCTGCACCCGGGCGAGAGCCAGCAGACAACCCGCGGACGCGACGATGGCGCCGAGCATCACCACCTTGATGCCGAACCAGCGCATAAGCGGCGTGGTCAGCGGCTTGATCCCGACGTTGCCCACGAACAGGGCGACCATGATCAGCCCAGCCTCTGCCGCAGACCAACCGAAACCGAGCTGCAGGAACAGCGGCACCAGGAACGGGACCGCGGTGATCACCGCCCGGAACACCGACCCGCCCAAGGCAGTGACGCGGTAGGTGGCGACGCGCAGGACCTGTAGGTCGAACAGCGGTCGTTCGGCATGCAGCAGGTAGACGGCCGCAGCGACGAGCAGGACGGCGGAGCCCGCGACCTCCGGAATGACGGTGGCCCAACGGGGCTGCTGCCCGCCCGCTCCTTCGATCCCGAGGCTGAGGGCAGCGACACCGAGCGCGGTGAGGCCGAAGCCGCGCCAGTCGAGCGGGCCGGCATCCGCTGTCCGCACCGGTGGGACGAGGCGACGGGCCAACAGCGCACCGACCAGGCCCAGCGGGAGATTGATGAGGAAGATCAGCCGCCACGAAGCGTAGGTGCTGAGGAACCCGCCGAGCGCCGGGGCGACCAACGGCGCGGTCAGCGCCGGCCAGGTCAGGTAGGCGATCGCGGTCACCAGGTCGGCCTTGGCGGTCGCGCGCAGGACCACCAGGCGCCCGACCGGCACCATCATCGCCCCACCGGCACCTTGCAGGACCCTGGTCGCCGTGAGCATGTCAAGGTTCGTGGCGAGCGCGCAGCCCGCCGAGGCGAGCGTGAAGACGACGATGGCGGTGACGAAGACCCGCCGGGCGCCGAACCGGTCGGCCAGCCAGCCACTCACCGGGATGAGCACGGCGAGGGTGAGCACGTATGCCGTGATGGCCACGTTGACCGCGACGGCCGGTACTCCCAGGTCTTCAGCGATGTGCGGAGCTGCAGGGGCGATGACCGTGCCGTCGAGGATCTCCATGAAGAGCGCGCCGGCGACCAGCAAGGCCAGTGGCCGGTCCACGCCGCCGGTGGGCACCGCGCCAGCGACTCCCTCGTCCGGAGAGCGCGTGGTCATCGGGGCGAGTATCCCACGGGGGATCGGTGCGAGCCGCTGCCGTCTTGGCCCGCGACGACATCCATGATCGGCGGTCAGTCGATGTGAGCGTTGCCGCTCACACGGCCGCACAGGCTCGACCGCGGGGCATTATTCGTCTGTGTCTCAGTGCCCTGACCCGGACAGGTTCCGACCATCTCGCCATGCCGCACGGGACTTCCGTCATCAGGCAGCCGGGCCAGCTCGCCGGCCCTGGTCTGCTGAGCAAGGATGACATCCGCCAGCTAGTCCCTCAGCTGGTCGTCTCGGTACTCGGTCGAGATCGGCGCCCCGGAGCTCCCCTCCTCGCGTTCGCGAAGCTCCACGCGGCGGATTTTGCCCGAGATGGTCTTGGGCAGCTCGTAGAACTCGATCCGCCGCACCCGCTGGTAGGGGTTGAGGTGCTCGCGGGCGTAGCGCAGGATCGACAGCGCGGTTTCCTGGGTCGGCTGGTAGCCCTCGGTCAGGGCGATGTACGCCTTGGGCACGGCCAACCGGACCGAGTCAGGGGCCGGAACGACAGCGGCCTCGGCGACCGCCGGGTGCTCGATGAGGACCGACTCCAGCTCGAACGGGCTGATCTTGTAGTCGCTGGCCTTGAAGACGTCGTCGGTGCGGCCGATGTAGGTGATGTAGCCCTCCTCGTCCATGGTCGCGACGTCGCCGGTGTGGTAGTACCCGCCGGCCATGGCCTCCTCGTTGCGTTCCGGGTCGCCCTGGTAGCCGGTCATCAGTGGCAGGGGGCGCAGCGACAAGTCAAGGCACAGCTCCCCTTCGCCAGGTCCGCTCGAGCCGGTGGCCGTCGACCGGGTCGACAAGGACGACCGGGACTCCGGGCAACGGTCGGCCCATGGACCCGAGACGAACCTCTGATCCTGGCGTGTTTCCCACTTGCGCAGTCGTTTCGGTCTGCCCGAAACCGTCCCGGATGGTCAGCCCCCACGCTCGGCGAACCTGCTCGATGACCTCCGGGTTGAGCGGCTCCCCTGCCGCGACGACCTCGCGCAGGGAACCCGGCCCGCCGGAGAGGTCCGCGTTGATGAGCATCCGCCAGACGGTCGGCGGCGCGCAGAACGAGGTGACCTTCCGGCTGCGGATCTGGTCCAGGAGTGCCGCAGCGTCGAACCGCTTGTAGTTGTAGACCAGGATGGTGGCCTGCGCGATCCACGGAGCGAAGAAGCACGACCAGGCGTGCTTAGCCCACCCCGGCGAGGAGATGTTCAGGTGCACGTCGCCGGGCTGCAGGCCCAGCCAGTACATCGTCGACAGGTGGCCCACTGGGTAGGAGACCTGCGTGTGCTCGACCAGCTTGGGCCGCGAGGTCGTTCCGGAGGTGAAGTAGAGCAGCAGCCGGTCACCCGGCGCAGTCCCCGGGTGCTCGACGGGGACGTGTTCCAGATGTTGGGCCCCCCTGAGATCGTCCCAGCCGGCGGCCTGGCCCACGCTGATCCGCGTGTAGTCGCCGGGCACCGCGTCGAACAACGCGACATCCCCGGCACCGCAGATCACCTGGCTGGCCTGGGCGCGCACCATCCGGTCGACCAGGTCTGGAGCGGTGATCGCCGTCGTCGTCGGCAGGATGACCGCGCCGAGCTTCATGATCGCGAGCATGGACTCCCACAGCTCGACCTGGTTGCCCAGCATGAGCACAACGGGGTCTCCCTTGCGGACACCACGGTCGGCGAGCCATGCTGCAAGGCGGTCCGAAGCCCGAGACAGCTCCTGGTACGTGCGCTGCACTTCGGAGCCGTCTTCCTCCACGATGACCAGGGCAGGGCTGTCGTTGTCTCGCGCCACGCTGTCGAACCAGTCCACCGCCCAGTTGAACCGCTCGCCCAGGTCGGGCCAGTGGAACTGCTCCACCGCACGAGCGTGGTCCTCGCGCATCGACAACAGCTGGTCCCTGCTCGCGCGGTACGCCTCGGTTACGCCCATGCCATGCCTCCTTGACTCCGGGGCGGACGCGGGCTCGACCACCCGCCACCCCTGAAATCCTGCACTACGGCCCGAAGGCGATGTGGGCTGGTGCTGGGTGACGCTCGTCATGACGGTGTCGCCGTGCCCGGGCTCGGCGCGTGATCCCGGTTCGGTGGACAAATCACCCGCTCTTGGCCACTTCCCGTGCTCTTGGCACGTCGATCCAGCTCATAGCCCCGTATACGGGGATATGAGTGCGAGATTGTGATAAGAGCGGGTGCTTTGTTCCCGGTTACGATCGCTGCCGCGCTCGGCTGCGCCCCCGTCGGGGCTCTCATGGTCATTCGAGCCCCTGTTTACTTCTGCCGCGGTCGCAGCCGGTCGCTGCCGCGCTCGGCTGCGCCCCCGGCAGGATTCGAAACTGTCTGCCGCACGGATTGTGCGCATGCTTGCTGGCGCGCTGAATGGCCGAGTATCGTTACACGACAACGACTTTCGTGGATGACATGACTGGACACGAGAGGACGCAAGTGCACGCCACTGTTGCACGTATATTGCACGAAAGGGAGACAGGATGGCGACAGGTCGACGTGGTTTCGGAGCCATCAGGCGGCTTCCGTCCAAGCGGTACCAAGCCAGCTACCTCGGTCCTGACTTCGTCCGTCACGTGGGTCCAAGGACGTTCGAGGCGCGCATCGACGCCGAGGGCTGGCTCGCTCGTGAGCGCAGACTGATCGAGACCGAGACGTGGACGCCGCCCAGCCAGCGAGATCCTTCGCGGCAAGCGCGTCTCACTCTGCGCAGCTACGCGACGGAGGCTGTTGCTCGCAGGCGCGTAAGAGGAGAGCCGCTGCGCCCTCGAACGGTCAAGCTGTATGAGGGGTTGATGAAGCGATTGATCGCCCCGACGCTCGGCGACAAGTGCCTACACGAGGTGCGGCGGGCGGAGGTCGACAGGTGGTACGCCGGGCTGCGTCCAGATCAAGTGACCCAACGTGCCCACGCCTACGCACTTCTGCGATCTCTCTTCGAGCAGGCGATTGATGAGGGTGCTTTCGCAGGACCGAACCCCTGTGCAATTCGAGGCGCAGGTGTCACGCGACGGAAGCGCGAGATTCGCCCGGCATCGCTCAGCGAGTTGGCGGCGTTGGTGGGCTGCGGTGCGGGATAGTCTCAAAGCGGCCGTTCTCCTGGCCGCATGGTGCGGGCTTCGCTTTGGTGAGATTTTCGAGCTACGCAGGGGCGACATTGAACTGAAGGAGGGCGTCGTCCACATTCGTCGCGCGGTAGCGCGAATAGACAGGCGTGAAGTCATCGGTCGCCCCGAAGTCGGACGCCGGCGTCCGAGCAGTGGCAATACCTCCCCACGTGGGCCCAGCTCTGTGCCAACACCTTCAGCAACACGTCGGCCGCAGCAAGAACGCGCTGCTCTTCACGACGCGAACGGGTCAGCATTGGACGCACGGGAACTTCTACAAGGCTGCATGGATCCCGGCTCGGGAGGCAGCGGGCCGACGCGATCTGCGATTTCACGACCTGCGCCACACTTCGGCCGTCCTGGCCGCCCAGACTGGAGCGACCTTGGCGGAGCTAATGGCGAGGCTGGGGCACAGTACGTCCGTGGCGGCGATGCGCTACCAGCACGCTGCGGCCGGAGCGCGACGCCGAAATCGCAGCCGCCCTGTCACGGATGGCGGCGCACTCGGATGAGGCCTTAGCCCTCCCCTTCGCGCGGGACGACGTCGGCGGTGCGTGACGGGTTCGAACCCAGT
>CAVYKM010000024.1:0-46559 GCA_963769085.1 uncultured Actinomycetota bacterium | reverse complement strand
GCGAGCGACGGGAATCGAACCCGCGTATCTAGCTTGGGAAGCTAGCGCTCTACCATTGAGCTACGCTCGCGCGCCGCCGAACCGGATGGCCGGCGGGCGATCAGGGAGTCTAGCCGACCCGCCGCCACGCCAACTCCGCGACCTGTCACGTGCTCCACGATGCATCAAGGAGGAAGCGACAAGTCGTTGAGTTGGTGGCGACGCCAGCCGACAGAGGCAGCCCGCCCTCGCGATAGCGTGAGCCCGTGCTGCTCTCCGACAGGGACATCTGCGCCGAGGTCGCGCACGGGCGGATCCGGCTCGAGCCGTGGGACCCCGCGATGGTGCAGCCCTCCAGCGTCGACGTGCACCTGGACCGGTACTTCCGCCTGTTCGACAACCACCGCTACCCCTACATCGACCCGGCGCAGGAGCAGCCCGACCTCACCCGCCTCGTCGAGATCGGCGAGCAGGACGACAGCCTCGTGCTCCACCCCGGCGAGTTCGTCCTCGGCTCCAGCCTCGAAGTCGTCAGCCTCCCCGACGACCTCGCCGCCCGCGTCGAAGGCAAGTCCTCGCTCGGCCGGCTCGGTCTGCTGACCCATGCGACCGCCGGCTTCGTCGACCCGGGCTTCTCCGGTCACGTCACGCTCGAGCTGTCCAACGTCGCCACCCTGCCGATCGTCCTCTACCCCGGCATGAAGATCGGCCAGCTGTGCTTCTTCCGCCTCACCTCCGCGGCCGAGAACCCCTACGGCAGCAACGTCTCCGGCTCGCACTACCAGGACCAGCGCGGCCCGACCGCGAGCCGGTCCTGGCAGAACTTCCAGCGGGCCCCGGTCTAGGCAGTATGCCGTGAACCGCCTCGTCATCTGCATCGCCCGAACCCCGCTGCACTGGCTCGTGGGCCCGTACACCACCGTCCTGCGCTACACCGCGCCCAAGTCGGGGCGGGCCATTGAACTGCCGGTCTGGGCGCTCCACCACCACGATGCCTGGATCGTGGTCGTGGGGGAGCACGACCGCAAGTCGTGGTGGAGGGCGTTCCGCCGGCCACTGACGGCGACCCTGCAGTCCGGCACTCGCCCGCGCTCTGTCCAGGGCCAGGTGCTCGCCGGGCCGGACCGCGAGGCTGCGGTCACGGCATACCTGAGGCGCGTCCCCATGGCTCGGCGCTCGACGTCGGCCGACACGCCGGTCGTGCGGTTCCGACCGGTTTGACCCGTTGCGCTGGAGTGCTGCCCGACCCACCGGATCATGGCCGGCCCCGCTCAGCGTGAGGCCGCTCGCAGGCGCGGCTCAACCCCCGCGACCCAGCGAGGATGGAGACTGTCGAGAGGACCCAGGGAGGCGATCATGTTGCGGCGCTGGGTGCTGGCCAACGGAGTCGGGGAACTGCTCGGTCTCGGCCTGGGAGCCCTCGCGAGCCTGCCGCTGCAGATGCGGCTGGAGTCCGCCCTGCCGACGGTTGCCGCGGCTCTCGTCGCAGCGGTGGTGTTCGCCGTCTTGGAGGGCGCCATCGTCGGCGGCCTGCAGTGGCGCGTTCTGCGCGAACGCGCCCCCTCCATCAGCGCCCGGGCCTGGGTCGGCGCCACCATGCTCGGCGGGCTGATCGCCTGGCTGGCCGTGAGCCTGCCGTTCGCCCTCATGCCGGACGACTCGGCCGCGGCCGAGGCGACCGCCGAGCCGCCTCTGGTCCTGCAGCTGGCCTTGATGGCGCTCGCCGGGCTGGCTGCTGGGCCGGTCCTCGGTGGCACCCAGGCTCTCGTCCTGCGCCGAGTGACCGACCGGCCCTGGTCCTGGGTCTGGGCTAACGCCCGCGCGTGGGCGGTTGGCCTGCCGATCATCCAGCTCGCCGCGGGAGGTATGCCGGCCGGCACGCCAGCCGCGTTCGCCGTCGCCGCCGCCGCTGCGGCGCTGTTCGTGGCCGGATGCGCGGTCGGGCGCATCCACGGCCCGACGCTGGTGCGCCTTACCGAGGACCAGGTGGAGGCGACCGTAGCGGCCGCGTGACGAGGCAGGTCCGCAGCCGCTGCAGAGTCAGGGCGGTCGGTTAGGTTAGCGGCCATGATCCGCTTCGAGGGCGTCTCCAAGCGGTATCCCGGCGGCACAATCGCCGTCGACGACCTCACCCTGGAGGCGCCCACCGGCCGCATCACCGTGCTCGTCGGGCCGTCCGGATGCGGCAAGACGACCACGCTGCGCATGGTCAACCGGATGATCGAGCCGACCTCGGGCACCATCTGGGTCGGCGACCAGGACACCTCGACGGTCGACGAGGCCCAGCTGCGTCGCGGCATCGGCTACGTCATCCAGCACGCCGGCCTGTTCCCGCACCGCACCGTGGCCGACAACGTCGCGACCGTCCCCAGGCTGCTCGGCTGGGACGCCAGGCGAGCCGACGCCCGCGCGCGAGAGCTGCTGGACCGCGTCGGGCTGGACCAGGCCTTCGCCGACCGCTACCCCAGCCAGCTCTCCGGGGGACAGCAGCAGCGGGTCGGCGTGGCCCGGGCGCTCGCCGCTGACCCCCCGATCATGCTCATGGACGAGCCGTTCTCGGCCGTCGACCCGGTCGTGCGCGAGCAGCTGCAGGACGAGTTCCTCCGCCTGCAGCGCGAGCTCGGCAAGACCATCCTCTTCGTCACCCACGACATCGACGAGGCGGTCAAGCTCGCCGACCTCGTGGCAATCCTGCGCGTCGGCGGACAGCTGGCTCAGGTTGCCGAGCCGGCGCGGCTGCTCAGCGACCCGGTTGACGACTTCGTCGCCGACTTCGTGGGGCGTGACCGCGGCTACCGAGCCCTGGGCTTCCGGGAGGCCCCCGACCTGCCGCTGGCGCAGGAGCCGACCGTCTCCCTCGGCGCCACCGCGGAGCAGGCCCGGGCGGCGACTGCGGACCGGTGGCTCCTCGTCGTCGACACCGACGGGCGCCCACTCGGCTGGGTAGAGCCCGCCCAGCTGACCCGACCGGTCGCCAGCGAGACCCTGCACCGAGGCGGCACCGTCGCGCGCGCCGGGGCGAGCCTGCGGGCCGTCCTCGACGCAGCCCTCTCGGCACCGTCCGGCCGGGGCGTGCTCGTCGACGGTGACGGCATACTGCGCGGCACGGTGACCGCCGAGCACGTCCTCGCGGCGCTGCACGCCGAGCCCGCGGAGCCCCCGTGAGCTGGGTCTGGGACCACCTCGGCGACATCGGCTCGTATGCCGTGGCGCACGCCCTGCTCGCCGGCATCCCGCTCGTCGTGGGCCTACTCGTCGCGCTGCCGCTGGGCTGGGTCGCCCAGCGCGACCCGCGCCTGGCCCCGCTCGTCGTCGGGGGCAGCGGGCTGCTCTACACCATCCCGAGCCTGGCCCTGTTCATCCTCATGCCGCTGCTGCTCGGCACCAGGATCCTCGACGCACTCAACGTCTACGTCGCCATGACGATCTACACCGTGGCACTGCTGGTGCGCACCGTCGCCGACGGGCTGAGCTCGGTGCCCGACTCGACCCGCCAGGCGGCGACCGCAATGGGCTACCGCGGCGCCGGACGCGCGTTCGCCGTCGACCTGCCACTTGCCGTGCCGGTCATCGCGAGCGGCCTTCGGGTCGCCGCCGTGAGCAACGTGAGCATCGTCAGCGTCGCGTCGCTCATCGGCTACCCGCAGCTCGGCTACTAC
Organism: uncultured Actinomycetota bacterium; assembly: GCA_963769085.1. GTDB lineage: Bacteria > Actinomycetota > Actinomycetes > Actinomycetales > Dermatophilaceae > Phosphoribacter. The sequence goes on along the minus strand of CAVYKM010000024.1, from coordinate 42,921 downwards.
CTCACCGACGGCTACGAGCGTGCCTTCCCGCTGGAGATCGGCACCGGCATCGTCGGGTGCCTGCTGCTGGCGCTGCTCTTCGACGCGGTGATCCGGGCCGGCGCGTGGGCGCTCACCCCATGGCAGCGGGCGGGACGGTGAGCGCCCCGTGCTGAACGACATCCTGGGCTGGCTCACCGACCCGGCGAACTGGACCGGCCCCCGCGGCATCCCGACCCGCATCCTCGAGCACCTGTGGTACTCCGCGCTCGCCCTCGCCTTCTCCACCGCGGTCGCGCTGCCCGCAGGCCTGTGGGTCGGGCATACCGGACGAGGGCGCTGGGTGGTCACGATCAGCAACGTTGCCCGCGCGGTGCCGAGCCTCGGGCTGCTCTTCGCGGTCGAGATGATCGTCGGCCCCTACTTCGCGAGCAACCTGGCCTTCATCATCCCGAGCATTGTCGTGCTGTTCCTGCTCGGCGTCCCACCCCTGCTGTCGGGCACCTACGCGGGGATCCAGGCGATCGACCCGGCTGCCCGCGACGCGGCATACGGGATGGGGATGCGCTCCCGTGAGGTGCTGCGTCGTGTCGAGCTGCCGTGCGCCATGCCGCTCATCCTCTCGGGGCTGCGCGGCTCCACCCTGCAGATCGTCGCGACCGCCACCATCGCCGCGTCCGTGAGCCTCGGCGGCCTCGGCCGCTACCTGCTCGACGGGCTCGCGGTGCGCGACTACGCCCAGATGGCCGGCGGGGCGATCCTCGTGGCGGCGCTCGCCCTCATCCTCGAAGGGGTGCTCACCATCGTGTCGAGGTATGCCGTGTCCCCGGGCTTGAGCGGTAGGTTCCCTCGGAGCAGCCTCGTCGAGACCAGCACCGCCGCCCCCGGTGCACCCGACGCCAGCCCGGCACGTATCCTCGCGCCCAGCGGTGCCAGGCCAACCACCGAAAGGGAAGTCCCATGAAGCGCACCCTCATCGCCCTCACCGCGGTCGCGGCGCTTGGCCTGACCGCCTGCGGCGCCTCGTCGAACCCGACCACGCCCGCCACCACGTCCGCCGCAACGGGCGGGGGGTCAACCCCGGTCGTCGTCGGCGGGGCGAACTTCAGCGAGTCGACCGTGCTGGCCGAAATCTACGCCGCTGCGCTCAGCGCCAAGGGGGTCACGGCGACGACTCGGCTCAACATCGGCAGTCGGGAGGTCTACCTCAAGGCCCTGGACGACAAGTCCATCGACATCGTGCCCGAGTACACCGGTTCGCTGCTGACTTACCTGAACAAGGACGCCAACGCGAAGGGGTCCGACGAGGTCTACAACGCGCTGAAGGCGGCACTTCCCGCGAACTGGGTCATCCTCAACAAGAGCGCCGCCGAGGACAAGAACTCCCTTGTCGTCACCAAGGACACCGCGAGCAGGTGGAGCCTCAAGTCGATCGGGGACCTGGTCGCTCACCAGGACGAGATCACGCTCGGGGCGCCGCCGGAGTTCCAGACCCGCCAGCAGGGCCTGGTTGGGCTCAAGGCCGAGTACAACTTCGTGCCCAAGGCGTTCATCGACCGTAGCGGCAAGGCATCGGTCGATGCGCTCACCAACGGCCAGGTCCAGGTCGCCAACATCTTCAGCACGACCCCGTGGATTGCCGTGAACGGGTTCGTCACGCTCGACGACCCGAAGCTGCTCTTCGGCTCGGACAACGTCGTTCCGCTGATGCGCAAGGACAAGGTCACCGACACGATCACGAACACCCTCAACGCGGTGTCGGCGAAGCTCACCACCCCGATCCTCACCGACCTGCTCAAGCAGACCGACATCGACAAGAAGGACGCCAAGGTCGTCGCCAAGGACTTCCTCACCAGTAACGGCCTCGGTTAGACGCGCCTGGCCGGAAGGTGGGATCAGGCAGACGTCCCGCTCGGATCTGAGCAAGGCGGCAGATGTGCCAAGAAGCGGCAGATACGACTGCCGTTTTGTGGAACATCTGCCGCCACGCCAAACGGCAGCTAGCAGCCGTACTCCTCCAGCAGCCGCAGCCACACCTCGCTCATCGTCGGGAACGCCGGCACCGCGTGCCAGAGCCGCTCGACCGGCACCTCACCGACGACGGCAATGGTCGCGGCATGGAGCAGGTCGGCGGTGTCCTGACCGACGAAGGTTGCCCCGACAACGGTGCGACGCGACTCGTCCACGACGAGCCGGGCTGACCCGGCATACCCGTCCGCCTGCAAGCCGGCACCGGCGGCGCTGGTCATTCTCATGTCGACGGCGCGCACGTCGGTGCCGCGGGAGCGGGCCTGCTCGGCCGTCGGACCGACGGCGGCTACCTCGGGGTCGGTGAAGATCACCTGGGTCACTGCGCCCTGGACCGAGGTCGCCCGCAGCGCTGCTGCGTCGAGGTCACCGCCGGTGGCCCGGGCGACGACGAGGTCGGCGCAGGCGCGCGCCTGGTACTTGCCCATGTGGGTGAGCAAGGCCGCCCCGGTGACGTCGCCGACGGCATACAGCCAGGGCGCGCCGCCGGGGGCCCCCCGGACGGCGAGCGTCTCGTCGACCGGCAGGTAGCCGCGCTCGTCCGTCGTGACGCCGACGCTGTCCAGGCCAAGGTCGCGCGTTGCCGGCACCCGGCCCAGGGCGCACAGGACCTCGTCCGATGGCACCACCGACCCGTCCGACAAGGTCACCTCCACGACCGGGCCCACTCGGTGCACCGCCGCGACCCCCGTGTCGAGCCGCACGTCCACGCCGTCGCGGCGCAGCGCGTCGAGAACAGCGTCGGCCGCGAACGCCTCGACCCGGTCCAGCAGGCGCGAGCCTCGGTGCAGGAGCACGACCTGGGAGCCCAGTGCCGAGAACGTCTGGGCGAGCTCGCAGCCGACCACCCCGCCGCCGAGCACGGTGAGCCGGGTCGGCACGGTGGGGGTGGTGGTCGCCTCGACGTTTGTCCACGGCCGCGCGTCGCGCAGGCCGGGGATGTCGGGAACGGCCGCGGCTGACCCGGTGGCGACGATGACGCCGTGCCGCGCCTGCAGCACTCGGTCGCCCACCGCGACCTGACGCTCGCCGATGAGCCGGGCCGATCCGCGCACCAGGTCGATGCCGTTCTTGGCCAGCCACTCGGCCGCGTGGGAGTCGTCGCCGTGGGAGATGAACTCGTCCCGCCGGGCCAGCACCTGCTGCGGCACCAGCGTCGCGCCCTCGCTGCCCTGGACGCGCCGCGCGGCCCGTGTCGCATGGACCGGGCGCAGCATCGCCTTGGTGGGCGAGCAGGCATAGAAGGAGCATTCGCCGCCGACCAGCCGACGCTCGACGGCGACAGCCGTGAGCCCGCCCCGCCGGACCCGCTGAGCGGCAACCTCGCCCGCGGGTCCGGCCCCGATCACCACGACGTCGTACTCGTCCTGCCCGGCCATCGGACCACTATGGCCGGACGGCTCGGACGTGTCGAGCCGTCAGCGGTTCACGAAGCCGCGCAACGTCCACGCGTTGCGCACCGCATTACCGTCGCCGTCGTTGTTGAAGTAGGCGTAGACGTCGCGGCCCTGGGCCTGCCACTCGCGGATCCGCTCGCTCCACCACCACATGTCCTCGTCCGAGTACGACCCGGCATACAGGCTGTCGTAGCTCGGGCCGTGCAGGCGCACGTAGACGAATCCCGCTGTGGCCCAGAGGATGCACGGCAGGTTCGCGCCGCTAATGACGACGTATGCCGTGCCGCGCGCGGCGAGCAGCTCGCGCACCTCGTCGACGTGCCAGCTCGGGTGGCGGAACTCGACGGCCAGGCGCATACCGGCCGGTGCGTGGTCCAGGAACCACGCCAGGCGGGTGTCGTCACGCTCGTGGGCGGGGTGCAGCTGCACCAGCATGACCCCGAAGCGGGGGCCGAGGGTCTTGCAAGCAGTGTCCATGCGCTCGAGCCACGTCTCCGGCGCGTAGAGCCGCTTGGCGTGGGTGAGCCCACGCGGCGCCTTGACCGACATCTCGAACCCGTCCGGAAGGCGCCGACGCCACATCGCGAAGCTGCGCTGGCCCGGCCAGCGGTAGAAGCTCGCGTTGAGCTCCACGGTGTCGAAATGCTGGACGTACACGTCGCGCCGATCAGCGACCGGCAGCCCGGGAGGGTAGAGAACCCCGGTCCAGTGGTCATAGCTCCAGCCGGACGTCCCGATCCGCACCGTCACACCAGTCATCCTGTCAGCCAGGTGAGCTCAGGCCGCGCGACCTATGGCGTGGTGCTGGTTACCGGGGCGTGAGGTGGGGTATGCAGGGCGTGTGAGCAGGACCCGCGCCCCGGTGGTGCCGAGCCCCCGGCATACCCGGGCAAGCAGGCGCACGTCGATCGTGGGGGCAATCGTGCTCGGGCTCGTGAGCGCTGCGGCGATCACCGGGTGCAGCGCGTCGACCGAGGAGCAAGGAGCCACCCAGGCGGCTCTGGCGTTCGCCGCGGCGTCCAGTGCCGACCCGGCGGCGGCGTGCGCTCTGCTCGCGCCGCGCACCAGGGACGAGCTGGAGCGAAGCGCGGAGCAGTCCTGCGCCGAGGCCCTGCCCGAGCAAGACCTACCTGCCAGCACGGTGGTGACGCGCACCGACCTGGCCGGCCACTCGGCCAAGGTCGACCTCGACGGACAGACCGTCTTCCTGTCACGGTTCGACTCCGGGTGGAAGGTCGTCGCGGCCGGCTGCAGCAAGGCCTTCGACGAGCCCGCTACCCCCTACACCTGCCAGGTCCAAGGGAGCTGACATGCGCGTGATGTTCATCCTCTACGTGGCGTTCATCGCGGCCGGCCTCGCCTTCTGTTTCGCGGTCGCCTTGGCCCTGCGATGAGCGCCACCCGCAGGGTCCTGCGCGAGCAGTCCCTCTCCATCGTGTTCGGCCTGATGCTGCTGGCCACGCTTGCCGGCCAGGCCTTCTCGGGCGTGGCCGACTACAACGAGCACGCGCGGACCGCCGGGCTGCAGGAGGTCTCGCTGTGGCGTTACGTCACCTCGTCGCAGTACGCGGTCGATGTCGCCGAGAACTGGCAGTCGGAGTACCTGCAGTTCACGCTGTACATCCTGTTGACGGTGTGGTTGGTCCAGCGGGGGTCCTCCGAGTCCAAGAAGCCGGGGGAGTCCGGGCGCGACTCCGACGAGCGGCAGCTCGTCGGGCCGCATGCCCGAGCCAGCTCCCCAGCCTGGGCCCGGGCCGGGGGCTGGCGCACCGCCGTCTACTCGCACTCGCTGGTCCTGGTTATGGGGACGATCTTCGTGTTCTCGTGGGCCGCCCAGGCCGTGGCCGGGCGGGTGGCCTACAACGAGGAGCGGATGCGGGACCTGCTCGACCCGGTCGACCTGCGGGGGTACCTGCTCACGGGGGAGTTCTGGAACCGCACCCTGCAGAACTGGCAGTCGGAGCTGCTCGCGATCGGCAGCATGGCGGTCTTCGCCATCTACCTGCGCGAGCGCGGCTCTCCCGAGTCCAAGCCGGTCGGGGCGCCGCACGACGAAACGACATCGGACGACTGACGCACGGCCGTCGTTGACCGCGCCCAGCGAATGGCGCGCCGAGGCTGCGGGTAAGTGATGGCAAGCGCCGTCCGTCTCAAACAGCCGGGGCGGGCGGTGCGCGACCCGGGGTTGGGTCAGGTCTGGGCCACCGGGTCGCCGATGCGCGTACGGAGCTTGGCGAGCACGTCGCGCAGCAGCCGGGATACCTGCATCTGGGTGACGCCGATCACCGAGCCGATCTCCGCCTGGGTCATCCCGTTGACGAACCGGAGCCGCACGATGTGCCGCTCGCGGGGCGTCAGTGCGGCCAGCGCCGGGCCGACCACCAGAGCCGCGTCGACCAGCTCGAAGTCGTCACGCGGATCCGCGAGGGAGGCGCCGAATGCCTGACCCGTTTTGGCTTCCGGCGTGTCGAGCGAGCCGGCCCAGAACCCCCGCTCTGCCTGGCGGGCTTCGTCGATCCGCGCAGCTGGGACGTCGAGGAACTGGGCAACATCGGTTGTCGAGGGCTGGCGGCGGCTGCGCTGGACGAGGTACTCCTCGGCTGTCCGCAGCGACTGGCTGAACTCCTGCACCGACCGCGTCGGGCGCACCAGCCACCCGGCGTCGCGGAAGTGGCGTTTGAGCTCCCCGGTGATCGTGGGCACCGCGTATGCCGCGAAGCTGACCCCGCGGGCGGGCTGGAAGCCGCGGACCGCCTTGCACAGCCCGAGCATGGCAACCTGTTCGAGATCCTGGTCATCGATACCCCGGCGGTGGTAGCGGCGGGCCAGGGCCAGCGCCAACGGCCGACCTACCATCACCGCCTCTTCGAGCAGCGACCGACGCCGCGAGTCGTCTGGGGTCGTGCGGGCCTGGGTAACCAGGTCGCTCACCCTATGGTCCCGAGCCCCGGCTACCCCTTGCCGATGGGCCTGCTCGAATTCGCCGGATTGGGTAGAAGACGAACCACAAAAAGCAGCTCGAACGCTCATGGTGACTCCCATAGAAAAAGGGGGCCAGCCACGGGTTCGAGCCGGTGTGATATCCAGCACATCACAGAGCCACACCAGGCGCAAGCCGGGAGTAAGCACGACTCGACGCAGCATGGCGCAGATCGGGAGCACCGATGAGCACACGGACCGAACACGACACGATGGGTCAGGTCGACGTTGCGGCCGACCGGTACTGGGGCGCGCAGACCCAGCGCAGCATCGAGAACTTCGACATCGGGAGGGACACCTTTGTGTGGGGCCGGCCGATGATCCGAGCGCTGGGCATCCTCAAGAAGGCCGCGGCTTTGACAAATGTCGAGCTCGGCGAGCTGGACCTGGACGAGACCCTGTCCGGGTGCCTGGTGCAGGCGGCGCAGGAGGTGGTCGACGGTGAGCTGGACGAGCACTTCCCACTGGTCGTCTTCCAGACCGGCAGCGGCACCCAGAGCAACATGAACGCCAACGAGGTCGTCGCCGGTCGAGCCAACGAGCTGGCCGGCGCCGGGCGGGGCGGGAAGAGCCCAATCCACCCGAACGACCACGTCAACCGCGGCCAGTCGAGCAACGACACCTTCCCGACAGCCATGCACATCGCCGTCGTGCTGGCGCTGCGGGAGCTGCTCTACCCCGCCGTCGAGACACTGCGAGGCACCCTCGATGCCGCGGCCGCACGGCATACCGAGGTCGTCAAGGTGGGCCGCACGCACCTGCAGGACGCCACCCCGGTCACCCTCGGCCAGGAGATTGGGGGCTGGGTCGCCCAGCTCGACGCGGCGCTGGGCGGAGTGCGCAACGCGGAGCGCGGCCTGTGGGAGCTGGCGATCGGCGGCACGGCCGTTGGGACCGGTCTCAACGCGCACCCGCGGTTCGGGGCGCGCTGCGCCGAGCGGATCGCCGAGGAGACCGGCGTGCCGTTCCGGCAGGCCGGCAACCTCTTTGCAGCGTTGGCGGCGCACGATGCGCTGGTCGCAGCGAGCGCCTCGGTGCGCACCCTTGCCGTCGCGCTGATGAAGATCGCCAACGACGTGCGGTGGCTGGCGTCCGGCCCACGCAACGGCATCGGTGAGATCACCATCCCCGAGAACGAGCCGGGGTCGAGCATCATGCCGGGCAAGGTCAACCCGACCCAGTGCGAGGCGCTGACCATGGTGTGCACGCGCGTCTTCGGCAACGACGCGACGGTGGCCTTCGCGGGCAGCCAGGGCAACTTCGAGCTCAACGTCTACAAGCCGGTCATGGCGCACGCGGTCCTGGAGAGCATCAGGCTGCTCGCCGACGCCTGCCGGTCCTTCGATCTGCACTGTGCGTCGGGCATCGAGCCGAACCACGAGCGGATCCAGGCCAACCTGGAGCGCAACCTCATGCTCGTCACAGCGCTCGCGCCGCACCTGGGGTACGACCGCGCGGCGGCGATCGCCAAGCTCGCGTTCCGCGACGGGACGTCGTTGCGGGAGGCGGCGGTGGCGTCGGGTGCCGTCACTGGCGACCAGTTCGACGAGTGGGTCGTGCCGGCTGACATGACCCACCCCGCCGCAGCCACCTCGCCCACCGGAGGTAAAACCGAGCGCAAGAGCGCACGGTAACACCTCCGTTGCTCGGAGATACCTCCAGCCGATAGGGGGGTTTGAGGGTGCTCTGATCGGCACCAATCGCGTGGAGGTACAGGCGAGCGGTAGCGCTTTCGGTAATACCTCCATCCGGGGAGGAAGACGGGGAGTGTCAGGGCACCGGTTGGGGCTCGCCGTGCGGGATCTCGGCCGGGACCCCCTCCTCGCCGCGGCGAACCGCGGCGAGCAGCATCTGGGCCACGTCGACCACCTCGACCGACCCCTCGGCGGTGGCCCCTTCCTGGATCTTGGCGTTGAGCCCGTCGCTGAGCATGACCTTGCAGAACGGGCAGCCCACCGCAATGCGTGCCGCGCCGGTCGCCAGGGCCTCCTCGGTGCGGTTGATGTTGATCCGCGTGCCGAGCTTCTCCTCCATCCACATCCGGGCACCGCCCGCACCGCAGCAGAACGACTTCTGGCCGTGCCGCGGCATCTCCGACAGCGTCACACCGGGCAGCGCGCCGAGCAGCTCGCGCGGCGGGGCGTAGACGTGGTTGTGCCGCCCGAGGTAGCACGGGTCGTGGTAGGTGACGGTCGGCGCGGTGGAGGCGTCCTTGGTGCCGCCGGACTCGCCGGGCCGGGACACCGGCACCAGCCGGCCCTCGCGCACCAGCCGGTTGAGCAGCTGGGTGTGGTGAAGCACCTCGTAGTGGCCGCCCAGCTGGGGGTACTCGTTCTTGAGCGTGTTGAAGCAGTGCGCGCACGTGACGACGATCTTGGTCGCGCCGATCTCGCCCAGCACCTCGACGTTCTGCTGGGCCAGCATCTGGTAGAGGAACTCGTTGCCAGCACGCCGGGCCGAGTCGCCCGTGCACGACTCCCCGTCGCCCAGCACGGCATACGTGACACCTGCGGTGTGCAGCAGCTCGGCGACGGCCCTCGTCGTGCGCTTGGCGCGGTCCTCGAAGGCCCCGGCGCAGCCGACCCAGAACAGGTAGTCGACCTGCGAAAGATCCTCCACATCGGCCCCCGCGATGGGCACCTCGAAGGGCAGGCCCTTGGCCCAGTCCATTCGCAGCCGGGGCGCCATCCCCCACGGGTTGGCGTTCTTCTCGAGGTTCTTGAACAGCCCGCCCAGCTCGCTCGGGAACGCGGAGGCGATGAGGTTCTGGTAGCGGCGCATGTCGACGATGGCGTCGACGTGCTCGATGTCGACCGGGCACTGCTCGACGCACGCGCCGCACGTCGTGCAGGACCACAGCACGTCCTCGTCGATGACCGCCTCGGTGCTCAGTGCGTCGTATGCCGTGAGCGGGTGCTCGGCGTTGTAGCCGGTCGTACCGATGAGGGAGGACTCGACGAGCTTGAGGGTGTGCGCCGGTAGGTCAGCGCGCTTGTCCTCGGCCGCCATCAGCCACGGGGCCTTGGCGTGGGCGTGGTCACGCAGCGTCATCACGAGCAGCTTGGGGGACAGCGGCTTGTCGGTGTTCCAGGCCGGGCACTGGCTCTGACACCGCCCACATTCGGTGCAGGTGGTGAAGTCGAGCAGGCCCTTCCACGTGAAGTGCTCGACCTTGCCGACGCCGAGCGCGGCGTTCTCGTCGAGGTCCTCGATGGCCTCCAGGTCGACCGGCTTGCCGTCGACGGCCATCGGCTGCCAGGGCGCCGAGGGAGGTGCGTCCGTCGGGGTGGCGCTTGAAGAAGATGTTGAAGAAGGCGAGGAAGCGGTGCCAGGCCACGCCCATCGTCGGCTGCAGGGAGACGGTGATCATCCACGCGAAGCTGACAAGGATCTTGATCGCGGCGACCACGTAGATCGACTCGCGCAGCCACTGCTCGGACAGGCCGCTCCAGATGCCGCTCATCCACCCGGTCAGCGGGAAGTGCAAGGTGATGCTGGTTCCCGGCTCGATCCGCTTGATAAGCGCGGCCTCCTGCGTGCGCAGTGACAGGATGCAGATCGTCACAACGAGGATCGTGAGCTCGACGTAGTAGGCCTGCCACCAGGTGGACCCGAAGAACCGGCTGCGCCGACCCGCCGGGCCGGCCGCGAACCTCGGATGGTTGCGCTGGCGGATAACCATGAGCGTGACGATGCCAATGAGCCCGCCCCAGGCGAACAGCTCGATGAGCCACTCGAACGGCGGGAAGTGCCCGATGACGGGTAGCCGGAAGTCGGCCCACAGCAACTGGAAGAACGCGTTGACCAACGTGGCGAAGAGCAGGAAGAACGACAGCGCCACGAACCAGTGCGCAAACGCCACGATCGGCAGGCGCGACATGCGGTTGTGCCCGAAGAACTCCCGCGCCACGGTGAGCACCCGCCGACCGGGCTGGTTGGTGCGCATCCGATCCGGCTGGCCCGTGCTGAAGAGCTTCTTGAACCGGAACGCCTGCCGGAACAACAGGACCCACCCCAGCAGCGGGATGGTGAAGCACAGCACGATCGCCGTGATCTGAAGGGCGCTCATGCCGGTGACTCTACGCCTGGCAGGCGGACGCTCCCGTTGGCGTGTGACGTCTTTCGCCGCAGCTAGGACGCTGCGGGAGGCACCCTCGCGCCGTCTACCCTTGCGGTCATTGGGACGCCCGGAGCCGTCGTGACGTCGGCGTATGCCGTGCCGTTGGCGTCCCGGCGCACGGTCGCCGCGAGCGGCTCCTTGGCGGCCCGTTCCTTGACCTTCTGCCCAGCCGCCTTGACCGCGTCGCCGGCTTTGTCGGCGACGTAGGGCAGCGCTTGGGTCTTGAGCTTGTGGCCAGCCTGGTCCAACCCGTTCTGGACCGGCTCGGAGGTCCAGGCCTGGCGGGCGAGCGCCTTGATCTGCTCGTACCGCCCACGTCCGGCCTTCGCACCCAGGACGTAGCCGACAGCCAGACCCGCGACGAAACCGATCATCTACAGCCCCCTTCTTCACGGGTTCGGTTGGCGCTTCGTGGGCAGCCTCTCAGAACTGGGCCCGGCAGCCAAACAGCACAGTCGGCTCGCCGACCAAAACAGCACAGTCGGCTCGCCGACCAAAACAGCACAGTCGGCTCGCCGACCAACAGCACAGCCGGCTCGCCGGCATACCGGCCAAGGCCGGGGCAGCAGCGTCCACGTGGCGGAGCCGGATTGGGTCACCAGCCAGTCTTTCGATAACGTGGCGTTGGAATATCCATAACGCACCGGGGGTTGCCGGGAAGGACCCGCCGGGCCGAGCACCGAAGGCCACCGCTTATGCCCATCCACCCTGACGTCACCGCCGTCGTCGGCAACACGCCACTGGTCCGCATCAACAAGCTCTTCGCCGACAGCACGGCCATCGTCGCCGGCAAGCTCGAGTTCCAAAACCCGGCCGGCTCGGTCAAGGACCGCATCGGCGTGTCCATCATCGACGCGGCCGAGGCGGCAGGCGAGCTTGCACCGGGTGGCACCATCGTCGAGGCCACCTCCGGCAATACCGGGATCGCCCTGGCCATGGTCGGTGCGGCGCGCGGGTACCAGGTCGTGCTCACCATGCCCGAGTCGATGTCGAAGGAGCGCCGGGCGCTGCTGCGGGCCTTCGGAGCCGAGCTCATCCTCACCGACCCCGCCAAGGGCATGAAGGGCGCGGTCGACCGGGCCGACGAGATCGTCGCCGAGCGGCCCGGATCGATCCTCGCGCGCCAGTTCGCCAACGAGGCCAACCCCGAGATCCACCGGCGCACCACCGCCGAGGAGATCTGGAAGGACACCGAGGGGCAGGTCGACATCGTCGTCTCCGGCATCGGGACCGGCGGCACCATCACCGGGGTCGGTCAGGTGCTCAAGGCCCGCAAACCCTCGGTGCAGATGATCGCGGTGGAGCCGGAGGAGTCGGCCATCCTCCACGGCGGCCCGCCGGGACCGCACAAGATCCAGGGGATCGGGGCCAACTTCGTGCCCGAGATCCTCGACACGGGCATCTACGACGAGGTCATCGACGTCAACGCCGGCCAGGCCGTCGAGTTCGCTCGCCGCGCCGCCGTCGAGGAGGGCCTGCTCGTCGGGATCTCCTCCGGGGCCGCGCTCGCCGCCACGGGGCAGGTCGCCGCCCGGCCCGAGAACGCCGGAAAGACCATCGTCGTCATCATCCCGAGCTTCGGGGAGCGCTACCTGTCGACGGTGCTCTTCGAAGGGCTGCTCGACTGACGAAACTGGAGGACCGCCATGGTCCAGCACCTCATGACCCCGCACGCTCGAATGAGCCCAGCTAAGCCCCGCCGCTCCGGCCTGGTGCGCCGCGGCTGGCGGGCGATGGTCGAGGACATCGACGCCGCCATGGCGCGCGACCCCGCTGCCGGGTCGCGGTTGGAGATGTTTCTCGCCTCGTCCGGGCTGCACGCGATCTGGGCGTACCGCCTGGCGCATCTGCTGTGGCTGCGTGGGTACCGTCTCGTTGCCCGGGTGCTGTCCCAGATCGTGCGCTTCGCGACCGGGGTGGAGATCCACCCCGGGGCGAGCATCGGCAAGCGGTTCTTCATCGACCACGGCATGGGTGTGGTCATCGGCCAGACGTCCGAGGTCGGTGACGATGTCATGCTGTACCACGGGGTCACCCTGGGCGGGCGGTCCATGCAGAAGGTCAAGCGCCACCCGACGGTCGGCAACCGGGTCACCATCGGTGCCGGGGCGCGGCTGCTCGGGCCGATACGCATCGGCGACGACGTGCAGATCGGAGCCAACTCGGTCGTGGTCAGCGACGTGCCGGCGGGATCGGTCGCCGTCGGCATCCCGGCGCAGATCCGCAAACCCGTCGAGGGCTTGACGCCCGAGCAGCTACTCGAGCACAGCCCCGCCATCTTCATTTAGGAGAGGTCAAGCCAGAACGCCGCCGAAAGGTCAGCAGGTGCTGTTATCGGGCCCCGATAACAGCACCTACTGACCACTCGGCGCTGTGGCCGGCGGGGCGGCCCGCCACTGCGACCCGAACGTCATGAACGCCCGGGCGATGAGTGGGCCATCGCGCGACGCGGCGGCCAGAGCCGCAGCAACTTCGGTGCCTCGGGACAGGTGGCGGTGGTACTCCACCATGGTGTGCGCCGCCACGTCGTCAGGCACCCTGGCGACAGCGGCCACGACGGTCCGGATCCCCAGGCTGAGCAGCACCGACGTGAGCCCGAGCGCCTCGTCGCCCGACCGCATCGTCACGCGACCGACCTCGCACGCCGACAGCACGACGTGCGAGGCGGCGATGGCCTTCCCCGGAACCTCATATCCGAACGCCGGCCCGTCCGCGAACCGCAACGTCGAGAACAGCGGGCTCTCGTAGTTGTGCCGCCCGTGCGCGGCGATGTGCACGACGTCGTGCGTGGCCGCTACGCGGATCAGCTCCCCGGTCGTGCAGGCGTGCGGTTCGACGACGGTGGCATCCGGCCACGCCTTGCCGATCTCGCGCACCTCCTGCACCGCCATCGGTAGGTCGGGGCCGGCGAGCGCAGCGACCCGGGGACGGTATGCCGGTTGCTCGTCAGTGCGGGCCCAGCCGGTCACCGTCTTGGTGAGCGTTGTCGCCAGCCCTTCTCGGCTCGGCAGCATGGCCCACGGAACACCGGCCAGCGCGAGCGTGGGGACCACCGCGACCCGTCCGACCGACCCGATCGGGCGCAGCAGCAGCCGGTCGAGCTCGTCGAGAGACCGGCGCAGGGACGCCTCGACCGCACCGCGCAGCGCTGAGACGATCGGCAGGCAGGCCACCTCGAGGTCGGCACGCACCTTCCCGGTCACCTCGTCGACGGCGCCCAGCGGTGCCAGTCGCCGCAGCCGGCCACCGGCATGCGGATCCAACACCACGGCATACAGGTCCCCGTCGAAGGGGAGGTACGACACGACCGTGGTGTCCTGCGCTCGAGCCGCCCCGAGGGCCTCGGCATACCCGATCGGGCGCGTGCGGGTGCCCAGCGTGCCCTCGGTGCTGGTGCGGGCCCAGTCCAGCCGGCGAATGTGACGCTCTAGACGCGACGCATCTTCCCGGAGCCGGTCCGCGTCAAGCCCGGGTGGGCTGCTACGCAGGTCCTCTCGAGTACGGCGCAGCCGGCTGAGCAAGCTGGCTGCTTGGGAGTCCGGCGGCGGCTGGACAACGGGAAGCCGCGCCGACATCGCACGCCATCGCTCGGTGCGGGCGAAGACCGAGCCCACCCGTCCGCTGTCCATGCCCAGGCGCAGGTCCAGGGCCGCGAGGCGCCCGCTGTGGACGGCGAGCGCCGTGCGCAGGTCCAGGCTCGAGGCACGCTGCTGGGCCTGGGCCAGGTCTTCGGCGGCCCGACGCAAGATCGTCGCCGCGCGCCGAGGTGAGCGTTGGGCCGCGGCGATGCGGGCCCCCACCAGGTCGACGTGTTGCCGGGTGGCCAACCCGGCTGTGCGGCCCAGGGGGCGGGCTTCGCCGTATGCCGTTCGTGCCGCGTCGAGCTGGCCCTGGTCCAGAAGTGCGTCAGCCGCGACCAGGGCCGCACGGCGCGCGACGTGCGCCTCGTCATGGCGCAGGGCCGAGTGTCGCAGGGCGTCGGCAACCCGCGCGACGGACCGAGGGTCCGCGTGGGCGGCCCGCGCGGCCTCGACCTCCACGAGCTGGGCTTGCCGGCGCCACGCCGACGAGGCCCGCCCCTGGAAGCGGTGACGGGCCAGCCGAGCGAGCCGGGCCGCCTCCACAGCGTCGCCGAGCAGCAGCGCGGTGCGGGCCTGGACGAGCTCGATCTCGCCGAGGTCCTGGTCATTCCAGTCGGCGTTCGCGCCGGCCGCCTCCCGAAGGGTGTCCCGTGCTTCCGTGACCAGTCCCGCTTCGAGCAGGACCCGGGAACGGTCGAGCAGGGAGACCCCCCGTTGGACATCGACGGCCATCGCATCCGCGCGGTCCATCAGGGCGAGCGCGGTAGGCAGGTCGCCACGCAGGTACTCCACGTAGCCAAGGTTGTGGACGGCGGCGAACTCGAGGTTCGGCTCGCCTGCGCCGCTCGCGAGCCCAGCGCTACGGGTGAGGTCGGCCGCGGCCTGCTCCAGCTGCATCAGCTGGGCGGCCAGGGCTCCACGGTTGAGCAGCAGCTTGGCGCGGTCATCCAGGGGCAGCAGGTCCAGGCCGGCGCTGGCCCGGTTCATCCGAGCCAGCGACTCGGCGAGGTTGCCGCTGCGCCCGTGCATCGAGGCCCCCTGCATGTGGCAGAGGCTGACCAGGTCCGGCCGCTGCATCGCCTCGGCCTGCTCGACCGCCTGGCGAAGGACCAGCTCTCCGGCGCGAAGGCCCTGCTGCTCGAAAGCCACCCAGCTTTCGGCCAGGGTCACCCGCATGAGCGCCTCGCGGCCTCGGGTGTTGGCGAACAGCTCTGGTTCGGGCGCCGCCACTGCGCGAGCCTGGTTCAGCAGGCCCGCCGCCAGGTCGGGTCGGTGCCGGGCGAGCTGGTCCTTGGCCTGCGCGACGTATCCCTCGACGGCTTCCAGGGCTGGCTCGGACCTCGACTGCGTGGTGTGCCCTGCGGACCGGCCCACTAGAGCTCGATGGTCGGGGTGATGACCGGGCGCACCCCCGCAGACGCCGGGCGAAGCACGAACCGCGCTGGGCCTCGCGGGATGCTGGAGAGGACGAACCGGCCGTTGATGTCGGCCGTGGCGAGGTGGCTGTGCCCGGCGACTCGCAGCTCGATCTCGGTCTCGCCGCCAGTCACCCAGCCATCGACGCGGACGGTCATGCCGTCGGGCTCGGGGGCGACGCTGACCATGAGGCTGAGCGAGCTGCTCGTAAACGTCACCGAGCCGGTCGTCGTGAAGTCGTCATGTCGCACGCCAGGGGAGGACAGCGTCTCCATCTCGGCGATCTCGGCGTGCAGGGCGGCCAAGGTCAGCTCGAACTTCACCTGCTCGGCAAGTCCGGGGGGCGGCGGGTCCAGGCGCGAGTAGAGCTCGCCGACGTCGCGCAGGACGAGCCGGTCGATGTCGTCGGGGCCGCCTGCCGCGAGGGTTGCCTCGATGTCGTCGCGGCTCATGACGCGCTCCAGGTTGGGTCGGCGAGCAGTGCTGCCCGCAGCTTGGCAAGGCACCGGCCCCGGGTCGGGCCGATCGAGCCGACCGGCATACCGAGAGCTTGGGACACCTCCGCGTAGTCGGGCCGGTCCACGAACGCCACCACCCGCAGCAGCGCGCGGCAGCGCTCGGGCAGGCCCGAGACGTGCTGCCACAGCCGAGCCTGGTCGTCGTTGAGCACGGCTGCAAGCGCCGGGTCCAGCGCTGCGGGGGCACCGTCGTCGTCGGCCTCCGGCAGCTCGTCAGTGACGGTCAGGCGCCGCTCTCGCCTGGTCAGTCGCCAGGCCTCGCGGCGGACGGTGGTAATGAGCCAGGACAGCACCGCGCGGGGGTCGTGGATCGCGTCGGCATGCTCGACCAGGCGCATCCAGGCCAGCTGGACGGCGTCCTCGGCTGCGGCGTGATCGAGGCGTTGGCTGCGCGCGGTATGCCACAGGATCGGGGTCAGCAGGTCGACGAGGTCACCCATGCGTTCGCGCTCTCCGGCCTGGTATGCCGCGAACGCCCCGGCCGACCGCTCGGCCAGGCTCTCCCCGGGGGCGCTGGTCATGAGCCCTCACCGTAGCCGCCCGACCTGGGGGGCAGGTCGCGGAATGCGGGCAGAACGAAGATCCGAACGCCTCGAACTCAGGCAAGGTCATGACTCATCCTGTCGGTTCGGAATGCCCACCCTCCAGGCTATTGCGTG
The DNA here is from genome assembly GCA_963769085.1 of uncultured Actinomycetota bacterium. Classification (GTDB taxonomy): domain Bacteria; phylum Actinomycetota; class Actinomycetes; order Actinomycetales; family Dermatophilaceae; genus Phosphoribacter. Next base: position 26,244 of record CAVYKM010000024.1, on the reverse strand, counting down.
GGCCCGTTCGCTGGACAGGAGATCCTTGGCGCCTTGACTGATACCTCCCGATTCTGCCGGCAATCCGGCGATCTCTGACAATGGTGGCGCCGCCTGTGTATCAGGGCGTGGCCCGACGGCTCTTGGCAGTGTCGGCTGCATCCGCGATGCGGCCGGCGCGTCACGGGGCGTGGTCCGCGCGTGGGGGACGCGACCCGGGGGAAGGCAACCGTGGCCTGGGGGCTGGTCACGGGGTCGGGTGCTGGGGCGAGTGCCTGACCCCGTGACCACAGCGCGCTATCGCCCTCGCCTGACCCCGTAGGCTCGCAGCGGCTCGCCGGACAGAGGTGTGCCTGCCTACCATGGGCGGCTGCGCAACTACGATGGCGTTTCGAGCCAGGCGCGGCGGCTTCTGGAGGGCTCGCATAGTGGCCTAGTGCGGCGGTCTTGAAAACCGCTTGGCGGGCAACCGTCACGTGGGTTCGAATCCCACGCCCTCCGCGGCCAGTGTCACGTGATACCCAAGTCCCCTGCGTGCGCAAATGCAAGTCGGCAGGAACCTACCCAAGACGGCAGTTGTTTCTGCCGCGCGTTATTGAACTACTGCCCACTTGCCAAGGTCAGGGCTCACCCCACGCGCACGGTTCCGGTTGCGGTCGGCCGGCCCCACCGGTCTCGCACCTGAGTGACAAAGCCGTCGCCTGTCTGGGTCGCTGACACCACGAGCCCTTGGTGGTCGAACAACGGCGCCACCAGCCGGTAGTCGAACTGCAGCGGCCCGCTGACGCCCCTTCGCCGGGCCGCCTCGGCCATCAGGGTCGCCTGCAACGGGCCGTGGACGAGCAACCCCGGGTAGCCCTCGACGTCGCGGCAGAAGTCCCGGTCGTAATGAATCCGGTGGGCGTTGTAGGTCAGCGCTGAGTAGCGGAAGAGCACGGTGGGGCTGATCTCGACCTCCCACTCGTCGGGTCGGGTTGGCACCCCGGCCTCGTCCGGTCCGGGCCCCGCCGACGACGTCACGGGCTCGTCGGCCGCTGGCGCAGCAGCGGCCCGGTACACGATGTCCTGCTCGTCGCGGATCACGACCTGCCCGCGCTGGACGATCTCATGGCCCACCTTGACGAAGGTCATGGCCCCGGTCCGGCCTTGTTTGTCGGTCGAGGTGAGCACGCGGGTATGCCGGGTGGCCGGCTCGTCGCAGCGCAGCACACCCGACGTCACCACCCGGCCGGCTGCCCACATCCGGCGCCGGCCTGGACCGGGAGGGACCGGGATGCCGCCTCGCGCCGGGTGTCCGTCGGGGCCGAGGTCGGCCTGCACCGGCCGCTCGAGCAGATAGACCCAGTGCCACAGCAACGGCAGGCCCTCGCCACCTCCTAGGTCGGGAAGCGCCACCCCGAGCAGTCCGGCAAGCGCCTGGGCGGGGCCGGGGACCAGCAGCTCGGTGCGTTCGATGCTCTCGCTCATGTCCCCTCCTGCCGCGTGGCCGACGCAGAATCGGTCAGGGTGTCCGGTCCACGAGGCGCGGCCCGCTCGACGATTCGCCGGGCTCGTTCCACCACGGGTTTGTCGACCATCTGACCCGCGGCGGCCAGCGCTCCCGAGTCCCCGCCGCCAACCGCGTCGAGAACCTCCCGGGCCCAGGCAACCTCGCGCGGCGTGGGAGCGAAGGCCGTCGAGACCGGCTCGAGCTGGGCCGGGTGGATGCACAGCTTCCCGGTGAACCCCAGCCGGCGGGAGCGACGCGCCTCGGCGACGATGAGCTCGGCGTCCTCGAGGCTGCGGGTGATGCCGTCGATGGGCCCGGGCTTTGTGGCGGCCCGGGAGGCCAGGACCAACGTCAGCCGGGCCAGCAGCAGGCTCTCATCGTCCTCAGCGGCATCGACGTCCACGGCATAGTCGATCGAGCCGAACGCGAGGCGGTCAACCGCGGCGGACCCGGCCAGGCCGTACGCCCCGACGACGCCGCGGGCGCTCTCCACCAGAGCCACGAGGCCAACGGTGTCGCCCAGTGACCGGCGCACCCGCTCCATCAGCGACGGGTCGTCTGCCTTGGGCACGATGACACCACGCAGTCCCGGTGCGCGGGCCAGGGTGTCGACGTCCGCCCCGAACCATGCGGTGTCGGCAGCGTTGACCCGCACCCAGCCGCTACCCCCATTGGCGAGCCACCGGCATACCTGCTCGCGGGCCGCGTCCTTGCCACCTGCGGCCACGGCATCCTCGAGGTCGCAGATGACCTCGTCGGCGCCAGACGCCCGGGCCCGCTCGAAGCGCTCCGGCCGGTCGCCCGGGACGAACAGCCAGGTCACCGCCCTGGCGGCGGCGGCGCGGGGCGAGCCGGTGGCGATCGTCGCCACCTAGTCGACCGGGTGGCTGAAGGCGGACTCCTCGGGGCCGGCGATGATCCCTCGGTCATGCAGCCGGCCGACCTCCCCGCTCGCCATCCCAAGCACGTCGAGGAGGATCTCGTCGGTGTGCTCGCCGAGCATCGGCGCCCGCCGGACCGGATCGCGGTCCAGCGCACCGAAGTCGAAGGGCAGCCCCGGCATGAGGTAGGTGCCGATCTCGGGCTGCTCCACCATGGCGAACATCGGGTTGTCGGTGGAGCAGTCCGGGTCGTGGTCGACGGTGTCGCGCACGGTGCGGTATGCCGACCAGGTCACCCCGTTGGTGTCGAACTGGTGGCGCACCTCGGCGAGCATCTTCGTCGCGAACCAGGGCTCGAAGATCCGGGCGATCTCGCGGCGGGCCCGGAACCGGTCGCCCTCCTTGTCGAAGTCCAGCCGCAGCCGCTTGGCGAGCGTCTGCAGCTCCTCCTGCAGCCCGGTCACCCGCACGAGGTTGGTCCACTGGCTGAGGGTGAGCGCGACGACCATGAGCCGCTTGCCGTCGAGGGTGCCGAAGTCGCGCCCGAACGCGCCGTACAGGTAGTTGCCGTCCTTGGGCCGGTCGGCGTCGTTGATCATCACCTCGGCGATCTTGCCCAGGTGTCCGAGCAGGGCCAACGCCACGTCCTTCAGGGCCAGGCGCACGAGCTGGCCCTCACCGGTGAGCCGCCGGTGCCGGTCGGCAGCGAGCAGCCCGACGACCGCCATCTGGCCGGCGATGCAGTCCCACGCCGGAAGCAGGTGGTTGACCGGGCGGTGGAAGTCGGTCGGTCCCGTGACGAACGGCAGCCCGGTCTGCGGGTTGACCGTGTAGTCGACCTCCGACCCCCCGTCGCGGCGACCGACCAGGTGGACCATGACCAGGTCTTCGCGCACGCTGCGCAGCGCGTCGTAGGAAAGCCACCCGCGCGCCGGGAAGTTGGTGAGGAAGAACCCGCAGTCGGGACCGGGCGCGGTGATGAGCCGAGTGAGGATCTCCTGACCCTCCGGGGAGCGGAAGTCGATCGCGAGCGAGCGCTTGCCCTTGTTGAAGCCGGCCCAGAACAGGCTGTGTCTCCCGTCGAGGGTCACCGGCCAGCGGGTGTAGTCCAGCCCTCCGCCGATCGGGTCGAATCGGATGACGTCCGCGCCGAGCTGGGCCATGGTCATGCCCCCCAAGGGCATGGCCACGAACGCCGATCCCTCGATCACGCGCATCCCTGCCAGCACGCCGCTCATTCTGAAAGCCCCTAACGCCGCGTTTGGGTCACCATAGATTCTCGTATGCCGTGCGCAGACTGGGCATGGCGCAGAGCCTACCGGGAGGTAACTTGCGCCCAGCGTCCCCGTACCCCCATATCGAGTGCCTGGCGGGCGAACATCGTCGGCCCCCCGCCGAGAGGTCCGTAGCTGCTGCTACCGGGCCTGGATAACCGCAGCGTTTGACCTCTCGGCGTCGAAGCCCGTGTGGCGTGTCACGATGGGGGCGTGGCCGAGGGACCGCACCCACCGTTGCTGCCACAGCCAGCCGCGCTCGTCCTGCGCGGCCGCACGTTCGACGCGGCGCGCCCCGCCGTCATGGCCATCGTCAACCGCACCGACGACTCGTTCTACGCCGAGAGCCGGTATGCCGACCTCGACGCGGCGCTGGCTGCGCTCGACGCGGCGGTGGCCGCCGGCGCGGACATTGTCGACGTGGGCGGCGTTCGGGCCGGGCAGCAGGGCGAGGCGGTCACCCCTGACGAGGAGATCGCGCGGGTGGTGCCGTTCCTCGAACGGGCGCGGACGGCATACCCCGACCTGGTGCTCAGCCTGGACACGTGGCGCTCGGAGGTGGCGCTGGTGGCGGCGCACGCCGATCTCGACCTGGTCAACGACACCTGGGCTGGACATGACCCGGCGTTGCTTGGGGTGGCAGTCCAGATCGGCGCCGGAATGGTCGTCTCGCACACCGGCGGGCGGCCACCACGAACCGACCCGGTCGATGTCACCTACGGCTCGGACGAGGCGGACGTCGTCCAGGACGTCCTTCGCACCCTCGCCGCTGGGGCGGCGCGCGCCGTTGCCGCCGGTATGCCGCGCGAGCGGGTGCTGCTCGACCCCACCCTCGACTTCGGCAAGACGACCGCGCACTCGCTGCGGTTGCTCAGGCACACCGCTGACGTCGTGGCGCTCGGCTTCCCAGTGCTGCAGGCGCTCTCGCGCAAGGACTTCGTGGGGGAGAGCCTGGGCCTGCCACCGGACCAGCGGCTCGAGGGCACCCTCGCCGCCACGGCCGTCGCTGCCTGGCTCGGGGCGACGGTGTTCCGGGCTCATGACGTTGCGGCGACCCGACGGGTCGTCGACATGGTGGCCACGATTCGCGGGGACCGCGACCCGGTCCGGTCGGTGCGCGGCGTCGTTGGCGCAGAGGACGACCGCCGCGAAGCTACCCGGCGGTAGCGGCAAATTGGCGACGCGCCAGCCATCCCTGTCCCCGTGAGGCGTGCTAGCGTCGGCGCGGTTGCAGTTGCAGTTCCTCGCAGGTCGAAGAAGCAAGCCCACTGCAGATCCTTGCGGTGGGCTTGGTTGTTCAGCAGCACCGGCCCGTCAGGGTGTGGGGACAGGGCGCAGCACCGGGGCCTCGCGAGGTGCGAGCTCCAGTCGTCAGTTACACAGAAAGTTGTCCCCATGGCACAAGGAACCGTCAAGTGGTTCAACGCTGAGAAGGGTTTCGGTTTCATCGCTCAGGACGGCGGTGGCCCGGACGTATTCGTGCACTACTCGGCCATCCAGACGAGTGGGTACCGGACGCTCGACGAGGCGCAGCGCGTCGAGTTCGAGGTCACCCAAGGTCCGAAGGGCCCACAGGCCGACGCGGTCCGCCCGCTGTAGGAACCAGAACTCACGTCGCGGATGTAGCTGTGAGCCCCCCGAATGATCGGGGGGCTCACTGCTGTGACCGGCAGGCTCAGCACGCTTGCGCAACGTCGACAAGCACCTCGTTCGTCGGGGACGGCGGCGTCGTCGGGGTCGTCGCCCGGCCTGCTCCCGGCTTGGTGGCGCCGGGCTTGGTGGTGGGCGGCGAGGACGTCGCGCTCGGAGTGGTGGTGGTTGGCGATGCGGGGGCCAGGCTGGCCGCGATGGCCTGGCTGACCATGGTGTGGATCTTGGCGAAGTCCGGGCGGGTGACCGAGATGTTCGACGCGGTGAAGGCCAGCGAGTGGATCTGCGCGTTCTTGATCCGGTCCACCAGATCGACCCAGGCCGGCAGATCGGTGGCCGGCAGGTCGGTGACGATATTCTCCTTGGCGACCTGAGCCAGAGCCGGGTACTTCTGCAGCATCAAGGCCGGGTTGACCTGGTCCACGATGTTGCCGACCAGACAGCGCTGCCGCCGCATCCGGCTGTAGTCGTCGGTGCTGAGCCGCGACCGGGCGTACCACAAGGCGTGGTAGCCGTCGAGGCGCTGCTGTCCGGGCTCGATCCACTCCTCCACGCCGTACAACGCGCCGGAGGCGCTCAGGGCGCCCTGGACCGGAAGACGCTCCTTGACGTCGACAACGACGCCGCCCATGGCGTCGACGAGCGACTCAAAGCCTTTCAGGTCGATGACCACGGAGTAGTCGATCGGCTGCCCGAGGATCTCCGAGACCACGCCCCGGGTGGTGGTCAGGCCTGGGTTCGGGTCGCCCTTGAACAGGTCCTTGTGGTTGACCGCTTCGTTCCACACGGCGTTGAGCAGACACTCGCCGCCGCAGTTGTAGCCGTTGGGCCAGAGCTTGGAGAGCGGGTTGCTCTTCGGGAACGGCACGTTCTCCATATTGCGGGGCAGGCTGAGCAGCACCGTCTGGCCGCTGGCCGGGTCGATGCTCGCAACGATCATCGAGTCGGTGCGCACCCCGATCCGGTCGTCGCCCGCGTCGGAGCCGATGAGCAGGACGTTGACGCGCCCGACTCCTGCCCAGGGGTCCGACCCCGACGACGTGGGTTTGGCAGTCGACGAGGAATCGGGCCGGTCGTCGGAGGCACTGAAGACGACGTCAACGACATCGCGCTGGATCAGGGCGTAGCGGGTCGCCTGGGCCACCGGCACCGCGACGAGCAGGCACATCAGCGCCGTGAACAGCCGAAGCCCCGTTCGCTGACGCCCGTCGAAGCGCTCGTCCATCGTGTCGCGGTGGGTAAGCAGGATGCAGAAGATCCACACCATGCCGACCAGCAGCAGACCACCGGCGACGGCGAGCAGCACGCTCGGGCGCACAGCAACTGCCAGAACCGCCTGGCCGGCTCCGTAGAACAGCACGCCCCCAGCGACCACGAGCGCCACCAGGACCGTGACCGAGACCGCCAGCCAGCCAAGGCGTCGGTAACGAGTCCAGGTAAGGCCCAGTCCCGGCACCACCGTGCTCAGGGTGGTCAGCGTCAGCGACCTGCGCACCAGCTGGCGCATGTCGGCGCGGTGACGCGCACGGGCCCCTGACGGCATACCCTGGCGTGTGCCGCTGCTCATCGATTCCGTTCCTTTTGCTGTCCTGGGCCCACCCAATTGTGCCTTGTGATTCTGTCCAGGCCGGCCACCCTCGCTGCGTGGGCGGTTTGGCCGGGGCCGTCCCCCTCGGTAGCCTGTCTTGGCTCATGCCGACGGAGGCGTCGCATAGTGGCCTAGTGCGCCCGCCTGCTAAGCGGGTTGGGGATAACACCCCTCGCGGGTTCAAATCCCGCCGCCTCCGCTCCTCACCAGCCCGTGCTCGGTTGGCGGGTATGCCGGTCCCGTGCCTTCGCAGGCTCTGCCGCCTTGCTGTGGCGCCTTTCGTACCCAATCAGGAGGGTTCACGACATAGGGCCACCGTCGAGTTCCGGCAATCTCGCTCCCGCGGCAGAGACGGGTTCTAGCATGCCGGCAGGACGTCTATTGGCGACCAGCCGGCTCGGGCACCAAGCGGGGGCGCTTCCGGAGCCGCGGGGCGCGAGGGGGAAAGATGGCACGGGCACTGTTTCGGCTGGCACTGGCGGCTTCGGCGGTCGCCATGGTGGGGCTGGCCCCGGCGGCCTACGCCGCGTCACGCCGACCGTCACGCCAACCAAGGAGACGATCGACCGCAAGCCGGCCGGCACCAACGACGCGGACGACCCGTCGTTCTGGGTGCATCCGACCGACCCGTCGAAGAGCCTGGTCATCACCACGGTGAAGGAGGCCGGTATCGACGTGTTCCGCACGGACGGCTCGTTGGTGCAGACCGTGTCGATCCCGTCGGGCAGTCGGTACAACAACATCGAGGTCATCTACGGCATCAACCTCGGCGGGACGAGCCGAGACCTGGCCGTGCTGACCGACCGGGCACCGACAAGCTGCACATCTTCGCCATCGACGGCGGCAGCGGCAGACCCCGCTCACCGAGGTGACCGCCAGCAGCGCACCGCTCGTGTTCGGGGGTACCAAGAAGATCAACTCCAAGACCACGTACGGTCTGGCGAGCTGGCGCAACCCGCACAACGGCAACGGGGAGGTGTTCGTGACGCAGGAGAACACCACCAACCTGGCCAAGCTCATGCTCACCGACGCCGGTGGCGGCAAGGTCAGCTACCAGAAGGTGGCGTCGCTAGTCTGCCCGACCACTTCACGCCTGCCGAACGGTACCGACCTGGAAGCCCTGCTTCAACCCGAAGCACCCCGACTGGGTGGCGCACGCCGAGGGCATGGTGCGTCGACCCGGCACGGGGACGCTGTGGGCTGACCAGGAGATCGTCGGGCTGTGGAAGATGACGACCGACCTCACCTACCCCAGCTGGTCCACAAGCTGACCCGGTTCGGCCAGAAGTACAGCGTCGTGAGCGGCAAGTGCAAGGTCGATCGCAAGTCCTCCACCAGCTACGGCGAGTCGCTACCTGCCCGGGTGACCTGGAGGGCATCGGCCTCTACCGAGCCGGGACGGCCTCGAACGGCTACCTCATCATCTCGAACCAGCAGAAGCTCGATCTTCACCGTGTTCAGCCGCAACGGCTCGAGCTACCTCGGGACGTTCGCCATCGGCGGCGGGGCGTATCGACGCGGTCAACGCCACCGACGGCCTCGATGTCATCAACGTGACCGATGGGTCCGCAGTACCCGCAGGGCCTGCTCGTCACCCAGGACGGCAAGGACACCCCCGAGGGTGGCACCAACTTCAAGTTCACGCCGTGGCAGAACGTTGCGGGAGCGCTTGGCCTGAAGGTCGCCACGAGCGGAACGCCAAGGGGCTAACCGGCGCGCGCGGCGAAGATCCAGTAGCGCATGGCGACGAACCGCGCGGCCGTTGAGGCCACATTGCACGCGGCAATCGCCAGCACCTGGACCGACGTGCTGGCACCTGGCCAGAGCGCCGAGACCAGGGCCAGCCCGCCACCCGTCGCCCCCCAGGTGATGAAGAAGACCGACAGTCCCTGCAGCTGTTCGCGGGCCGGGTTGCCGCTGCCGGCCCGCCGACCGAAGGTCCACACCCGGTTGAGGTAGGTGTTGACGACGGTCGCGAGCACGAGAGCCAGCAGGTTGGCTGCCTGGCTGGCGACGGCCAGGCTGAGCGTGGCGAACAGCCCGAGGTGCAGCACGGTGGTCGTAGCGCCGACCACGGCGAAGCGCAGCATGTGGGTGCGCAGCTGTCCCTCGCGTTGGACGGTGACCGGCTGACCGTCGGGCTGGCCACTTCGCTCGGAGGGGCCGGCCACCGTCATGGCACTCATCTCAAGCTCCGGTGGTGGCGGAGGCGGACACCGGCCGGGTCAGGTCGTAGAAGGTCGACCCGCCAATGGTCACGCTGGTGAAGTTCTGCGCGACCCAGCTGGAGATCTGCTGGGCCGAACGGCTGCCGCCGTCCTGAGCGCCGCCACCGACGCCGCCGCTGGCGAAGTAGTGGATCTTGCCCTCTGCGACGTACTGCTGGAACTGCGCCAACGTCGGCGAGGGGTCCGAGCCGTTGAACCCGCCGATGGCCATGACCGGCAGCTGGGTGCCCAGCTGCAGCCCGGCCGCGTTCTGCGAGCCGATCGCCGCCGCGACCCAGGTGTACTTGCCGGCATCGGCGGTCAGCGCCGCGATGACCTCGGTGTTGGGCGTGCTTGCGTTGAGCAGTCCGCCAGCGCCGCCGCGCGCCGTGCCGGTGCCGCCTTGCGTGTGCCCCCGCGCGGTGCCGCCAGGGGCGGTGCCCCGTGCCGCCGGGTGCCGTGCCGCCGGGTGCCGTGCCACCGGGTGCGGCGCCGGCCGGCATACCGCCACCGCCAGGGCCGCCCATTCCGCCCGTCGACGGCCCGGCCGTGACGATGGAGCCGCTGTGCCCGACGCTGACGGTCTGCACGCTGTAGGCAGCGGGACCGAGCAGGGCGGCGAACAGGCCCAGCCCAACGAGCGCAGGCAGCGCCCGGCGGTGCAGCCGGCTGACGACGAGGAACCCGAACGCCGCAGCCATGCCGAGGGCCAGGACGACAACCCGCAGCCACGGGTTCCACGTCGTGACCCGGGACAGCAGCAGGAAGCTCCACACGCTCGTCGCGGCCATCGCCACGGCCAGGCTGATGGCCCCGAACGCGGAGTCCTTGCGCTCCCAGGCCTCGCGCGCGCCCATGGCCACGAGCGCGGCCACGGCTGGTGCGAGGGCGATCGTGTAGTAGGCGTGGTAGATCCCGGCCATGAGCGAGAAGACCAGCAGGGTCACGACAAACCAGGAACCCCACACGAGGTATGCCGCGCGCCTGGCGTCCGTGCGTGGGGCGCGGGCCCGCATGACCAGACCAATGACCAACAGCAAGAGCGCGGCCGGCATGAGCCACGAGATCTGCCCGCCGTTCTCGGCGTTGAAGAGGCGCCCGAGGCCGGTCGCGCCCCAGTTGCCACCGGCACCGCCGCCAGCACCGCCGACGGACCCGGTCTCGTCACCGCTGATACGGCCCAGACCGTTGTAGCCGAAGGTCAGCTCGAGGAACGAGTTGGTCTGCGAACCGCCGATATACGGGCGCATGGACGCCGGGATCAGCTCGACGATCGCGACCCACCAGCCGGCCGAGACGACGATGGCGAGGCCACCGAGGACCGTGTGCCAGATCCGCTTCAGCAGCGGGGGCTTGGCGGCCACGAGGTAGGCGAGCGCGAACCCGGGCACGACGAGGAAGGCCTGCAGGGTCTTGGTGAGGAAACCCAGGCCGATGAAGACGCCGACGAGCATGAACCACTTGGGTGATGACTTCTCGATCGAACGCATCGTCGCCCACGCGGCCAGCGTCATGAGCAGGGTCAGCAGCGCCTCGGGATTGTTGAAGCGGAACATGAGCACCGCGACCGGCGTGAGCGCGAGGATCCCGCCCGCGATCAAGCCCGCCGCCGCTCCGAACTGGCGCTTGACGGTCGTGTACAGGACCCCGACCGACGCGACGCCCATGAGGACCTCGGGCAGCAGGATGCTGAACGAGGACAGGCCGAACACCCGCACCGACAGCGCCATGATCCACAGTGCGGCCGGCGGCTTGTCGACGGTGATCGAGTTGGCCGCATCGGAGCTGCCGAAGAAGAACGCCTTCCACGAGTCGGACCCGGCTTGCACCGCCGCGGAGTAGAAGGAGTTGGCCCAGCCGTTGGCGGTGAGGTTCCACAAGTAGAAGGCCGTGGTCGCGAGCAGCAGGCCAAGCAGGGCGGGGCGTGCCCAGGCGGGGTCCGACGTCGGTCCTCGCCAGAGCCGACGGCCGAGGGACCCGTCACTCGTGGTCGCGGCCGAGGCGGCCGCGGTCGATCGGACGGGAGGTGGGCCGACCTCGGTCGTCGCAGTGCGGGGAAGGGTCATCTCGTTCACAACAAAGACGATTGCCGCCGCCCCTGTGCGATCCCTGTGGCACTGCCAGGACCCGTCCGTGAGAAGACCGGCCCAGGCAACTGGCATAGCTGCCGTTCGGCAGGGCCGCGGGCTCCCGGCATACGGGGTCACCGACGGTATGCCGTCAGGGCGCCGCCAGGTCGGCGGGGTGCGGCCGTTCGCCTGCGGGCAGCAGGACGGTGAAGGTCGTGTCGCCGGGCGTGCTGGCCAGCTCGACCGTGCCGCCATGCGCGTGGGCCACGGCGGCGACGATCGACAGACCGAGGCCGGTGCTACCGGCAGCGCGGTTGCGCGAGCTGTCACCACGGGCGAAACGCTGAAAGACGCTCTGCTGCAGCTCTACCGGCACACCGGGGCCGTTGTCGTGGACGACGAGGCGGACGTGGCCGTCCTCGCGGGCCAGGCTGGTCTTGACCGTCGTGCCCGGCCCGGTGTGGACGCGGGCGTTGGCAAGCAGGTTGGAGACCAGCTGGTGCAGGCGGGCGCCGTCGCCGTGGATGACCACCGGGTCGCCGGGCACGTCCAGCGACCAGGTGTGCGACGGCGACGCGGCATGCGCGTCGCTGACCGCGTTGACGACCATCTCGGACAGGTCGACGTCGCGGTTCTCCAGCGGTCTGCCGGAGTCCAGTCGAGCGAGCAGCAACAGGTCGTCGACGAGCGAGGACATCCGCATTGCCTCGGACTCGACGCGTCCGAGCGCATGGGTGACCGACGCCGGGAACAGGCTCGGTCTCGCGACGGGTCAGCTCGGCATACCCGCGTATCGAGGCGAGCGGGGTGCGCAGCTCGTGCGAGGCGTCGGCGACGAACCGGCGCACCTGCTGCTCGCTGTGGTGGCGGGCGTTGAGGGCGTTGTCGACGGTGTCGAGCAGCTCGTTGAGCGCGGCGCCGACCTGGCCAACCTCCGTCCGCCTGTCCGTGTCCTCGGGCGGAACCCGTTCGGCGAGAGCGACCTTACCCGTGGTCAGGTCTTGCTCGGAGACACGGGTGGCCGTGGCCGCCACGCGGGTGAGGGGGCGCAGGTTGCGCTTGACCAGCCAGGCGCCGCCGACCCCGACGGCGAGCAGGCCCAGGCCGGCGGCGAGCACGGCGGTGCGCACGGTGTTGCCGATGGTGTTCTCCTGGCGAGCACGGGGTAGCCCGACGATCACCGTGGTGGTGCCGGACGTGCTGGGCCGAGACCCAGCGAGCACCCGGTAGGGGCCGAGCTCGCCGCCGAGGTCGATGTCCTGGGGTTTGCTGCCCAGGCCGGCGTCTTGGAGCTGGGCCGCCTGCTCGTAGGTCACGTCGGTGCGGCTCATGCTGTACGGCACGCCGTTCTGGATGATGACGACGATGCCTTCCTCGCCTGGGCCCCGCCGGTCGTCGCTGGGTTGCACCGGGGGAGTCGTCGGGTTCGGGGTCCGGCCGGTCAGCTGGGTGAGCGAACTGCGCAGCTGGTCGTCGATCTGGCCGGTGAGAAAGGAGCTGAGGCTGACCACGAAGGCGGCCGCGGTGACCACGGTGATCACGCTGAACAGGGCCAGCATCGACGCGACGATCTTGGCCCGAAGGGTCCAGCTGGACGGGTGTCGCCAGTCCGGGCCCCGGCATCCTCGTGGGCGACCCCGGCAGGTCCGAGCCCGGCATACTCGGGTCCGAGCCCGGCGCACTCGTGGGGGAGCCCGGCATGCTCATGGTCAGCTCGCGGGCTTCAGCACGTACCCCACGCCGCGCATCGTGTGGATCATCGGGTCGCGGCCGGCGTCGACCTTCTTGCGCAGGTAGGAGATGTACAGCTCGACGACGTTGGCCTGGCCACCGAAGTCGTAGTTCCAGACCCGGTCGAGGATCTGGGCCTTGGACAGCACGCGCTTGGGGTTGCGCATGAGGTAGCGAAGCAGCTCGAACTCCGTTGCGGTGAGCTGGATCTGATCGCCTGCGCGGGTCACTTCGTGGCTGTCCTCGTCGAGGGTGAGGTCGCCGACGACGAGCGTGGAGTCCTGCTCCTCCTGGGCGACGACCGCGGTGCGACGCATGAGCGCGCGCAGCCGGGCGACGACCTCCTCGAGGCTGAACGGCTTGGTCACGTAGTCGTCGCCGCCTGCGGTGAGGCCGGCGATGCGGTCCTCGACGGCGTCTCGGGCGGTGAGGAACAACACCGGGATGCGGGCGTTGTGCTCGCGCATTCGGCGTAGCACCTCCATCCCGTCCATGTCGGGCAGCATCATGTCGAGCGCGACCGCATCGGGCTCGAACTCCCGCGCGCCGCGGACGGCGGCCATGCCGGTGGCGGCGGCACGGACCTCCCAGCCCTCGTACCGAAGCGCCATGCTCAGCAGCTCGGTGATGTTGAGCTCGTCGTCGACGACGAGGACCCGCGGCGGCGTGCCGTCAGGACGCTCGAGCTTCTGGGGCTTGACCGCGTTCCTGTCCATGATGGCAACCTTCCGGGTGGGCGGTGAGCGTGGGATGTGGGTCGCCTGTGCCTTTTCTGTGAATCATCCTCCCGCGTCCCAGGGTCGCGACACCGCGGGCACAGGTTCGCCACAGCTGGGTCCGGCAGGGTATGCCGGTCAAGGTCCCGGCGCGGGACCCGTGCGATGAAGGGAGTCGCGTTGTCCCAGCTGCCCGAAGCCCCGTTCCCGACGGACCCCGGCCGGACGCCGGAGCCGATCGGCGCGGGCACGTCGGCGACCTGGCCCATCCCGGCCGGCGCGCCCACCTCCCGGCTTTGCCGCTGCCCCGGTGGACCGGCCGGGTGGGTCCTCGGATCCGGCGCCCGCAGCGGGGGTGCCGGGCCCCTACGGGCCCTCCGGCGGGCTCTCGCCGGCTGTAGCCGACTCGCCGACGCCGACGTACCCGCCTCGCTGGAGCGCCAAGCGCACCGCGATCGTCGCCGCGGTGGCCATCGGCTTGGGTTCGGTCGGAGCGGTCGCGGCAGCGGCGGCTACTCCGAACGGCATCGCCGCCCCGACCGACACGTCCGGCCGCGGCGGTCCGGGCGGTTTCGGTCCGGGCGGTCAACGAGGCGGGGGGGCCCAACCCCCTGGGGCGCCGGGCCAAGGCGGGCAGCAAGGCCAGCGAATGCGCGGCCAGCAGGGCCAGCAGAACCAACAGAGCGCGCCCAACGGCATACCGGGCCAGTCGTCCGCCGGGACGACCTAGACGTTTTGGTCGTCCACTCCCTGCGGGTGCCGCCCCGTCAGCCGACGACGCGCTGGAATTCCATGTTGCGCGCCAGCACCCGGTAACCGAGCCGCTCGTTGACGGCGATCATGTGGGCGTTGGACTCGGCATTCCCGGTGGTGATCGTCTCGAGGGCGGGCTCGGCCTCGCGCAGCCAGCGCATCATGTCCGCCTTGAGCAACAGCCCCAGCCGGTGCCCCCGGTGTTTGGGCAGTACCGTCGTGTCGTGCTGGTCGCCGAGGTGGGGACGGTCCTCGTCTACCGCGACCACGGTGTGCCCGGCGACCTCGCCCGTGTCGCGATGGCGCGCCCAGACCCGGTACATCCTGGCGCCCCAGTCCAGCTGCGCCTCGTCGTAGGCCCGCACCCGCTCGATCGTGAACACTTCGTCCTCGATGACCAGCTCGTCGGTCGGCGCGTCGTTGATCGAGGCGACAACCGGCAGGCTGTCGGCGATCTGCTCGTCGGTGAGCGGTCCCGCGATCCGGACCAGGTCGTAGTCGGCAGCGGCTGCACGAGCCTCCCGGTATGCCGCGTCCACCAGCTCCGCGGGAACGTCGGCCAAGGTGACCCGCCGGCATGCCCCGACGTACTTCAGCTCATAGCCGAGGTGCGCGGCGAACGCCGTGGCGGCCACGCTCTCCCATCCCCAGACGCCCAGCACCGTGCGACCCGCCTCCGTGGCGAGCTCCTCCAGGTGGTCCACCAGCTGACCACCCAGCCCCTCCCTGCGGCGCCGCGGGTCGACGCCGACTCCGAACCAGGCGCTGTTGCGGTTGTCGCGCATGGGGATCCACAGCTCGGCAACTGCTACGACCTGCCCGTCACACAACCCGGCATACCACTGCATGGGCTCGCCATCCCAGCCGAGGGTGAGCCTGGTCCTCAGTGCGCGAGCGGTCAGCCCGTTGTGCCACGGGCAATCGACGGCGTCGACCGCGGCCTGGAGCGCGACGACCGCGTCGAGGAGCGTCCCATATTCGGGCTGCACCTGGATGATGTGCATGTTCTTAGCGTGGGGGCTGCCGCGGTCCCGACGCCACGGCTTTTCCGTCCGCGCTCGCCGCTGTCGCCGTCCAGGAGTCGGGTTTCTCGGGCGGAGCGTATGCCGGTAGGCTCTCGCTGTTCTGCCGCCGCCGGGCGGCGTTCGCTGCGCCCGTGGCTCAACGGATAGAGCATCTGACTACGGATCAGAAGGTTGGGGGTTCGAATCCCTCCGGGTGCGCTCTGCTGACTGCTTGGCCTTCAGCCTGCTGACCTGCGTAAACGTCGGCGGCGGTCGTGCTCGTTCAGGGTTGATCATCGGCTTCGGTCCCCTCTTCGGGGCCATCTGGCGGGGGTTGCGCTAGGGATGCGCTAGGAAGTGATTCGCTGGGCTCCCGCAGGGCGGCCGCGATCTGCGTCGGCGGCCTGGCGTCCGACGCCGCGGTTGACGTGGGTGTAGAGGTCGGCGGTGACGGCAGATCTGGGAGTGTCCGAGGCGCTCGGAGACGACCTTGAGGTCGACGCCGGCGTCCAGAGCAAGGCTGGCGTTGGTGTGTCGCAGGTCGTGCAGGCGGATAACGGGCAGGCCGCGACTCGGCGGTCAAGCGCCTGGAAGTGGCGGGTGGCGAACTCCGGGCGCAGGGCCGTGCCGTCCTCGCGGGTGAAGACTAGTCCGGCTTCGTTCCAGGCCGCTCCCCAGGCGACGCGCTCAGCGATCCTGAGCGGTCGCGATGCCGTCGCAGCGATAGCGACGGTCTCCTTGTCGAGCGGCACTAGCCGGGTGCCGCGCTTGGTCTTGGGGGTGCCGACGACCGATTTCCCGCGCACCTCGGTGATCTGCTGCTCGACGTGACAGGCAGCGCTGCCGTCGAAGTCGACGTCCTCCCATCGCAGGCCGATGGCCTCGCCGCGGCGCATCCCGGTAACGAGCATCAGTTGGTACAGCGCCGGCCAGGCGATCCTGGCCGATGGCGGTCAGGAAGGCCTGGCACTGGTCGGGTGTCCAGGGCTTGGGCCGCTTGGGGTTCTCCGGTGCCAGCTCGATGTGGTCGGCGGGGTTGTAGGGGATGAGCCGGCGCTTGACGGCCGTGTTGAGCGCGGAGCGCAGCACTGCGTGGATGCGTCGGATCGTGCTGGGCGAGAGCGGGTATGCCACGCTTGCCGATGGTGATCGCGGCGTACATCCGGTCGAGGTGGTGGGCGCGCAGGTCGACGAGCCGCACGTTTCCCAGGTGTGGGATGAGGTAGTTGTTCGCGACGTCGGTGTACAGAACGACGCGTCTTGGGCTTCAGAGCGTGCTTGCGCGACGAGCCAGGTCTCGAGGTACTCGCCGACGGTCACGCCGGTGACGTTCACGTCGGCCAGGAACGTGCGCACGGCCTCCTGGAGGGCGGTCTGGGCCGCGGCCTTGGTGGCGAAGCCCGCCTTGCTGGTCTGCATGCGTCGGCCGGTGCTGTCTCGGCCGTACTCCAGCACCCATTGCCATGAACCCTTGCACCGGTGCGGCGCAAACGAGCCGTCCTCATTGCGAGGGCACGCCCGAGTGTGGCGCTGCGAGACCGACCCGTGCTTCACCGTTGCACCATGACCAGTTCGAGTAGCGGGGCGCTGGGGATGCGGATGAGCTTGCCCAGGCGCAGCACCGGGGTGGGCCACTTGCCGAGGCGGATGAGCTCGTAGGCCGCGGTGCGCCCAATGCCCAGGATCGCGGCGGCGGTGGGCACGTCGACGACGGGCGGGATGCTCGCAGCCTTCTCCACCGTCATGCTGCGGCTGGCGCCGGTCATGAGCTTGCCTCCTGCGCACGGGCGTGGCACGACGGTACGGCCGCGCTCGGACATTGCGCGGTTCGGCTGGAACGGCATACCGTCGCGGACGGCCGGGTAGGCAGTTAGTCCGTCGGAGTCACCACGATCGCGCGTGAGGGGTCCACCTGCGAACCGCTCCACGATGAGTGCGCGGACAAGGTCTGCGTGGCGCGACGCAGCGGATCGTGGGTGGCGGGGTCCTGGCTCACGCGCAACTCCGATCTGTGAGGGGCGGACTCGCGGACGAAGGTGCAGTCCGCGGTTACACGCTTCCTACTCGGACACGATGAAACAGCTCGACGGGAAAGTGCGGAAGGTCCGCAGCTAGTCCGTTGGTAGTCCGGTTCGCGTCGAATGCGTGGATGTCAGTCCGTGCCGCATACGCTCGCGCCAAGGCGGAATCGTCCGAGGAGTGCTGGTGACCATGGAACCGTGTGGGCCCGTTGGGCTTCGGGTGCTGCGTGAGTCCCGGGGCCTGACTCAGCAGGAGCTTGCCGAGGCTGTAGCGCAGCTCGCCTGGGCGCAGAACGAGCGAGCGTCGGCGTGAACGCCGACATGATCTCCAAGTGGGAGCGAGGCCTGAAGTGGCCGAGCCGCATGTACGTGCGTCTGCTCAGCGCTTTCTTTGATCTTGCTATCCCGGAGTTCCGCATGGTGCTCGGGTCGCCCGGACCTTCCGAAGACGACCGGAGCCGCCCGCCGCTGTTCTATCGTCCTTGAGTGATCCGGCTTCCACCCTTGGACATGGCATCGCACGCGATGCTCGCGGAGGACGCGGTGAGACGTCGTTCAATGCTCCGTCTCATGGGACTTGCGCCCGCTGAGCGCGTGTTGAGCCCGACGACCCCCGGGTGCTGCGTCAGCCTCCCCGGCTTCGTCGCCGGAATTGGCCTCGCAGCCTTGAAGGCATGTCAAAGGAGTACCAGCGCCTGTACAGGGTCACCGACCCCGCGGCACTGCTTGTGGCCGTCACGGGGCACCTCCGAACCGTGTCCACCCTCGTCGCCGACTCCACGAGACAGAGCGCTTCGAGACCGATTGCTGAGCGATCTGGGGCGGGTGGCGCTCCTGGCCGGTCGATTGGCCTTCTTCGACCTTGGGGACGCATACAGCGCCCGCGCCCATTTCTCGGTAGCCCTGGAGGCCGCCCGCGAGACTGGTGATCGGCTGCTGGCGGCGGCAGTACTCGGTCACGCGAGCTTCGTCGCCTCCGCCAATCGCAACTACAGTGTGGCGACAGACTATTTGGGCGAGGCAGCTGCTTCGGCGAGCCAGGCTCGAGGCGCCGCCGATTCTGTCATGGCTGGCTGCGGTTGAGGGCGAGATCAGAACCCGCGCTGGGGAGCGCGATGCGGCGTGGCGAGCCCTTGATCGGGCTACTGACCTCCTCGGCAGCTCGGCAGATCCTGTGCCGATGTGGTTCGATTATTACGATGCCTCGCGGCTTGATGGGTTCAAGGGTGACTCTTACCAAACCTTCGGGCGTTCCGCGGATGCCCGAAGACATCTTGAGCGATCCCTCGAATCGCTCCCACACGAGAGCACCAAGCAACGGGCGGTCGTATTGACCGACCTGGCGACGGCCCACCTACAAGACCAAGACGTCGACGAGGCGTGCCGGACGGCCGAGATGGCAGTGGACGCGTTGCGAACAGCGGAGTACGCGACTGGGACGGACCGACTACTCGCCTTCCGGAAGCGTCTGGCAGGGTTGGGCGCATCACGTCAGATGCGCGCGCTCGATGAGCGATTGAGCCTGCTCTGAGGAGAACTGCAATGCCGACAGCGACAGGACCCGTCAAGGCTGTGTTCTTCGATGTCGGTGAGGTGCTCATCGATGAGTCGACGGAGTACGGGGCGTGGGCTGATTGGCTTGGCGTGCCGCGCCACACCTTCTCGGCGATGTTCGGTGCCGTGATCGCGCGGGGCGAGGACTACCGAGCCGTGTTCCAACACTTCAGGCCGGGATTCGACTTGGCGGTCGAGCGGCAGCGACGCCTTGACGCGGGACGCGGTGAGTTCTTCGATGGTCGCGATCTCTACTTGGATGTGCGGCCGTGCCTAGCTGCGCTGCGCGAGCGCGGCTACTTCGTGGGTGTCGCCGGCAATCAGACGGCGCAGGGCCGGCCGGCTACTTCGCGAGCTCAACTTGGGAGTCGATGTAATCGCCACGTCTGACGACTGGGCAGCCGAGAAGCCCTCTCCCGCGTTCTTCGACTGCGTCGTGCGCGCTGCTGGCGTTCCCGCCAACCAGGTTCTTTATGTGGGCGACCGGCTGGAGAACGACATACAACCGGCGATCGAGGTGGGACTGCGCACGGCGCATATCGCCCGTGGCCCGTGGGGCTTTCAGCAGGTCAGCTCACCTGAGCGCAAACACGTGGACATCCTGCTCAACTCCCTTGCGGAACTGCCTCAGAAACTCGATCGATTTGAACCCAACGGTACCGCATAGCGGGAACAACAAAGGTCATCTCGGGGCGTCCTTCCCTGGCCCCGCAGGCTTCGTTCGCTCCCATGCCGCTCGGGGCAGTACCCGGTCGTTCGGTCCTGTCCGCCTCACGCCTTGTCGGACGCGGTCTCGAACATGCCGATCGATGCACGCCGAACGCGATCGCACCTGCTGACACGAGGGTGCCTGCCGTCCAGTAGGGCGTGGTCAACGCGCCGGGCCGAAGGAGAGCCCCGCCGAGCAGCGCGGTCAATCGCCGCTGGCTCGGCTTCCCACGACGCGGGAGCGGCACTGACGCGGCTGAGCATGCGTCATGTGATAGCGCTCGGGGAGGCCCGCCAACCACTCACGACTTTGCGTCCGAGATTGTGGTAAGCACTCCTTTCGAGTGTTCAAGTGTGCGCCCTGGGGAAGCACATTTTCGCGGCGTCGAGGTCGGCGTCCAGGCTGAAGATCGAGTCGAACCAAGTCACGCTCACGACTCCCTCGTGACCGTGACTGGCATGACGGCGATGGCAAGGGCTCCGCGATGGTCTGCCGAACGTGCCGCTAGCGTGGCGCCGGCCAAGTCCGGTGGGAGCAGTTCGGAGAACTTGAGCTTCCGTAGCGCCGTTTGGCTGACCTCTGGCTCGATCTGCGACAGAGACGCACCGCCGATCGACCGGACCGTACGCGTGGCCCAGGTGGCGTGTATCTGGTACGGCAGTTACGGCAACGCCCTCGGGCGGTGCGTGCTCGTCCGCGAACCGGATTCGACCAACGCCTACGACCTGGCGCTGTTCACCCTCGACCACACCGCCACGCCCGCGCAGATCGTCGAGCGATACGCGGTGCGCTGGTCGATCGAGCCGGCCAACGCCGTCGGCAAGCAGCAGATGGGTGTCGGGCAGGCCCGCAACCGGGTCAAGAACGCCGTCGAGCGCACGGTCCCGTTCGGGATGCTGATCCAGTCCCCGGTCATCATTTGGTATGCCCTGCACGGCCACCACCCCGACGACGCCCTCGGCCGCCAACTCGGCCAGCCGTGGTACCGGACCAAGACCGAGCCGTCCTTCGACGACATGATCACCAAGCTGCGCAAGACCCTGATCGTCGCCAGGTTTGTGCCTATCTCGCCAAGCCAACCGGACCCTGATCTATTGAACGACTACGCCCTGGCCTGCGCCGCCGCGTAGCTGCGAAACACGAGATCGAACCACGCCTTCCCCTGCCCATGCAGGGCAGGGCGGTCAACTGGCCCGCCGCGCCCTTCTTCGATCGCGGTAGGCGAGAATGGCTCCGGCCAGGAGCAATACGAGCGCGGCGAAATATCCGAAGAGGGCCAACGTCGCGTTGGCGATGGCGGGAATGACGCCTGGAATCACGAGTCCGGCCAGGACGAATGCGAGTCCCATCAGCAATGCAGCCAGACCGGGCCTGGAGCCCGCGACAGTTCCCCCGGCGATCCCGAGGACCGCTGCCGCGACCGTGACCCAGGCGCCGACGATAACCGTGTCGGCACCGCCGGCGAACAGCGCCACGACCGCGGCGATCAGGGCCATCGCTCCGCCGACGACGCCGCAGGCGATAACTCGTGTGCGCATCTGCCGTACCTCCCAGTCCGTCTTGGCGGACGTTGGGGCGGGAGATGGCTCTTGGAAGGTGGTCGTTGGGCGCGGTTCCCTTCGCTCACAGCCTGATCCACCTCCTGTTCGTCCTCCCGCGGCCTCCCGACGTGGACCGCCAGCATCGCACCTGCGCGCTCCAGCGTCCATGCACAGACCTGCTGCTGAACCTGCTGCTCGGCAGTGGCCCACACCCGCAGGCGACGGCTGACGGCTCGATCTGTGAGCATCACTGTAGTTGTAGTTACTTTCACCTGACGAAGTCGGGGGGCGGCGGAGGCCGTCTCGGTGATCGTTCGGGGAAATGATGGTCTCGACCCCTTGGGCTAGAAGGGATCGAGGCCATCGTGTTCCGTACGGTAGGCGATCAGCCGTCGTTGTGGGAGTCGGTTCTCCCCAGGAGGTGTTACGGCTGCCGGAAGAGCTGGCGCGGGTGGATGCGCTGCTGGATGACCCATCGTTCCTGGCCCCGTTCGGGTTGTTCTTCGACGAGCGGATCGGTCGCCCGTCCACCGCGATGGAGACCTACCTACGGCTGATGTTCTTGAAGTTCCGCTACGGCTGGGATGCGAGTCGCTGTGCCGGGAGGTGAACGACTCGATCACCTGGCGCCGGTTCGCCCGGATCGGGTTGACCGGGCACGTGCCGCATCCGACCACCTTGATGAAGCTGACCACCCGGTTCGGACCGGCCGTGGTGCAGGCGCTGAACGAGGCCCTGCTGGCCCGGGCCGTCGAGGCCAGGGTCGTGCGCACCACCCGGCTACGGGCGGACACCACGGGGGTACCAGCGAACGTGTCCTATCCGACCGACTCGGGGTTGTTGACCAAGGCCGTGCGTCGGATCGCGGCCACCGTCGAGCGGATCCACGCCGCCGACGGGGCGACCCGCACGAAGGTGCGTGACCGGCGCCGGGCGGCGGGGTCCCGGGCGGCGGATGCGATCGCCGCCAAGCTGCGGTCGGGGGCCGCGTTGGGCCGCGATGTGCTGCGCGCCGGGGTGCAGCGAGTCACCGGTGAACTGGTCGAGCTAGCCGAACGGTCGGTGCGGGAGACGGCCCCGCTGCTGGCCAACGCCCGCCGAGGGGCTACGCCGTGCCCGGGCCAAGGCCGCTGCCCTGGCCCGGGAGGGGGTCACGGATGCTGCCGCCGGGCGACGTCGAGGCGCTCTGCGCCGGGCCATCGACGACCTGGAGCAGTTGCTGGCCGCGACCGGGCAGATCGCCCACGCTCACCCGGCCGCGCAGCAGACCCGTCAGCGGTTGGCCGGTCTGGTCCCGGACGGGCCACCCGGCAGGTCAGCCTGCACGACCCGCACGCCCGCCCGATCGGCAAGGGCCGCCTGGGCCGGCCGGTCGAGTTCGGGTACAAGCCCAGGTCATCGACACCGACACCGACGACGGTGGTCGACTACACCCTGCACCAGGGCAACCCGGCCGACGCCCCGCAGTTGGCACCCCGCGGTCAACCGAGTGATCACCCGCACCGGCCGCAAGCTCCGCACGGTGACCGCCGACCGCGGCTACGGCGAGGCGGCCGCGAGAGGCCCTGCACGATCTGGGAATCCGGACCGTGGTCATCCCCCGCAAGGGCAGACCCGGCCAGGCCCGCCAAGCCCTCGAACATCGACGATCGTTCCGCCGGATCGTGTAATGGCGAACCGGGTGCGAGGCGACGGATCAGTATCCTCAAAACGCGGGTACGGGTGGGACCGCACCCGCCTGGACGGCATCAACGGAGCCCAGATCTGGACCGGACACGGCGTCCTGACCCAACAACCATGTCAAGATCGCCGTCCTCACCGCCTGATCGGCCCCCAAGAACAGACCTCGCCCCACCGCAGCTGACCATCAAACAGTGTCCGCTCACCCACCGGCCTTCTTCAGGTCGAAGTGGCTGGTCGGCTTCGAGCGGTTTGAACCACGGCTCACAGAACCCAGGACCTCTATCCTCAGCGCCAGACGGGCCGGGACCTTGAGGTCGGTTCTGGCGGTGTGACTCCTCTCGCCCCGATCATGAACATCCGTTTAGTCCAACAATCCCTGTCGTCTGCAGCCCTTCGTGCTCTGCCGAGGCCGATGTTGCCGCGACCGGCGCCATCGCGTGGGCTCTTGTCCCGGGCTGGTCTCGCACCGACATTCCGGAATGTGCCAGGTTCCGGCCGATCCATGTGCCGGACGTGCGTTGACGATTTGACCGCAGGTTCGCTGCGCGCGAGATCGTGACCCCGGTCGAAGCAACCTGGGGGCCCGGTGCCCACCTGAGATCCAAACCCTCACCGCACGTTCACAGATGCGGGGCGATGGCTGCGATGACGAGCACGCCGCCGACAACATTCAAGGCGATGTGGACGACCATGCCGAGATACACGTTTCGGCGCCATCGCACCGCGTACGCCACGGGGAGGATCGCGGCGAACCGCGAGAGGAGGGGCGCCGGAAGCCAGAAGTGGTAGAGGCTGAAAAGGGCCACGTTCACCAAGGGGGCCCATCGTCCCAACCGATCCAAGCGGGGCAGGAGCCAACCGCGGAAGTAGAGCTCCTCGACGATGGGCTCGGCGATGCCATTCAGAAGCATGTAGGCGCCCAGGGTGACGGTCCACACCGAGGTCGAGTAGTGGCCGACGGTGAGCACGTCGATCGGCTTGCCGGCCAGCGGTTGCAGGCCATCCCCGATCGCGGACCAAGCCGGTAACCAGGCCGACAGTGCCTGCCCCACGATCCCGTCGACCGCGGCCATGATCACGCTCAAGAAGATGGCAGCGACGAGCAGCACCGGAACGAGCCACGCCCACGAGCGCCACGGCAGCGGCTCCCGGTACGGGATGAGCGTCTCGCCCGCCGCCCTCGCGCGTCCCCGCGCCGACCACAGGATTCCGAGCTCGACCGGCAGGATGACAAGTCCCGCCGCGAGGAGGAATGCCGCCAGCGCCGGATACCCAGCCTGCTTCACGGGCCCGGCCAGGACGACATAGGCCGCTACGCCGAGCGCACCAGGTAGGAGGTGCAGCACAACGACCAATGGCAGGGACGGTTGCTCGGCGGCCCCCGCCGCGTGGATCACGACGACCTCCGAAGGCGGGCTCGCTCGATCAGGTGCGCGTTCACGGCCGGGTCAGTGGCCGCATCCAAGGCGGTCCAGGCAAGCGCGATGCCACCGTCCAACATGGCGCGGTAGGCCGCGTCGGTGTCTGCCTGTCGGGTGAACTCCGCCGTGTTGTTGGGCGCAGTCCCGCCGATGCCGATCATCGGATGGATCGACGGGATGACGTGCGAGGCTTTGCCGAGGTCGGTCCGGTAGGTGGTCCTGCTCCGGAACAGGGTCCGGTGACCGCGGATCTGGTCCCGGATGTTCGTGTCAACCTCGCGCGTGCTGCCCAGGAGCTGTGCATTCCGGCGGTAGGCGCCGGCAAGCATCGGGTCGTTGCGGATCGGGATGAGCTCGCGGCACGGGCTGGCACCGGGATGGACCATGAGCACCGCGTGGACGTCGTGGAACGCGCCCGCCTCGAGCAGGTTGATCCTGCCCTCGACCAAATGTCCGGCCGGCGGTTCCTTGAGCCGGGTCAGCTCCTGACCGGGTGTCCCGATGACCGATACCGTCAACCCGACCTCGTCGAGGACCGCACGAAGGCCGGTGGCGGCCGCCACGGCGGCCCCGGCGATGAGGTGGTGCCCGCATCCATGCCCGATGCGGTCGTCGAGCGCGTCATACTCGGCCCCGAAGGCGACGTGCAGTGGCCCGTTCCCAATCGAGGCGACGAATGCCGTGGGCAGGCCCAAGACTGCCCGCCGGACGGCGAACCCTTCAACGGCCAGGACGTCGGTGATGCGCGCGGTCGGGTATTCCTCGGCGAAGGCCCGCTGCGGGTGGGCATGGAGGTCGTGAGCGAGTCGCACGAATGCTCCGCTTCGTTCCACGATCGCGGCTTGCACCGAGTCTTTCACGGTTGAACCGGTCTCGGCGGTCGTGCTCATGTCAGGTCCGATCCGGGCTCGCGTTGAGCGACACCGATCGGGCCGCCGTTTTGTCTCGCGTCGCGTACATCCCGCGTCGATAGACCATGACCGCAGTGGTGCGGGGGATGGGCACGCCGGCATGGTCGTGCCGATGGTCGCGCTCATGCGCGTCCGGGGACATATCTGGCGCATGGCGAACGAGATGAGCCTGGGCATGGTCTCGCCTATCGTCGTCTGCTTTGCGCTGGTCCGGTCGGGGATTGACCGCAGGCGGATCAACTCCATCCGCTCGGACTCGGTCAACGGCGCGTCGGCCGGCGTCGCCGCCGCCTGCGCGTCACGGGCCTTCTTCACCCATTTCCCCAACGTCATCTCGTGGACACCGATATTCCGGGCGACCTCAGCGATCGACCGATCCCCTTCGATGACGAACTTAACGGCCTCTTCCTTGTACTCCTCAGCTCAGTGAAACTGCGGCGTGTCGAACCCATTCGCGAAACTCCCGAAGACTCGGGCAGTCAATTCACCCTGTGTCCACCGAAGCGGGTACGTTCCACGTCATCGAGGTGCCTCGGTCGGCGTGCACCACGTCCGGGACTCCGTGCACGCCCATCGCCCGTTCCAGCAAGTCCTTGGCCAAATCGGAGTCCTCGGTGGCGGCGATGGTCCAGGCGACGACGAACCGGGAGAAGATGTCCAGCGCCACGTACAGGTGGTAATACACCCCCCGGGCCGGGCCACGCAGCTTGGTGATATCCCAACTCCAGACCTGCCCTGGCTTGGTGGCCAGCAGCTCCGGAACCACCCGCGGCGGGTGTCGCTTGCGAGCGGCGTTCTCCGGCAGCGTGATTGGCGCGCAGGATGCGGTGCATCGTGGACATCGAGCACAGGTAGGTGCCCTCGTCCAGCAGCGTCGCCCAGACCGGACTTCCGCAGCTGGTAGGCATATTTGGGTTCCGTCGATAGCGTTGTGCCTGGTCAGAGGCCTGTGAGTAGGTTGGTTAGTGGATCGTGTAGGCACACGATTCTCGGCGTGTCACGCGGTAGTTCCGGCGTTTTGGTGGTTTGATGTAGGCATGTACTTGCGGGAGACGCGGCGGAC
>CAVYKM010000023.1:0-127648 GCA_963769085.1 uncultured Actinomycetota bacterium | reverse complement strand
TTCCGAGTAGAATAGGTCACATGTTCGAGGGTGTGTGTGCGCCGACGGTGGCCGCGGTGCAAGCCGCCGACCCGGCCACCCTGGCCGGTGCCCTGTTTCGGGTGAGCCAGGATGCACTCGCCGCGATGAGCGCCGACGAGGCCGAATGTGTCGTGGCGGCCACCCAGCGGATCCTCAACGCGGTGACCGCCCGCCAGAGTGCGGCGCTGACCCGCTACACCGAGCACGTGCTGGCCACCCGCGACAGCGAGCGGGCCGCCCGGGCGGGCAGCGGCGCGCCGGCACCGGCCGGGCAACCCACCCCGGTGCAGGAGGCCGCGGCCGCGTTGGCGCCGATCCTGCGGATCGCCCCGCGGACCATGGCCACCCGCATCCACACCGGGCAAACCCTCGCCGGGCTGCCGCGCACCGCCGCGATGGGCTGGGCCGGGGACCTGGAACCCTACCGGGCCAGCGTGATCACCGGGGCCGCCCGCCACGTCGGGCACGAACAGCTGAGCGAGTTCGAGGCCCGGCTGCACCACGGCGACATCACCGACCTGCCCGGCTCGCGGCTCAAGACCCGCGCCGGGCTGATCGCCACCCGCCTGGCCCCGGCCCCCGACCCGGCCGACCCCGACCAGGAGCACACCCCGGCGAGCGTGGCGGACCGGCAGGTGCGGATAGGCCCAGGCGAGCAGGCCGGGCTGACCAAATGGGATGCGCTGCTGCCCACCGACGCGTCACTGTCCATGTGCGCCGCCATCGAGTCCCTGGCCGCCCAATACCGCACCGGCAACCCGCAGCTGAGCGTGGGTCAGTCCCGCGCCGACGCCTTGGTCGACCTGGTCCTCTCGGACGTGCAGGTCGCCACCACCGCCACCCTCATCATCCCCACCACCGACGCCCCCACCCCCGAGCCAGCCGACCAGCCGGGCACGCTGACCCAGCCGCGACCCGGATGCGGACGTAGCAGCGGCTGCTGGCGAGCCCAGCGGGCCGGGTGCCGATCCGACGCCGGCACCGACCGTGCCCTCCGAGCCCGGCTGCGACGACGCGAACACTGGTGAGGCGACGGCGGGCATGCCCATGACCGACACGCCGCCTGCGGCGAACGACCCGGCAAGCGGTCCGGTCACCGCCGGGTCGGGCGCCGGGCGCCGGTTGACCCCACCGGCGGGCTGCTGCTGTGCCGGGCGGTCACCCTCCTGGATCGACCTGCTGGCCCCGTTCGACCGTCCGGCTGTCGTGCTGGGCGGGCCGTGGGCCCAGCAGCTGGCTGACCCGCCGCTGCAGGGACGGTACTCGCGGATCGTGGCGCAGGCCAACGACGCCGACGCCAACCCGCACCTGGCCCGAGACCGCCACGGGCGGGTCTGGTTCGTGCCCAAGGCGGCCATCGCCGCCCCGGTCGGGCTGCTGCTGCCGGCGCAGGTCAACGCCATCCTGGCCGACCCGGACACCATCATCCGCCTCGGCACAGCCAACCCGCACACCGGCGCCGTCAACATGCTGGACGAGCAGACCTACCGCCCCGGCGCCAAACTGGCCCGGCTCGTGCGCGCCCGGGATGGCACCTGTCGCTACCCCGGCTGCGCCACCCCCGCGGCCCGCTGCGACCTGGACCACGTCATCGCCTACCCGGCCGGTCCCACCTCGGCCGCGAACCTGCAGACGTTATGTCGAACCCATCACGGGTTCAAGCACCACGGCGGCTGGACCGTCACCATGACCCCCGAGGGCGTGTGCACCTGGACCGCCCCCAACGGACGCAGCCACACCACCCACCCCATCTCCCTCCACGACGACGCCGCCTAAGCACCCGAGCCCGGGTCGCCCTTACGACGTGCACTTCCCTAGCGAGCGTCGCTTCTTGGTCATGCCAAATGCGCGGAATACGACGCGGTTGGCATGACCGGCCGCGAAGGCATGGGTGGCCGAAGGTCAAGGCGAGTCCAGATTGCTGACCAGACCGGCGAAGCCCGGCCCTACGCCGACGACGGTCCCGATGATGCGCGACCTCTTCGGTGGCACAGGACCGTCTGAGGACGGCTGGGCGGTCTCCCTGGCACCGCGCTCGCGTCGCCGCTGGCTGCGTCGTGGGTAGCATGGACCGGATTGCCCGCGGCCCGGCGTGCCCGTCGCCGGTCCGACACCTGACATCCACATCTGGAGCACCCCTAGTGAAGAGCGCGCGCGAGACCCTCGGCCCGACCCGGGTGAAGCTGACCGTTGAGGTCCCTTTCGAAGAGCTCAAGCCAAGCCTCGACGCGGCATACAAGACGATCGGTAACCAGATACAGGTGCCCGGGTTCCGCCGGGGTAAGGTCCCCAGCCGGATAATCGACCAGCGCCTCGGTAAGGGCGCGGTCGTCCAGGAGGCGGTCAACGACGCGCTGCCACAGTTCTACGGGCAGGCCCTGCAGGAGCACGACGTTCGACCGCTGGGCCAGCCCGAGCTCGACGTCAGCGAGGTCCCGATCGAGGACGGCCAGCCGCTGAGGTTCAGCGCCGAGGTCGACTGCCGGCCCGACATCGTCCTTCCCGACTACGCCGGCCTCGCCGTCACCGTCGACCCGGTCACCGTGTCGGACGACGACGTCACCGAGCGCCTCGAGGGCCTGCGGGAACGGTTCGGCACCCTCAAGAGCATCGACCGAGCCGCCGAGAATGGCGACTTCGTCACCATCGACCTGTCGGCCGAGATCGACGGGACGCCAGTCGACTCAGTCACGGGGGTGTCCTACGAGATCGGCTCGGGGAACATGCTGGACGGCCTCGACGAGGCCCTGGCCGGGATGAGCGCCGACGAGACGAGAATGTTCACGGCCCCCTTGGCCGGCGGGGAGCACGAGGGCCAGCAGGCCAGCTGCACGGTGACGGTCCAGTCGGTCAAGGAGCGGGAGCTGCCCGCCCTCGACGACGAGTTCGCCCAGCTGGCATCCGAGTTCGACACCCTCGAGGAGCTCAAGGCCGATCTCACCAAGGACGTGGCACGCGCCAAGCGCCTTGCCCAGGGAGTCGAGGCCCGCGACAAGCTCATCGAAGAGCTCGTCGGCTCGGTCGACATCCCCGTGCCGGCATCGGTCATCGAGCAGGAGGTCATCTCGCACCTGGAAGGGGAGCATCGGCTCGACGACGCTGAGCACCGGGCCGAGATCGAGGCAAGCACACGCCAGGCGCTGAAGGTGCAGCTGCTGCTCGACGCAGTCGTCGAGAAGGAGCAGATCCAGGTTGAGCAGCCCGAGCTCATCGAGTACCTCGTGATGACCGCACAGCAGTACGGCATGGAACCGAACGACTTCGCCAAGGCGATCGACGGCCAGAACCAGATCCCGGCCATGGTTGACGAGGTGGGCCGCCGCAAGGCCCTGGCCTGGATCATGGAGCGGGCCACAGTGACCGACACCGCCGGCAACGTCGTTGACCTGACCTCGCTCGCGGCGCCAGAGGAGCAGGGTGCCGACGCGGACGCTGAGGCTGACCCGAAGACCGAGCTCTGAGCGGCGCCGTCTGCGTGGGATCGCCGGTCGGCACACGGGGTATGCCGTGTGCGCTTACGGCGAACACGGGCGGATGCGGGATTTCGTCAGGCGAGGCGGACGTTAGGGTCAAACAACGGGAAGCAGCCGACGACGGTACGGAGATATCGGTGAGCCAGAGCAACGAGGTCGTCATGGCCGGGGAGTCCGCGCCAACCGGTCTGGACGACCACATCTACAACCGGCTGCTCAAGGAGCGGATCATCTTCTTGGGCTCCGAGGTCCGCGACGACAACGCCAACGCCATCTGCGCCCAGATGCTGCTGCTGGCGGCGGAGGACTCCGAGAAGGACATCTGGCTCTACATCAACAGCCCCGGCGGGTCCGTGACCGCGGGCATGGCGATCTTCGACACCATGCAGTGGGTCAAGCCCGACGTGGCCACGGTCGCCATGGGCATGGCCGCGTCGATGGGGCAGTTCCTGCTGTCGGCAGGCACTCCGGGCAAGCGCTACGCGACGCCACACGCGCGGGTCATGATGCACCAGCCGTCCGGCGGGATCGGCGGGACCGCGTCCGACATCAAGATCCAGGCCGAGCAGATGCTGCACATCAAGAAGCAGATGGCCCAGCTCATCGCCCAGCACACCGGACAGTCGCTCGACCAGATCGAGAAGGACTCCGACAGAGACCGCTGGTTCACCGCCGAAGAGGCCCGTGAGTACGGCTTCGTCGACCACGTCGTCGAGCGGGCGTCCAGCGCCGGCAGGAGCAGCGACAACCCTGTCGGCTGACCTGAGACTGAACTGACCTGAGACTGAACGGAATACTGACATGAGCGTGAACCCGGCCGGGCGGCTCTACGCCCCCGGTTACCAGCCGCCGAACAGCAGGTACATCCTGCCGCAGTTCGAGGAGCGCACCTCCTACGGCATGAAGCGCCTGGACCCCTACACGAAGATGTTCGAGGACCGGATCATCTTCCTCGGCGTTCAGGTCGACGACGCCTCGGCCGACGACATCATCGCCCAGCTCATCGTGCTGGAGTCGCAGGACCCCGACCGCGACATCCTCATCTACATCAACAGCCCCGGCGGCTCGTTCACGGCGATGACCGCGATCTACGACACCATGCAGTACATCCGCCCTGATGTGCAGACCTTCGTTGTGGGGCAGGCGGCTTCCGCGGCCGCGGTGCTGCTGGCCGCGGGGGCCCCCGGGAAGCGGTTCGCCCTACCCAACGCCCGGATCCTCATCCACCAGCCGGCGCTCGTCGGCGGCGACTACGGCCAGGCGTCCGACATCGAGATCCAGGCCAACGAGGTGCTGCGGATGCGCACCTGGCTGGAGGAGACGCTCGCCAAGCACTCCGGCCGCACGATGAGCCAGGTGGAGTCCGACATCGAGCGCGACAAGATCCTCTCGGCGGCCGAGGCCAGGGACTACGGCCTCATCGACGAGGTCCTGCTCTCGCGCAAGGGGTCCCTGCAGACGTAGCGGCGGGCGGTCGGTATGCCGGGATGCCGGTTGCGCCCTTAGCGGACAAGGGCGACGGGACCACAATTCAGCGCGTGTAATGAGTACAGACGAAGCGCTGCCACCTGTAGCGTCGTCCCACGGACTTCACCAGGAGTCCGGCCGGCAAACTGGGCGGGAGGCCTCGTGGCGCGCATGGAAGGCAGCGACCTGCTGAAGTGCTCGTTCTGCGGGAAGTCGCAGAAGCAGGTGAAGAAGCTCATCGCTGGCCCCGGCGTCTACATCTGCGACGAGTGCATCGACCTGTGCAACGAGATCATCGAGGAGGAGCTCGCCGAGTCCACCGACCTCGGTCTGGACGACCTGCCCAAGCCGCGTGAGCTGTTCGACTTCCTTGGCGGCTATGTCGTCGGCCAGGACACCGCCAAGCGGGCCCTCGCGGTCGCTGTCTACAACCACTACAAGCGCGTCCAGGCCGGCGAAGGCCCCGGCAAGAAGGACACCGACAGCGTCGACATCGCCAAGTCGAACATCCTGCTCATCGGCCCGACCGGCTGCGGCAAGACCTACCTGGCGCAGACCCTGGCCCGGCTGCTCAACGTCCCCTTTGCCATCGCCGACGCGACGGCACTGACGGAGGCGGGATATGTCGGCGAGGACGTCGAGAACATCCTGCTCAAGCTCATCCAGGCAGCCGACTACGACGTCAAGAAGGCCGAGACGGGCATCATCTACATCGACGAGGTCGACAAGATCGCTCGCAAGTCCGAGAACCCGTCGATCACGCGCGACGTCTCCGGGGAAGGCGTCCAGCAGGCGCTGCTGAAGATCCTCGAAGGCACCACGGCATCCGTCCCACCGCAAGGCGGTCGTAAGCACCCGCACCAGGAGTTCATCCAGATCGACACGACCAACGTGCTGTTCATCGTCGGCGGCGCGTTCGCCGGGTCTGGAGAAGCTCATCGAGGCCCGCTCCGGCAAGAAGGGCCTGGGCTTCGGCTCGCAGCTGCACACCGCCAGGGACGACGGGCAGTCCTTCTCCGACGTCATGCCCGAGGACCTGATGAAGTTCGGGCTGATCCCCGAGTTCATCGGACGGCTGCCGGTCATCACGACCGTCGCGCCGTTGGATCGTGACGCCCTCGTGCGCATCCTCACCGAACCGCGCAACGCCCTGATCCGGCAGTACCAGCGGATGTTCGAGATCGACGGGGTCGAGCTGGAGTTCACCGACGGCGCCGTCGAGGCCGTCGCCGACCAGGCCCTGCTGCGCGGCACCGGCGCGCGTGGCCTGCGGGCGATCATGGAGGAGGTCCTGCTGCCGGTCATGTTCGACGTGCCGAGCGAGCAGGACATCGCTCGCGTCGTCGTCACCCGCGAGGTCGTCCTCGACAACGTCAACCCGACCCTCGTGCGCCGCGACGTTCCGCCGGCCGCCGCCAAGCGCCCGCCACGCCGGCAGTCCGCCTGACCTGACCCGTGCTCGCCGCCGGGTGCGCCTGCGCGTCGGGGAAGCGGCTCCCCGCCAGCAAAGCCCAGTCACCTGCGGAGCCACGGTGTTGACTGTCGCGCGCGCTCTCGTCGACCCGTCGCTCGCCCGCTGGCTGGCCGGAGAGGACACCCGTCCCGACCTACCGGCAGCACCGACCCCCGAGGCCCGGCTCGCGGCATACGAAGCGATCGTCCACCGGCGCACCACCTCGCTGAGCAGTCCCACGCGAGGGCTGCAGCTGCCCTGGCCACGTGCCCTCGGCACGCCGCCGTGGGGCGCCTTGGCGGAGCTGGAGAACGGCGCGGCAGCCTCAGGCACGCGCTACCGGATCCGCACCCTGCGCCTTACCGGCGCCCGCGAACTTCGCCGCGACGTCGCGCGGCTGTCCAGGTTGGTTACGGACGCCACCCCAGCGGTCCTCTACGTCGGCAGCCGCAGTATGCCGCGCCACGTCGCCCTCGTCGTGCCCGGCGAGGACGGCCTGGCCGTCTACGACCCCGGCTACGGGCGAGTCGTGCCACTGCGCGCCGACGAGCTCGCCGAGCACCGCCTCGACGTCGGCGGCTGGGCGGTGCCGTGGTTCGTCGTCGAGCCGATGGGTCGCTGACCGCGTCGCCGCATCGCGTTCAGGTGGTCGGGTCGACTGGCTCCAGGCGTGCGTCGATGAACCCGTGAGGTCGCGCACATGAGTCGACACGATGCAGCGAGCGAGAGGACCCTGACGAGAGAAGGGCGAGACCTCCTCTCAGGTGGGCTCGGCGCCCCATCAGCGGCGGCCCGGGCTGAGAGCCAGGGCGTCTGGTCGCGTCCTGAGGACCCTGTTGAAGGGGTGGCGACATGCTCAACATCGTGGGCTCGATTCTCATTGAGCGGCCTGCCGAGGTTGTGTTCGACTACCTGGCCGACCAGCGCAACGAGCTGGAGTACAACCCGGAGATGATCCGCTCCGAGAAGATGACGAACGGCCCCATCGGAGTAGGAACCCGCTTCGCGGCCACGGTCAAGTCCCGGGGACGCCCAACGGACATGCTCATCGAGGTCACCGAGTTCGACCGACCGGCCCGCTTCGGCACCCGGACCACCATGTCCTCCGCGGACATTGAAGGGGTGCTGACACTGGCGCCACAAGGCGCCGGAACCCGGATGAGCTGGGCCTGGCAGCTGCGGCCCAAGGGCGCCCTCAAGGTCCTGCGCCCCCTCATGGCCGTGATGGGTCGACGCCAGGAGCAGCGAATCTGGGCCGCAATGAAGGAGAAGCTGGAGACCTCGTCGGCTACTCCTGCAAAGAAGGGCGGAAGATCATGAACCGCTACCGAGGCAATGCCATCGCGGTGGGACTGCTGCTCATCGCGTGCACCGCCACCAGCATCCTCAGCGCCGTCCCTCTGGGCTCGACGCTCGACCGGTCCGAGTACCTGAACCAGCTGGCGGCCAGCGACAGCCGCGTGATCTGGACGGCTCTCCTCGAGTTCGCGTGGGCGGCCACCGGCGCGGGCATCGCCATCGGGCTGTATCCGGTCCTCCGACGGCACAACCGCGCGCTGGCTCTGGGATCCGTCGCCGGGAGAGTGGCCGAGGCGGTGTTCGTCCTCGATCGGGACGCTCAGCCTGCTGGTGCTCCTGACGGTCAGCCAACAGTCGCTGGCGCCAGGTGCCGACGCAGCCGCGTTCCGGCGCCACCGGAGACGCCCTGCTCGCGGTGCGCGACTGGACGATCGGGTTCCTCGGGATGCTGCCCTTCCTCACCGCAGCCCTCATGTACTACTACGTGCTCTACCGGGCGCGGCTCGTCCCCCGGTGGCTCTCGGGCTGGGGACTCGTCGGTGCTGCCTGGGCCTGGTCGCCACCGTCTACTCCGGATACACCCAGGACTTCGGCTTCTCCACCGTCAACACGGTGCTCAACGTCCCGATCGTCCTGCAGGAGATGGTCCTGGCCGTGTGGTTGCTGGCCAAGGGTTTCAACCCGTCGAGCATCGATACCGACGCTGCCGAGAGCGGTCCGGCGATGAAGCCCGCGATGCGACGGGCCGAGCCGGCCGGGGCACCAGCAGGCGTACCGAGCTCCGGCATACTGAGCTGAGCTAACGGTTCAGGAGGTCGGGCCGACTGGCTCCAGGCGAGGGTCGAGCACCGCAAGCGTCTCGGCGACGGCATACTCCAGCCCGGCGATGCGCCCGGCCGCCCGCAGGTCGGCCTCGACCTCCTGGACCGCGTCAAGCTCAGGGGCCGGCCCGGCAAGGGTCATCGACGCGATGCCTGCGCGCATCCCGACCTTGGCATCCGACTTGACCCGGCGCACGGCCGCGAGCGCCCCGCCGACGGCAACGAGCAGGTGCCGGTCGCCGGTGAGCCCGTCCGAGAGCGCGTCGTCGGTGGTCGGCCACGGCTGGCGGTGCACGGACCCCTCCCGCCACCAGGACCAGACCTCCTCCGTCACGTACGGCACGATCGGCGCGAGCAGGCGCAGCAGCACGTCGAGGGCGAGCCTCAGGGCCACCCGCGCCGACGTCGCGGCCGGCTCGCCCTGGCCCCCGTAGGCCCGGTCCTTGACCAGCTCGAGATAGTCGTCACAGAACGTCCAGAAGAACGTCTCGGTCAGCTCGAGCGAGCGGGTGTAGTCCCACCCCTCGTACCCGGCGGTAGCGGCGCGTACCACCTCGGCCAGGCTGGCCAGCATCGAGCGGTCCAGCGGCTCGGTCACGACGAGCGCGAGCGGACCGCCCGCGGTGTCGACCTCTCCGAAGGAAAGCGCGAACTTGCTCGCGTTGAGGATCTTGATGGCCAGCCGCCGCCCCACCTTGATCTGGCTGGGGTCGTATGCCGCGTCCGTCCCGAGGCGACCCGAGGCTGCCCAGTAGCGCACCGCGTCGGTGCTGTGGTCCTTGACGATGTCCTCGGGCGTGACGACGTTGCCCTTGGACTTGCTCATCTTCTTGCGGTCGGGGTCGAGGATCCAGCCGCTGATCGCCGCGTTGGTCCACGGCAGCGAGCCGTGCTCGTAGTAGGCCCGCACGATCGTCGAGAACAGCCAGGTGCGGATGATGTCGTGCGCCTGCGGGCGCAGGTCCATCGGGAAGACCGCGGCGAACAGCTCCGGGTCACCGCGCCAGCCCGCGGCGATCTGCGGCGACACCGACGAGGTGGCCCAGGTGTCCATGACGTCGGGGTCGGCCTCGAAGCCGCCGGGCACGCCGCGCTGAGACTCGTCGTAGCCGGGCGGCGTCTCGACGCGCGGGTCGATGGGCAGCCGGTCCTCGCCGGGCACCAGTGGACGGTCGTAGTCCGGCTGGCCGGCCTCGTCGAGCGGGTACCACACCGGGATCGGCACGCCGATGAAGCGCTGCCGCGAGATGAGCCAGTCGCCGTTGAGGCCCTGGACCCAGTTCTCGTAGCGGGCCCGGAAGAACGAGGGATGGAAGTGCAGCCGGCGCCCCATCTCGACGAACGCCGCGTTGAGCGAGGCGTCCCGGCCGCCGTTGCGGATGTACCACTGCCGCGACGTGACGATCTCCAGCGGCTTGTCGCCGCGCTCGTAGAAGCTCGCCTTGCGCTGGGTCGGCACCGGCTCGCCGACGCAGCTCGCCGGACTCGCGCAGCGCCGCGACGACCGCCGCGCGGGCCGCGTATGCCGTTGCGCCGGCGACGTGCTCGGCATACATCCGCGCTCCCGCGCCGCTGAGCCACGTTGGCGTCTCGGCGGCCAGCCGCCCGGTGCGGGTGATGAGCGAGCGGGTCGGCAGCCCCAGCTCGCGCCACCACAGGCACGTCGGTGAGGTCACCGAACGTGCAGCACATGGCGATGCCCGAGCCCTTGTCCGGCTCCGCCGCCGGGATGGGCCAGCACGGGTAGCTCGACCCCGAACAGGGGAGAGAGCACCGTCGTGCCGAACAGGTCGGCATACCGCTCGTCGTCGGGGTGGGCGACGAGGGCGACGCACGCCGGGATGAGCTCGGGCCGGGTCGTCTCGATGTGCACCGGCGAGTGGTCGGGGCGGTGGAAGGCGACCCGGTGGAAGTGACCGGGATAGTCCTTGGCCTCCAGCTCGGCCTGCGCGACCGCGGTCTGGAAGGTCACGTCCCAGAGGCCCGGCGCCTCGGCGGTGTAGGCCTCTCCTCGGGCCAGGTTGCGAAGAAACGCCTGCTGGGCGGTGGCTCGCGAGTGTTCGTCGATGGTGCGGTAGGAGATCGTCCAGTCCAGTGAGAAGCCCATCCGGCGAAAGAGCGCCTCGAACGCCTCCTCGTCGACCGCGGTGAGCTCGGCGCACAGCTCGATGAAGTTCTGCCGGCTCACGGCGACCTGGTCGGCGGCCTTGATCGAGGTGACGTCGCCGCGGTGCGGCGGCTGGAAGTTCGGGTCGTACGGGCAGCGAGGCGTCGCCGCGCACGCCGTAGTAGTTCTGCACCCGCTTCTCGGTGGGCAGGCCGTTGTCGTCCCAGCCGATCGGGTAGAAGACCTCCAAGCCGGCCATCCGCTTGTACCGGGCCATGATGTCGATGTGCGTGTAGGAGTACACGTGGCCCATGTGCAGCGACCCCGACACGGTCGGCGGCGGTGTGTCGATGGTGAACAGCTGGGAGCGTGGCGCGGCGAGCGCGCGCTCGCGGTCGAACCGGTAAGTGCCCTCCCGCTCCCATACCGCGCCCCATTTGTCCTCGAGGCCGTCGAGCGTCGGGCGCTGCGGAACCGTGGTGCGGGTGGGTGCGCTGGTCATGCAGGGCATCCTCCCAGACTCCCCTAGGGTGGGCCTCGTGGAACCCCTCTACTGGTCGGTCATCGGCGTCGCCAGGACCCTGTTCGCGGCGCAGGGCCTGAGGTTCACCATCACCGGGGCCGAGAACTTCCCGCGCACCGGCGGGGCTGTCGTCACGGTCAACCACACGGGCTACCTCGACTTCACGTATGCCGGCCTCGCGGCCCTGCGGGCTCGCCGGCTCATCAGGTTCATGGCCAAGGAGTCGGTCTTCCGCCATCCGGTCACCGGACCGCTCATGCGGGGCATGCACCACATCCCGGTCGACCGCACCGCTGGGGCGGGGGCGTTCCGCGAGGCGCTGGAAGCATTGGGTCGCGGCGAGATCGTCGCGGTCTACCCGGAAGCGACGATCTCGCGCTCGTTCGAGCTCAAGGGGTTCAAGACCGGGGCCGCGCGGCTGGCCCAGCAGGCGCAGGTGCCGGTCGTCCCGGTCGTGATGTGGGGCGCCCAGCGGGTCTGGACCAAGGACCATCCCAAACGGCTGGGCCGGACCAACGTGCCGATCTTCATCGATGTCGGCGCACCGCTCACCATCGGCGCGGACGAGGACATCGAGGCGGCGACCGAGCGCATCCGCGCGGCGATGGCCGAGGCGCTCGAGCGGCTGTGGGCGGCATACCCACCGTTGCCCGACGACGAGCTGGCCTTCCTGCCGGCGCGGCTGGGCGGCCAGGCGCCGACACCGGAGCAGGCGGCCGAGCTGGACCGCGCAGAGCTGGCCGCGCGGGCGGCCAAGGCTCGCGACGAGTCGGCGTGACGCTGGCGATGCCGCCGCGCACACCCGGGGGGCCGCCGCCGGCTCCCCCCGTCCAGAAGCTGCAGATGCGCTACGCCAAACGGGGCCGGCTGCGCTTTGCCTCGACTCGGGACTTCCAGCGAGCGCTCGAACGGGCGCTGCGCCGCACGGGCCTTCCGGTCGCCTTCTCCGCCGGCTTTCACCCCCATCCGCGGATCTCCTACGCCAACGCCGCCTCGACCGGCACCGCCAGCGAGGCCGAGTACGTCGAGATCTCGCTCACCGAACGGGTCGACCCCGACACGGTCCGGGCGGCGCTGGACGATGCGCTGCCCGAGGGTCTGGACGTCCTGGAGTGCCGGGAGGCCGGACGAGGGGCGCTCGCGGACCGGCTGCAGGCCAGCGTCTGGGAGGTCCGCTTCCACGACGTGGACCCTCGCGTGGTGAGCGATGCCGTCGACCGCTTCCTTGCTGTGGACCGGGCGGAGGTCACCCGGATGGGCAAGAGCGGCCTGCGTACCTTCGACACCAGGGGTGCGGTCGTGGCCATGCGCGTGATCGACGCGGGGTGTGCGATACTCCGAGTGGTCGCACGGCATACCACACCTGCCGTGCGTCCCGACGACATTCTGAGCGCGCTGCGCGCACTCGGTGGTCTGGAGTCGCCCGCACCGCCCCTGGTGACCAGGCTGGCCCAAGGCCCCCTGCAGAGCGAGAGCGCGTCGGTGGCCGACCCGTTGGCCCCCGATGAGAACGTCGCCGGTGCCTGACCCGGTGCCGCGCATCCCGCGCGAGCCGAGCCAGGCATGACCACAC
This sequence comes from uncultured Actinomycetota bacterium, assembly GCA_963769085.1. Lineage (GTDB taxonomy): Bacteria > Actinomycetota > Actinomycetes > Actinomycetales > Dermatophilaceae > Phosphoribacter. The sequence continues at coordinate 114,911 of CAVYKM010000023.1, read as the reverse complement.
GACTTCCGTCGCGCCGCGTGCGGGGCGACAAAGACGCACCGCGCCGCGCGGTGACGTGGAGCTTGGCTCCGGGGTGTGGCCGTCGCCGCTCGAAGCGACGAGAGGACGCCACATGGCATCCACAGACGAACAGCAGGCCCAGGTGGCTGTTGCCACCAATGCCCCCAAGCGGATCCGCAAGAAGACGGTGGCGCAGCCATCTGGTGAGGCGCCGGCCCCGGCTTCGTCGCCGCATAAGCGGGCCACCCGAAAGCGCGTCCAACCGCAGCAGCCGGACCTGACCGAACCGGACGAGTCCGCCCTGGATCTCGTGGTGACCGAGGCGTTGGGCCTGCCCGAGGCCACCGAGCCGCTGGACTTCGCCACCCAGGTCGAGGAACCAGAGCCGGACGTGCCACCGCAGGACGCCGAGCCAGACCGGCAGCAGCAGGACACCGACGCGGCCGGCGAAGAGAGCGAACGCCCCGTGACGAGCTTCGGTGTGCTCTTTCGGGCCCCCGAACCGCCGGTCACCCGACCCCGCAACCGCCGCCTGAGCGAGCCCTCCGAAACCGAGGGGGGGCCCGAGGACATCGGGCCGGACGGCATACCGGGTGCGCCGGAGCGGGCGCCCGAAACTGGCGCGGCCCCTGACGAGGAGGCCGAACCGAGCGGCGAGGCGCCGACCACCGGGCGTCGGCGACGTCGCCGGGGCGGCAAGGGGCGCAAGGGCCGGTCGGGCGAGCCGGTCGCCCGCGCCGACGAGGACACCGAGAGCGGCGAGGATGAGCGAGCGTCCGCGGACGAGGGGGAGGGGGCCGACACCGCCACCTCTCGACGGCGGACCCGCCGCCGGCGGCGCAGCGGCTCGTCGGTCGAGGGTGAGGACGCACCGGGGGTGGTGACCAAGGTCCGCGAACCGCGTCGCGAGCGCGACGAGGTCGTCGGGCTCAAAGGCTCGACCCGGTTGGAGGCCAAGAAGCAGCGCCGCCGCGAGGGCCGCGAGGCGGGGCGACGACGCACCATCATCACCGAGGCCGAGTTCCTGGCCCGCCGCGAAAGCGTCGAGCGCGTCATGCTGGTGCGCCGAGTTGGGGACCGGACCCAGATCGGCGTGCTCGAGGACGGGGTGCTCGTCGAGCACTATGTCTCCCGAGACACCAATGTCTCCATGGCCGGGAACATCTACCTGGGCAAGGTCCAGAACGTCCTGCCGTCGATGGAGGCTGCCTTCGTCGACATCGGCAAGGGGCGCAACGCGGTGCTGTATGCCGGTGAGGTGAACTGGGATGCCGCCGGCCTGGAGTCGGGCGCCCCCAAGCGGATCGAGAACGCCCTGGAGTCGGGGCAGTCGGTTCTCGTCCAGGTAACCAAGGACCCGATCGGCCACAAGGGCGCCCGGCTGACCTCGCAGATCTCGCTGCCGGGCCGCTACCTGGTTTACGTCCCCGACAGCGGCATGACGGGGATCTCACGCAAGCTGCCCGACACCGAGCGGGCCCGGCTCAAGCGCATCCTGCGCGACGTTGTCCCGGAGACCGCCGGAGTCATCGTGCGCACCGCCGCAGAGGGCGCCTCGGAGGCCGAGCTGCGCGCCGACGTGGAACGGCTGACGGGGGCGTGGGAGCAGATTCGCAACCAGGCTGAGACGGCGGGCAGCGCGCGCAAGGGCAAGGGTGGGCCGCCGGTCCTGCTGCACGGGGAGGCCGACCTCACCGTGCGGGTGATCCGCGACATCTTCAACGAGGACTTCGCCCAGCTGGTCGTCGCGGGAGGGGACGCCTGGGAGGAGGTGAGCACGTACGTGCACACCGTTGCGCCAGACCTGGCCGACCGGTTGTCGCGATGGACGAGCGCGGAGGACCTGTTCGGCCATCACCGGGTCGACGAGCAGATCGCCAAGGCGATGGACCGAAAGGTCTGGCTGCCTTCCGGCGGGTCGCTCGTGATCGACCGTACCGAGGCGATGACCGTCATCGACGTCAACACCGGCAAGTTCGTCGGGTCTGGGGGCAATCTCGAGGAGACCGTCACCCGCAACAACATCGAGGCGGCCGAGGAGATCGTGCGCCAGCTGCGGCTGCGCGACATCGGCGGGATCATCGTCATCGACTTCATCGACATGGTGCTGGAGTCCAACCGTGACCTGGTCGTGCGGCGGCTGCTCGAGTGCCTGGGCCGCGACCGCACCAAGCACCAGGTCGCCGAGGTCACGTCGCTCGGGCTGGTTCAGATGACGCGCAAGCGGGTCGGCTCGGGGCTGATCGAGGTGTTCTCCGAGACCTGCGAGCACTGCAACGGGCGCGGGTATCTCATCCAGAGCGAGCCCGTCGACCGTTCGGGCGACGACGCGGAGACGTTCGGCTCGGGCCCCGGCCGGGCGCCGGCCCGGCGGGGTCGGCCGGTGCCCGTCGAGGCGCCGCCGGCGCCCCCGCCCGGTGGACCGACCCCGGCGCAGATCGCCGCAGCGGCACATGCCGCGGCAGTCAAGGGCGCCCAGCCGGCAACCGAGACGACAAGCCCCGCAGCCCTACAGGGGATCGAGACAGTTGAGACCCTTGAGACAGTAGGGGCAGTTGAGATAGTAGCGGCAGTAGCCGCTCAGACCGACGGCCACGCCGCCGGCTCCGACGTGCCCTCGGTCGGATGGGACGACGCGACCGACGGGCTGGCTTGGGGCGAAGCAGCCGGCGCTGGCGACGGAGACGACGAGGGCAAGGCGCTGTCAGCGCCCCGGCGGCGCAGGCACGGTCGGGTCATCGCGCCGGCTGGGCCCCCGCCGACTCCAGAGTGATGCCGGTGCTCACGAGGGAGTGGTTTGGCCGAGCGGACGTCGCGCGGGTAGGCTACCGGTCTTGTGTACGCGATTGTCCGGGCTGGCGGGCGCCAGGAGAAGGTGTCGGTAGGCGACACCCTCATCATCGACAAGGTCGGGGCCGAGGTGGGAGACACGGTCGACCTCGCTGCGCTGCTCCTGGTCGACGGATCGACAGTGACGGCTGACGCCGACTCGCTCTCCCGGGTCGCGGTACGGGCCGAGGTGGTCAAGGCGGTCAAGGGCCCCAAGATCAGGATCCTCAAGTACAAGAACAAGACCGGCTACCGCAAGCGTCAGGGCCACCGCCAGCCGCTGACCCAGGTCAAGATCACCGCGATCGGCAACTGAGCTAAGGCACTGACATGGCACACAAGAAGGGCGCGTCCTCGACCCGCAACGGTCGCGACTCCAACGCCCAGCGCCTCGGCGTCAAGCGGTTCGGCGGGCAGCTGGTCAATGCCGGCGAGATCATCGTGCGCCAGCGCGGGACCCACTTCCACCCAGGCTCAGGCGTCGGTCGCGGTGGGGACGACACGCTGTTCGCCCTCGTGGCTGGCTCGGTGACGTTCGGCACCAAGCGGGGTCGCAAGACGGTCAGCGTGCACGCCGTGGAGTCGGACTGACCTCGCCGGCGCCGAGGGAGCATGCCGACGAGCTTCGTCGACCGGGTCGTCCTGCACGTCGCTGCAGGTGACGGAGGCAACGGGGTCGCGTCGGTTCGCCGGGAGAAGTACAAGCCGCTCGGCGGCCCCGACGGGGGCAACGGCGGCCGTGGCGGGTCGGTCATCGTCCGCGCCGACCCGCAGGCCTGGACGCTGCTGGACTACCACCATCACCCGCACCGGCGGGCCACCAGCGGGCGTCCCGGCGCCGGGGACGAGCGCAACGGGGCCGACGGTGAAGACCTCGTGCTGATGGTGCCGGAAGGCACCGTGGTCACACATCTCGACGGCCGCGTCGATCGCCGACCTGGTCGCACCAGGGGCCGAACACGTGATCGCCCGCGGCGGTCGGGGGGGCCTTGGCAACAAGGCGCTGGCGTCGCCGCGTCGCAAGGCTCCGGGCTTTGCGCTGCTGGGCGAGCCCGGTGAGGCGTTCGACATCGTCCTGGAGCTCAAGACGCTGGCCGACGTCGCCTTCATCGGCTATCCGTCGGCTGGCAAGTCCTCGCTCGTGTCGGCCCTGTCGGCGGCGCGGCCCAAGATCGCCGACTACCCGTTCACGACGCTCGTCCCCACGCTCGGGGTCGTGACGGCAGGCGACGAGCGCTTCACCGTCGCCGACGTGCCGGGTCTCATCCCTGGGGCGCACGAGGGCAAGGGGCTGGGGCTGGAGTTCCTGCGCCACGTCGAGCGCTGCTCGGTGCTGGCCCACGTGATCGACTGTGCCACCCTCGAGCCCGGTCGCGACCCGTTGACCGACCTGGACGTCATCGAGCGAGAGCTGTCGCTGTATGTCCCTGACGCGCAGCTGGGGGGCCGCCCCCTCGCCAAGCGGACCCGGGTTGTCGTGCTCAACAAGGCCGACGTCCCCGAGGCGGAGCAGCTGGCCGAGTTGGTCACGCCTGACCTGGTCGTCCGCGGCCTGGAGGTGTACGTCGTCTCGGCCGTCGCCCACACCGGGCTGCGCGAGCTGAGGTTCGCCCTGGCCCGCCATGTCCGTGCCGCGCGGGAGCAGGCCACTGACCGCAAGCCAGTGCGGATCGTGCTGCGCCCCAAGGCAGTTGACGACACCGGATTTGTCGTGCGCCGCGAGCAGACCCCGGACGGACCGGCATACCGCGTCGTGGGAGAGCGCCCGACCCGATGGGTGCGCCAGACCGACTTCACGAACGACGAGGCGGTGGGCTACCTCGCCGACCGGCTGCGCCGCCTCGGTGTCGAGGACGAGCTGCTGCGGGCCGGCGCGGTCGCCGGCGACGCGGTCCTCATCGGCGACGCCGACAACGCGGTGGTCTTCGACTGGGAGCCCTCGCTTGCCACCGGAGCCGAGCGGCTGGCCGCGCCTCGCGGCACCGACCCGCGGCTCGCCGAGGCGTCCCGGCCCACCCGCGGCGCCAAGCGCGAACGCCAACAGCAACGGTATGCCGCCCGGGCACGGACCCAGGCCGAGCTTGAGGCCGAACGGCGCGCCGAGCAGTAGCCGGCGAACGGCAGCTCAGGTCCGCACGAGGCTGGCCATTCGCTTGGCGACGGTGTCTGTAGCCCGCCTCGGCGAGAGTCGGGCGAGTCGGTCGAGCATGCGGGCGTCCCTGCCGATGACGAGCCGGTAACTGCCCCGCTCGACCGCCTCGACGATCTGCCGCGCCGCATCCTGCGGGGTGGTCAGCTTCATCGACGTGCTCGCCTCGTCGGCCGATACAGGCGCGGCCACACCCGAGTTGGCGGTGATGCCCGTCGCCACCCCGCCTGGGAAGACGACCGTGACGGCGACCGACGTGCCCCGCATCTCGGCGTAGAGACCTTCGGTCAGCAGCTTGACCGCTGCCTTGCTCGCCCCGTAGACGGTCTGCCCCGGCACCGGCGCGAGCCCGCCCATGCTCGAGACGTTGACGATGCACGCCTCAGGCCGACCCATCAGGTGCGGCAGGAACGCCTTGGTGGTGTGCACGACCCCCCAGAAGTTCACCGCGAGCACGCGCTCAATCTCCTCGTAGGCAAGGTCGGCGAACGGCGTGAACTGCTGGATGATGCCAGCCACATTGAGCAGGCCGTCGACCTGCCCAAGTGCCGCGACGACGCCGCCCGGCAGGGCCTCGACGGCGGTGCGGTCGGTGATGTCGACGGTGTGCACGCTGAGCCGGTCTGCCGGTTCGCCCGCGATGCGTGCGGTCTCAGCGAGGCTGTTCTCGCGCCGGTCGAGGGCAGCGACTCGGGCGCCGCGGTCCAGCAGCGCGAGGACGACCTCGCGGCCGATCCCGTTGCCGCCGCCAGTGACGGCAAACACCTTGCCTTGCAGCTTCATCGGACCTCACTCCTTTGTCGGTTATGCGTAGCGGGGCTGACCGGGCCTTCAGGGCCAAGTCTCCCCGCCGCGCCGCCGCGGCGCCGAGCCGCCCCCGCCGATAGACTGGTATGCCGTGCCGCGCACCGCCCTTGTCAAGGCGCAACGCCTGGTCGTCAAGGTCGGGTCCAGCTCGCTGACCAACCCGGACGGCGGGCTCGACGTCGGCCGGCTGGTCGCCCTCGTCAACTCGGTGGCGGCCCGGCATCGCGCCGGCGACGCGATCGTCCTGGTGTCCTCGGGTGCGATTGCCGCGGGCATGGGACCGCTCGGTCTGACCCGCCGCCCACGCGATCTGGCTACCCAGCAGGCCGCGGCGAGCGTGGGCCAGGGCGCTCTCATCACGGCATACCAGCAGGCCTTTGGGGCGCACGGCGTCGGCGTGGGGCAGGTGCTGCTCACCCTCGACGACGTGACCCGGCGCAGCCACTACCTCAACGCCCGGCGCACCCTCGAGCGGCTGCTCGAGCTGCGGATCCTGCCCGTGGTCAACGAGAACGACACCGTCGCCACCCACGAGATCCGCTTCGGCGACAACGACCGGCTCGCCGCGCTCGTGGCCCATCTGGTGCAGGCCGACGCGCTCGTGCTGCTCTCGGACGTGGACGCGCTCTACGACGGCCCGCCCAGCCGCACCGGCACCCGCCGGATCCCGCTCGTGCGCGAGGGAGCCGACCTGGCCGACGTCGCGGTCAAGGGGGCCGGCACCCGGGTCGGCACGGGTGGCATGACGACCAAGATCGAGGCGGCGGCCATCGCCAACGCGGCCGGCATCCCGGCGCTGCTCACCGCGACCGAGCGGGTGTCGGAGGCCCTGAGCGGGCAGGATGTCGGAACGATCTTCGTTCCGGGACAACGGCGCCCGCCGAGCCGGCTGCTGTGGCTGGCGCACGCGACCGCTCCGCAGGGTCGGCTGCTGCTCGACGAGGGTGCCGTCCACGCGGTGGTGGTGCGGCGCAAGTCCCTGCTGCCGGCGGGGGTCGTCGAGGTGCGTGGGTCGTTCGTCGCCGGCGACCCGGTCGAGCTGTGCGACCCGTCCGGCCGGGCGGTTGCCCGCGGCCTGGTCAACTACGCCGCTGACGAGCTGCCCCCGCTGCTCGGTCGCAGCACCCGCGACCTGGCCCGTGAGCTGGGGCCCGAGTACGAGCGCGAGGTGGTCCACCGGGATGCCATCGTGATCCTCGGGCGCGGCTGAGGTGGCAGCGCGCCTACGCTTGTCGTCATGCCCGACCCGATCGACCCCGCCGTCATCGCCCACGTTGCCGACCTCGCCGGACGCGCCAAGACCGCTGCGCGCCGGCTTGCCCTGCACAACCGCGCCGACAAGGACGCCGCGCTGCACGCCGTGGCCGACGCACTCGACGCGCAGGTGCCCGAGATCATCGCGGCCAACGCCGACGACCTGGCTCGCGGAGCCGACCGAGGTATGCCGGAGGGCCTGCTCGACCGCCTGATGCTCGACGACCATCGGGTGCGCCAGATCGCCGACGCCGTGCGGGAGGTTGCGGGGCTGCCCGACCCGGTGGGCGAGGTCGTTCGGGGCTCGACCCTGGCCAACGGGCTGCAGATCCGCCAGGTCCGCGTCCCCATGGGCGTCGTCGGCATGATCTACGAGGCCCGCCCCAACGTCACGGTCGACGCCGCAGCGCTCGGGGTCAAGAGCGGCAACGCGGTGATCCTGCGCGGGGGCTCGGCAGCGGCGTCGTCCAACCGAGCGCTCGTCGCGGTGCTGCGCGAGGCGCTCGCGTCAGAGCGGCTCCCCGAGGACGCGGTCAGCCTGCTCGACGAAGGCGGCCACGACGCCGCCCGAGCGTTGATGACCGCGCGTGGGATGGTCGACCTCGTCATCCCGCGAGGCGGTGCCGACCTGATCCAGACGGTCGTGCGTGAGTCCACCGTCCCGGTCATCGAGACCGGCATCGGGGTCAACCACGTCTACGTCGACGCCGGCGCCGACCTGAGCCGGGCCCTGGACATCGCCGTCAACTCCAAGACCCAGCGCCCGTCGGTGTGCAACGCGGCCGAGTCGCTGCTGGTGCACGAGGCGGTCGCCGAGAAGTTCCTGCCCGACGTCATCACGGCCCTGGCCGGGGCCGGGGTCCTGCTGCACGTGGCGCCTGAGGTGCGCCCGTACGCCGAAGCGGCGGGCGCGGCATACCAGATCGTCACCGAGGCCGACTACGCGACCGAGTGGCACCGGCTGGAGCTGAACGTGCGCACCGTGTCGACGCTCGACGAGGCGCTGGAGCACATCCGGGTCAACGGCACGACGCACACCGAGGTCATCGTCACCGAGGACCGCGGGACGGCTCGGCGGTTCGTCGCCGAGGTCGACGCCGGCGGTCGTCATGGTCAACGCGTCGAGCCGGTTCACCGACGGCGGGCAGTTCGGCATGGGGGCCGAGATCGGCATCTCGACCCAGAAGCTGCACGCTCGCGGGCCGATGGCCCTACCCGAGCTGACGACGACGAAGTGGGTCGTCGAGGGGGACGGGCAGGTCCGGGTGTAGCTCTGGGCTCAGGACAGTCGGCCGGCTGGGCGCCTTGGAGTCGAAGGCGATGAAGTATGCCGGCCGGCCCTGCATCTGGGTGTACATGCGCCCGACGTACTCGCCGAGCACCCCGAGACAGACCAGCTGCACGGCGCCCACCGCGGCGACGATGAGGACCGTCGAGGTCCAGCCCGGGATCGTGGACCCGTTGCGCGCGGCGAACAGCAGCACGATGCTGGCCAGGACGATGAGGGCCGCGCCGCCCAGGCCCAGGTAGGTCGCCAGGCGCAGCGGGAAGAGCGAGAACCCCGTTACTGAGTCGACCGAGAGCCGCAGCATCTTGACGAGCGGGTACTTGGACGCACCGGCGGCCCGCTCGTCGCGCTTGTACTCGACCGTCGCGGACGGGAAGTGCAGCGCTGGGACGACGAACCGCAGGACCCGGTTGGCCTGCGGCAGCTGGTTGACCGCGTCGACCGTCGCACGGGACATGAGCCGGAAGTCGCCGGCATCGCTTTGCGCGCGCGTGCCGCTGATGGCCCGGATGCCCGCGTAGAAGGCCCGCGCCGACACCCGCTTGAAGACCGAGTCGCTCGACCGGTCGCTGCGCACCCCGTAGACGACGTCGACCTGCTCCCGGCGTGCCGTGGCGAGCATGTCGGCGATGACCTCGGGCGGGTCCTGCAGGTCGGCGTCGATGGTGACCACGTAGTCGCCGGCCGCCAGATCCAAGCCGGCGGAGATCGCAGCCTGGTGCCCGGCGTTGGCACGCAGCCGCACCACACGCACCTGAGGCCACTCTCGGGACAGCCGCATGAGCAGCGCGGGGGTGAGGTCCCGGCTGCCGTCGTCGACGCACAGCACCTCGTATGCCGTGTCCAGCTCGTCGAGCACTGGGCGCAGCCGGGCGGCGAGCAGAGGCAGCACCTCCTGCTCGTTGTACATCGGCACGACGACCGACAGCTCGGTGCTCATGACCTCCAGAGTACGGTCGCATCTGTGCCCCGGCTGTGCTCGTTGCCGGTGCCAGCCGTGAGGCGAGGCTGCTTCCCCGAGGCGACCCGCTACGATGAGCGTCATGTCCGCCAGCGTCCTGCCTGCCCTGGTCGTCCCGCTGCTGGTCAGCGAGGAGGAGGCGCACCGCCAGCTGCCGATGCCGGCTCCGTTGTACGGGATCTTGTTCCTGGTGGGGTTCGGGCTGCTGCTCGCGCTGACCGTGGGCGTTCCGGGGCACGGCATACAAGGTCCGCGACCGATACACCCGTCCGGCCGGGCCGGGCCACCCCGCAGGGGGGCCGCCCACGGGAGGGCAGCACTGAGCAAGCGGCTCGGCGTGATGGGCGGCACCTTCGATCCCATCCACCACGGCCACCTGGTCGCCGCGAGCGAGGTGGCGTCGCTGTTTCACCTCGACGAGGTCGTCTTCGTGCCGACCGGCCAGCCGTGGCAGAAGGCGCTCACCGAGGTCAGCGCCGCTGAGCATCGCTACCTCATGACCGTCATCGCGACGGCGTCCAACCCGCGGTTTACCGTCAGCCGGGCGGACATCGACCGCCCGGGGCCCACATACACCATCGACACCCTGCGTGACCTGCGCCGGGAGCGCCCCGACGCGGAGCTGTACTTCATCACCGGCGCCGACGCGCTGGCCGAGATCCTCACGTGGCGCGACGTCGACGAGCTGTGGCACCTGGCCCACTTCATCGGAGTGACCCGACCGGGGCACGTGCTGTCGGACCGGGGGCTGCCGACGGACAAGATCACGTTGCAGGAGGTGCCGGCCATGGCCATCTCCTCGACCGGCTGCCGCGAGCGGGTCGAGCACGGAAAGCCGGTGTGGTATCTCGTGCCCGACGGGGTGGTCCAGTACATCAGCAAGTACCGCCTGTACCGCTCCGGCGCGTCCGAACGCCGCCACGTGACCGCCGCCCCCTAGGAGACCTGTGCCCGCTACCCCACGAGCTCTGAGCCTGGCCAAGGTCGCCGCTGAGGCGGCCCTGGACAAGATCGCCGAGGACGTCGTCGCCATTGACGTCTCCGACCGGCTGGCCCTCACCGACGTCTTCGTCATCGCGACCGCGGCCAACGACCGGCAGGCAGGGGCGATCGTCGACGAGGTAGAGATGCGGCTTCGCGAGCAGGGGGTCAAGCCGGTGCGCCGCGAGGGGGGCAGGGAGGGCCGGTGGGTCCTCATCGACTTCGCCGACGTCGTCGTGCATGTCCAGCACGTCGAGGAACGCGGCTACTACCAGCTCGAGCGGCTGTGGAAGGACTGTCCCTCCGTTGACCTGGACGCCATCGAGACGCCGCCGCGGCCGCTACGTGACGCCGACTCTGCCTGATGTCCACTGACGCAGACGGTGCCTGATGTCCACTGACGCAGACGGTGCCTGATGTCCACTGACGCAGAGGTGCCTGATGCCGACCCGCTACAGCGGCTTCCCCTCCGACCGCGTGCGCAAGCTGGTCCTGGTGCGCCATGGACGCACCGAGTGGAACCTCAGCCGCCGGGCCCAGGGACACACCGACATCGAGCTCGACGACGAGGGGCACGCCGAAGCCGAGCGTGCCGCCCCGTACCTGGCGGCGCTGCGCCCCGCTCGGCTATGGACGAGCGACCTGTCCCGCGCGAGCCAGACCGCGGCATACATCTCCGGGTTCACCGGGCTGCGGGTCGAGCCGGACGCCCGCCTTCGCGAGTACTCGGTGGGGGCCCGCGCCGGGCTGACCCGCGCCGAGTTCTCGCAGCGCTTCCCGCTGGAGTATGCCGCGTGGGAGCGCGGCGACGAATCCTGCCTCGTGCCCGGGGCGGAGTCGACGGCCGACGTGCTGGCCCGGGTCGTCCCGGCGCTCCGTGAGTACGTCGCGTCGCTGCGAGAGGGCCAGACCGGGATGGTCGTCACTCATGGGGCCTGCCTTCGCGCGGCCATGCTCGTCCTGCTCGGGCTGCCGCACAGCGCCGAGGCGGCGTTCGCGACGATGGCCAACTGCACGTGGACGTCGCTGCAGGAGAGCGAGCCGGGCGGGCGGCTACGCCTGCTCACGTACAACGAGGGCGTGCCCGACCATCATTTCGCATCCGAGGATGAGGTTGGCTAGGATCGATGGGTTGCCCGGCTGGTCCGGGGCGGGGCTGTGGCGCAGCTGGTAGCGCACCTCCATGGCATGGAGGGGGTCAGGGGTTCGAGTCCCCTCAGCTCCACCGAAGGTTCCTTATGGGAACACGCGACATGGCTCGACGAGTCGTGTTCGTGTTCGGTCTCCTCGGCTCGTGTGGCTGCTGTGATGGTGGCGAAGGGTTCGGCGAGGACGGGCCGTTAGTTCCTCGTCCTCCGTGATATCGAGGCGTGTGTAGAAGGCTTGGTTCGCGAGCCGCCTGTTGCCGCCGTCGGAGCCTGCGTACATGCGGTGCGCGTCGGCGAGCAGCCGCAAGGAGTCGTGGAGGAATGCGCGGGCGCTCGTGCTGTGCTGGTTGTGTTCGGTGAGGCGGCGGTCGATGTCGGCGAGTCCCGCCCGGATGCGGTCTTGGTGGCGTTTGAGGGTGGGCAGGTCGATGGCGTCGGCGAAGTGCGCGACCGCTCCGCGCCCGTCGCCGACCACCCTGCGGACGACCTGTGACGCTTCACGAGATCCAGCTCAACCCGGGGAGCCCTCAGAGTTGAACGGCGGCAAGTTGTGCGAGGTCGTCTACACGATCTGCAAGGGCTGGCTGGAAGGCGGGACCTACCCTGTACGTGCCGAGAAGCCGAGCCGGTTTCCGAACAAGTGCTGGGACATGGAGAGCACCTACCAGCGAGTGCCGAACAGTCGGTCGGCGCGCATCCTCATCCCGCGCATGATGATGGGTCTCTACGACATTCGGAATAACCGCGGTGTGGGGCACGCAGGTGCCGAGGTCGACCCGAACCTCATGGACGCTACGGCAGTGTTGTACATGTCCAAATGGCGCATGGCGGAGTTGGTGCGCCTGCTTCACACGCTCCCGACCGATGAAGCCACCGCGATCGTGGATGGCCTCATCGAGCGGGAGGTCGCGTGGGTGTGGACCGACGGCGACAAGAAGCGTGTGCTGCGGAAGAGCCTCACGTGGAAGCAGCAGACTCTCCTGCTGCTGTTGACCGAGGCAGGTGACGTCACCGAAGCGGATCTGTTCCGGTGGTTGGAGCACACCGGTCTACCGTCGCTTCGCAGGGACGTGTTGAAGCGGCTGCACCAGGACCGGCTGATCGATTACGACACGGACAAGCGCACCGTGCGCCTACTGCCGCCCGGCGTGACTGCTGCCGAGGCGCTGGTCGCGACGGGACCATGACGAACCTCCTCCTCGCTACCTTCGGGGACGGATGCGCGTATAGCATCAGTAGACAGACCGCCAGTGTGGCGACGCGTAGTCCAGGGCGGGCGACCGCTGCCCGACGGCCTGGCGGGTTCAGGGTCGGGTGGCGTGGATGGTGGCTCGCCCAGTGGTTGGGGTAGGTCGCGACCTCGATCTGAGCCCGGACGCGGTACCTGAAGGCCAACGAGCCCGAGCGAGTAGCGTGTGAACGCTTGGGTGTCGTACACTGGCCGTATTCTGCCCCGCCGTCCCTCTTGGGATTGGCGGGGATTTTTTCTATCCGGAGAGGGTTGGTTGTGACCGACGCCGTGGATCGCGTGGTGGTGTTCCTGGACTACCAGAACGTCCACGGCTGGGTGCGCCGCCGGTTCCTCCCCTTCGGCGCTGATCCCGGCGAGGGGCACGTCTTCCCGCTCAAGGTCGGCGAGCTGCTCACCGCTCGGCGTCGCCGTGAGAGCGAGTTGATGGAGGTGCGGGTCTACCGGGGCCGCCCCAATCCCGAACGCCAGCCCGGAGCCGCCCGCGCGAACGATCGGCAGACGGCCATGTGGGAGCGCTCGGACCGAGTGACCGTCATCCGCCGCAATCTCCAGTACCCGTCGGACTACCCGGTCTCGAAGGCGACGGAGAAGGGCATCGACGTGGCCGTCGCCGTGGACTTGATCCGGCTCGCCATGTCCGGCCACATGGACGCAGCGATCCTGTTCTCGTCCGACAACGACCTGCTGCCAGCGGTCGAGGTGCTGTGGGCGATGCCACAGTGTCACATCGAGGTCGCCTCCTGGTCGGGTGCCTCCCGCATCCGGCTCCCTGGCACGCAGCACCCGTGGTGTCACCACCTGAACGAAGGGGACTTCCAGATGGTGCGTGACCGATACGACTACTCGGCGCACGAGTAGGTACGAGTGGGTATTCAGGCTACAGCGTGGGTCTTCTCCCAAACCGTCGCCCGATGTACCCCGTACCGGCGTGCGAGCGGTGACCGACACGCCTGCGGCGCGGGCCTGTTCGGATAGCGTCCGCTTCGCTTGACGTCAGCGGTGTTCGAGGTCGTCTCCTTGGCTCCGCCGACGCCCTGATGAGTGGGTCATCCGGCTCGCCGTCGGGCGTCCGCCTCGCTGGTTTCGTGATCTCAGGCGGAGATCAGCCTCTCCACCCGCCGTCGCCTATTCCCGCAGTGCTCAACCAGGTCCACACTGAGGGGTTGACCGCACGTTCCTGTTTGCGGCGGGGTTTCACAGCCGCCGGACTGCATCCGGACTACGAGGTGCCCACCCGGGAACTCTCCGCGCCGCCGGCTTGAAAGGTCGCGAACGGCCCGAGCTGCTCGTTGGGGGCCCGCCGCGCACGCCGTTCTCCAAATCCGGGGTTCTGGCTGGAGTGGAAGCGGGCAGGCCTCGATCCCGACGCCAGCCTGCTGCAGGCATACACTCGCGTGCTCGCCGAGGCCCGGCCACGAGCGTTCATCCTCGAGAACGTCTACGCCGTTACCCACCGCAACAAGGCCAGTCGGCCCGCGTTCCAGCGACTACTCCAGGAGACGCAGCGCCTCTTCAGCTACCCGACGACTTCGTATTCGTTGGCCGGCGGGCCTCGATCCAGGCCCAGATCGGCAACTCCGTTCCACCCCTGCTCGCGCGACAGGTCACGGAACGGGTCGCCCAGGCCATACGGTAGCAAGCGTGCCCGAGCGCTGGCGTGCCCCGTTCGCCTCGAACGACGCCATCGGTAAGAAGATGAGCCGCCTCGCCAGGCGGGACAGCGGCCCCGAAATGGCGCTGCGGCGGATACTCCATCGCCAAGGGCTTCGCTACTACGTGAACCGCCGGCCGCTCGCCGATCTAGCCGCAGGCCGACCTCGACTTCCCCGCCGCCAAGGTCGCCGTCTTCGTCGATGGTTGTTTCTGGCACGGCTGCCCCGACCATGGTCAGCGTGGCCACTGGACCAACGGCTGGTACCGGAACGACAAGATCGCAGGCAACCAGGCCCGCGACCGCGATACCGACGCCCGGCTGAAGGCGGCTGGATGGACGCCTGTCCGGGTCTGGGAGCACGACGAGCCGGGCCGAGCGGCCGATCGGATCGCTGCCGCCCTACGGCACGGCCCGGCGGCCGACAGGTCGCCATCGGTCGGGCAATGATTGCTCCTTCGCGCAAGAGGCCGGTGTCCGCGCGAGACTATGGGAGTGGCGTACGACGTCGAGCTCGCCGATCGGATCCGCCAGGTCGTGCAGGCTGAGCCGGGTGTGACCGAGCAACGCATGTTCGGCGGGCTCGCCTTCCTCATCCAGGGCAACATGGCCGTCAGCGCCAGTGGTCAGGGCGGCCTGATGCTGCGCGTGGACCCGGCGCAGTCAGCGTCCCTGATCAGCGAGCCGTACGTGCAACGCGTCGAGATGCGGGGTCGGCTGATGGACGGCTGGCTTCGGGTGAGCCCGGAGGCCCTCGAGGGCGACGATGACCTGCGACGCTGGGTGGGCCACGGCGTTCGATACGCCCGCTCGCTGCGCCCCAAGTAGTCGCCCCGGCGAACCATGTGCCGGCGGTGCGAAAGCTCAGGCGACCTTTCAGGGCGACAGCTTCGTACGCTTGCGGCATGCAGGTCCTGATCGTCGACGGCGCCAACGTCGTGGGCAGTCGTCCCGACGGCTGGTGGCGTGACCGTGCAGGAGCAGCCCGCCGGCTGCATGACCAGCTGTCGGTCGCATCCTTGCCTCAGGACGAGGTCGTCCTCGTCCTCGAAGGTGAGGCCAAGCGCGGCCAGGCGGCTGGACAGAGCGGACGCGTACGGACCATCCACGCGCAGCGGTCGGGGGACGACGCGATCGTCGACGAGGTGATCAGGCAGCTTGGCGTCGGTGACGGGCGTGGCGTCACCGTGGTCACTGCCGACCGGGCGCTGCGTGATCGCATCGAAGCGGCCGGGGCCTCCGGCCTTGGCCCGGGGTGGCTGCTCGACCGGTTGTAAGCCGAGCACGCCGTTGCCCGAATGTGCTACCATGTAGAACATGGCCGAGGTCGGGATCCGGGCGCTGAAGCAGAACGCGTCGGCGGTGATTGCTCAGGCGGCCGCCGGGGAGCAGGTGACGATCACCGATCGCGGCCGGCCGGTCGCGCAGCTGTCGCCCATAGCGGCATCACGGTTGGCGCAGCTGGTCGCGGCTGGCCTCGCTCGACCGGCCAAGCACGACCTTGCCGACCTGCCATCGCCCGAGCCGGGTCCTGACCTATCCGGCGAGCTGGCTGCCCAGCGGGATGCCGAGCGGTACTGAGGTGGCCTTCTATCTCGACACCTCGGCGCTGGTCAAGCTTGTCGTCGCCGAGGCGGAGACGCTGGCCCTGCAGACCTGGCTAAAGGCTGCCGATCGGGCACCGTTGTCCTGCGACGTGGCGCGGACCGAGCTGATCCGTGCGGTTCGCCGAGCGGTGCCCCAGCGGATGGTCCGGGCTCGCACGGTGCTCGACGCCGTGACTCTCGTCGAGGTGACCACGGCGATATTCGAGCAGGCCGGCCGCTTGGACCCCACGCAGCTGGCCAGCCTGGACGCGGTGCACCTGGCTGCGGCGCTCGCCTTGGGTGACGAGGTCGAGGGACTGGTCACCTACGACAAGCGACTGGCGCGCGCCGCCGAGCTCAACGGTCTGGCGGTCGTGGCGCCGACATAGCGGCGGATGAGAGGGGCGGCCGAACACCGCTACGGCTTGTCGGCGACGAGCGCCAACGCGACCAGCTGGAGGTGCATGAGCCCGCGCTCGAGTGCCGGTTGCCCATCTTGATTCCTCCCATCGCCTACGTGCAGTGCAGCAGGCCCATCTTCTCCTTGAGGGCAAGCACCCGGCCCACGGATCGCTGCACCTGCTCGGCAAATCCGGGGATCTCGCTCCGCCCGGGCGTTGATGGCCGAGGTCATCGTTGGCACCGTCGACGCCTGCGCGGTGAGGACGATGTCGCCACCGGCGGCGAGGAAGCGGGTCGCGCGTTCGCCAGCGGGGACGTCCGACACCGCCTCGGCGACGCCCGACGTCGTCGCTGATGACCACCCCGGAGTAGCCCATGGCAGTCCGCAGCAGGCCGGTGATGACGGCGGGGGAGAAGACCGCCGGGTTCGCCGGGTCGATCCTCGGGTAGCGCGCCGAGGACACCATGACCAGGCTGGCGCCCGCGTCGATGCCGGCCCGGAACGGCTCCAGGTACGAGTCGGTCGCCGTCGTCGTCTCGTCGGTAATGCCCTGGGAGGTGACGTCGGTGTTGCCCGTCACTCGCCCCAGCCCCGGGAAGTGCTTGACCGTGGCGGTCACCCCGGCTTGGGACAGGCCGGCGACGATGGCCCGCACTGCTCCCGCGACCTGGCCCGGGTCGCTGCCGAGCTGGCGCGAGTACCGTCCGATGGGCGCGTTGACGCTCTCCCGGCCCTTCGGGACGACGTCTGCGACGGGTGCCAGGTTGACGTTGACCCCCGCGTCGCGCAGCTCCCGGCCCGCGCCCGCCCATAGCGTGCTGAGCTGCTCCGCCGCCATCCGGCCCTGGTCTACGGCGGAAGGCAGAGGAGTGAATCCGCTGCCTCGCAGCTGCTGAATCTGCCCGCCCTCCTGGTCGGCGGCCACCAGCAGGGCGACATCCTCCGTGGACCGTTGCTGGAGTGCCGAGGACGCGGCGCCCACGCTCGACGCGTCGCGCCAACCGCCCAGGTAGACGACCCCCCCGATGTGCTGGTCGCGCAGGGTGGCGCTCAGGCTGGACGGCCCCGCGGACGGGCTGAGCCCCGCCATGAGCAGCTGCCCGATGCGTTGCTCCTCGGTCAGCCGAGCCAGCATCCGGTCAGGACAGGTCGCGGCAGGCGCCGCCGGGCCGCTCACAGGCGGTGACGGCGGTGCGGCCGGGGACGTGCTCGGGTCGTCGGCAGGCGTGGTGGTCGAGGCGGCTGCGGACGTCGGAGGCTGGCTTGCGTCGGTCGGCGCCGGCGTGTCAGCGCCGGCACAGGCTCCCGTCGCCAGCACAGCGCAGACCGCGAGGGCGCCAATCGTCTTGTTGGGCAAGGGCGCTCAGCCGGACGGCATACCGAGCCGGTCGCGAAGGAAGGCGACTGCGCGTCCCCAAGCGAGGGCGGCGAGCTCGGGGGTGTAGCTGCCCATGCGGTTCTCGTCGTTGAAGAACGCGTGCCCGGCGTCGTAGTAGAAGAACTCGACGTCGGCACCGCTCTCCCGGCGGATCTGCTCCTCGAGGGCTCTGGCCTTCTCCGGCGGATAGCCCACGTCGCGCAGCCCGTAATGGCCCTGGACGGCGGCGGTGAGGCCGGTGTACGTATCGGGGAGCGCCTTGCCGACGCCGTAGAACGGCACCGCTGCGCCGATCCGGTCGCCCTGCTGCGCGGCGAGCATGAGCACGAACCCGCCGCCCATGCAGAAGCCGACGGCACCGACCGAGTCGGAGGTCGTCGCCTCCAGCCCGAGCAGGTAGTCCACGGCTCCGGCCAGGTCCCGTGCGGCCTGGTCGACGGGCAGCGCGGCCATCATGGCCGCCGCGTCCTCCCGCCCGTGGACCACCCGCCCGCCGTACAGGTCGGGCGCCAGAGCGACGAACCCCTCCGCGGCGAGCCGGTCGGCGACGCTGACGATGTGGCTGTCCAGGCCCCACCACTCCTGGATGACGATCACGCCGGGGCCGGAGCCGCTCGCAGGCAGAGCCAGGTAGCCGCTGGCCGTGCGCCCGTTGCTGGGGAAGCTGACGTTCTGGTCTGGGGGCAGCTCGGTCACGCCGCCGACAGTACCCTCGCTCGGTGCGGAAACCGTGACCTGTACACTGAAGCAACCGTCCAGCGCCCACGGTTACCGCAGCTAAACCCCAACAGCCGCATTGGTAACAGCGCCACAACGAGATTCCAGATCAACCACGGGATCCGGTGGTTGATCTGGAATTCGGTGCTCAAGGCGGGAGCCCGGACCTCGGCATAACGAGCAGTTCGTCCCCGAGGCGGTTATCGCAGCGGTTCGGTGCCCAGGCGCCGGTAGCGAGCCAGCCGGGCGGCTTGCCGGGTCGCCGGGTCGGCGCGCCACAACGCGTCGAGCTCCTGGTGGATGGCCTGAGCCATCCGGCGACAGAACGCCTCGGGCTCGTCGGCCGCGTCGTGGTGCTCGGGGACGATCCGGTCGACGATCCCGTCGGCCAGCAGGTCGGTGGCGCGCACCCGCTGGGCTTCGGCCAGCTCCGGCGCTCGGTCGGTCACGCGGTAGACGATCGCCGACGCACCCTCCGGCGGCAGCGGCGAGAGCCACCCGTGGTGGGCGCTGATGACCCGGTCGGCCGGCAGGATCGCAAGCGCCCCTCCGCCGGTGCCCTGCCCGAGCAGGACGCACAGCGTGGGCGCCGGCAGCATGACCAGGTCGGCCAGCGAGCGCGCGATCTCACCCGCGAGGCCGCCTTCCTCGGCCTCCTTGGACAGGGCGGCCCCTTCGGTGTCGACGACGCTCACCAGGGGCAGGTCGAGGCCGGAGGCGAGGCGTATGCCGCGCCGGGCCACCCGCAGGCCGCCTGGCCCGAGCGGCTGCTTGACCGTCGCACGGTGGCGGTCCTGACCCAGGACGATGCAGGGGGTCCCGCCGAACCTGGCCAACGCGAGGAGCATCCCCGGGTCCTGCTCACCCTGACCGGTGCCCTGCAACGGCAGGACGTCGGTCGCGCCGAGCTTGAGCAAGGCTCGCACCCCCGGCCGGTCCTCCCGCCGCGAGGCGAGCACCGACTCCCATGCGGGACCCTGTGGCTCCAGGTCGGCGTACGGGTCCTCGCTCACCGGTGCCGGCGGGCGGTCCTCGTGCCGGGCGGACAGAATCGTCAATGCTCGGGCCGCGACGTCGGCAAGCTCCTCGACCGGCAGGATCGCGTCGACGAGCCCGCGCTGGTAGAGGTTCTCCGCGGTCTGCACGCCGTCGGGAAACGGCGTCCCGTAGAGGGCTTCGTAGACCCGTGCCCCCAGAAAGCCGATGGTTGCATCGGGTTCGGCCGCCGTGACGTGTCCCAGCGACCCCCATGACGCGAACACACCTCCGGTCGTGGGGTGGCGCAGGTAGACGATGTACGGCAGCCCGGCGGCCTTGAACTGGGCGACCGCGGAGGAGATCTTCACCATCCCGAGGAAGGCCGGCGTGCCCTCCTGCATCCGGGTCCCTCCCGAGGCCGGCGCGGCGAACATGGGGATCTGCTCGTGCTGGGCGCGCTCGAACGCCAGGACGATGCGCTCGGCGGCGCTTCGCCCGATCGACCCGGCAAGGAAGCGGAACTCCGAGACGACAAAGGCGACCCGACGACCTCGGACTCGTCCTTCGCCGGTGAGGATCGCCTCGTCCGTGCCGGCCGCGTCCGCCGCCTTGGCCAGCTCGACGGCATACCTGCTGCCAGGCTCAGCGACCCGCAGCGGCGGGGTGTCCCACGAGACCCAGCTGTCCTCGTCGAGGACCGCCCCGATGAGCTCGCGGGCACCGAAGCGCCGCGTCAGCGCGGGGCCTCCGGAGCAGCCTCGGCCTCGGTGAACCGGGCCATGAACCGGTCCGGGTCGATGACCCGGCGCTGGATCTCGCCGATCGCGATCTCGTCGCCCTTCTCGTCTGTCGCGGTGACGTGGAAGATCAGCCGGCGCCCGTCGCTGATCGGTTTGGAGCTACAGCAGGTGACGGTGGTGCCCACCGGGGCACCCTTGACGTGCTCGACCTTGACGAGCGTGCCAACCGTCGTCTGGCCGGGTTCGATCGAGCGTTTGGCGACCGCGAAGGCGGTTCGTTCCATCCAGTTGATAAGGCGCGGTGTCGCTAGGACGGGCAGGTCGCCGCTGTGCAGCTCGACGGCGGTGTCCTCCTGGGTGACGGTGTGTTCCTGCTTCTCCAGGGCCATGCGCCCGAGTCTATGCCGCAGATCACACCGCGCGCCGTGCCGCTGGCCGACTGGTTCGGTGCGAGAAGGTGAAGCCGATGAACCTCTTCGCCTGGGTCCTGCTTGCCGCGCTCGGCGTGGCTGCAGGGGCCACCTGGTGGTCGATGTCGCGGCACCGCCCGGACGTGGAAGGGCTGAGCCGGCCGGCCTTCCACGTCCTGCTGCTCGCCCTCGCCTGGCTGCTGCGGGCCGACACCGTCGACTACGGGCGGTTCCTGCTGCTGGGCCTGGTGCTCAGCCTCGTCGGGGACTGGCTGCGGCATGGGCGGCTCGGAGGGTCGCCACTGGGCGAACGCGCCGGCTGGGCGGCGTTGTTGCTCAGCCGGGTGGCCTATGTCGTCGCCCTCGTGCTCGTGCCGGGAAGCAGCGGGCGGTGGCTCGGGATCGGGCTCGTCGCGGTCCTTGTCGCCTGGGCCGCCCGGCTCGCGAGGGTGCCGGCCGCGCGCGCGAGGTGGCGTCACGGCATACCGCCGCTGGGGTATGCCGTCATTGTCGCGGCGGTGCCGGTGGCCGCGTGGTCCACCGCCAGTGTTGGACTCGGCGTCGGTGCGGTGGTGTTGCTTGCCGGTGACGCGGTGCTGGGCTACGAGCGCTTCTCGCGACCGCTCGCCTGGGGCCCGCTCGCCGTGCAGGTCCTCCATGACGTCGCCGAGGTGCTTCTCGTGCTGGGGATGCTGCGTGGATAAGGGTGCGCTGGCCCGTGAGACGGTGCGCTACCTTGTGGTTCACGATGAGCGACGAGACGCCCTACCGCTACACCGCCGCGCTGGCCGGCCAGATCGAGCTGGCCTGGCAGGAGCGATGGGAGCAGAGCGGCGCGTTCCACGCCCCCAACCCCGCCGGCCCGTGGGCCCAGCCCGAGCTGGTCGCCGCGTTGGGCGAGAAGCTGCTCGTCCTCGACATGTTTCCCTACCCGTCCGGGGCGGGCCTGCACGTGGGGCACCCGCTGGGCTACATCGCCACGGACGTCTTCTGCCGCTACCACCGGATGCGCGGGCGCAACGTGCTGCACGCCCTCGGGTACGACGCCTTCGGGCTGCCGGCCGAGCAGTATGCCGTGCAGACCGGCCAGCACCCGCGCAAGACGACCGAGGACAACATCGCCATCATGCAGCGCCAGCTGCGCCGGCTCGGCCTCGGCTTCGACGAGCGGCGCAGCTTCGCGACGATCGACGAGGGCTACTACCGCTGGACCCAGTGGATCTTCCTCAAGATCCGCGACAGCTGGTACGACCCGGAGGTGGTGCGCCCCGACGGCGGGCGCGGGGCCGCCCGGCCGATCGGCGAGCTGGTCGCCAAGCTCGAGTCCGGGCAGCTGGCCTCCCCGACCGTTGCCGGGCGAGGCTGGGCGCAGCTGTCGGACAAGGAGCGCGCCGACGTGCTGGACGGGTTCCGGCTCGCCTACCCGTCCGAGGCCCCCGTCAACTGGTGCCCGGGCCTGGGCACGGTGCTGTCCAACGAGGAGGTCACCAACGAGGGCCGCTCCGAGCGCGGCAACTTCCCGGTCTTCCGCCGCAGCCTGCGCCAGTGGATGATGCGGATCACCGCGTATGCCGACCGGCTGGCCGACGACCTCGACCGGGTCGACTGGCCCGAGAAGGTCAAGCTCATGCAGCGCAACTGGATCGGCCGCTCGGCCGGTGCGCAGGTGCGCTTCCCGGTCGTGCTCGCCGACGGGTCGCCCGAGCAGATCGAGGTGTTCACCACGCGCCCCGACACCCTGTTCGGTGCCACCTTCATGGTGCTTGCCCCGGAGCATCCGCTGGTGGACCGGCTTGTGCCGCAGGGCGGCTGGCCAGAGGGGACGCCAACGGTCTGGAAGGGGGAGGACCTGGCGGCGAGCGAGAGCCCCTCGGCCGCGGTCACGGCATACCGGGAGGCGGCCGCGCGCAAGTCCGAGGTGGAGCGCCAGACCGAAGGCAAGGACAAGACCGGCGTGTTCACCGGCTCGTTCGCCACCAACCCGGTGAACGGGCAGGCGGTCCCAGTCTTCGTGGCCGACTACGTCCTCATGGGCTACGGCACCGGGGCGATCATGGCCGTGCCGGGGCATGACCACCGCGACTTCGAGTACGCCGCGGCCTTCGAGCTGCCCATCGTGCGGGTCATCGCGCCGAGCCTGGCCGAGGCCGATGCACCCCTGACCGAGGCCTACGTCGGGGACGGGGTCGCGGTCAACTCGCGCAGCGAGCGCAGCGACACCGACCCCGGAGGGGGTCCTATGACATCGACGGGCTGTCCGTGGCCGACGCGAAGGCCACGATCATCGCGGAGCTGGCGGCCGACGGCATCGGCGTGGGGACCGTGACCTACCGGCTGCGCGACTGGCTGTTCAGCCGGCAGCGCTACTGGGGCGAGCCGTTCCCGGTCGTCTTCGACGACGACGGGACGGCCCACTCGCTGCCGGAGTCGATGCTGCCGTTGACCCTGCCGGACGTGCCTGACTACAGCCCGAAGACCTTCGACCCGGACGACGCGGCGAGCGAGCCGGAGGCGCCGCTGTCCCGGGTGTCCGAGTGGGTCGACGTCGAGCTGGACCTGGGCAACGGTCGGGGGGTGCGCACATACCACCGTGAGACCAACACGATGCCGAACTGGGCCGGGTCCTGCTGGTACTACCTGCGCTACCTCGACCCGGCCAACGACGAGGCGATGGTCGACCCGGAGAACGAGCGGTACTGGATGGGTCCGCAGCAGACTCCGGTCACGGGCGCGCCCCCGGGATCCGCGACCCGGGCGGCGTCGACCTCTACGTCGGGGGCGTCGAGCACGCCGTGCTGCACCTGCTCTACGCCCGGTTCTGGCACAAGGTGCTCTTCGACCTGGGCTACCTGTCGAGCGAGGAGCCGTTCCGCACCTACTTCAGCCAGGGCTACATCCAGGCCCCCGCCTACCAGGACGGCCGTGGCCAGTACGTCCCGGCCGAGGAGGTCGTCGAGGTCGGGGCCAGCGCCGCGGGCGAGCCCCTCTTCGAGTGGAACGGCGAGCGGGTGATCCGCGAGTTCGGCAAGATCGGCAAGTCGCTCAAGAACATGGTCACCCCGGACGAGATGTACGACGACTACGGCGCGGACACCTTCCGGGTCTACGAGATGGCCCTGGGCCCGCTGGAGCAGAGCAAGCCCTGGGACACCCGAACGGTCGTCGGTGCCCAGCGGTTCCTGCAACGGCTCTGGCGCAACGTCGTCGACGAGGGCACCGGCACGCTTCGCGTCGCGGACGTCGACCCGGACCCGGCCCTGCGGACCGCGATG
Organism: uncultured Actinomycetota bacterium; assembly: GCA_963769085.1. Taxonomy (GTDB): domain Bacteria; phylum Actinomycetota; class Actinomycetes; order Actinomycetales; family Dermatophilaceae; genus Phosphoribacter. Next base: position 91,107 of record CAVYKM010000023.1, on the reverse strand, counting down.
CACCGGACCGTCGCCGGCGTGCGTGAGGACTACGAGCGGCTGCACTTCAACACGGCCGTGGCCAAGCTCATCGAGCTGAACAACGCACTCACCAAGACGGGTGCCCCGCCGCGGGCGGTGGTCGAGGCGCTCGTGCTCATGGTGGCTCCGGTGGCTCCGCACATCGCCGAGGAACTGTGGCTGCGGCTGGGCCATCACGGCGGCCTGGCGCAGGCCTGCTTCCCCGAGGCCGACCCGGCCCTGCTGGTCGACGAGCAGGTCACCTGCGTCATCCAGGTTCGTGGCAAGGTCCGTGACCGGGTGCAGGTTCCGGCCGACATCTCTGAGGCGGCGCTGCGTGAGCTGGTGCTGTCGCGCGACAAGGTGGTTGCGGCGACTGCTGGCGGAGTGCGAACCGTGGTGGTCCGCCCGCCCAGTCTCGTCAACGTCGTTCCGGCCTGAGCGCTGGCATGGGGGTCGCGATCGTCACCGACTCGACGGCATACCTGCGCCCTGAGCGCATCGAGGCGGCTCCGGTGCCCATCCACGTCGTTCCGCTGCATGTCGTCATCGCCGGCCAGCAGTACCGCGAAGGCGTGGACGTGAGCGTCGAGGACCTCGCGGCAGCGCTGCGCGCGTTCCGCCCGGTCTCGACGTCGATGCCGGCGCCAGCGGACTTCCTCGAGGTCTACGAGCAGGCCGTCGCCGAGGGGGCCGACGAGATCGTGTCGGTCCATCTGTCCGCGGAGATGTCGGGCACGGTGACTGGCGCCCGGCTGGCCGCCCAGCAGGCGTCCGTGCCCGTCCACGTGGTCGACTCGCGCACCCTCGGCATGGCCATGGGGTATGCCGTGCTGTCGGCTGCCGAGGCGGCCGCGGCGGGCGCGAGCGGCGAGGCGTGTGCGGCCGTGGCCCGGTCACGGGCCACGAAGTCCTTCCTGGTGTTCTGCGTGGACACGCTCGAGTACCTGCGCCGAGGTGGACGGATCGGGTCGGCGTCCGCCTTGCTCGGTTCGGCGCTGGCGATCAAGCCGATCCTCGCCCTCAAGGAGGGGCACATCGAGCCGGTCGAGAAGGTCCGCACCGCAAGCCGGGCCTTGGTGCGCATGGTCGACCTCGCCGTGGCCTTCGCTGAGGGGGCGCACGCCGAGGTGGACGTCACCGTGCAGCATCTGGACTCGGCAGTGCGGGCGCAGAGCACGGTCGACGCCCTGCGCGCCCGGCTACCCGCAGCTCGCGAGATCGGCGTGGCCGAGCTCGGCGCGGTCATCGGCGCGCACGTCGGGCCGGGCACCCTTGCCGTCGTCGTGTCTCCGGTCGTGCCGGTCTAGCGCCGATCGAGAGTCCAGCCACGCCGCTCGGGCCGTCCACATCCCCCTGACCGGTTGTCCCACGGTCCCCAAGAGCTGACGTGGCACTGGTCGGCAGGTGACCTCTCGCCTAGCTTCGCGGCATGCCGCGCACCACCGCGCCCGACCCGGCGCTTGTCGAGCGGATCAGGGGGCTGCTCGGCGGGCCAGGGTCGCCGCAGGTCCCGAGCGAGGCCCACCGAGCGCCGGGATGGGTTCCGGGTCCGCCTGGCGACACACCGCCACCCCGCGTCCTCACCGTGCCAACGTTCCTGCGGGACGCCCGGCTGAGGGTGGGCCGACGGGCGTTGGCTGCGATGAGCGTGCTCGTGGTCTGCGCGGCGGCCCTCTTCGCGCTCCGTGTCGCCGTCGCGATCCGCCAAGGCGAGCCGGTCGCCGTGACCGCGGACCGGTCCGGGCTGGTCGGCCGGTCGGTGCCGCCCGGGTTCACCGCGGTTGCGGCGCCCACGAGCGCCGGCGGGGGGCTCTCGACGTCGGCCCAGGCACCGACCGGCGGCCCGGCATCCTCGGCCGGGGGCGGAGGCCCGCCCACGCTCCTTGTCCACGTGGTCGGCGAGGTGGCCAGCCCAGGAGTGGTGACCCTCGGCGCAGGCAGCCGGGTGGGCGAGGCAGTGGCCAAGGCGGGCGGAGCCTTGCCGGCTGCGGACCTGGGCCGGGTGAACCTGGCCAGGGTCGTCGTCGACGGTGAGCAGATCCGCGTGCCGGCTCCCGGTGAGCCGATGCTGCCGGGGTCGGAGGGCAACGGCGGCAGCGCGGGCTCTGCTGGCGGTTCCGGCCTTTCCGGTGACGGGCACCAGCTGGTCAACCTCAACACGGCCGACGTCGCCGCCCTGGACACGTTGCCGGGCGTCGGCCCGGTGCTCGCCCAGCGGATCGTGCAGTGGCGCCAAGAGCACGGGCGCTTCACCACTGTGGAGGAGCTCAACGAGGTCAGCGGCATCGGGGACAAGCTGTTCGCCCAGCTCAGGACGAGGGTCACGGTGTGACCAGACCCCCCGATCGGCCCCCCGATCTGCGCCTGCTCGTGCCTGCGCTGGGGGCGTGGGGCCTGCTCGTCGTGCTCCTGTGGGCCGGTGCGCCGACGGGTGCGCCAGTGGGGGTGGCCGTCGCCGGGGTCGCCGCGGCTGGGCCGGCCCTGCTCTCTGGGCGCAAGCGCCGCTCCGGCTTCTGGCGGGTCGTCGGCCTGACCGGTCTGGTCAGCGCGCTCGCCGCGACGGCACTCGCCGGTCAGCTCGCGCTGCGCAGCGCCGGGACGTTGGACGAGCTGGCCGCGGCCGCGGCCACCGTGGTCATCGACGGCACCGTCGACTCCGACCCGCGCCCGCTCGCCCCCAAGCCCGGGCGCCGGGTCGATGCGACGGTCGTGCTCACCGAGCTACGGACCGAACGGGTGACCGGCCGTGGGACCACCAGCGAGGTGTCCGCCCCCGTGCTGGTCCTCGCGGACCAGTCCTGGCTGCAGGTCCGATGGCGCCAGCGGGTGCGCTTGACCGGTCGCCTTGGCCCGACCGAGGCAGGCGATGCGGCAGCGGCCGTCGTCCGCCCCAGCGGCGCGCCGGTCATTCTCGCCTCCGCCGGCGCGGTCGCCGACGCGGCGGCAGTCGTGCGGCAGCGGTTCCGGGAGGCCACATCGGGCCTGCCCGCGGACGCGGCTGGCCTGCTGCCCGCGCTCGTCGTCGGAGACCGGTCATCGACGCCGGGTGACCTCACCGAGGCCATGCTGGCCACCGGCATGACGCACCTGTCGGCGGTCAGCGGCTCCAACATCGCCATCGTTGCCGCCAGCGCGCTTGCGGTATGCCGTGCCATCGGCCTGCGCCGTCGGTGGCGGCCCGTCGCGGTAGGTCTGTTTCTCCTGGCCTTCGTCATCGTCGTGCGGCCCGAGCCGAGCGTGCTGCGTGCCACCGTCATGGGGCTGGTGGGGCTGCTCGGGTTCGCCGCCTCCCGCACGCGAGCGGGGCTGCCGGCGCTGGCGGCGGCAGTTCTCCTCCTGCTGTGTTGGGACCCCTGGCTGGCCCGCTCGTACGGCTTCGCCCTGTCGGTGCTGGCGACGCTTGGGCTGCTCCTGCTGGTGGCTCCCATGCAGTCGCGGGTTGCCGTGGCGCTGCCGAGGCGGCTGCGTGGCTGGGCCGGCGTCATCGCCGTGCCCCTGGCTGCCCAGCTCATGTGCGCCCCGGTCCTCGTCCTGCTGCAAGGGTCGGTGTCCCTCGTCGCGGTTCCAGCCAACCTGCTGGCCGCCCCTCTCGTTGCGCCGGCGACGGTGACCGGGGTGGTTGTCCTGCTCACCTCGCTTGTCTGCTCCCCGCTCGCCGCGGTGCTCGCCTGGGTCGGCGCCGTCCCGGCCCTGCTCATCGCGCAGCTGGCCAGGGTGGGAGCCGAGGTGCCGTTCGGCACGGTGCCCTGGCCCAGCGGGCCGGTCGGGGCCCTGCTCTTCACTGCGCTCACCCTCGCCACGATCCTCGGCGGTCCATGGCTGGCGTCCCACGCGCGGCGCCGTCCGGTGGCCGTCTTCGGGTGCGCCGTCCTGGCGCTCGGCGCGACGCTGCCCACTCGGGACTCGGCGTGGCCGCTCGCGGGTTGGCAGGTTGCCATGTGCGATGTCGGCCAGGGCGACGCCATCGTCCTGGCCACCGCGCCCGGCCGCGCGGTGCTGGTCGATGCCGGCCCCGAGCCGGCTGCCGTCGACGGCTGTCTTGCCCGGCTCGGCGTCGGCGCGCTCGACGCCATCGTGCTCACGCACTTTCACGCGGATCACGTCGACGGCCTTCCGGGAGCCCTCCACGGCCGCGGGGCGCCGGAGATCCTCACGACGCCGGTCGCCGACCCGCCCGAGCAGGCGGCGGAGGTCGTGCGCCGCGCCGCCCTGGCGGGTGTGCCGGTCTCTGCCGTGTATGCCGGTGACGTGCTGCAGTGGGGAACGGTCCAGGCGCGGGTGTGGTGGCCGGCGCGGGTCGTGCGCAGCGGGTCGGTTCCCAACAACGCCTCGGTCGTGCTGGCGGCGGACGTGTCCGGCCTGCGCGTGCTCCTGCTCGGTGACATCGAGCACGAGGCGGCCGAGCCCGTTGAGGCGACCCTGCAGCGCGACGCCATCTGGTCGGGTCACGTCGACGTGCTCAAGGTCGCCCACCACGGCTCGGCCAACCGCGACGACGAGCTGTACGAGCAGGCCCACGCGGCCGTGGCGCTGGTCAGCGTCGGCGCGGGCAACGACTACGGCCACCCGGCGTCGTCCACCATCCACGCGCTGAGCCGGCTGGGCTCACGCGTCCACCGGACCGACCAGGAAGGCGACCTGACCGTCCGCACCGGTGCCGACGGCGCGGTTGTCGTTGCCGCGCGTGGCCGTTGAGCGCAGCTACTCGGTCAGCCCGTGCATTCCATGCAGGTCTTGGGCGGCACCAGGCCAACGCGCATGAGCCGGTTGTAGAACAGGCAGCCGACGCAGACCCCCGCCAGCGCCTCCAGCGCGGGAAAGACGACCATGATCGTCCCGAGGGCAACCACTACGGTCGGTGCCGCCAGTGACCCGGTCATCGCCCCGGCGGCGCCGACCACGAAGGCGCCTGTGGTGAGCACCGCACCGATCACCGCGGCGAAGCGCTTGGGAGCGCCGGGCGTCGGCTGCGGCAGCGCCGTCACCCACGGACGCAGCCAGCGCAGCGCGACCTGGGCCAGCGGGCTGATCGAGGGGCCGAACGCGCTGCGCAGGATGAAGTCGCTCGCGAGCACGGCATACAGCCACCACCGGCCGGTGAGCAGGGCGAGCAGGGCGATGAGCAGGACCAGCGATGCGACGAGGCGGACCGTGACCGCATCGACCACGTCGGGAAAGCCAAACCGGGGCATCGGGTGATGATGCAACACCAAACGCGCCGTTATCCAAGGGCCGTCCGCGATGTGGACCGGCCGAGACCCCCTCGCGTCAGCGCATGTATACGCTGCATGCATGGTGTCGGGAGGCGCGCATGCGGCCTGAGGAGATTGCCCGAGCGGTCCGACGGTCGATCCGTGAGCGGATCTTCTCGCCCGGCCAGGTGCTCAACCAGGACGAGCTGGCCCGCCAGTACGGCGTCAGCAGGATCCCGCTGCGCGAGGCGTTACGCACCCTTGCGGGCGAAGGCCTGATCGTCATCAACCCTGGGTTGGGCGCGGTTGTCACCGAGCTTGACCCGCAGGAGGTGGACGAGCTCTACGGCTTGCGACTGCTCTTGGAGCCCTCGCTGGCCGAGGCCATCCTCGACCACGTCGGGCGTCGGGACGTCGCCGACCTGGGCGGGCTGGTCGAGCGGCTCGCCGAGGCGGCCGACACGTCGGGTGAGGACTGGTCGGCGGCCCTCTACGCGTTCCACCGGCGCCTGTTCGAGCTGTCCGGGCGCCGGCATACCGTCCGGCTGGTCGTGCAGGTGCTCAACCTCGTGGAGCCCTACGCCCGGCTGCACGCCCAGGAGTCTGCCAATCGAGGCGAGCTGACCAAGCTGTGCCACGCCATGGTCGCCGAGCTGGAAGCCGGGGACGGGGCCGAGCTGCGCGGACGCTGATCGAGCGCTCCATCACGACGACGCGCGAGTCGCTCGTCGGGTAGCGCGCTGTCGCCGCGCGACGAACCGTCCGCTCGGCGCGCCAGCCGACCGTTCGACCGCGCAGCACACCGTCCAGCCCCGCAAGAGCCCCTTCCTCGCCATCGTTCTGCTTGCACCTTGGGTGTCACCCGAACCGCTGAATACAGTGAATAATCTTCATCGGCCACGTGCGGAGGTGGTGTCAATGACGACTCGACGCAAGGTAACCACGGTAACGATCGCCGGCTGTGCGCGCTCGCGCTCGCGGCGTGCGGGTCCAAGGGCGAGGCGAGCTCTGGGTCAACCGGATCGGACACCCTGACCCTCGGGGCGGCCGTCTCGCTCACCGGGAAGACCGCCCGCGAGGGGGTGCTGACCCAGGAGGGCTACATCCTCTGCCAGGAGCGGATCAACTCCAAGGGCGGGGTCAAGGTCGGCGACAAGACCCTCAAGCTGGACATCAAGTACCAGGACGACACGTCCAAGCCGGACACGGCCGCCCAGCTGGTCGACCAGTTCAACGACCAGGGTGTCAAGCTCATCCTCGGGTCGTACGGCTCGGCGAACACCGAGGCCCAGGCCGCGGTCATCGAGCGCAACGGCCAGGTCATGGTCGACTCGTCGGGCGCCGACAACGCGATCTTCTCCAAGGGGTACAAGCGCACCTTCGGCGTGCTGTCGCCGGCGACCGAGTACGCCGCCTCGATCGTCAAGGCGATCAACGAGCTGGCCAACCCGAAGCCGACCACCATCGTCTTCCTCTCGGCCGACGACGGCTTCTCCAAGCGGGCTACCGACGGTGGCGTCGATGCGGCCAAGAAGCTCGGCATGACCGTCCAGGAGACGCAGTACTTCCCCAACGGCGCCACCGACGTCAGCTCGGCCCTCAACAAGGCCAAGGGCGCCAACCCCGACGTCATCATCGGCTCGGTCCACCTGGCCGAAGGCGTCGCGATCGTCAAGCAGTCCAAGGAGCTGGGCATCAAGCCCAAGGGCTTCGGCGAGACCGTCGCACCGCCGACCCCCGACTTCGCCAAGACGCTGGGCGCAAGCGCCGAAGGGGTCCTGGGCTCGAGCCAGTGGACCAAGTCGCAGGCCGGCAAGGACGACTACTTCGGCACCGCCGCCCAGTACGACACCGACATCAAGGCCAGGTTCGGCCACGCCGGCCGAGTACCACGACGCGGAGGCCACGGCGGCCTGCATGGCGCTGGCCCTGGCGGCGCAGAAGGCCGGCACGACCGAACCGAACAAGGTCCGTGACGCGCTCGCCGCGCTGGACCAGGAGAGCTTCTTCGGACGGATCAGGTTCGACGCCACCGGCCAGAACACCACCAAGCCGATGGCGGTCATCCAGATCCAGGGCGGCATGCCGATCTCGGTGTGGCCGAAGGACTCGGCCGAGGCGGCGATGATCTGGCCGGGCACGGGGCCGTGACCGGGCTGCTCCAGGCCACCCTCTACGGCCTGCTCCAAGGCGGCCTGCTCGCGCTCATCGCGGTCGGCTTCTCCCTGGTGTGGGGCGTCATGAACGTCGTCAACCTCGCCCACGGAGCGTTCGTCGTCCTCGGTGCCTACACGGCATACCTGCTCAACGACTCGATCGGGCTGGACCCGTTCCTCGGGATGTTCGTCTCGGCTGCGGTCCTGTTCCTCTTCGGGTATGCCGTGCAGCGCCTGCTCATCAACCTGGTCGTCAACGGGCCGATCTTCATCACGCTGCTGCTGACCTTCGGGCTGGAACTGCTGCTGGTCCAGGGCATGAACCTGTTCTTCACCGCCAACTACCAGAGCATCCGGACCTCGTACGCCGGCACCGGCCTGCCCTCGGGGAGATCCAGGTGCCGCTCGGGCGGCTGCTGGCCTTCGGGCTGGCCATCGCGGTCACCCTCGCGCTCGTCGCCACGATGACCCGCACCCGGACCGGCCTGTCCATCATGGCGACCGGCATGGACCGGGGGGCGGCCCGGCTGATGGGCATCCGGGCGCGGCACGTGTACGCGCTGACGTTCGGCATCGCGGCCGGGCTGGCGGGGATGGCCGGGGCGATGGTCGGCACGGTCGGGACGTTCAACCCGGCGGCGGCGGGCAGCTTCACCCTGCTGTCCTTCGTCATCGCCGTCCTCGGCGGGCTGGGCAACATGTACGGCGCGCTCGTCGGCGGGCTGCTCATGGGGCTCGTCCAAGCCTGGAGCGGCTACTTCCTGCCCGGCACGTTGGTCAACGCCCTGGCCTTCCTGCTCCTCGTCGTCGTGCTGATCGTCCGGCCCTCGGGCCTGGTCGGCAAGCAGTTCTACGCCGCGCGGGTGGAGGTCGGATGACCACCAAGCAGAACGCCCCCGACGCGGAGCTTGCCACGGCGGCCATCGCTCGGGCCGGGACGCCGCGGTGGCGCACCCTGCTGCCGTGGGGGCTGGGCCTGCTCGCCGTGCTCGGCGCGTTCGCCCTGCAGACCCAGCTGTACACCGGCCAGGTCCGCACGGTGTCGGCGATCTTCATGTTCGTCGCGCTGGCCCAGGCCTGGAACCTGCTCGGCGGCTTCGCCGGCTACGCGTCGCTTCGGCCAGGTCGTCTTCTTCGGGCTGGGCGGCTACCTCACCGCCGTGACGATGACCCACCTGGGCTGGAGCGTTCTGGCTGGCCCTCGTCGCTGGTGGGATCGTCGCCGGGCTCTTCGGGGCCCTCATCGGTATGCCGTTGCTGCGCCTTCGCGGCCACTACTTCGCCATCGCGACCCTCGGCGTCGCCGAAGGGGTTCGCGAGGTCATCATCAACGTCCCCGCGCTGACCGGCGGGGGCGGCGGCATCACCATCCCCACCGTCGGCAGCGCAGCGAGCACGGCATACCTGGGCAACGACGGGTTCTACCTGCTCTTCCTGGTCCTGGCCGTGATGGCCGTCGCCACCGGCGCTCTCGTCTCGCGCAACAAGATGGGGTACGCGCTGCGGGCCATCCACCAGGACGAGGACGCCGCGGCGGCGGTCGGCATCAACACGACCCGCATCAAGGTGCTCACCTTCGCCCTGTCCGGGCTGCTCACCGGCCTCGTCGGCGCCACGTACGCGTTCCAGCAGGTGACGATCTACCCGGAGCGGCTCTTCGACGTCGGGATCACCGTGCTCATGGTGGTCATGGTCGTCATCGGCGGCAGCGGCACCGTGCTCGGCCCGCTGGTCGGGGCGGTCATCCTGCAGTTCCTCTCCGAGTGGCTGCGCCAGAACTACACGACGGTGCACAGCCTGCTGCTCGGGGCGATGATCATCCTCGCGGTCATCCTGCTGCCGCAGGGGCTGGTCAACTACGTCAGGGAGGCTCGCCGCAGCGGGGAGTGGTCGATCCTGGCGAACGTGCGCAGGTACCGGCTATGAGCACGACACCGGTCCTGGAGACCCGCGACCTCGGTATCCACTTCGGCGGGCTCCGGGCCGTCGACGGGCTGTCGCTGCAGGTGCCTGCGGGCGAGACGCTCGGGGTGATCGGCCCCAACGGGTCGGGCAAGAGCACGTTCATCAACCTGGTCACCGGTCACCTGCGCCCGAGCACCGGGTCGGTCCTCATCGACGGCACTGACCTCACCGGCGCCCGGCCCTGGGTCATCGCCAAGGCGCGAGTCGCCCGCACCTTCCAGATCGTCAAGCCGTTCCGGGGGATGACGGTCCGCGAGAACGTCGCCATCGGCATCGTCTACGGCCAGGACGGCATTAGCCGCATGGCCGCGGCGCTCACCGCGGCCGATGCGGTGCTCGCCGATGTCGGCCTCGAGGCAGCCGGGGACCGGGCACCCGGCGAGCTCACCGTCGCCGACGCCCGGCGCCTGGAGTTCGCCAAGGCACTAGCGCTGCGGCCCCGGCTGCTGCTGCTGGACGAGGTCATGGCCGGCCTGCGGCCCACCGAGATCGAGCCCTCGCTCGCACTCATCCACCGGCTCAAGCAGCAGGGCATGACGATCATCGTCGTCGAGCACGTGATGAAAGCCATTCTCGCGGTGAGCGACCGGGTTCTCGTCCTCAACGCCGGCAGGATGCTCACCGAGGGCGACCCCCGAGAGGTGCTGTCCGACCCGCGGGTCATCGAGGCCTACCTCGGCCATCGCTACGCCAAACGGCACGAGGGCGACACGGCGGCCCCCCCAACGGAGGTGAACCCGAGCGCTCTAACGCACGTTGACACCTCCAACCACGGTTTTACCTCCGATGCGGGTGAAGGTGCCCAGGATGCTTGAGGTGAGCGGGCTCGGCGCGGGCTACGGACGGGTCCAGGTGCTCTGGGACGTCGACCTGCAGGTGCGCGCTAACGAGATCGTCGCCCTCGTCGGGCCGAACGGCGCTGGGAAGACCTCTCTGCTGCGCGCCATCTCGGGGATGATCGACATCCGCGAGGGTACGGCGAGCTTCCGGGGCACCGAGCTCAGGGGCGCTCGATCGAGCAGATCGTCGACCTCGGAATCGCCCATGTGCCCGAGGGGCGGCGGCTGTTCCCGGGGCTGACCGTACGCGACAACCTGCGGCTAGGCGGCTGGCGCAACCACAACCGCGACCTGGACCGCGTCATCGAGCTGTTCCCCAGGCTGGGGGACCGGCTCGACCAGATCACCGGCAGCATGTCCGGCGGCGAGCAGCAGATGTGCGCGATCGCTCGCGGGCTCATGGGAGCGCCCGCGCTCATGATGATCGACGAGCTGTCCCTGGGCCTGGCCCCGCTGGTGGTCGAGGAGATCATCGGACGGCTGTCGGACATCGCCGCGGCCGGGACGGCGGTCCTGCTCGTCGAGCAGGACGTCGACGCCGCGCTGACCGTCGCGGAACGGGCCTACGTCCTGGAGACCGGTCGGGTCGTCATTGCCGGCCAGGCCGGCGAGCTGCTCGCCGACCCCCGGATCCGGGAGAGCTACCTGGGGATCGCCTAGCCCAAAGTCGGCCCAGGAGGGCCGTCAGGTGGCCGCCGATGGCTGGCTGTCAGCTCGGGCGCTCTCCTCCAGCGCGTCCAGGGTGGCTGCTACGGCAGGGACCCGCAGCAGGTCCTCGGTGGTGACCGCGTGGATCTGGCGCCGCGACGGCTGGCGCAGCCGCGCGGTGGCGACGCCGTCCTCATGGGCGGCCCTGAGGATCATCTCCGGGACGAGCGCCACCCCAAGACCGGCCCGGACCAGCCCCAGCACGGCCACGTAGTCCTCGGTTTCGAATGCCACGTTGGGGATGAAGCCCGCGGCCCGAGCAAGGGAGACCAGATGCCCGCGACAGCGCGGGCACCCGGCGATCCACACCTCGTCGCAGGTCCGGCGCAGGTCGACGACGTCGTTGGCCGCGAACGGGTGGTCCTTGGGGAGCGCGATGCGCACGTCCTCCTCAAGCAGCGGGCGGATGACGAACGACTCGAGGTCCTCGCCACGGCCCAGGTCGGTGCCGTCGTAGGTGAAGGCGACGGCCAGGTCGCACTCGCCCGCCCGAAGTGCGGCGAGCGACTCCGGCGGCTCGGCCTCTGAGAAGCGGACCGAGACGTCGGGGTAGCGCTGCTTGAGCAGAGCGAGGGCCCGGGGCACGAGCGAGGCCGACGAGGACGGGAAGGCCATGAGCCGCACCCGCCCCGAACGCAGTCCGGCGATGGCGGCCACCTCCTCCTCGGCGGCGTCGAGGGCGGACAGCACCGCCCCGGCATACCGCGCCAGAACCTCTCCCGCCTCGGTCAGCCGGACATGCCGGCCCATCCGCTCGACGAGGGCGGTGCCGGTGCGGCTCTCGAGGCGACGCACCATCTGCGAGATGGCCGGCTGGGTGTACCCCAGCGCGATCGCGGCGCCGGTGAAGCTCCCTTCGTCGGCGATGGCCTTCACGACGCGCAGCCCCGCGGCATCGATCATGGTCCGGAGTATAACGCGAAGTTATAGTTCAGGTTATAGTTCCTGGATGGACGACCGGGACGGCGAGCGTCTCACCAGCCTGGTGCGCAACGGCGGTGTGCTCGTGCTCACGGGCGCTGGCCTTTCGACCGACTCCGGCATCCCGGACTACCGCGGCCGCGAGGGGATCCGGCGGGTGATGCCGATGCAGTATGCCGAGTTCGTCGGCTCGCTGGAGGCCCGGCAGCGGTACTGGGCCCGCAGCTTCGTCGGGCTGGGCTCGCTTCGCTCGCGCCCAGCCCAACGCCGGTCACCGCGCGGTGGCCCGCCTTGAGCAGCTGGGGCTGGTGGATGGCGTCATCACCCAGAACGTCGACGGGCTGCACCGGGCGGCGGGTTCGACGAACGTCGTCGAGCTGCACGGGTCGCTGGCTCAGGTGGTCTGCCTCACCTGCGGGGACCGAACCGCCCGAGGGGCCGTGCAGGAGCGGATGGGGCTGGCGAACCCGAGCTTTGAGCATCACGTGGCGGCGCTCGCACCGGACGGCTCCCAGGTGGGCAGCCAGATCCGTCCCGACGGCGACATCGTTCTCGCCGACCACGCCGTGGCCTCGTTCCGGGCGCCCACCTGCCTGGTGTGCGGCGCGACCACGCTCAAGCCCGACGTCGTGTTCTTCGGCGAGTCGGTGCCCAAGACGACGGTCCAGACCTGCCTGGATCTGACTGACCAGGCACGGGCCGTGCTCGTGCTCGGGTCAACCCTGGCCGTCATGTCCGGGTACCGGCTGACCCGTCGGGCGGGCGCCAACGGCATACCGGTCGCGATTGTCACGCACGGGCCAACCCGGGCCGATGCCGAAGCGTCGCTGCGGCTGGACGCGCCGCTCACGCCGACGCTCTGCGCGCTGGTCGCGAGACTCGGGGCACCTAGATACGCCGCAGGACTGCGGTGACCTTCCCGAGGATCGTCGCGTCTGTGCCGTCGATGGGCTCGTATGCCGGGTTGTTCGGCAGCAGCCAGACGTGGCCGGCCTTGCGGTTGTAGGTCTTCACCGTCGCTTCCCCGTCGATCATGGCCGCGACGATGTCGCCGAGGTTGGCGGTCGGCTGCTGGCGCACGACGACCCAGTCGCCGTCGCAGATCGCGACGTCGATCATCGAGTCGCCGATGACCTGCAGCAGGAACAGCTGACCCTCCCCGACGATCTGCCGGGGCAAGGGAAAGACGTCCTCGACCATCTCCTCGGCGAGGATCGGGCCGCCTGCGGCGATGCGCCCGACGAGGGGCACGTACGACGGTTCGGGCCGGGCGTCGCCCCACCCCGTCTCGTCGTGCTGCTGCTGCCGGTCGACGATCTCGATGGCTCGCGGCCGGTTGGGGTCTCGCCGCAGGTAGCCCTTGCGCTCCAGCGCAGCCAGCTGGTGCGCGACGCTGCTGGGGCTGGTCAGGCCGACGGCGTCGCCGATCTCGCGCAGGCTGGGCGGGTAGCCGCGGGTGTCGACGCAGTCACGGATCACCTCCAGCACTCGTCGCTGCCGCACGGTCAGGCCGGCGCCGTCGCGTTCGGGCATCTGGTGGATGTCTGCCATGGTCAACCTTTCACTGTCGGTGGCCTTTGCTGAACTTGGTGCTATGACGACAGGGTACGCCGCTCGAACACGATTCCCAAACATTTGTTCGAGGTGTGTCTCGACTTCTGTCGCACAGGTGTGCTATCAATCAGGTAGCCGCGTCGCCGCACATCCGTTCGAGCCACAAGGAGACCACCATGGGTGCAGCTGCCTGGGACAGTGTTCCCGCCGCAACCGACCAGCCCCGTCCTGCGCTGCATCTGGTGCCGACCGGGCCCGATGTGGACGTAGGTCGGGACGGGGTCCGGCTCACTCGAGGTGGGCGGCTCGCGCTGACCCTCGTCGTGGCCGTGGTGGCTGTGCTGCTGGTGTCGGGGCTGCCCCGAGGAGCCTCCGGCCACTCGGCGCGTCGGGTGGTCACCGTGCAGGCGGGTCAGACCCTGTCGCATATCGCTGCGCGTGAGCTGCCGGACCTGCCGATGGGCACCGCGGTCGCCGAGATCCAGCTCGCCAACCAGCTCAACACCCCCTACGTCCACGCCGGGCAGCAGCTGGTCATCCCGGAGGTCGGCTGACTGTCCGCACGGTTGGCCGACCCGCCTCAAGCTGCGGCCACGCCTCGACCCCGTGGTCGCAGACCCTCTCGGGGTCACCCGTGGTCGCCCACTCCACGCCGGGGTGGGCGACCACGTCGTCGGAGTCGCCGGGGATTTGCGGCCGTGGGTCGTGGGTTTACATCGCGTCGCTCTTGTGCTTAAGTACCCCTAGATGTAGTAGTTACATAGGTGTAAGTCATCCACATGTAGTCAACAGGCGTCAACCGGTCGTCAACAGGCCATCAACAGGGCCGGGCGGTTTACCCACAGCCGGTCCACACGGCATACCGCGAGAAGGGAAGGAGGGGCGGCATGCACTGCCCGTTCTGCCGGCATACCGACTCGCGCGTCATCGACTCGCGCACGACCGACGACGGCACCGCGATCCGGCGCCGCCGCCAGTGCCCGAAGTGCCAGCGTCGGTTCACCACCGTCGAGAGCGCGAGCCTGTCGGTCGTGAAGCGTTCCGGAGCCACCGAGCCGTTCAGTCGGCAGAAGGTCCTCGTCGGGGTACGCAAGGCCTGCCAGGGTCGCCCCGTTACCGAGGACCAGCTCGCCCTGCTGGCCCAACGGGTCGAGGAGCAGGTGCGCGCCCAGGGCAGCGCGGAGGTCGAAGCACACGAGGTCGGCCTGGCGGTCCTGGAGCCGCTGCGCGAGCTGGACGAGGTCGCCTTCCTACGGTTTGCGTCGGTGTACCGGGCCTTCGAGTGCCTCGAGGACTTCGAAGAGGCCATCACGTTGTTGCGAGCCGAGCGCCAGGTTCACGACAGCACCGTCGGGCAAGACATGAAGCAGAAAGCAACCCAGCGCAGGGAGGACCAGAGCCCATGACCGAAACCGCGAACCGGTCCGGAGCCCGTCGACGCGGCGGCAACGGAGTCAAGGTCGAGCGCATCTTCACGACGCCGGGCGTGCACCCCTACGACGAGGTGACCTGGGAGCGGCGCGATGTGGTCCAGGCCAACTGGAAGACCGGAGAGACGATCTTCGAGCAGCGCGGCGTGGAGTTCCCCGACTTCTGGTCGGTCAACGCCTCCACAATCGTCACCACGAAGTACTTCCGCGGCGCTCTGGGCACCGACAAGCGCGAGTCCTCGCTTCGCCAGCTCATCGACCGGGTCGTGCTCACCTATGTCAAGGCCGGTCGGCAGTTCGGCTACTTCGGCTCCGAGCCCGACGCCGAGCTGTTCGAGCACGAGCTGACCTACGCCCTGCTGCACCAGGTGTTCTCGTTCAACTCGCCGGTCTGGTTCAACGTCGGCACACCGTCCCCTCAGCAAGTGTCGGCGTGCCAACCATACGATTCTCTGGTCAGCACCCCTGACGGAATGGTGCCGATCGGCAAGCTGGTCGAGACTGACGCGGTTGGTCAGAAGGTGTACGACGCCCACGGTTTGACGACACTTCTCGCCACAAAGTCCAACGGTGTCAAGGAGGTGATTCGGCTCCACACCAAAGCCGGGTACGTCCTGGACGTCACGGCCGACCATCTCGTCTGGAAAGCGAGTGGCTGGAAAACTGGTCGGTTCGTCGAAGCCGCGGCACTGCGAGTCGGCGACCGACTGGAATGGCATCGTCGCGAGGCTTTCGGCGCGGGCGAGGTCAACGCACGCGAGATCGCTGAAGCTGCCCTTGCGGGCTGGCTTCAGTCAGACGGCTTCGTGGGTCGGTACAACGGCACGAACCGTTCGCTCACAATCGAGGCGATGACGGTCAACGCGGCCGAGCTTGAGTGGGTCACGCGGGCTCTCGATGCCATCTTCCCGAACGTGCACCGGCACGAGCGTGCCGTCGTCACCCAGAGCGCCGCGTTGGACTGCCGGCGAACGCGGTTGTACGGCGCGGTGCTATGCGACTTTGTCGAGAAGTGGGGCCTGCGGGCGCGCGCAAGTGCGATGGAGGTCCCACCGCAGCTGTTCGATGCTCCGCTGCCGGTGGTCGCGGCTTACCTGCGTAGCATCTTCCAGGCTGAAGGCTTTGTCTCCGCGCGAGAGGCGTCGACCCTCGTGGAGGTCGACATGGTCGGGGAGAGGCACGTCCGCGGGTTGCAGTCCCTGCTTCTGCGCTTCGGCATCTTCGCCCGGGTTGGCCGCAAGAACGACCGACGGGCCGACCGTCAGGGCACGTGGACCCTGCGCATCCAGAACGCCGGGGACCGGCGCCGCTTCGCGGATGAAATCGGGTTCATCGACCCGGTCAAGGCGGGCAAGCTCGAGGCGAGCTTTGCCAAGCCAGGGCGCGGCGCGGGGCCGGTGAAGAGCCTTGAGATCGCGGCGATCGAGCCGCGCGGGCCAATGCAGGTGTTCGATATCCAGACCGAGAGTGGCGAGTACCTATCCGGGGGCCTACGCGTCCACAACTGCTTCATCCTTTCTGTGGAGGATTCGATGGACTCGATCCTCAACTGGTACAAGGAAGAAGGCAAGATCTTCCAAGGCGGGTCCGGCGCCGGCATCAACCTCTCGCGCATCCGCGCCTCGTCCGAGCTGCTGTCCTCCGGAGGCACCGCCTCAGGCCCGGTGTCATTCATGCGCGGGGCCGACGCCTCCGCCGGCACGATCAAGTCCGGTGGGGCCACCCGCCGGGCGGCCAAGATGGTCGTCCTGGACATCGACCACCCCGACATCGACGAGTTCATCGACACCAAGGCCCGCGAGGAGGACAAGATCCGGGCCTTGCGGGACGCCGGGTTCGACATGGATCTCGGCGGCAAGGACATCGTGTCGGTGCAGTACCAGAACGCCAACAACTCGGTGCGGGTCTCCGACGAGTTCATGCGCGCGGTGGAGGACGGCACAAAGTTCGGTCTGCGCGCGCGCCTTACTGGCGAGGTCGTGCGCCAGGTCGACGCGCGGGAGGTCTTCCAGCGGATCGCCAAGGCGGCGTGGGAGTGTGCCGACCCGGGCCTGCAGTACGACGACACGATCAACGACTGGCACACCAACCCCGAGACCGGCCGGATCACCGCGTCCAACCCGTGCTCGGAGTACATGTCGCTGGACAACTCCTCGTGCAACCTGGCCTCCCTCAACCTGCTGAAGTTCCTGCGTGAGGACGACACCTTCGACGCGGTCGCCTTCCAGAAGGTCGTCGAGCTGGTCGTCACCGCGATGGACATCTCGATCTGCTTCGCCGACTTCCCGACCGAGGCGATCGGCGAGACGACGCGCGACTACCGCCAGCTCGGCATCGGCTACGCCAACCTCGGCGCGCTGCTCATGGCCACCGGGCACGGGTACGACTCGGAGGGCGGGCGCTCGCTCGCCGCCGCGATCACCTCGCTGCTCACCGGCGCGGCATACAAGCGCTCGGCCGAGATGGCGGCGGTCGTCGGCCCGTATGCCGGGTACGCGCGCAACGCCAAGGCTCACCAGCGCGTGATGCGCAAGCATCAGTCCGCCACCGACGCGATCCGGGCCGTCGACTCGATGGACCGCGACGTCCACCAGGCCGCCACGGCCGCGTGGGCAGATGTCGTCAAGCTCGGTGAGCGCGACGGCTTCCGCAACGCCCAGGCCAGTGTGTTGGCACCGACTGGAACCATATCCTTCATGCTCGATTGCGACACAACGGGCATCGAGCCGGACTTCTCGCTGGTCAAGTTCAAGAAGCTCGTCGGTGGCGGGTCGATGCAGATCGTCAACCTCACCGTGCCGCGTGCCCTGACAAAGCTCGGCTACCACCCGGAGGCGATCGAGGCAATCGTCGAGTACATCGCCGACAAGGGCCATGTCATCGACGCGCCGGGCCTTCGGCCCGAGCACTACGAGGTCTTCGACTGCGCCATGGGGGTCCGGGCGATCTCGCCGATGGGGCACGTACGGATGATGGCGGCCTGCCAGCCGTTCCTGTCCGGTGCCATCTCCAAGACGGTGAACCTGCCCGAGTCGGCCACCGTCGAGGAGATCGCCGACGTCTACCGGCAGGGCTGGAAGATGGGCCTGAAGGCGCTTGCCGTCTACCGCGACAACTGCAAGGTGGGCCAACCGCTCTCGGATGCCAAGGCCGACAAGGCGGCCGAGCCGCAGCCGGTGGTCGAGAAGGTCGTGGAGTACCACCCGGTGCGCAAGCGGCTGCCCAAACGCCGCCCGTCGCAGACCATCTCGTTCTCGGTGGGCGGTGCGGAGGGCTACCTGACCGCCGGTTCATACCCTGATGACGGCCTCGGCGAGCTGTTCCTCAAGTTCGGCAAGCAAGGTTCGACGCTCGGCGGCATCATGGACGCCTTCTCGATCGCCGTGTCGATCGGCCTGCAGTACGGGGTACCGCTGGAGACCTTCGTCGAGAAGTTCACCAACCTGCGCTTCGAGCCGGCGGGATCGACCGACGACCCGGACATCCGGATGGCCCAGTCGATCATGGACTACGTCTTCCGCCGGCTGGCGTTGGACTACCTGGACTTCGAGACCCGCTCCTACCTGGGGATCGACACGGCCGGCGAGCGGGCCCGCCACCTGGAGACCGGCTCGTATGCCGCGCCGGAGGACACCTCCCAGGAGGACATCGACAAAGAGGTGGAGTCCTCGTCCCAGTCGGTGTTCCGCAAGCCGGCGCTCACCAGGCCCTCGGAGGTCCAGTCGGGAGCGGGCGCCGCGTCGGCCCGGGAGGTGGGCCGCGACGTGCACTCCTCCCAGGACCTGCTGGCCGCCTTCCAGGGCAAGGCTGCGGACGCGCCGATCTGTCTGACCTGCGGGACCAAGATGCGCCCGGCTGGTTCCTGCTACGTCTGCGAGGGCTGCGGCAGCACCAGCGGCTGCAGCTAGCTTCGCCGACGGGAGGGTTTGCGACGCCACAGCGGCGCGAACCCTCCCATCGAGGGCCGACGAGTTCGACGAGCCGGCCCACCTAGGCTTCGATGTCGGCTTCGGCGGGGAGGACGTGCAGGGCATCCCGTAGGCGCGGCTGCAGCGGGCCATCCTCCTCATGTTGCGCGCTGCGGAACGGAGCCTCGGAGCAGGCGACGGACGGCCGCCCGCGAGACCAGGAGAGTCAGGATCAGCAGCGTTACCGGGACAAAGCCACCAAGGCTGACCCGATCGCCGAAGACGAGGTCCACAAGCTTCAGCACCAGGAACTTGCTTCCGACGAGCACCACCCAGAGCAACAGAGCGGCGGTGGCCTTCTCGGTCCGGGTCGACGCCCGACGGAACCGGCCTTTCACCCGGGTCTTGGCCGCCACCACGATCTCGAGGACGCCCTTGAGCAGCACGGCCGTCAGTAGGGAGAGCGTGAAGGTCTCGCTGAGCACGGCGGGCAGGTACTCCACGAACAGGTTGAGCACGACGACGTAGACGAACACGTCGACGACCGCGGCTGCGATGCGGGGGTCCACGGCTCGGGCATCGTCACCTTGCTCGGGCACCTGCGCACTGTAGCGATGGATCGTCAGCCGCACGGCGTGGACCCATCCGGCGAGCCGGGCGAGCAACGCCAGCCGCCCGCTGTGGATAACTTCTGCGGCGCCGCTGCCACCTCGGGCACGCTGGGCCGCATGTCATTCGAAGACCTGCCCGCCGACTGGGCCACCCGACCACTGACCGACGAGACGATCTTCACCGACGTCATCGACCTGGTCGTCACCGTCCGCGACCGGGTCGCCGGCGCGGCATACGTGCTGCTGTGCGGACCCACTGACCGGCTGCTGCAGCCCTGCGCCATCAGCGACTTCGACCAGGCGGCCCCTGACCGACGGGCGCTCATCGAGCCGTTCGCCCGGATCGTCGCCAGCAGCGTCGACGACGGCGGCATCGTGCTTGCGGTCGCCCGTGACGGCCGGGCCGGCGTGACCGACTCCGACCGGCTTGTGGCACGAGGCGGCCATCGAGGTATGCCGTCGGCACGGCATACGGCTCGTCGCCGTCGCCGTGGCAACCCCGCGCGGAGTGTGGCGCCTGCCCGACTTCCCTGCCGACGAGGCTCAGCCGGCCTGAGCGGCTCACTCTTTGGCTGGGCGGCCTCGCCTCGGCAGCGGACCGACGCTGGCGGGCTGGCGCCCGGCCTGAGCCAGTGCCCGCCGCAGGATCATCTCCACCTGGGCGTTGACGCTGCGCAGCTCGTCCGCGGCCCACTTGGCGAGGGCCTCATGCACCGCGGGATCGAGCCGCAGCAGCACCGCGTGCCGCTGCGGCTTGGGTCGGCGAGCGTTCTCGCTCGGTCCGTCACCCACGTCAGGCGTACAAGCTGCCCGCATTGATGACCGGCGACGCCTTCGCCTCGCTGCACAGCACGACGAGCAGGTTGGACACCATGCTCGCCTTGCGCTCGTCGTCGAGCTCGACGATCGAGTCGGCCTCCAGCCGGTGCAGGGCCATCTGGACCATGCCGACGGCGCCGTCGACGATCTTGGACCGTGCGGCGATGATCGCTGACGCCTGCTGGCGCTGGAGCATCGCCTGGGCGATCTCGGGGGCGTAGGCCAGGTGGCTGATTCGCACCTCGACGATCTCGACGCCGGCGACCTGGACGCGTTCGGCGACCTCGCGAGCCAGCTCCTCGGACACGATGTCGGTTGAGCCCCGCAGTGACTCGCCGTGTCCGTCGGGGTCGTCATAGGGGTGGGTGGTGGCCACATGCCGCAACGCCGCCTCCGACTGGACCTTGACGAAGTCCTGGTAGCTCTCGACTGCGAAGCTTGCCTTGGCGGTGTCCGCAACCTGCCAGACGACGATCGCCGCGATGTCGACCGGGTTGCCATCGGCGTCGTTGACCTTGAGCGGGTTGGTCTCGAAGTTGTTGACCCGCACCGAGACCCGCCGCCTCGTCGCGAACGGGACGACCATTGTCAGGCCGGTTCGGCGGGTGGTGCCGACGTAGCGGCCGAAGAACTGGACCACCTTGGTCTGGCCCGGCTGCACGACCACGATGGCGGACAGGATCGTGGCCCCGACCAGCACGAGCACGACGGCCCAGCTGAGAGCCACGTTGCTGTGCGAGGGGCTGGTAAGAAGCGTCCAGTTGGTGATGACCAGCCAGACGGCGACGGCCAGACAGCCCAGTCCGACCACCGCCGCGAGGAAGCCGTCAGCCGAGAAGGCGGGGCGCTCGGTGACCGTCACCCGAGTGCCGGCGTGACCTACCGGCGTGGTCGCCGGGGGCTGGCTGATCGGGTCCTGGGTTTGGTCAAGCGCACTAGCAGGGGTGGTGCTCATCGGGGACCTCCATCGTTCCGCGTCACTTCGGGTGACATCAAAACGATATCAGTTTTCGTGCTCAGTCGGCTCGATGGGAGCGTTTGTGTGGCGAATCACGCCGTCAACCCTCCTGCCCGCCTGCCGGCCGGGCTCAGCGGGGCTCGAGCAGGAAGACCGGCAACAACCGGGTCGTCTTGAGCTGATAGTCCCCGTATGCCGGGAACTCCGCCACCGAGCGCGCCCACCACTGGTCGCGCTCGGCGCCGTGCAGCTCGCGCGCCCGCATGGGTTGGGGCTCGGTCCCGTCAAGAAGCTCGACGTCCGGGTTTGCCCGAAGGTTGGCCACCCACTTCGGGTTCCGCGGCGAGCCCCCCTTGCTCGCGACAACGGCATACCGCCCGTCATGCTCGACGCGCATCACCGGGACCTTGCGCACCCTGCCGGTGGAGACCCCCAGCATGCTCACCAGGACGACCGGACGACCTCCCAGGGTGACGGCCCGCGAGTCGCCCGCGGCGAGAATGCGCTCCACCTGGCCGCGCACCCACCCCGCTGGGCTGGGCTCGTACTCGCCACCGCCGGTCATGCGGTCAGTCAACCACGCGCATTACCATGCGAAGGGAAACACGGTTGGATGAGAGGTCACTGATGCCCCCTCAGCGTCGCACCCCACGCAAGCACACGAGCCCAGCGGACACGCAGGCGCGAGGCCGGCTCACCATGAACGGGTCCGACGGCGCTCCCAACGGGTCCGACGGCTCGGGGGCGCGCAAGCGTCCGCGGTGAGCAGAGCACAGACCTGCTCGCCGACTCGGTCTTCACCTACTCGACCTCGACGTTCACGCCCACCGACGAAACCCTCGACGAGCTGCGCAACCGCATGCTGCTGGAGCAGGAGGGCGACGACGCCAAGCTGCGCTACATCCCCGGCGAGCCGCTCGACCCGGACCCGGTTGCCTGGCGGCACAACTACCCGTACGAGAGCAAGCTGAGGGTCCGTGAGTACGAAGCGACCAAGCGGCTGCTGCAGATCGAGCTGCTCAAGCTGCAGAAGCACGTCAAGGCATCCGGCCTCAAGGTCGTCGTCGTCTTCGAGGGCCGCGACGCCGCGGGCAAGGGCGGCGCGATCAAGCGGTTCACCGAGCACCTCAACCCCCGTGGCGCCCGGGTCGTCGCGCTGGAGAAGCCGACCGAGCGCGAGTCCACCCAGTGGTACTTCCAGCGGTATGCCGTGCACATGCCGGCCGCGGGGGAGATCGTCCTCATGGACCGCTCGTGGTACAACCGGGCCGGCGTCGAGCGGGTCATGGGCTTTTGCAGCCCGGCCGAGTATCTCGAGTTCCTGCGTCAGTGCCCTGCCTTCGAGAAGATGCTCATCGGCTCGGGCGTGCACATGGTCAAGCTGTGGTTCTCCGTGGGCCGGGCCGAGCAGATCCGCCGGTTCGAGCGGCGCAAGATCGACCCCGTGCGCCAGTGGAAGCTCTCGCCCACCGACCTGGCCAGCCTGGACAAATGGGACGACTACACCCAGGCGAAGGAGGCGATGTTCTTCTACACCGACAGCGTCGAAGCCCCGTGGACCGTCATCAAGTCCAACGACAAGAAGCGGGCTCGCCTCGAGGCGATGCGCGTGCTGCTCGCCAGCCTGGAGTACCCGGACAAGGACGAGGAGACCGTCGGCGCCCCCGACCCGCTCATCGTCGGGCGGCCCGAGCTCGTCTACGACGAAGGGGAGCGCCCGATCCGGCCGCACCTCAGCGTCTGAACCGCAGCGGTCCTGTCCACCATCAGAGACGCACCTGCGTCGGCCCGCGTGAGGCACCTACCGTCTTCGGCAGGTCATGAGTGTCAGCGCCAAGCCCCGGCTCGCTGACCGGCAACCCTCTGTCACATCTCCGCGGTGGGGTGCCCCGGGTGAGGACCGGGCCCAGGCCAGCGGTCTGGGCAAGCGCGGAGTCGCCCGGCTCCCGCATACCGCATCGAGCTACGCGAAAACATCAGGAAGGCACGAGCAGATGAGCAACGCCGACTGGTCGTTCGAGACCCGCCAGATCCACGCCGGACAGTCCCCCGACAGCGCCACCGGGGCCCGCGCGCTGCCGATCTACCAGACCACGTCCTACGTCTTCGACAGCACCGAGCACGCGGCGAACCTGTTCGCCCTCAAGGAGTTCGGGCAACATCTACACCCGGATCATGAACCCCACCCAGGACGTCATCGAGCAGCGGGTCGCCTCGCTCGAAGGCGGCGTCGGGGCGCTGCTCGTCTCGTCCGGGCAGGCCGCCGAGACCCTGACGATCCTCAACCTCGCCGAGGCCGGGGACCACGTCGTGGCCTCGCCGAGCCTGTACGGCGGCACCTACAACCTGCTCAAGTACACACTGCCCAAGTTCGGCATCGACGTGTCGTTCATCGAGGACCCCGACCGACCTGGGCTCCTGGCAGGCGGCGATCCAGCCCAACACCAAGCTGCTCTTCGGCGAGAGCATCGCCAACCCCAAGGTCGAGATCCTCGACATCGAGGCGGTCGCCGACCTGGCCCACTCGGTCGGCGTGCCGCTCGTCGTCGACAACACCGTCGCGACCCCGTTCGTCACCCGCCCGATCGAGTGGGGCGCGGACATCGTCCTGCACTCGGCGACCAAGTACCTCGGCGGGCACGGCACCTCGATCGGCGGGGTCATCGTGGACGCCGGCCGGTTCGACTTCGGGGCCGACCCGGCGAAGTGGCCGGCATACAACACACCCGAGGAGAGCTACCACGGGCTGGTGTTCGCGCGTGACCTCGGCGTCGGCTCGCCGCTGGGTGCCAACCTCGCGTTCATCCTCAAGGCCCGGGTGCAGCTGCTGCGCGACCTGGGCCCGGCGATCTCGCCGTTCAACGCGTTCCTCATCGGCCAGGGCATCGAGACGCTGAGCCTGCGGATCGAGCGGCACCTGGCCAACACCCACCAGGTCGCGCGTTACCTGCAGGGCCACGAGCAGGTCGAGTCGGTCCTGTGGGCCTCGCTGCCGGACAGCCCCGGCTACAAGCTGGCCCAGAAGTACTGCCCGCTGGGCTCGGGAGGTGTGCTCGCCTTCGAGATCGCCGGGGGCCTGGAGGCCGGCAAGCGGTTCGTCGAGGCGCTCACCCTGCACAGCCACGTCGCCAACATCGGCGACGTGCGCTCGCTGGTCATCCACCCGGCCTCGACGACGCACTCGCAGGGGCCGGACGCCGACCGGCTGGCCGCCGGGGTCACGCCGGGGCTGGTGCGCCTGGCCGTGGGCATCGAGCACATCGACGACATCCTCGCCGACCTCGAGCAGGGCTTCGCCGCGGCACGATAGGGGCATGTCCCGTGGTGAGCGGAGCCGAAGGGTTGCTTCAGGGGCCGGGAAGCAACCGTTAGGCTCCGCTCGCGCGGACCCGCAGCGGCGGCGTGCGCTCGTACCCGACATCACCTACCCCGAGCAGCTGCCGGTCTCGGCGCGCCGCGAGGACATCGCCGCAGGCCATCCGCGACCACCAGGTCGTCGTCGTCGCGGGGGAGACCGGCTCGGGCAAGACCACCCAGATCCCCAAGATCTGCCTCGAGCTGGGCCGCGGCATCACCGGCACCATCGGGCACACCCAGCCCCGTCGCATCGCCGCCCGCGCGGTCGCCGAACGCATCGCCGAGGAGCTCGGCGTCGAGCTCGGGGGCGTCGTCGGCTACCAGGTCCGCTTCGCCGACCACTCCAGCCGCGACTCGCTCGTCAAGGTGATGACCGACGGCATCCTGCTCGCCGAGCTGCAACGCGACCGGAACCTGCGCCGCTACGACACCCTGATCATCGACGAGGCCCACGAGCGCAGCCTCAACATCGACTTCATCCTCGGCTACCTCAAGGCGCTGCTGCCGCGCCGGCCCGACCTCAAGGTCGTCATCACCTCGGCGACGATCGACCCGGACCGCTTCGCCCGCCACTTCGCCGACGCAGCACGGTATGCCGGCCCCGGTCGTCGAGGTGTCCGGGCGCACCTACCCGGTCGAGGTGCGCTACCGCCCGCTCCTGCGCGAGTCGCCGGACCCAGGCGGCAAACCCGTCGAGGTCGACCAGGTCACCGGCATCTGCGAGGCCGTCGAGGAGCTGTGGACCGAGGCGAGCGGGCACGACGGGCAGGCCGAGCACGACATCCTCGTCTTCCTCTCCGGCGAGCGGGAGATCCGCGACGCCGCCGATGCGCTCACCGGGATGCGCCTGCCCGACACGGAGATCGTCCCGCTCTACGCCCGGCTGTCCGCGGCCGAGCAGCACCGGGTCTTCGCCCGGCACGACGGGCGCCGGGTCGTGCTCGCCACCAACGTCGCCGAGACGTCGCTCACCGTCCCCGGCATCCGCTACGTCGTCGACACCGGCACCGCCCGGATCTCCCGCTACAGCCAGCGCACCAAGGTGCAGCGCCTGCCGATCGAGCCGATCTCGCAGGCCAGCGCCCGCCAACGGGCCGGCCGATGCGGGCGCCTCGCCGACGGGGTGTGCATCCGGCTCTACTCGCAGCGCGACTACGACCAGCGTCCGGCATACACCGAACCGGAGATCCTGCGCACCAACCTCGCCTCGGTCATCCTGGCGATGACCACGCTCGGCCTCGGCGACGTCGCGGCATTCCCGTTCGTCGACCCGCCGGACCGGCGCCGGATCGCCGACGGGGTCGCGCTCCTGGAGGAGCTGCAGGCGTTCACCAACGGCGAGCTCACGGCATACGGGCGCACCATCGCCCTGCTCCCGGTCGACCCCCGGCTGGCCCGGATGGTCATCGAGGCCGACCGGCTCGGCTGCCTGCGTGAGGTACTCGTCGTCGTGGCCGCGCTCTCGATCCAAGACCCCCGCGAGCGGCCCGAGGACCGTCGGGAACAGGCCGAAGCGGCCCACCGGCGGTTCACCGACGAGCACTCGGACTTCGTCGCCTACCTCAACCTGTGGACCTACCTGCGCCAGCGCCAGGACGAGCTGTCCGGCAGTGCGTTCCGCAGGATGTGCAAGGCCGAGTTCCTGCACTACCTGCGCGTGCGTGAGTGGCAGGACCTGGTCACCCAGCTGCGCCAGGCCAGCCAGGCAGGGCGGCTTCGACGTGCGGCGGTGGTGCCCACCACGGCGAGGTCGACCGTGACGGCCATGAATCAGTCCACCGGGCACTGCTGTCCGGCCTGCTCAGCCAGGTCGGCGCCCGTGACGAGCTGCGCCGCGACTACCTGGGCGCCCGCGGCGCGCGCTTCGGCATCGCCCCCGGCTCGGTGCTCTTCCGGCGCCAGCCGGACTTCGTCATGGCCGGGGAGCTCGTCGAGACCTCGCGCCTGTGGGCGCGCACCGTCGCCCGGATCGACCCGCGGTGGGCCGAGGAGCTCGGCGCACACCTGGTCAAACGGCAGTACTCCGAGCCACGGTGGTCGGCCCGGCGCGGCTCGGCGGTCGCCACCGAGTCGGTCACCCTCTACGGGGTGCCGCTCGTGACCGGCCGCACCGTCGCTCTGGGCCGGGTGGACCCGGACCTCGCCCGCGAGCTGTTCATCCGCCACGCCCTCGTCGAGGGGGACTGGAGCACCCGGCATGGCTTCTTCCACGACAACGCCGCATTGCTGGAGCGCCTCGGCGAGCTGGAAGCCCGGACCCGGCGGCGCGACCTCGTCGTCGGTGACGAGGAGGTGTTCCGGTTCTACGACGAGCGGCTCCCGCAGAACGTCGTGTCGGCCCGTCACTTCGACACCTGGTGGCGCAAGGTGAGTCGGCGCGAACCGACGCTGCTCACCCTGACCGAGGACGTGCTGCTGCGCGACGACGCAGTCGTGGCCGCTGACGACTTCCCCGACGAATGGGTCCAGGACGGGCTGCACCTGCCCGTCACCTACCAGTTCGAGCCGGGTTCGGCGTCGGACGGGGTCACCGTCCACATCGGCACCGACGTGCTCAACCAGGTCCGGCCCGACGGCTTCGACTGGCAGGTCCCGGGGCTGCGCGAAGACCTCGTCGCGGCGCTGTTGCGAACCCTGCCCAAGTCCACGCGACGGCTGCTCGTCCCCGCCCCCGAGCATGCCGCGGCGACGGTGCGGGTCTTGCGCGAGCGCGGCCTCGGGCCCGGCGACGGCCCGCTCACCGGCATACTCGCCACCGTCCTGCGCCAGACCCACGGGGTCGCCATCGCGGCCGACGACTGGGACGTCGAACGGGTGCCCGACCACCTTCGCATCACCTTCTCCGTCGAGGACCAGGCCGCTCGGGTCGTCGCCAGCGGCACGTCGCTCGCCGCCCTGCGCGAGCAGGCCGCGCCGCAGGTGCGCCGAGAGGTGGCCGAGGCCGGGTCCGGCGTCGAACGGACCGGGCTGCGCACCTGGCCGCCCCTGGATCAGGTGCCCCTGGAGCATGTCGGGACCTCCGGAGGGCGCGCGGTCCGCGGCTTTCCGGCGCTCGTCGACGAAGGCGACTCGGTGGCGTTGCGGGTGCTGCCCTCCCCGGCCGAGGCAGCGGCCGAGCACCGGCTGGGGGTGCGCCGGCTGCTGCTGCTCGGCACGTCGCCACCGTGGCGAGCAGGTGCTCGCCACGCTGAGCAACGCCGAGAAGCTGGCCCTCGGCCACAACCCGCACGGTTCGGTGCCCGCCCTGCTGGCCGATGCGCTGGCGTGCGCGGTCGATGCCATCGTCCTTGAGCAGGTACACCGTGTCCCGCGCACCCGATCGCGAGTTCGACGCGGCGCTCGCGGCCGTCCGCGCCCACGCCGCGGCGCGCGTCGGGCAGGTCGTGCGCCTCGTCGAGCCGGTGCTGGCCACGCACCTGGATCTCGTCCGGCGCCTCGACGCGATGACCGCGCCTGCGCTGCGCGAGCTGGTCGCCGACGTCCGCGCCCAGCTGGCCGAGCTAGTCCGGCCCGGGTTCGTCGCCGACACCGGCCTGGCGCGACTGCCCGACCTGCACCGCTACCTGCGGGCGGCGCAGCACCGCCTCGACAAGGCGCCCGAGAACCTCGCGCGCGACCGGGCGCGCCTGGACCAGGTCCTCGTCGTCGAGCGAGCCGTATGCCGAGCTGCTCGACTCCCTGCGCCCGCCCGAACGGGCCCGCGAGGACGTCGTTGCCATCGGGTGGATGATCGAGGAGCTGCGGGTGTCGCTCTTCGCGCAGAGCCCTCGGCACGGCATACCCGGTGTCGGCCAAGCGTGTCCAGCGAGCCATCCAAGGAATGCGCGACCAGGCTGGATCGTTGGACCAGTGACACCACGAGGAAAGGCCGGACCCGTGCTTGACCCGACGGAGCTCTACCGCTTCGAGACCGACGGCGACCCCGATGCCGCGGATGCCGCGGTGCTCGTTGTCGCCCTGGGCGGTTTCGTCGACGCCGGTCACACCCAGGGCGTGCTGACCCACCACCTGCTCGCCACCCACCTCAGCACGCGTCGTCGCGTCCTTCGACATCGACCAGCTGCTCGACTACCGCGGCCGGCGCCCGGCCATGGTCTTCGACCGCGACCGGTGGGTCGCCTACGCCGACCCGTCGCTGCTGCTGCACCGGGTCGTCGACCGCTCTGGGCAGCCCTTCCTGCTGCTGGCCGGCGACGAGCCGGACTACCAGTGGGAGCGCGTGATCGCGGCGATCATCGGGCTGGTGCGCCGGTTCGGCGTGCGGCTCACGGTCAGCGTGCACGGCATACCCATGGCGGTGCCGCACACCCGTCCGCTCGGCCTCACCGGCCACGCGACCGACCCGCGCCTCGTCGCAGCCTACGAGCCCGCGTTCGGCAAGGTGCAGGTGCCCGGGAGCCTGCCGTCGCTGCTCGAGCTGCGCCTCGGTGAGGCCGGTCACGACGCGATCGGCTTCGCCGTCCACGTGCCGCACTACCTGGCCCAGGCCGAGTATGCCGATGCGGCGCTGATCGGGCTCGACGCGCTGACGACCGCGACCGGGCTGAACCTGGCCCGTACCGACCTCGAACAGCTCGCCGAAAGCAACCGGGCCCAGGTGGCCCGCGAGCTCGAGGACGCCGAGGAGGTCCGTGGGGTCGTGGCCGCGCTCGAGCAGCAGTACGACGCGTTCATGCAGGGTCGCGAGCGGCCGAGCCTGCTCGCCACCGACGTCTCCATGCTGCCCTCGGCCGAGGAGATCGGTGCCGAGTTCGAGGCGTTCCTCAAGGACGTCTCCGACGACGACGGGTCGGGCGGCCAGCAGGGCTAGCCTTTGGCCTCGTCCCAGGTGCGGACCACCGACACGTCGGCGACGAACCGAACCGCGTCAGTGCCCGCCCAACGCCGGGCACTCTCGTCGTAGCGCCGACGGACCCCAGCCGCCGTCTCGTCAGCATGGGCCTCGGGTGCGTGGACGAGCAGCTCGTCGTGCAGGCACAGCACGATCCGCCCGCCGAGCGGCGCCACCGCGTGCCGGACCGTCGCGGCCCAGGCCTTGAACAGCTCGGCCGCCGAACCCTGGATGACCGCGTTGCGGGCGAAGCGGCCCCGGGCAGCGGGCGTCGGCGCACCGTCGCCGTCAGCACCGCACGCGGGATGAGCCGCCCGCCGAAGGTGCGCAGCGGCTGGCCGGCGCGCACTCCCGCGTCGTAGGCCCGGTCGAGCAGCCCCATGGCGACCGGGTAGGCGCGCTCGAGGTCGCCCAGGGCCTGCCCGGCCGATCCCGAGCGCTGGCCGTACATCGCCGCGAGCACCGCGACCTTGGCGATCGGGCCGGGCAGCGCCCAGCCTGGCCGCGACCGGGGCGTAGAGGTCGTCGGCGCGGGTCGCCGCGGCGAACGCCGGTCGCCTGACACGACGGCAAGCACCCGAGGCTCGACCTGGCCGAGGTCGGCCCGGACGAACACGTGGCCCGGCTCGGCCGCGACGGCCGGGCGCAGCGCGGCCGGGCAGGTTGTGCAGGCCGTGCTGCGCGGTCATCCGCCCGGCCGCCGCCGTCGCAGGCCGTCCAGCGCGCCGCGCAGCCGCCCGTCGGGCGCCACGTGCTCGTCGAGCCACCGGTAGCCGTAGGTCGTCGCGATCCGTTCGTGCCTTGCGCCAGCGCAGCAGCGCGTCGACGAGCGGCGATGCGCGTCGCGGTAGCCGCTCGAGCACGCCAGGCCCGGGTGTCGGGCACGTCGACGCCGACGGAAGCGAGCAGGGCGCGGACCTGGGCCGGGTTGCGCAGGTCGACGTCGCGGCCGCGGGCGCGTGGCGCAGCACCGCGGCGTCGCGCTCGCGCGGATGCGCCCGCCGCCTCCGCCGGGCATCGCTCGGGCGCGGGCCGGCGGCCTGCGGCGATGAGCCGTTCGGCCACCGCCCGGTCGACGCGGCAGCCCGTCGCGCTCCAGCTCGAGGCACAGCACGGCCGCCGCCGACTCGGACAGGGCCGTCGGCACCGACCGGGGGCCGATCTCGGCGAGCCGCTCGCGCTGGGCGCCGGCGACGTCCCGGACCCAGCGAGCCAGGCCGACCAGGCGGTCGGCGCTTCGTGCCCATCCGGGGGTGAAGGCGTCCTGGCGCAGGTAGCCGGAGGCGTCGACCAGCCAGTCGGACGCCACGTCCGGGTCGGGTTGGGCGTCGGCGAAGTCGAACAGGTCGCCCTGCGGACCGGCCGGCATACCCCCCGGGTCGAGCCCGTGCAGCCGCGCCCAGAGGTATGCCGGGTCGGCCCGCCATCGGCCGAACAGCAGCCGGTGCACCTCGGCGAGGTCCCAGCACCGCGCGACCGCAGACCCCGCGGCGACCAGGGCCACCAGCGTCTCTGCCGCGCTGGGGACCGCCCACCGGGGGTGCTCGCGCCGCTCGAGGTCCGCTGCTGCGGCGAGGACGGGCGCAGCCTCGCCGACGACGGCGTCCGCATCGCCGTGGCTTGGCAGGAACGCCGCCTGCTCGCCGACGACGACGAGCGGGACAAGCGGGGCGGCCACGGCTCCATCAAAGCCAACCCCACTGACGGGTACCCTCAGTGGGGTGACGAGTAACCGCAGCGCGAGCCTGGGTGCGCTCGACCGGGCTGGCGACCCAGCACGCAACCGGGGCCCGGCGCGTCCGCTGGTGCGCGTGATCGAGAAGGTCCTGGACGCGGGAATCGACGGGCGGGGGCCGCTGGAGTCGGCCCAGGAAGTGGCGGATCGCGCACTGGTCGCGTCACCGGACCCGGAGGCAGCCATCGACCACATCGTGCGCACCCACCTGGGGATCGGGGCGGCCGGCGGCTTCGTCACCGGGTTCGGCGGCCTGCTCACCCTGCCGGTGGCGCTGCCGGCCAACGTCGCCGAGTTCTACCTCACCGCCACCCGGATGGTGGCCGCCATCGCCAGCATCCGTGGCTATGACCTGACGCAGGAGCAGATCCGTGCGGCGGTCCTGCTGACCATTGTCGGTGCCGAAGCGGAGGACCTGTTGCGCAAGGCCGGTCTCCCCACGCCCGGCGGGCGGATGACCCGTCTGGCCGCTGACCGGCTGCCCGGCCCCGCGCTGATGATCGTCAACAAGGCGCTCGCCTTCCGGGTGGTCAACCGGGTGCTCCGCACTGGTTTGGCACACGCGGGCCGGATCGTCCCGGTCATCGGCGGCGCTCTTGGTGCGGGGCTGGACACCTACCTGCTCAAGCGCATCGCCGACCAGGCCCGAGCGGAGTTCCCGCCCGTGGCGCAGTGACCTTGGCGGAATCTTCGTCCGGGCCGAGACGTTGTGTCGGGTGGCGGGCTGAGCGGCCCGCCTTCAGTGTCCAGACAGAGGATGGGATCCATGGCGGCACGGTCTGGGGGCGCGGTCCGCTGGGTGGCTCTGAGCAGGCTGGTCATGGCCGTCCGGACGGCGCTGACCCCTGGCACACCTGGAATCGTGGAGCGCCTCGCCGCGGTCCCGCGCATGGTCGGGGCGACGCTGCGCGGCGAGTATGCCGGCATCACGCGCTGGCGTCTGCTCGCCTTGTTCGGCGCTCTGCTCTACGTGGTCTCGCCGGTCGACCTGGTGCCCGAAGGGCTGCTCACCCTGCTGGGGCTGGTCGACGACGCGGTGGTCATTGCCTGGATGGCCGCGGCCCTGGTCTCCGACACCGAGGACTTCCTGCACTGGGAGCGCGGCCGGCTCACGGTCCTCTCCCACGTCGTCGACTGAGCGGCCTATCCCCATCCCCCTGAGCGGGCGTCACATCGTCCACAGCCCACCGCTGCACCCTGGCACGGCTCGCTGCGCGACTCGACGATCAGGGCATGACGACGATCCGCGTAAGCGACCCCGTTGACCTGGTCAAGATCCTGCCCTACCAGCTCGGCTACCACCCCACAGACTCTCTGGCGCTGATCGGCCTGCGTGGCCGGCACGTCGGCCTCGTCCAACGGCTCGATCTGCCGAGGCAGCCCGAGCCTCTGGGGGAAGCCGTCGAGCTGATGGCGGACAACCTGGCGCGAGCACGCTGCGGCGCCGGGGTCGTCGTTCTCTACGAAAGCCGGCCCGGCCAAGGCAGGCGAGCCGGAGCTGAGCTGGCCAGGCGGTTGCGCGAGAACGGCGTCGAGGTCGTGGAGCATCTGGTGGTCCGCGACGGACGCGTGTACTTCCCCGAATGCCGCGACTCGTGCCACCCCGTCGCTGGCATTCCGCTTCCCGATGACAGCGATGTCCCGGCTGTCGCTGACTTCGTCGCCCTCGGCGCCAACCCCCTTCCCAGCCGGGAGGGCCTGGCCCTGCGGGTGGCCGCAGCCGGTGGGCCGACGGCCGCCCGGGTCAAGGCGGCCGCAGACCGGCTCGACCGGTTGGTCGCGCCACGGGCGTCACGCAGCCGCGCCATCGCCGACTGGGCTCGGTTGCTGGACGTCACGAACCCCGGGTTCGCCGGCGCGCCCACCTCGGCCGCGGCGGCAGCTCGGATGGCGGTGTCCCTCCTTGATGTCCATCTGCGGGACCTGCTCACCGCGTGGCTGTGTCCGGGCACGCTGGGCGCCTCGGCGTTCGACCCTGAGCTCGTCGCGCTGGCGCGCGCCTATCTCCCGGGCTTTGACAGCGGACTCGGCGACGACTCGGGGGAGTGCTGCCGCGCCGACCCGGCGCTCGACGATGCCGCAGCCATTGAGGCCTCCGCCGTCCTGGTCGAACGGCTGTGCTGGCTGGCCCGGCATACCCCAGCTGAGCTGGCCCCAGGCGTGCTCACCGTCCTCGCCTCGTACGCGTGGTTCCTCGGCGACGGAGCGCTCGCGACCGTGGCCCTCGACCGAGCGCTGACGATCGACCCGGCATACCGGCTCGCCCAGCTGGTCGAGCGGATGGTCTCCCTCGCGATCCGCCCGCAACGGACGGCGTGAGGCCGTCCCACCGCCTGGACCCTCTCGTGGCGGGGACGGACGGCCGCGTATAGTTCGCGCAGGTCATGAGTGCCAGCGACAGCCCCGGCTTGCTGGCCGGCAACCCTCCGCGCGGTGGGGTGCCCCGGGTGATGACCTGGCCCCGGCACGAGCCCTGGGCAAGCGCGACGCGAGGAGTCCACCGGTATGGCTGTCACGGATGACCAGTCCGTGCTCCGACGGTGCCTGGCGTGAGGGGGAGGACCCGGGAGACCGTCGTTCGCTGACCTGGGCGCTATCGTCCTCGAACGCGGGGGCGTCGCTGCCCGCGGTGCGGGTCGCCTACGAGACGTGGGGGCGGCTCAACGACCGTCGGGACAACGCGGTCCTCATCGAGCACGCCCTCACCGGCGACAGCCACGTCGTCGGCCCGGCCGGCCCGGGACATGCGTCGGCTGGCTGGTGGCCCGGGCTCATCGGCACCGGCAGCGTGCTGGACCCGGACGAGCACTTCGTCGTCGCCGCCAACGTGCTCGGCGGCTGTCAAGGCAGCACCGGACCCTCCTCCACGGCGCCCGACGGCAGACCGTGGGGCAGCCGGTTTCCGTTCGTGACGATCCGTGACCAGGTCGAGGTCGAGGCTCGCCTCGCCGACCGGCTGGGCATCGCGCGGTGGGAGCTGGTGATGGGCGGCTCGATGGGCGGCATGCGCTCGCTCGAATGGGCCGTCAGCCACCCGGACCGGGTGGCTCGGGCGGTCGTCATCGGCAGCACCGCCCAGTCCTCCGGAGACCAGATCGCCTGGTCGCAGCCGCAGCTGCTGGCGATCCGTTCAGACCCCGAACTTCATCGGTGGCGACTACTACCGCAGCGGCCGGGCACCCGACGAGGGCATGGGGATCGCCCGACGAATCGCCCACATCACCTACCGCAGCGCAGCCGAGCTGGACGTGCGCTTCGGCCGGGCTGCCCAGCCCGGCGAGGAGCCACTGGGTGGCCACGGTCGGTATGCCGTGGAGAGCTACCTCGACCACCAGGCCGAACGGCTGCGCGGGCGCTTCGACGCGAACTCCTACCTCGTGCTCACCGAGGCCATGAACTCGCACGACATCGGCCGCGACAGAGGCGGGGTGGCCGCGGGCTGACCCTGATCAAGGCCGACGTCGTTGCCGTCGCCGTCGACTCCGACCGGCTCTACCTGCGCTGGGAGTCCGAGCAGATCGCCGACGGAGTCCCCAGCGGACGCCTGGCGGTGCTCGAGTCCAGCCACGGCCATGACGGGTTCCTCACCGAGGTCTCGCAAGTCAGCCACATCGTGCGTGACCTACTTCGCTAGCCCGTGCTGGTCCAACCGCCCATCGGGTACGGTCGGTGAAGGGAGTTCTGCGTGGGCGAGGAGGTTCACCGTGTCCGTGGTCGTCGGTTACGTTGCGACTAAGGAGGGGCGCGCCGCCTTGCGCAAGGCGGCGGAGGAGTGCGAGCTTCGCAAGACCAAGCTCATCGTCATCAACTCGCAGCGCGGCGGCAAGGACTTCGACTCGGAGGAGGCGCTGCGCTTTGAGACTGAGCTGGAGACGGTGCAAGCCAAGCTCACCAGCGCAGGGCTGGAGCATGAGGTCCGCCAGCTGGTCCGAGGCAACGAGCCGGCCGAGGACCTGATCTCGGTAGCCGAGGCCGAGGACGCTGACTTCATCGTCATCGGCCTGCGACGTCGGACCCCGGTAGGCAAGCTGATCCTGGGCTCGAACGCCCAGCGCATCTTGCTGGATGCCACCTGCCCGGTTCTGGCGGTCAAGGCCGACCTCGCGGACTAGGCGAACCGCGAGCCGGGCAGCCCGGTCGTACCGCAGCACCCCGTCTCGCGTTTTATAATGGAAGCGAGCCTGGGCGCGGGGGCCTCAGCGACGCACGTCCATGGTCGCGTCGATGCTTTCGAGTCTTCAGCCCAGCCAACGGCCCGTCGGCTGTGCCGACACACCCAAACGAACGGCGAAAGGCGACCGGTGCCGGTCTCGAAGGTCCCCACCCCGCAGGGTGATGCACGTGAGATAGGCGCGACTCCCTCACGGGCGGTGTCCGAAGCGAAGGTGACCGACTCATCCGCCGGTAAGAGCACGCCAGCCAAGAAGGTCGTGGCCAAGGCCGCGTCCGCCAAGAACGGGGACACGTCCGCGGCTCAGCGACCGGCTGCCAAGGCCACCGCGGCCAAAGAGGCGAGCAAGGCTGCCGCCCCGCCCGCAGCGGCCGAAGGCTTCCCCACCAAGGTCCTCAGCACCGAAGACCCCACCGGCCAAGACGGCGGCGCAAGCGCCAGCCAGGGCGAGTGGCAAACCCGGGGGCGCCTCCGCCGCGAGCGCACCTGAGACCGGGCAACGACCGGGCCGTGCCCGAGGCGCTGGAGCCCACCGCAAGCGACCCGCCCGACATCGCCGACGTGGAGCCCGACATCGCCGATGTCGACGCGGTGGCGGGCGACGAGGACGTCGACGCCGTCATTGCCGCCGCAGACGTGGAGGCCGTCATTGCGGCCGTGGACGTCGAGGCCGACGACAAGGACCTCGAGCTGGATGCCGAGGACCTCGAGGAGGGCGACGAGGACACGCCCAAGGCGGACGTGGCTGGCCGCGAGGAGGAGTCCGACGACGCCGGGTTCGTCATCCGAGACGACGACGAGGACGACGCCCCTGCGCAGCAGGTCGTCACGGCCGGTGCGACCGCGGACCCGGTCAAGGACTACCTCAAGCAGATCGGGAAAGTGGCCCTGCTGAACGCCGAGCAGGAGGTCGAGCTCGCCAAGCGCATCGAGGCGGGTCTGTTCGCCGAGGAACGGCTCAACTCAGGCGACAAGATGGACATGACCCTCAAGCGCGAGCTGTGGTGGATCGCCCAGGACGGCAAGAAGGCCAAGAACCATCTGCTCGAAGCCAACCTGCGGCTCGTCGTGTCGCTCGCCAAGCGGTACACCGGACGCGGAATGCTGTTCCTCGACCTCATCCAGGAGGGCAACCTCGGGCTCATCCGGGCCGTCGAGAAGTTCGACTACACCAAGGGGTACAAGTTCTCGACGTACGCGACCTGGTGGATCCGTCAGGCCATCACCCGGGCCATGGCCGACCAGGCGCGCACCATCCGGATCCCCGTCCACATGGTCGAGGTCATCAACAAGCTCGCCCGCGTCCAACGCCAGATGCTGCAGGACCTGGGCCGCGAGCCGACCCCGGAAGAGCTGGCCGAGGAGCTGGACATGACCCCCGAGAAGGTCGTCGAGGTCCAGAAGTACGGCCGCGAACCCATCTCGCTGCACACCCCCTTGGGTGAGGACGGCGACAGCGAGTTCGGCGACCTCATCGAGGACTCTGAAGCCGTCGTGCCTGCGGAGGCAGTCGTCCTTCACCCTCCTGCAGGAGCAGCTGCACTCCGTCCTGGACACACTCTCCGAGCGGGAAGCCGGCGTGGTCTCGATGCGCTTCGGCCTCACCGACGGCCAGCCCAAGACCCTCGACGAGATCGGCAAGGTCTACGGCGTGACCCGCGAGCGGATTCGCCAGATCGAGTCCAAGACGATGAGCAAGCTACGCCACCCGTCGCGATCCCAGGTGTTGCGAGACTACCTGGACTGACCCGGGAAGCCAGCTCTCGCGGCATTCAGCGGTGGCGACGGTTCGCGGCTCCGCGAAGGCGAGCCGTGACCGCGCGTCCCCTGGCGGCGACGCCCCGGCCCACCCGCTGCCACCAGCGCAAGCCGTCGCCGGGCACGAGAAGCGCCCGCACCCGCTGGGGCACCGACCGGGTCCGAGCGGCAGCGCGGCTCACGGTGCGCACCTGTGGCGACAGGTCGGCCAGCAGCGTCGACCCAGGTCGCGCGTACCGCGAGGTCTCGACCGTCGCGACCACCTGGTGCAGCGCGGTGCTGGAATCGCCGTCGAGGCCCGCCGTGCGGCGGTAGTGCGTTTCCCAGTCCCGCAGCGTGCCGCCCGGGGCGTGCTCAGCCCAAGGTCCTCCAGGCGGGAGGTCAGTCTGGCCCACTGCGCCTCCGCCCCGGCCGTCGGGACTGGCCCGACGGTTACGGCGCGCCCGCAGCACGAAACGCCGTCGCCGGAGGACGAGGCCAGCCAACAGGCCGAGCAGAGCCCGACGAGGACGACGTGGCCGGCTCCGCAACCACAGCGTCACGCGGTCGAGAGCGGTTGGTCGATCTCGGTCGTCCGGTCCGTCGAGCCCGCTGTCCAGATCCCGGTCGAGGTCCCGCCCGGCCTGGCCGGGGGAGCTCGCCTGCCGGAGCTGTCGCCGGTGGACGGGGTGGCCGTGGCGGTAAGCCGGCAGGGTCCACTCCGGAGCCGTCCCGGTGCGCACCTGCGGCGTGGGCTCGAAGCGGACCCAGCCGGGGCCGGCGAAGTACAGCTCCGGCCAGGCATGCGCGTCGTCGTCGGAGACGGTGTACTCGACCGGACTGGTCGCTGGCGGCCCGGGAAGAAGCCGATGGCCATCCTGGCGCGGAATGCCCTTGGCCCGGGCGGTCATGATCATCGCCGAGGCGAACTGGACGCAGTACCCGGTGCGCGTCTCCAGGAACTTCGAGATCGGGTCAGAGACCGGCCGAGCGGGGGCGCCGAGGGCAGGGCGAGAGAGTAGGTGAAGCGGCTGTCGTCGCGTAGCCATGCCTGGATCGCCATCGCCGCGTCGTATGCGGTGCCGCGTCCCGGCGGCCTCCTCCGCAGCCGCGCGCACCCGCGCCTCCGAGCGGGTCGACGCGCAGGGCCAGGCTGAGCTGGCGGCCGGAGCGGCAACGGGTCGGCACCCGGCCGCCCGTCGAGGCCATCGCGCATCAGGCCAGCGGTGAGCTTCGGCTCCAGATAGGTGACGGCGTAGGCGTCCGGCCGGGTCTCGACGTAGATGTCGGAGGTTGCCTCGTCGACCGACCAGGAGGTGCCCTTGAAGTCGGCGGCGACCACAGGCTGCGGCGTGGCGAGCGCAGGTGGGTCCAGCGTGTTGTCCACAACGCTCACCACCCGCTCGACGCGCTCCACCTGCTGGCGACAGCTCCAGCCGGGCGGCCCGACCCAGGGTCGGCGACGGCCGGGTCCAGGCGGTGCCGTCGTAGGTCGAGGTGGCCAGCACCCGAAGCGGGGCAGCCTCCGACGCGGTCGTCGTGTACCGGAGCACCTCGGTCGTCAGCCCGCTTTGCAGGCTGCGGCTCACGTCCAGGGTGGAGCTGAACCCGACCTTCGCGTTGCCGGCCCCGCCCGCGCTGCGGGCCAGCCCGTCCAGGACGTAGCGGGTAGGCAGGTGCGGCACGACGGCTGACAGCAGGAGTGCAAGCACGATCCCGGCAAGGCCCAGGCGTCGTGCCGCAGCGCCGAAGTCGAGCGTGGCCGACGCGCCCAGGTCCCTTGCGTACGTCGGCGTCTGGGGGCCCGCCGAGCTCGTGGACCAGCGCTGCATCAGCCCTCGTCCCTGTTTCGCGACGAGGGCCAGCCAGGCGACGGCGGCGACGACGAAGTACAGCGGGGCCAACGAGGCGCCGCCGTTCGCCGCAGCGGTGAGGAAGACGGCGAGCAGCGGGACTCCCGCCGCCGCCGGTGCTTGCCGGGTCACCGCGAGGTCGTCGACGACGATGGCCACGAGGGCCCCCGAGAGCGCAAACACGAGCATCACCCCGGGGGTCGACGGCAGGGGAGACATCGCGGCGTACACCGTCGTGCCGAACTCGTGCAACAGCTCGCCGATGCGCACGGCCGTTGCGGGGGTGGGTATGCCGTACAGCGTCGACCCCGGTGCGTAAACCCAGACGACCGCGAGGGCCACCGCGACCAGCTGGCCGATGACCACGCAACGGCTCGCGGGCCCCGATCCGGCGCAGCCCGACGCCGACGGCGGACAGGAGCACAACGAGCAACGCGCCGGTGGCGAACCACATCCCCGACTGCACCAGGGTCGTGACGGCGAGCATGGCCGCCAGCGTGGCCAGCGCGGCAACGGCCGCGTCGCCCGCCGGCCTCTCATGTCGGCATCCTGGACGCCACCCGGCCGACTGACCCGCCGCGGCCAGCGGCCGCGGCCCATGCCTGGGCGACGCCGGTATGGGCATCGACGACCGTCGTGGTCCACCCGGCACCCTGCATCAGGTCGGTCGCCGCCTCGACCGGTCCATGCAGCCGGCTGGCCGCGGCTCGCCGAACGACGCCGGTGTCGAGCACGAAGGCGAGCGCGCTGCTGCCCGGCTGACGCAGCTGGCTGACCCGCCGCAGTACGGCCTCGTCGTGATCGGTCAGAATCGCAACGACCAAGCCCCCTCCGCCGATGAGACCGTGGGCCGCTCGCACCACCTCGGCGAACGAGGACGAGGGGCCGGTCTCGGCGACGGCCAGCGCCGCAAGCATCGTGTCCGAGTCGGTCGCCAGGTCCGCCCGCCCCTCTCTGACCGTCTCTGAGGAGACGAGGTGCACGGCATACCCGAGCCCGCTCAGGTGTACTCCGATGGACGCCGCAGCGGCGACGGCCCACTCGAAGGAGCTGCCGACGCCGACGCCCTCGTGGCCCTCGACGCGCGAGTCCAGCAGCACGACGGCGCGCCGGCGGGCCGGCCGGTCCTCCTGCCGAACCATCAGCTTGCCCATGCGCGCGGTCGCCGGCCAGTGGATGCGCCGTAGGTCGTCGCCGTCGCGGTGCTCCCGGACCGACTGGTCGTCCTCGCCGTGCAGAGCGACCATGTGCGGGATCTCCCCCTCGGCCCCGATGCCGGTGCCCAGCGGCCGGTCGGCGTCGAGGGGGTGAACGTGAGGGAGCACGAGCAGCTCGGCGCTGGCGCCGAGCTCGACGAACCGCTGGGTCATCCCGAACGGGTCGCGCAGCTGGACCGACAGCGGCCCGAGCCGAAAGCGCCCCCGAAGACGCGGCCGCACGGCATACCGCACGGCTCGGCGCCCACCCGCGGCGAGCCTGCCCAGCAGGAACCGCGGTGGGTCCCCGAGCGCTGCGCCCAGCCGCTCCTCGGCCAGCATCAGCGCCGTGCCGCGGGTGCCGGTGTTGGTCACCGTCAGGCTCACCGTCACCAGGTCGTCGGCGGTGGCTCGCGGTGGGTCGGTCACCCGGTCGACGAGGATGTCGGTCGGTCGGCGGCGGGCCAGCGCCAGGCTCACGGTAGGCAGGACGAGCAGCAGCACTCCGACCCGGGTGATGTCGGCGAAGCCGAGCCCGAAACCGGCCAGGAGCAGGGCCAGCCCGGCCCCGGCGAAGGCCCGCCCGCGGGTGGTGAGG
Source organism: uncultured Actinomycetota bacterium (assembly GCA_963769085.1). GTDB lineage: Bacteria > Actinomycetota > Actinomycetes > Actinomycetales > Dermatophilaceae > Phosphoribacter. Next base: position 50,565 of record CAVYKM010000023.1, on the reverse strand, counting down.
ACCTCGCCCCGTTGGCTCATCGCGGGGCGACCGGGACAGGGGTGGCGCGCAACAGCTCGGCCAGCACGTCCGCCGAGGTGCGCCGAGCCAAGGGTGGCCTCTCCGGAGAGCATGATCCGGTGGCCCAGCACCGCAGGCACGATCCGCTGGACGTCGTCGGGCAGGACGTGGTCGCGGCCCTCGAGGGCGGCGTGGGCGCGGGCTGCGCGCAGCACGTGCAGCCCTGCTCGCGGCGAGGCGCCGAGCCGCACGGCGGGGCTGGTGCGGGTTGCCGCAGCCAGGTCGACGACGTACTGGCGGACTGCCGGGGAGGCGTAGACGTCGCGGACCATGCCGATGAGCCGCGCGACGGTCGCGGCGTCCGTGACGGGGTCGAGGTCCTCGAGCGGCGAGCGTCCGCCGTGCGAGTCGAGCATGGCGACCTCCGCGGCCGCCGCCGGGTAGCCCATGGAGATGCGTGCCATGAACCGGTCGCGCTGGGCCTCCGGCAGCGGGTAGGTGCCTTCCATCTCGATGGGGTTCTGGGTCGCCATGACGAGGAAGGGCTGCTGCAGCGCGTAGGTCTGCCCGTCGACGGTGACCTGGCCCTCCTCCATGCACTCCAGCAGTGCCGACTGGGTCTTGGGCGAGGCCCGGTTGATCTCGTCGCCGACGACGACGTTGGCGAAGATGGCGCCTGGGCGGAACTCGAAGTCGCGCACGTCCTGGTTGTAGACGCTGACGCCGGTGATGTCGCTGGGCAGCAGGTCGGGCGTGAACTGGATCCGCCGGACGCTGCAGTCGATGGAGCGCGCGAGAGTCTTGGCGAGCATCGTCTTGCCGACGCCTGGGACGTCCTCGATGAGCAGGTGCCCGCCAGCGAGCAGCACGGTGACGGCGGTGCGCACGACGGCGGGTTTGCCTTCGATGACGGTCTCCATGGCCCGTCCGATCCGGGCGGTGACCTCCCTCAGATGGGCCAAGGCGTCGGGGCTGGCGTGGATCGTGTCCGGCCGGTCCAGGTCGCTGCTGATACGGGCGCGGGTGTCGCTCACGGGGTCCTCCGTCGGTTGCGCGTCGGACGATCTTCCCCCACGACCTGCCCTCTTACCAAGGTGATGACGAGGCCGTGGGCCGTCGGGTTCACGCGAGCGGCCCGCAGCTGCGCGGACCTGCCCGCCCTCCACTTCCCACCACCCACGTGACCTGCGCAAACGGGCCGCAGAACGGGCGACATGGGGGCCTGGGTGGTTGTTTGTGGATGGAAGTGGAGTAACATGGGGCGCCACGGAGGGCAGCGGCGGACTCGGTCGAGCGAGGGGAGGGGCCGACATGTTGACCGGCATGTTCATGAGCACCTACTCCCCGCGACTGGACGAGAAGGGGCGGCTCATCCTGCCGGCGAAGTTCCGCGAGCGCCTCGCCGACGGCTTGGTGATGACCAAGGGTCAAGAGCACTGCATCTACGTCTACCCCGTGGAGGTCTTCACCGAGATCGCGGCCCGGATGCAGAGCGTTCCGACGACCTCGAAGAAGGTCCGCGACTTCGGCCGCATGCTGCTGGCCGGCGCCGCCGAGGAGGTCCCCGACCGGCAGGGCCGGATCACGATCCCGCCGCCGCTGCGCGAGTATGCCGGCATCGACCGCGAGCTCGCAGTCGTCGGCGCGGGCAACCGGGTCGAGGTCTGGGACGCGGTGGCCTGGGCCCGCTACCTCGAGGCAACCGAGGCCGGCTACGCCGGACACCGCGGAGGAGGTGTACCCGGGAGTGTTCTAGACGTGTGTTCCAGCGGTGTGCTCCAGCCGCGCGTGCCCTGCCGTGAGGTCTCCAGCCGCTTCCGTCCCGACGCGCCTTCCCCCGTGCCGGGCCGCCAGCGGTCGAGGGGCCCCCCACCCGAAGCGGATGGGGACCTGACGCCAGGGCCGGCGGACCAGCACGACCGAGCCCAAGACCACCGAAGCCGACCGAGACGGCAAGGAGCCAGCGATGACCCTCGACGTGACGGGCGCTCCCCGCCACGTCCCCGTCATGCGCGAGCGGGTGGTCGAGCTGTTGGCACCAGCGCTCGAGCAGCCCGGGGCCATCTACGTCGACGCGACGATCGGGCTGGGTGGGCACGCCGACCTGGTTCTGCAGCGCCTGCCGCTCGCACGTGTCGTCGGCATCGACCGTGACCCCACGGCGCTGAGCCTCGCTGGCCGGCGACTGCAGCAGTATGCCGAGCGGGTCACCCTCGTCCACGCCGTCTACGACGAGTTCGCCCGGGTGGTCGACGAGCTGGGGATCGCCAGCGTCGACGCTGCCCTCTTCGACCTGGGCATGTCCTCCCTGCAGATCGACACACCAGAGCGGGGGTTCGCCTACTCGGTCGACGCCCCGCTCGACATGCGGATGGACCAGACCCACGGCCTGACAGCGGCAGACGTGCTCAACACCTACGAGGAGCTGCGCCTGGAGCGGGTGCTGCGCGAGTACGGCGAGGAACGGTACGCCCGGCGGATCTCCCGCGCGATCGTCGCTGAGCGAGCCACGCAGCCGTTCGCGACGTCTCGGCGCCTCGTCGAGCTGCTCGGGCGCGTCGTGCCGCAAGCCGCACAGCGCAGCGGCGGGCACCCCGCCAAGCGCACCTTCCAGGCGCTGCGCATCGAGGTCAACCGCGAGCTCGACGCCTGGCGCACGGCGCTGCCCAGCGCCGTCGGGACGCTACGGGTGGGCGGGCGGATCGCCGTGCTCAGCTACCACTCGCTGGAGGACCGCATCACCAAGACGGTGTTCGCCGAGGGCGCCAGCTCGCGGACCCCGATCGGTCTGCCGGTCGAGCTTGCCCGAGCACGCGGCATACCTGCGGCTGCTCACCCGCCGTGCCGAGCGGCCCAGCCAGGCTGAGATCCTCACCAACCCCCGCGCGGCCTCCGCGCGGCTGCGCGCCGCTGAGCGGATCCGTGCAACGACCCAAGGGGAGCACCGGTGACCCAGGCCACGACCCATGCCCGCAGCGCGCGCCAGCCCGGGCGCTTCGCCGGCCGTGCGCCGCTGCGCGCGGTACCCAAGGCGATCGAGCGATCGGGGAACGGGGTGTTTGCGGTGCTCTGCATGGCGCTGCTCGCGGTCGGCCTGCTGGTGCTGCTGCTGCTCAACACCGCCCTGGCCCAGGGTGCGTTCACCCTGCAGAACCTCACGATCACCTCCGGGACGCTCACTGACGAGGCGCACGGGCTGCGCCAGTCGGTGGAGGCGCAGAGCAACAGCGCCGCTCTCGCGCAGCGTGCCGTGGCGCTGGGCATGGTGCCGGCCAAGAGCATGGCGTTCGTGCGGCTGTCCGACGGGCAGATCATCGGGGTCGCCGAACCGGCCAAGCCCGAGCCGGTCGTCGTCGTGACGACCCCTCGCCCGGCCCCGGCGCCGGAGCCGACGGCCACCGCCACCCCGACCGCGACCGCGGAACCGGCTCCGGACGCCCAGGCCCCGCCAACGAGCCCACCACCCGGGGGTGCCCCATGAGCCGCGCCGCGCGGCCGAGGCTGCGGCTGTCCAGGCGAGTCGGTAACCCGCGCAAGCGCGTTCGGGCGATGTTCCTGGCGGTCATGTTCATCCTGACGATCTTCGTCGCGCAGCTGCTGCGGGTGCAGGCATTCGAAGCCAGCCCCGTGCAGCTGGCCGCCCTCAACAAGCGGCTCACGACCAAGATGGCCATCCCTGCCCAGCGCGGCGCCATCCTGGACAGCAAGGGCGTCGTCCTCGCGTCGAGCGTCGAGCGGCGCACCGTGACCGTCAACCAGAACGCGGTGCAGGAGTACGTCCGAGTCGTCGACGGCAAGCGCACCAAGGTCGGTGTCGTCGGTGCCGCCCAGGTGCTCGCACCGCTGCTCGGCACCAGCCCCGACCTGCTCGTCGGCGAGCTCATGGGCACCAGCCCGTACCGGATCATCGCCAAGAACGTCACCCCGTTGGCCTGGCGCGAGATCCACAAGCTCGGGGTACCCGGCGTCTACAGCGAGGTGACCTACGAGCGGGTCTACCCCTCAGGCATCGCCGCCGCCCCGGTTACCGGGGCGATCAACCTCGACCAGGCACCCTCCGGGGGGCTGGAGTCCGCGCTCAACACCCAGCTCGCCGGCACCCCCGGGGAGATCCAGTACGAGCAGGCTCGCGACGGCAGCCCCATCCCCTGGGGCGACGAGATCGGCACCGAAGCGGTGCCCGGGCAGGACGTCGTGACGACGGTGGACTCCGACCTGCAGTGGTTCGCCCAGAACGCCATCGCCGGGCAGGTCAGCAAGACCGGGGCGCTGTCCGGGTACGTCGTCGTCATGGAGGCCAAGACCGGCAAGGTTCGGGCCCTGGCCTCCTACCCGACGCTCGACCCCGGCGCAGCCAAGGACTGGACCCCTGAGATGCTGCGCAACCACGCCGTCGAGGACGTCTACGAGCCCGGCTCGACCGGCAAGGTCATGAGCGTCGCTGCTGCCATCGAGGAGAAGACCGTGTCGCCGACGACCGGCGTCGTCGTCCCCAACCGGCTCAAGCGCTCCGACAAGGAGTTCAAGGACCACAACGAGCACGGGACGCTCAACCTCACCGTCGCCGGCGCACTGGCCAAGTCGAGCAACATCGGGGTCATCCTGGCCACCGAGCCGGTCAAGGCATCGACGATGGAGCGGTACTTCCGAGCCTTCGGGATGGGTGCCAAGACCGGCCTGGGCCTGCCCGGCGAGTCGCCCGGCTTGCTCACACCGACCAACGAGCTGTCCGGGTCCCAGCGCTACACCGTGCTGTACGGGCAGGGCTACGCCCTCACCGCCTTGCAGGCGGCCGGCGTCTACCAGACCATCGCCAACAAAGGGGTGCGGGTGGCCCCGAGCCTCGTCGAGGGCACCCGCACCGGGTCCGGGCAGCTCGTCCCGGCCCAGCAGAACCAGGGCACCCGCGTCGTCTCGGAGGACACGGCTCGCCAGATGGGCGAGATGCTCGAGGAGGTCGTCGCCCCCGGAGGGACCGCCCCGCAAGTGGCCATCCCCGGCTACCGGGTGGCCGGCAAGACCGGCACGGCCAACCGCTTCGACGAGGGCGCCGGCAAGTACAGCGGCTACACGACCTCGTTCATCGGCTTCGCCCCGGCAGACGACCCCCGGTTCGTCGTCGCCGTCACCCTGCAGCGCCCCCAGGTCGACAACCCCTCCGGCAGCGGGCTCGCCGGGCCGGTGTTCAAGGACGTGATGACCTACGCCCTGCAGGCCTACCAGGTGGCGCCCACCGGCAGCCCGGTGCCCAGCATCCCGCTCACCATGACCGGCTCTGCCGCAGGCCCCGGCGTCATCATCGACAGCAAGCCCACCGGATAGCCTCGACCTCGTGCGTCCGCCCCGCCCGCAAGACACGCTCCCGGTCTCGCTGGTGCGCATCGTCGAGCGGTCCGGCGCGACACTCGACCCGGGCCGCACCGACCCGGCGACGGTTCAGGTCCGCGGCATCACCCACGACTCCCGCGCCGTGCACCCGGACGACGTGTATGCCGCCCTTGCGGGCCAGCACCACCATGGTGCCGCGTTTGCGTCCCAGGCCCTCGCGGCGGGCGCGGTGGCCGTGCTCACCGACCTCGCCGGGCGCGCGGTGGTCCGCGAGCACAACCGCGACGTTCCGATCCTCGCGGTCGAGCGCCCCCGCCGCGTCCTCGGACGGGTCGCTGCCCTCGTCTACGGCGAACCGGCGGCGCGCCTGGCCACCATCGGAGTCACGGGCACCAACGGCAAGACCACGACGGCATACCTCATCGACGCCGCACTGCGTGCGCTCGGCACCCGTACCGGCCTCATCGGCACCGTCGAGACCCGCATCGGCGAGGAACGGCTACGCTCGGCGCGCACGACGCCGGAGTCACCCGACCTGCACGCCATCCTCGCGGTCATGGTCGAGCGGGGCACGGAGACGGTCGTCATGGAGGTCTCCAGCCACGCCCTGGTCCAGGGGCGGGTCGACGGGGTGGTGTTCGACGTCGCCCTGTTCACCAACCTCTCGCAGGACCACCTCGACTTCCATGAGTCGATGCCGGACTACTTCGCCGCCAAGGCCAGCCTGTTCACCGGGCAGCGGTCGCGTCGCGGGGTGGTCTGCGTCGACGACGAGTGGGGCGTGCGGCTGGCCGCGCAGGCCGGCATACCGCTCGTCACGGTGTCTTCCCGGCCGGGCACCGCAGCCGACTGGCACGTCACTGCTGGCCAGTGGCCGACGTTCACCCTCACCGGGCCCCGCGAGCAGCTGTCGCTGCGGTGCCACCTGCCGGGCACCTTCAACCTCGTCAACACCGCCATGGCCGCGCTCGCCCTCCTCGAGGCGGGGTATGCCGTGCCGACCGTCACCGCTGCCCTCGCGGCCGAGCCGGTGGTCCCGGGGCGGATGGAGCGAGTCCCGAGCGGGTCGCACGACCCGCGGTGCATCGTCGACTACGCGCACACCCCGGATGCGGTGGACGCGGCCCTTGCGGCGCTGCGCCCGAGCACCCCGGGCCGGCTCGTCGTCGTCCTCGGGGCCGGTGGCGACCGCGACCGAGGCAAGCGCCGCGCGATGGGGGAGGCAGCCGGCCGGTGGGCCGACGACTTGGTCCTGACGGACGACAACCCGCGTTCGGAGGACCCGGCGACGATCCGTGCCGAGCTGCTCGCCGGCGCGGGTGCGACCCTGCGCGGCCAGGCCCACCCGTCGGCAGGCTCCCGGGCCTCGGACATCGCCCACGCAGTCGAGCTTGCCCGCGAGCGGGGACAAGCGGGTGACAACACGGTCGTCGTCCTGGGCAAGGGTCACGAGACCGGTCAGCAGATCGGCGAAGCCGTGCATCCTTTCGACGACCGCGACGCCCTCGTCGCCGCCCTGCGCGGCGAGCCCTACCGGCCGAGCGACCCCGATCCCGGGGGGCACCGATGATCCCACTGACCCTCGGCGAGGTCGCAGACCTCACCGGCGGGCGGCTCTGGGTGTCCGATGCCCTGTCACGCCGGGGCATCACTGACCCTGGCCGGATCGTCATCGACGGGTCCGTCGTCACCGACTCTCGCCAGATGTGGCCCGCTGGGCTCTACGTCGCCCGGATCGGCGAGCATGCTGACGGGCACAGCTACGTCAGCGCCGCGTACGAGCGCGGAGCCGCCGCCGCCCTGACCAGCCGGCCCGTCGACGAGCTGCCGTGCGTCGTCGTGCCGGACGTGCAGGTCGCGTTCGGGCAGCTGGCCCGGGGGGTGCTCGACCGGGCGCACGACCTCACCGTCATCGCGGTCACGGGGTCCTCGGGCAAGACGAGCACAAAGGACCTGCTGTGGCACGTCCTGCGCCAGACCGGGCGGACCGTCGCCGCCCGTGACTCGCTCAACGGCGAGGTCGGCGTGCCGCTGACGGTATGCCGGATCACGACTGACACCCGGTTCCTCGTCGTCGAGATGGGCGCCCGGGGAATCGGTCACCTGCGCTATCTCACCCAGGTCGCGCCGCCGGACATCGGCGTCGTGCTCAACGTCGGCGCTGCGCACGTCGGCGAGTTCGGCAGCCGGGAGAACACGGCCCGTGCCAAGGCCGAGCTCGTCGAGGCTCTCGGCCCGGACGGGGTCGCGGTCCTCAACGCCGACGACGCCGTCGTGGCGGCAATGGCGGGCCGGTGCCAAGGCCGGGTCGTGCTGGTGGGCGAGTCACCCGAGGCGAGCATCCGCGCGGCTGACGTCTCGCTCGACCCGCTGGGCCGTGCGTCGTTTCGGGTCTTCACGCCACGCGGTGAGGCGCCGGCGACGCTCGCGCTGCACGGCCGCCACCACGTCGGCAACGCGCTCGCCGTCATCGCCGTCGGGCTGGAGTGCGGTATGCCGCTCGCGGACCTCACCGCGGCCCTGGCCACCGCGCGCCCGGCCAGCCGCTGGCGGATGGAGGTCACCGATCGGCCCGACGGGGTCACGATCGTCAACGACGCGTACAACGCGAACCCCGACTCGATGGCGGCCGCCCTGCAGGCCCTCGCGGCGATGCGCACCGGCGCCGACGGGTCCGCCCGGCGCACCTGGGCCGTGCTCGGGGAGATGCTCGAGCTGGGGGACACAGCCCGAGCCGAGCACGAGCAGGTGGGTGAGCTCGCGGCCCGGCTCGGTGTCACCCACATCGTGGCCGTCGGTGACGGCGCCCGCGGGATCGAAGCCGGCGCCCGGGCGGCGGCCGCAGCCGGCGAGGTGAGCTGGCTGCCCGACGTCGACACGGCATACGACTATGTGCACCAGCACTGCCGAGCCGGCGACGTGGTGCTGCTCAAGTCCAGCCGCGACGCCGGGCTACGGTGGCTCGGAGACCGGCTCAGTGTCTCCATGGGCACAGCGGAGGGGGCGACGTGAAGGGCGTGCTCGTGGGCGCCGCCACGTCCCTGCTGTTCTCCCTGCTGCTCACCCCGTGGTTCATCAGGTTCCTCGTGCGGCGCCACTTCGGCCAGTTCGTCCGCGACGACGGGCCGACCTCCCACCACATCAAGCGCGGCACCCCGACCATGGGTGGGACGGTCATCGTCGGCGCGACTCTCGCGGCATACGCCTGCTCGCACCTGTTCACCCTCACGCTGCCCTCGGCCAGCGGGCTGCTCGTGCTCTTCCTCATGACCGGCCTGGCGTTCGTCGGCTGGCTTGACGACTACATCAAGATCTCCCACCAGCGCAGCCTGGGACTGCGGACCAGGCCCAAGCTCGCGCTGCAAGGCCTGGTCGGCGTGCTCTTCGCGATCCTGGCGCTGCAGTTCCCCAACGAGCGGTTCCGCACGCCCGCCTCCACGGCGATCTCCTTCGTCCGGGACACCCAGCTCAACCTGGCTTTCGCGGGGGCCGTCTCCGGGGTCATCCTGTTCGTCATCTGGGCCAACATCATCATCGCCGGCATGTCCAACGGCGCCAACCTCACCGACGGGCTCGACGGGCTCGCCACCGGTGCCTCGACGATGGTCTTCGGCGCGTACGTCCTCATCGGGATCTGGACGTCCAACCAGAACTGCCAGTTCAACCCGGGCCCGAAGTGCTACGAGGTGCGCGACAGCATCGACCTGGCCGTCGTCGCGGCGGCCGCCATGGGAGCCTGCTTCGGCTTCCTGTGGTGGAACGCCTCGCCGGCCAAGATCTTCATGGGCGACACCGGCTCGCTGGGCCTGGGGGGTGCGATCGCCGGGCTGGCCATCATCTCCCGTACCGAGCTGCTGTCGATGATCCTTGCCGGCCTGTTCGTCCTGGAGACCCTCTCGGTGATGCTGCAGGTGGGCGTCTACAAGCGCACCCGTCGGCGGGTGTTCCGCATGGCACCGCTGCACCATCATTTCGAGATGCTCGGCTGGGAGCAGATCACCGTCGTCGTGCGGTTCTGGATCATCGCGGGGCTGTTCGTGGCCGTCGGCCTGGGCGTCTTCTACGCCGAGTGGGTGGTGGGCACGGCATGACCGACGGCTACGAACCCCGGACCTGGCCTGACCCACCGCGACGCGGACTGGTCCGGGCTGCGGGTGCTCGTGACGGGCCTGGGCATCAGCGGGTTCGCCGCGGCCGACGCCCTGGCCGACCGCGGGGCGGCCGTCACCGTGGTCGACGAGAGCGAGCCGGGCAGCTCGCGGCTGGTCGACGAGCGGGCCGGCATCCTGGACATCCTCGGCGTCGACGTGCGCCTCGGCGAGCGCCATGCCGCCGGTATGCCGGACCGGCCGGTCGACCTCGTCGTCACCTCGCCGGGCTGGCGGCCCACCCACCCGCTCCTGCTCGCCGCGGAGGCGGCCGGCATACCGGTCTGGGGCGAGGTCGAGCTGGCCTGGCGGATGCGCCCGCTCACCGGGGCCGCTCCGTGGCTCACCGTCACCGGGACGAACGGCAAGACGACCACCGTCAACATGCTCGCCGCGATCCTGCGCGCGTCCGGGCTGCGGGCCACCAGCGCCGGCAACGTCGGCACGCCGCTGCTGGAGGCGGTGCTGCACCCGCAGCCCTACGACGTCCTCGCCGTCGAGCTGTCCAGCTTCCAGCTGCACTGGCAGCGCTCGGTGTCCGCGGTCGCCTCCGCCTGCCTCAACGTCGCCGCCGACCACATCGACTGGCACGGCTCGTTCGAGGACTACCTGCGGGCCAAGGGCCGGGTCTACCAGAACACCCACATCGCGTGCATCTACAACGTCGAGGACCCGCTCACCGAGCAGCTGGTCATCGACGCCGAGGTGGTCGAGGGCTGCCGCGCGGTCGGTTTCACGCTCGGCGTTCCGGCCCCGTCCATGGTCGGGATCGTCGACGACGTCCTCGCCGACCGCGCTTTCGTCGAGCAGCGCGCCCACTCCGCTGCCGAGCTCGCCACCGTCGCCGACGTGCGCGGCGATGCACCCTCGGTCGCTCCCCACTACCTGGCCAACGCCCTCGCCGCCGCCGCGCTCGCGCGGGCCTACGGCGTCGGCCCGTTGTCCGTGCGCGACGGCCTGCGCAGCTTCCGCCCCGACCCGCACCGCATCGCCGAGGTCGCCACCGTCGACGGCGTGCGCTATGTCAACGACTCCAAGGCAACCAACCCGCATGCCGCCGAGGCCGCTTTGGCCTCGTTCGACCGGGTCGTCTGGGTGGCCGGGGGGCTGCTCAAGGGCGCCGACGTCGAGCCACTCGTCGAGAAGATGGCCGCGCGGCTGCGCGGCGTCGTGCTCATCGGCGCCGACCGCGCCCAGATCGCCGCGGCCCTGGCCCGACACGCGCCCGATGTCCCCGTCGTCGACATCGCCGCACCCGAGACTGGGGGCATGGACGTCATGGACCTGGTTGTCGGGCGGGCGGCAGGCGCTGGCCCACCCGGCGACGTGGTCCTGCTGGCCCCGGCCGGCGCATCCCTGGACATGTTCTCCGGGTACGGCGCGCGCGGTGAGGCCTTCGAGGCGGCCGTGCGCCGGCTCGCCGAAGGGAGCGGCCGGTGACCAGCACCACCAGCCGGCCGCAGCGCGCCGCTCGCCCATGGGGTGCCGGCGCGCTCGTGTCGCGCCTGGACTCGCCGGTCACGTCCTACTACGTCCTGGTCGGGGCCACCGCGGTCCTGGTCGTCATCGGGCTGGTCATGGTCCTCTCGGCGTCGATGGTGACCTCCTACCAGGACGACGGCTCCTCGTTCGCCGTGTTCATCAAGCAGGCCCAGTTCGCGGTGATCGGGCTGGTCGCGACGGTCGTGGCGGCGCGCCTGCCGGTGGCGTGGTGGAAGCGGCTGGCGCTGCCGGCGCTCGTCGGATCGCTGCTGCTGCAGGTTCTCGTCTTCACCCCGCTCGGGGTCACCGTCAACGGCAACCGGAACTGGCTACGGTTCAGCTCGGCGCTGTCGTTCCAACCCTCCGAGCTGACCAAGCTGGGGCTGGTCCTCGTCGGCGCGCTCGTGTTCGCGAACAAGGGGCGGCACGTGCGGACCCTGCACCAGATCGTCGTTCCGTACCTGGTCCCGATCTCGCTGGTCACCATCGGGCTGGTCCTGCTCGGCCACGACCTCGGCACGGCTCTGGTGCTCATCGGCATCGTCGGCGCGGTGCTGTGGGCTGCTGGGGTACCCTCGCGCTTCTTCCTCGCGACCGCGGCTGCGGCCGCTCTCGGCGGCCGCCCTGCTCGTCGTGACGAGCGCCACCCGGATGGGCCGGATCACCAACTGGCTGAGCGGCTCCTGCAACGACCCCGACGGTGCGTGCGGCCAGTCGGTCCACGGGCTCTACGCCCTGGCCGACGGCGGCTGGTGGGGCGTGGGCCTCGGAGCCAGCAAGGAGAAGTGGGCCTGGCTCGCTGAGGCACAGAACGACTTCATCTTCGCGATCATCGGCGAGGAGCTCGGCTTGCCGGGCACCCTCAGCCTGCTCATCCTGTTCGCCATGATCGCCGCCGCCTGCTACCGCATCGTCTACCGCGCCCGCGACCCGTTCGTGCGGATCGCCACCGCAGGCGTCATGGCCTGGCTCATGCTGCAGACCATCATCAACGTCGGTGGGGTGATCGGCCTGCTGCCCGTGGTGGGCGTGCCGCTGCCCCTGGTCTCCGCAGGCGGCTCAGCACTGGTCACGACCATGGTGGCCATGGGCATGCTCATCTCCTTTGCCCGGTCCGAGCCGGGCGCCTGCGGAGATCCTGTCCACCAGGCCGAGCGTGGTCAGACGCTCCCTCGCGGTGCTTCCCGGACGCCGTCGTCGGCGCTGACCGCGCCAGCGACCCGCCAATGACCGAGAAGACGGTGCCCGCGCCCCGCTCTGTGCTGCTCGCCGGCGGTGGCACCACCGGCCACGTATCCCCGCTGCTCGCCGTCGCCGACGCCCTGGGACGACGGTGGCCACAGACCCAGATCACCGCGCTGGGCACCGAAGCGGGACTGGAGGCTTGGCTGGTGCCCGAACACGGCTACGAGCTGCGGTTCGTCCCCCGGGTGCCGATGCCGCGACGCATCGAGCCGGCACTGGTGCGCCTGCCCGCCGCGCTGCTCGGGGCGGTGCAGGCGGCCGGACGGGCGGTCGCCGAGCGAGGCGTCGACGTGGTGGTGGGTTTCGGCGGCTACGCGTCCACTCCGGCATACCTGGCCGCCCGCCGGCACGGCCTGCCGTTCGTCGTGCACGAGCAGAACGCCCGCCCGGGCCTGGCCAACCGGCTCGGGGCACGGCTGACCCGCTACGTCGCGACGACGTTCGCGGCCACCTCCCTGCCGCATGCGCGCCTGGTCGGTATGCCGTTGCGCCCGGAGATCGCCGCCCTGGACCGGGCCGCCCACCGGCAGGAGGGCCTGGCCCACTTCGGGCTCGAGCCCGGGCCGGTGACCCTGCTCGTCACCGGAGGCTCGCTGGGCGCCCAACGCCTCAACGAGGCGTTTGCGCGGTCCCGCGCCCTGTCCGGCGCGGGTGTGCAGGTCCTGCACCTCAGCGGCCGAGGCAAGCAGTTCACCCCGGAGCCGGCGCCGACCGGCGCCCGCTACGTGGTGGTGCCGTACACCGACCGGATGGACCTGGCCTACTCCGTCGCCGACCTGGTGGTCTGCCGGGCCGGCGCCAGCACCGTCTGTGAGCTGACCGCGGTGGGGTTGCCCGCCGTCTACGTCCCGCTTCCGGTCGGCAACGGCGAGCAGCGGTTCAACGCCGCCGAGGTCATCGCCGCCGGAGGGGGGCGCCTCGTCGACGACGCGACGGTCACGTCAGAATGGGTCGACACCACGCTGCTGGCGCTGCTGCTTGACCGCACCCGGCTGGCCGCCATGGCTGGGGCCGCCAGGTCGGTCGGGCACCCCCACGCCGACGAACGCATGGTCGACCTCATCGGCGAGGCCGTGAGCAGCAGGACGCGCGCGACCCGGGGAGGGCACCGCTGACCATGCCGCAGGTCCCCTTCGACTTCACCGCTCCCGTGCCGTCAGTGGACGACCTGGGGGCGGTGCACCTGGTCGCCATCGGCGGTGCCGGGATGTCGGCGCTGGCCCGCATCCTGCTTGACCTGGGCACCCGGGTCACCGGCTCCGACGCGATGGACTCGCCGACCCTGCGGGCGCTGAGCGAGGAAGGCGCCGACGTCCACATCGGCCACGACCCGGCATACCTGCAGGGCGCTGACACCGTGGTCGTCTCGTCTGCGGTCCGCGAGTCCAACGTCGAGCTGCGCGCGGCCCGAGCGCTGGGCCTGCGCGTGCTGCACCGGGCCCAGGCGCTCGCGGCCACCATGGGTGAGCAGCGGCCTGTGGCGGTGGCTGGGGCAAACGGCAAGACCACGACGTCGTCGATGTTGGCGGTGGCGTTGCAGCACTGCGGGTTCGACCCGTCGTTCGCGATCGGCGGCGAGCTCGCCGGGTATGCCACCAACGCACGCGCCGGGCTGGGCGACGTCTTCGTCGTCGAGGCCGACGAGAGCGACCGCTCGTTCCTCGTGTACCACCCAGAGGTGGCCATCGTCACCAGCGTGCAGCCTGACCACCTGGACTTCTTCGGCAGCTTCGAGGCGGTCGAGACGGCCTACCGCGAGTTTGTCGCCACCCTCCGACCAGGTGGTCTGCTCGTCGCCGGGGTCGACGACCCAGGGGCCAGGCGCCTGGCCGGCTGGGCGGCCGGCCAGGGGGTGCGGGTCATCGGCTACGGCACGTCCCCTGGCGTCGACCTCCGGGTGACCGACCCGGCATACGAGCGGATGACGGCGAGTGCGCGGGTACTGGCTCACGGCACCGCGCTGACGTTGGCCCTCGGGGTGCCAGGGGAGCACAACCTGTTGAACGCCACGGCGGCCCTGGCTGCCGCGGTCGAGGGGCTCGGGGCGCCGCCGGGCCTCGTGCTGGGGGGCCTGGCCTCGTTCTCAGGGACCCGGCGGCGGTTCGAGCCGAAGGGGCGCGCGCATGGGGTGCAGGTCGTCGACGACTACGCCCACAATCCCGGCAAGGTGGCGGCCGCGGTGTCCACCGCCCGCCGGCTCGTCTCCGGCACGGGGCGGCTGGTCGTCGTCTTCCAGCCGCACCTGTTCAGCCGCACCCGCGACTTCGCCGCCGAGCTCGGGCGCGGGCTCAGCGCGGCGGACGTCGTCGTCGTCATGGACGTGTATGCCGCACGCGAGGATCCCGTTCCGGGGGTGACCGGCGAGCTGGTCGCCGCCGCCGTGCGGGCGGCGCGGCCAGCATGTGACGTGCGCTTCGAGCCCTCCTGGTCAGCCGTGGCGCCCATGGTGGCCGAGCTCGTCGTGCCGGGGGACCTGGTGCTCACCGTGGGAGCCGGGGACGTGACCATGCTCGGTCCTGCGGTGCTGGCGCTGCTCGGCGAACGCCAGGGCCAGGCATGAGCGCGCGACGCCCGCCGGTGACTGCCTCGCGGGCTCGGTTCGAGCGCCGGGCGAGCAGAGTCCGCCGCCGCCCGCTACGGCTGGCCCTCGCCGGTGTGCTCGCGCTGGGCCTGCTCATCGGCGTCGGCTGGCTGGTCGGGTTCAGCTCGGTCCTGGCCACCACATCGGTGCAGGTCGAGGGCGTGTCCGATGCGGACGCGAGCGCCGTGCTGGACGCCGCTGCCGTTCCCTTGGGTACCCCGCTGGCCCGCCTCGACACGAACCGGATCGCCGAGCGGGTGCAGAGCCAGGTCCGCTTCGTCAAGCAGGCGTCCGTGCACCGCGCCTGGCCGCAGACCGTGGTGGTCGAGGTCGCGCCCCGGACCGCCCTGTTGGCGCTTCGGGGGGCCGACGGAAGCCTGTCGCTGGTCGACGACCACGGGGTGAGCTTTCGCGAGGTGGCGACCCTTCCTGAGGATCTGCCGGTCGTCGGCTCCAATGGCACGCCGGCTGAGGACGGCCTGGCTGTGGTCGTCGAGGTGCTGGGCCTGCTGACCGACACCCAGCGCTCCACGGTCACCGACCTGACCGTGTCAAGTGCCGACCTGGTCACCTTCATGCTGGGCAAGGTCCAGGTGGTGTGGGGCGGCCGAGGGGACGGTGCGAAGAAGCTGGCGGTCCTCAACGCGTTGTTGAAGACCGACCCGGCTGTGGTGGACGTCAGCGCTCCCGACACACCGGTGACCAGGTGAGGCTGGTGTCACAGCTGCGCTTCGTCGAGGCGCACGCCAACATGCTTGTGACTGTGGCCAAATGGCCTCGACATGCCGATTCGGGACAGCGATACCGAGCGACTGAGATCAGGTGGCCAAGGCGGCCGCGACTGCAGGCTGCGCGGCGCGGCGCCGCGAGCGCAGGATGATCTTGAGCAGCTCGCCGCCGGCGAGCAGGATGAGCCCCGGGACCAGGCAGAGGGCCCACTGGCTTCCGGTCAGCGGGGTGGTGTGGAAGAGGTCCTGCAGGACGCGCAGCTGGGTGATGAGCATCGAGCCGATGACTGCCCACGCGAACGCCCGCAGCAGCTTGGGGTTGGAGAAGGTCGCGCTGCCGAAGGCGCTGTCCTCGGGGAAGCGCAGGTTGAGCGCGAGGAAGATGTTCATCAGGCCCAGACCGACCACGGCCATCGTCTGTCCGACCTCGAGCGACTGGTAGGTGCTCTTGCCGACCTGGACAAGGATCAGGGTCGCGGTCGCCATGAACAGTCCTGCCACGAAGAGCCGCACCATCATCGAGCGGACGATGATCGGCTCGTTGAACGGCCGAGGCTTGCGGCGCATGATTCCCGGTGTGCCGACGTCCAGCCCCATCACCGCGCCGATGGGCGCCACGATCGCCATGTGGATCCACAGCACCTGCGAGGGGATGAGCAGCGCCGTGGCCGCGACAACCACCCGGCCGTCGGCCGGTATCCGATCCCCGGCGTCGACCAGGACGACGTCGCCGGGCACGATCTGGTCGGCTGGCACCTCGGCGACCTCGCCGTCCCGCCGCACCTTCGCAACCGCCTTCATCATGGCGCCCAGCGCCGCGGCTGCGGCCTGGGCCTGGCCCTCCTGGTGGTAACCCAGCCAGGCGTTGAACAGCGTCAGCACTGCGAGCCCGATGGCGGTGCCCCACTCGCCGATGAGCACGCTCACCACCGCCGCGACCACGAGCACGATCTGCATGTAGTCGGCATAGTGCTTGAGGAACTGCCTCCAGACAGGTTCGGCCTTCGCCTCGGCCAGCGCATTCAGTCCGTGCGTCTGCAGCCGTTGTCGCGCCTCGGCGGCCGTCAGGCCCCGGGCCGGATCGACGTCGAGCCGGCGGCGACCTCCGCTGCAGTGAGCGCGTGCCAGGCGATGGCCGGGGGGTCGGCTTGGATGGGCTGGTTCGGGGGGGTTGCGCTGTCGGTCATGACTTCCTCTCCGCGCCGGCCTGCCCGCGGCGCGATGGCCGGCGGTTCTTAGGCCTGCTCATCCTCACCTGTCTGCGCGCCGTTGCCCGCGCCGTTGGCCGCGTCGATGGCGGCGATGGCGGCTACTGCGGTGTCCATCGAGGGGTAGAAGTGGTCCTTGTCTAGGGTGTCCATGAGCCCGTAGCGCATTACGAGGTCCTGCAGGCGGCTGCGAATTTCGACGAAGGCCAGGTGCACTTCTTGGGCGTTGAGCTGCTGGTCAGCCTGGTCGAGCATCTCTGCAGCGGTGACGTCGATGTCGGTGACCGCTTCGCACTGCAGGATCACCCACCGTGCCTTCTTCGTCCGCACGAGCGTTCGCACCTGCTCGTGGAACATGCCGGCGTTGGCGAAGAAGAGGGGTGCCTCCCAGCGGTAGACGAGGATGCCGGGCAGCTCCGTCACCGGCAGATCGGCGGTGATGTCGTGCCACGTCCCGTCGGCGGCCCGGCCGAGCACAGTGCCGTGCGGCCACCAGCTGCGACGGAAGAAGAGGAAGATCGAAAGGACGATCGCGATCAGTATCCCCTCCAGCACACCGAAGAAGACGACGCCCAACGTGGCTACGAGGGACAGCAGCAAGGACGACGTGCGGACCCTGCGGTAGCGGGCCAGCACGGACAGGTTCATCAACGAGAGTGCTGCGGTGATGACGACGGCGGCCAGGGCGGTCTGGGGAAGGTCGGCAAGCAGGCCGTTGAGGAACAGCAGAAGCAGCGCCACCATGGCGGCCCCGACCAGCCCGGTCAGCTGACTCTTGGCGCCGGACTGTTCGGCAACGGCGGTTCGGGAGCCACTGGTGGAGACGGCGAAGCCCTGGAAGAGCCCCGCTGCAAGGTTCGCGGTCCCCAGCCCGATCATCTCCTGGTCGGGGCGGACCTGATCGCCGCGCCGAGCAGCGAAGCTGGTGGACGTTGCGATCGTGTCGGTCAGGGAGACGAGGGTGATGCCCAGGGCGGCCACCAGCAGGGGACCGAGGTCGCTGAGCTGAGTCCACGGGATTCGAGGGGTGGGGAGCCCCCCAGGCAACGGTCCCACCGTTGCCACGCCCTTGTCAGACAGGTCGAGCACCGCCGAGGCCACTGTCGCGGCGACGATCGCTAGCAGGATCGCAGGGAGCCTGTTCGTCACCCGGGGAAGGCCGAGCAGGACTGCCAGCGTCGCGAGGCCAACCGCGAGGGTGGTGGCGTCCCTCTGGTCGAAGTTGGACAAGAAGGCCTGGATCTGGTGAATGAAGCCCTCGGCGTCGGTCGAGAAGCCGCACAGCTTGGGCAGCTGGCCGACGATGATGGTGATGCCAAGTCCGTTCATGTAACCGACCTGCACCTCCATGGAGAGCAGGTCGGCGACGAAGCCCAGCTTTGCGGTGCCGAGTCCGATCATGATCAGACCGACGAGGACCGCCATCATCCCCGCTAGGGTGATCGCGGTGGCTGGGTTGTCTGCCGCGACCAGCGGCAGGATCGCCGCCAAGATGAGCGGTGACACCGACGAGTCCGGTCCCAGCACGAGGATGCGGGAGGGCCCCATCAGGGCATACCCCACCAGGCAGGCGATCGTGGTGTACAGCCCAGTGACCGGGGGGAGCCCGGCGAGCTCGGCGTAGGCCATCCCTTGGGGCACCAGGATGGCCGCCAACACCAACCCGGCCACCAGGTCCGACCGTAGCCACGCGCGTTGGTAGCCGCGCAGCGCCCCAACCCCCGGGACATGCCGGGAGAGCTGTGTGCTACGGCTCTTGGCGGGCGGTGCAGCCATGCGGATCGCTCCTCCCTTCACCCGACGTCATCATCCACCGCGAAGGGCAGTCCCACTAGCCTCCCTTGTCTCACGTGGTGTCAGCAGACCCACGGTTTACAAGGGGCGCGCCAAATCTCTCCTAGAGGTTCAGGACACGCCGCGCTCCGTGTTTGCTGCCGCCAGTGCGCGCGCATACGGTCGACCCGTCGAACGAGGCAGCGTACGAGAACTGCACTATAAACCTCTAGTCGACGTTGAACCTAGCACCGGACCCGCTCGGTTTCCAGGAAGGCCCCGCCGTGGTTGCAACACCCCAGAACTACCTCGCCGTCATCAAGGTCGTCGGGATCGGCGGTGGCGGCGTCAATGCCATCAACCGGATGATCGAGGTCGGCCTCAAGGGCGTCGAGTTCATCGCGATCAACACCGACGCCCAGGCGCTGCTGATGAGCGACGCCGACGTCAAGCTCGACGTCGGGCGCGACCTGACCCGCGGTCTCGGCGCCGGCGCCGACCCGGAGGTCGGCAAGAAGGCCGCCGAGGACCACTCCGAGGAGATCGAGGAGGTGCTCAGGGGCGCCGACATGGTCTTCGTGACCGCCGGGGAGGGCGGCGGCACCGGCACGGGGGGGGCACCGGTCGTCGCTCGGATCGCCAAGGGCCTCGGCGCACTCACCATCGGCGTGGTGACCCGCCCCTTCACCTTCGAGGGCCGTCGCCGCGCGAACCAGGCCGAGTCCGGGATCGCCACTCTCCGCGAGGATGTCGACACCCTCATCGTCATCCCCAACGACCGGCTGCTGTCGATCAGCGACCGCAACGTCTCGATGATGGACGCGTTCCGCAGCGCCGACCAGGTGCTGCTCTCCGGTGTCCAGGGGATCACCGACCTCATCACCACACCAGGGTTGATCAACCTCGACTTCGCCGATGTCAAGTCGGTCATGCAGGGCGCCGGCTCGGCGCTCATGGGTATCGGCTCCTCGCGCGGGGAGGACCGAGCCGTCCAGGCGGCCGAGCTGGCCATCTCCTCGCCGCTGCTCGAGGCGAGCATCGACGGGGCGCACGGTGTGCTGCTGTCCATCTCCGGCGGTTCTGATCTCGGCCTCTTCGAGATCAACGAGGCCGCCCGGCTGGTCCAAGAGGCGGCCCACCCCGAGGCGAACATCATCTTCGGCACGGTCATCGACGACGCACTCGGTGACGAGGTCCGGGTCACCGTCATCGCCGCAGGGTTCGACGGAGGCAACCCGACGGCGCGGCAGGACCCGCGGGCCCTCGGAACGGTGCAGGCCGGTGGGAACGGCCGGCTGCACACGCATCCGCAGGCCCAGCCGCAGCCGCACCCCAGGCCGGCGGTCGCTGCCGCGGTACCCCCCGTCGACGCAGAGGCGCTCCTTGACGGTGAACCCGACCTCGTCTCGCCACTCGACGGCCACGTCCAGAAGCCACCGCGCAGCGTGACCTTCGACGAGGCTGAGGAGCTGGACGTCCCCGAGTTCCTCAAGTAGCGCGGCTTCGTCCGGCCCGCCGTGTTCTTCTGGCATGACCGGCAGGAGAACATCGCTCGCGCCGTGACCGACCGCCTGGGCGGCGTCAGCGAGGCGCCCTTCGACACCCTGAACCTGGCCGGTCATGTCGGCGACCAGCAGAGTGCGGTCGAGACGAACCGCGAGCGGCTCGCCGAGGCCCTCGGGCTGGAACGCTCGCGGCTGCTCTTCATGAACCAGTGCCACGGCGAGACGGTCCACGTCGTCGAGGGGCCGTGGCCGGGTGAGACCCCCATGGGCGATGGGATCGTCACTGCCGCAACGGACCTGGCCTTGGCGGTACTCGTCGCGGACTGCGTGCCGTTGCTGCTGTCCGACCAGTCCGCAGGTGTCGTGGGCGCCGTGCACGCCGGGCGCGCCGGCCTGACGGCCGGCATCGTCCAGCGGGCCCTCGACGCAATGCACGAGCTTGGGGCACGGCAGGTCGACGCGCTCGTCGGCCCGTCGGTGTGCGGACGGTGCTACGAGGTCCCAGACGCCCTTCGAGCGCGCGTCGCGGGCACCAGCCCGGTCGCCGCCACGGTGTCGTGGACGGGGTCACCCGCTCTCGACATCGCCTCAGCGGTGGTGGACCAGCTCGCGGCACGCGGGGCGCGCGTCACCTGGGTGCCCGGCTGCACCCGCGAGAGCCCGGCCCTCTTCTCCTACCGGGCCCAGCCGAGCACTGGTCGGTTCGCCGGGGCCATCGTGCGGTATGCCGGCGCCGCGCCGCAGGGCCGATGAACCCCGCCCAGCGACGCGACGAGCTGGCCCAGCGGCTGGCCGCAGTCCGCCGACGGGTCGAGACCGCGTGCCATCAGGCGCGTCGTTCGCCGGAGGAGATCACCCTCGTTGTCGTCACGAAGTTCTTCCCGGCGTCGGACGCGCTGCTGCTCGCCGAGCTCGGCGTCACCGACGTGGGCGAGAACCGCGACCAGGAGGCCCGAGCCAAGTACGCGGATGTCAAGGCGACCGCGCCGGACCTCACCCTGCACTTCATCGGCCAGCTGCAGTCGAACAAGGCTCGCTCCGTAGCGACCTACGCCGACGTCGTCCACGCGGTAGACCGGCAAAAGCTCGTCGGCGCTCTCGACCGGGCGGCCGCAGCGGCCGGCCGGGCCCTGCAGGTCCTGGTCCAGGTCTCGCTCGATGACCCGGCGGTCCCGAAAGCCGCCCGCCCGCAGCTGCACCGCGGCGGCGTCGACCCGGCCGCCGCCCGAGGGCTGGCCGACCTGGTCGCCGAGACGGCATACCTGCGCCTTGCGGGGGTGATGGCCGTTGCCCCATTGGGCGAGGACCCCGACCTCGCGTTCGCGAGGCTGGCCGAGCTGGCCGACGGCATACGCGCTGACCACCCGGATGCGACCTGGGTCTCGGCGGGTATGAGCGGTGACCTCGAGGCTGCGATCAGGCACGGTGCGACACACCTGCGTGTCGGGACGGCAATCCTCGGATCGCGTCCGGCCCTTCGCTAACGTCAACCACGAGGCGGCGGAGACGCCAGCCCCGTGCTGGACACGAAGACGACGACAGGGAGCTGCACCATGGCTGGGGCCCTTCGCAAGACGATGGTGTACCTCGGACTGGCCGAAGACGACGACTCGTACGACCGCTACGACGAGGGGTACGACGAGCGCCGCTCGGAGGACGGCTCCGCGCCGGTCACCCAGCTGCCCACGCGCAACCAGCCGGTGGCGCGGGTCGTCCGTGAACACGAGGTCGGCCCGCTCAGCCGGATCACCACCATCCATCCCCGCACCTACAACGAGGCCAAGAGCATCGGGGAGTCGTTCCGGGACGGGACGCCGGTCATCATGAACCTGTCCGACATGGACGACTCCGACGCCAAGCGGCTCGTCGACTTCGCCGCTGGCCTGGTGTTCGGCCTGCGCGGCACCATCGAGCGGGTCACCGCCAAGGTCTTCCTGCTCTCGCCCGAGCACGTCGAGGTAGCGGCCGAGGAGCCCGCATCGACCCGGGCGGCCAGGTCGCCGTTCAACCAGAGCTGACCGGGCCGAGGCGACCCAGTTTCCATCGGCGACACAGGATCATCGGCGACACTGAGGCATGCGCTCCATCTGGCAGGTCGTCTCGCTGCTGCTGTTCCTCTTCTTCCTCATGCTCATCGGTCGGCTGGTCTTTGACTGGGTACGAGTGCTCGCGCGCGACTGGCGCCCGAAGGGGGCCGTCCTGGTGCTCGCAGAGGGTGTGTATACCGTGACCGACCCCCCGCTGAAGGTGCTGCGCAGGATCATTCCCACCATCACGCTCGGTGGCATCCGCATCGACCTGGCGTTTCTCGTGCTGTTCCTGCTCACCTCGACGCTCATGGGGTTGCAGCCGTTCTGACAGACCGTGGGCGGACCGCGCGATCGATTCGATACGGTGGAGCGTTGCATCCGACCCGTACAGAGGTGACCGATGGCCCTGACGCCCGAACAGGTTCTCAACCGGCAGTTCCAGACCACCCAGTTCCGCAAGGGCTACGACGAGCGCGACGTCGACGACTTCCTGGACGAGATCGTGACCGAGATGCGCTCACTGATCAGCCAGCGCGAGGACTTCAAGGCGCAGCTCAACGACTGCCGCGCCGGCAGAGGACTGGAGCCGGTGACCGAGTCCACCGCCGCCGACTCTGCCAAGACCCATGCCGAGCTGGCCGACGCTGAGAAGCGCCTGAGCGACCTCCGCTCGGAGATCGACGCGGCCCGGGGAGAGCGAGACCTGGTGCGCGGCGAGATCGAAGCGGCCCAAGCCCAGCTGGAGGCCGCCAAGAGCGCCCAGCCCGCGGCGGCGGCGCCGGCAGCGGCGCCGACAGCGGCGCCTGAGGCTTCGCCTGTGGTTGCCGGCGCGGCCGGTGGGGCAAGTGCTGCCGGCATCATCGAGCTGGCCCAGCGGGTCTACGACGAGCACGTGGCCAAGGGCCAGGCCCGCCATGACGAGCTCGTCGAGACGGCGCAGCAGCAGCACGACACGCTGCTGACGGAGGCACAGACCGAGAAGGACCGGCTGCTCACCGAGGCACGGGAGCGCTCTACCGGGATGCTGACGGAGGCTCAGGACAAGCGCGCGTCGGTCCTGGCGGGGCTCGAGCAGGAACAGTCCCTGCTGCGCCGCAAGATCGAGGAGCTACGAGGGTTCGAGCGCACCTACCGCGCCGAGCTGCGCAGCATGCTCGAAGCCAAGCTCGGCGAGCTCGACTCCTCGCCTGCCGAGCCGCGCAGCCTGCCGGAGGAGGGCCCGGCCGAGCAGGCCAGGGCCGAGGGTGAGGTGGAGAACGCTGCCCAGTGAGCACATCGCTGCACCGGGTATGGTGTTGGTCACCCTTCGGGTAACGAAGAATGTGATACTGAGCGTTGCCGGGCGCCAACGCCGGTGTTGTGGCTTATCCTCAGCCGCGACTGTCCCTGATGACATGACTGCCCGAAGGGGGCGACTGCATTGGCCTCGAGCAAGGCCGCGGCAGCGAGGAAGACGGCCCCGGCGCCTCCTCGTGCCAGGCCACTGGCTGCAAACCCGCGTGGCAGCCGGGTGACGGCCGCCAGCGGCCGGGTCGTCCTGCCGGTGCGCGACGACGAGGAGCCGTGGACCGACGAGGAGCTGGCGCAGCTTCGAGGCGAGCTCGAGCGTGACATCCGCCGCGCCATGCGTGATCTCAAGATCGCCGAGGAGGACCTGCAAGGTCTGATGCGCGACTCGGGTGACGGCTCCGGCGACGACCAGGCCGACGCCGGCACGAAGACCTACGAGCGCGACCAGGAAATCTCGCTGGCCAACATCTCTCGCGACAAGCTCGCCCAGAGCCGGCACGCTCTCCAGCGCCTCGACGACGGCAGCTACGGGGTGTGCGAGTCGTGCGCCCAGCCGATCGGCAAGTTCCGCCTCCAGGCGGCGCCCCGTGCGACCCTGTGCATGTCGTGCAAGGAGAAGGCGGAGCGCGGCTGAACGCCAAGGAGTCAGGCGCGAACGAGCCAGCACCGAACGGGTCGAGCGCGCCGCCTCCGCGTTCGCGTGCCCCCTACGTCGTGCTGATCGCCCTCACCTTCTGCGTCTACGCGCTGGACCAGGCCAGCAAGGCGTGGGCCGTCGCGACGCTTTCGGACCTGCCACCACGTCCCCTGCTCGGAGACTTTCTGCGTCTGGAGCTCATCCGTAACGCCGGCGCGGCCTTCTCGCTCGGCACGGGCAACACGTGGCTGCTCACCCTGCTCGCCGTGGCCGTCCTCGTCGTGATCATTCGCAGCAGCCGGCGCCTTGGTTCGCTTGGCTGGGCCTGCGCATTCGGCCTGATTCTCGGGGGCGCACTGGGCAACCTCACCGACCGGCTCTCGCGTGAACCCGGCTTCGGCCGCGGCCACGTCGTCGACTTCCTGGACTACAACGGCTGGTTCATCGGCAACGCCGCGGACATCGCCATCGTCGCTGCCGCAGTGCTGATCGTCATTCTGTCCGTGCGCGGGATCGGCATCGACGGCCGGCGCGACGGCCAGCCATGACCCCCGAAACCCGGGTCGTGCTGGTCCCCGACGGGCTTGCGGGCGAGCGCCTCGATGCCGCCCTGGCACGCCTGTTCGGCCTCTCACGGACCAAGGCGGTCGACCTGGTGGCTCGCGGAGGGGTGACCCTCAACGACCGGCCCGGGGCCAAGTCCGACCGCGTCGGGACCGGCGACCTGCTGCACGTCACCCTCCCCCTCGCGCCGGGGGCCGAGACCGTCGCGCTGCGCTCCGAACCGGTCCCCGGGATGCGGGTGGTCCATGACGACGACCACCTTGTCGTCGTCGACAAGCCGGCCGGCGTCGCTGCGCATCCGAGCGTCGGCTGGACCGGCCCGAACGTCCTTGCCGGTCTTGCCGCGGCCGGGTACCGAATCTCGACGTCAGGCGCGAGCGAGCGGCGGGGCATCGTCAGCCGCCTGGACGTGGGCACGTCCGGGCTCATGGTCGTCGCCAAGAGCGAGCTGGCCTACAGCCGGCTCAAGCGGGCGTTCAAGACCCGACAGGTGCGCAAGTCCTACCAGGCCTTGGTGCAGGGTCTACCCGACCCCCTGGTGGGCACCATCGACGCCCCGATCGGGCGCCATCCGGGTCACGAGTACAAGTTCGCCGTCATGGGCAGCGGCAAGCACGCTGTGACCCACTACGAGCTCATCGAGGCGTTCCGGCGGGTATCGCTGCTGCAGCTGGGTATCGAGACCGGCCGCACCCACCAGATCAGGGTCCACCTCGCGGCCGTCCATCACCCGTGCTGCGGCGACCCGCTGTACGGTTCGGACCCCACACTGGCGGCCGCCCTTGGCCTGGACCGCCAGTGGCTGCATGCCGACGGGCTGGGTTTCGAGCACCCGGCCACTGGCGAGTGGGTCAGCTTCACCAGCCCCATCCCGGACGACCTTGCCTTGGCGCTGGACCGCGCCCGCGAGTGACGGGCCGCGCAGGCCAGCCGGATAGCATCGCCCATGGTCGCTCGTCACGCCGGGGTGCTCGCGCTTGCCCTCGCCGTGGTGGCGGCCTGCACCTCTACCACGGCGAGCACCTCTCCCACCGACAACCTGCCCACCGCCGTCGCCTCGGTGTCGACGGGCCCAGCCACACCCAGCCCCCCGCCCCAGGCGCCGCTGGCGCTGGTGGTGCACCGCTCCCGAGCGGCGACGGACCTGTCCCTGCCCACCGCGCAGGCCGTGCTCGCCGGCCAGGTCAGCGACTGGTCGGCACTGGGCTACGCGAGCTCTCCCCTGCGGCTGGTCGCGGGGCCGCGAGTCGCCGCCAGCGGGTCGGCGCAGCTGGACAGCGACGCGAGCGCCGTCGAGGCCGCCCAGGCCGACCCGAACACCCTCGCGCTCGTACCGGCTGGCGCTGCGACGCCCATGGTCCGGGCGCTGCGCGTCGCCGGGTCCGACCCGATCCGCCACTCAACGACGTACCCGATCACCACCCCTGGGGACCCGGCCGGCCCGGTTGTCCAGGTCACGGTCGTGGGCGACGTCATGCTGGGCCGGCGGGTGGGTGCTGCCATGGCCCGCAGCGCCGACTTCGCCGCTCCGCTGCGCCCCATGGCAGCGCGGTTGGCCGCTGCGGACGTGACGATCGGTAACTTCGAGGCCACCCTGTCCCGCGACGGGGCCCCAACCCAGGGCGGTGACTCGTTCGCGGCCGACCCGAGGGTGGCCGAGGGGCTGCGCGTGGCTGGCTTCGACGTGCTGTCGCTGGCCAACAACCATGTCGGCGACTGGGGCTCACGCGCCTTGTCCCAGACCGTGGACCGCCTGCGGGCCATGGGCATCACCCCTGTCGGCGCGGGCGCGGACCTGGCCGCGGCCCGGGCGGGCGCAGTCGTCGAGGCGCACGGCATACGCGTCGGAGTGCTCGCGACCGACTCGATCGGTGAGTCGCCCGCCGCCGGGCCTGACCGGCCCGGAACGAACCGGGTGAACATGCCGCCGCGCACCGGCCCCATCGACGATGCTGCGGTGGCGCGGGTCGTAGGCGACGTCCGCGCGCTGCGCCCGCAGGTCGACCTGCTGCTCGTTGTGTCGCACTGGGGCACGCAGTACACGAACGCCCCCGAGGACTC
This sequence comes from uncultured Actinomycetota bacterium, assembly GCA_963769085.1. Classification (GTDB taxonomy): domain Bacteria; phylum Actinomycetota; class Actinomycetes; order Actinomycetales; family Dermatophilaceae; genus Phosphoribacter. Next base: position 23,985 of record CAVYKM010000023.1, on the reverse strand, counting down.
CCAGCGCATCCTGGGCCGGGCGCTGCTGGCCGCGGGCGCCGACCTCGTCGTGGGCGGCCACCCGCACTGGGTCCAAGGGGTCGAGGTCGTCGGCGACCGGCTGCTGGTGCATTCTCTGGGCAACTTCGTCTTCGACATGGACTTCTCCTGGCAGACCCAGGAGGGGGTGGTCCTTGAGGCGGTCGCCTGGGGCGGGCGGCTGATGGGGGTGGAACTGGTGCCCTACGTCATCGGGCCGGATTTCGCGCCGCGCGTGGTGGACCCGGGGCGAGGCGAACGGGTGCTCGACCTGCTGCGGGCGAGCAGCGACCCGCCGTTCAGATCGGGGAGCTGAGCCAGGACCAGGCCACCGCTGCGGTCCGCTGCAGCTGCGCGGGCTCCACGACGCTCGGGACGTCACCCGGCGAGTGGTAGCCGTCGAAGGGCACCTTGCCGATGCGGGCGGCGTCCAGGCCGGCCTGCTCGAAGGACCAGTGGTCGCTGGCCCGGTCGACGCACGCCTGTGCCGGGACACCGGCCCTGGCGGCCGCGCTGACCAGCGCCGAGCGGACCGCGCCCGCAGCGCGACCGCCATGGCACACCGGCAGCACGTCGGTAGGGACGCCGACCCGGTCCAGGCTGAGCATGCCGGCAAGCCCGGCGCGCTGAGCGGGCGGCATCGCCGCCACGAGGGCCTGGGAGCCGAAATGGTGCTGCGTGTCGCCTGAGCCACGTGGCTCCTCGGCCCCGAACGCCACGAAGACGACCGGCACGGACAGGTGTTCGGCGGCAGCGAGCCGGGCAAGCTCCACCAGCACAGCGACGCCTGAGCCGTTGTCCTCCGCGCCGGGAGCCTGCGGCACCGTGTCCAGATGTGCCCCGACCAGCCGGTGCGGCGCGTCCGGGTCGAAACCGGCCGGGGTGGCGATGACGTTCTGCGACGCGCCGGCGGGCACGCGGACCCCCCACGACACCCCGGCGGGCACCGGGAAGGCCATCCGGTCGACCTGGTAGCCCAGGGCGGCGAACCGCCCCGCCACATAGTCGGCCGCAGCCCGGTATGCCGGGCCGCTGGCTTCGCGGGGGCCGATGCCCTCGGCGAGGTGGGTGACGACCGCGTAGGCGGCCTGCGGGTCGAACCCGGCTGAAGTCGTCGGGCTCGCTAAAGTCGTCGGGCTCGCTGAGGTCACGGGCTCTGGCGCAGGTGGGACCGTCGCGGCGCTCGACGGACCCGCCGGGAAGGCAGGGACGGTGGCCGTCGAGCTCGGCGAGGGGGGTGGCTGCGGGCTCGATGTGCATGCCGCGCCGGTCGCGAGGACGAGGACCGCGAGCGCTAGCCAGCCGCGGGCCGTCATTGCCCGGTCAGCAGCGTGCGCCCGTCCTCAGTGACCGGCCAGCCCGGGTTGTAGGCCACCTCCCAAGGGTGCCCGTCCGGGTCGATGAAGACACCGGAGTAGCCGCCCCAGAAGGTCTCGGCGGGGCGGCGGCCCACAACCGCCCCGGCCGCCTCGGCCTGGGCGACGACGACGTCGACCTGCGCGCGGTCGCGAGTGTTGTACGCGAGCGTGACCCCGCCCCAACCGCCGCCATCCGTGACACATGAGTCTTCGGCGAGCTGGGCTCGGCCCCAGAGGGCCACAACCAGCCCCGCAGCCTGGAAGAACACCACGTCGCCCTGCACCTGGCCCGACCAGCCCAGCGCCTCGTAGAACGCCCGTGACCGGCCCAGGTCGACCACTCCGAGCGTCACACAGCTGAGTCTCTGCTCCATGCCGGCAACGGTAGCCGCGCCGTCTGACGGCACCGACGTGCCGGAAGGCGGCAGCGCGGTCGGTCGGCCAGCGGCTCGCGAGTAGCTGTCTTCAGTCATGCCTCCCTCCGGACCGCCTGACGTCACATCGACACCATCGGTCACAGAAGTTTCGCGACCACCACGAGATTCCAAAACAACCACCGGATCCGGTCGTTGTTTTGGAATCTGGTCGTGGCAGACAGGTGAGGCACCAGCCGACACCCCGCGTCGACACGCCGTGGCGGTCAGTTGCGCGGGCTAGGCTCCGGGACGATGCGAACCCAGCCACCGGCAGCCGACCCCCCGCCCGGCCCGCAGGGGCCGTCCTTCGTGCACCTGCACTGCCACACCGAGTACTCCATGCTCGACGGCGCGGCGCGCATCGATGACCTGCTCGGTGAGGCGGTCCGGATGGGGATGCCGGCCATCGCCATGACCGACCACGGGTACCTGTTCGGGGCCTACGAGTTCTGGTCCAAGGCCCGACGGCACGGCATCAAGCCCATCATCGGCGCCGAGGCCTACCTCACCCCGGGCACCCACCGCAGCGACAAGACCCGCGTCAAGTTCGGCGGCGAGGGAGGCGCCGGTCGCGACGACGTCGGCGGGTCCGGCGCCTACACCCACATGACGTTGCTCGCCCGCACGACCGAGGGCATGCACAACCTGTTCAGGATGAGCTCGCTGGCCTCCCTCGAGGGGCACTACTTCAAGCCCCGGGTCGACCGCGAGCTGCTGGCGCGGTATGCCGGTGGGCTGGTCGCGACGACCGGGTGCGCCGGCGGCGAGATCCACACGAGGCTGCGCCTCGGTCAGTACCGCGAGGCCCTCGAGGCGGCCGCCGAGCTGCGCGACATCTTCGGCGCCGAGAACTTCTACGCCGAGGTCATGGACCACGACATCCCGATCGAGCGCCAGACCCACAAGGAGCTGCTGCGCCTGGCCACCGAGCTTGGCCTGCCGCTCCTCGCGACGAACGACCTGCATTACACGTCCGCACGGGACGCCACGGCGCACGCCGCGCTGCTGTGCGTGCAGTCCGGTTCGACCCTCATGGACCCTGGTCGGTTCAAGTTCGACGCCGACGAGTTCTACCTCAAGACCCCGCAGCAGATGCGCCATCTGTTCCGCGAGCTGCCGCAGGCCTGCGACAACACCCTGCTGGTCGCCGAGCGCTGCGACGTCACGTTCGTCGAGGGTGAGGGCCGCTACATGCCGCGGTTCCCCTGCCCGGCGGGGGAGACCGAGGAGTCCTGGTTCGTCAAGGAGGTCGAGCGGGGCCTGCGGGTGCGCTACCCCGACGGGGTTCCTGAGTATGCCGCGGCGCAGGCCCGCTACGAGCAGCACGTCATCGTCGGCAAGGGGTACGCCGGCTACTTCCTCGTCGTGGCCGACTTCATCAACTGGGCCAAGGACAACGGCATCCGGGTCGGACCGGGCCGCGGGTCCGGCGCCGGGTCGATGTGCGCCTACGCCATGCGCATCACCGACCTCGACCCGGTCGAGCACGGCCTGGTCTTCGAGCGTTTCCTCAACCCCGAGCGCATGTCGATGCCCGACTTCGACGTCGACTTCGACGAGCGTCGCCGGGGCGAGGTCATCCGCTACGTCACCGAGAAGTACGGCGACGACCGGGTCGCCCAGATCGTCACCTACGGCACGATCAAGGCCAAGCAGGCGCTCAAGGACGCCGCCCGCGTGCTCGGGCACCCGTTCGCTGTTGGGGAGAAGCTCACCAAGGCGATGCCCCCGCCGGTCATGGGCCGGGACATGCCGCTGGCCGCTGTCTTCGACCCCCAGCACCCGCGGTACGGCGAGGCGGCCGAGTTCCGCGCGCTGCATGAGCAGGACCCGCAGGCCCAGGAGGTCGTCGCCACCGCGCTGGGCCTCGAGGGGCTCAAACGCCAGTGGGGGGTCCACGCCGCCGGCGTCATCATGAGCAGCGAGCCGCTCGTCGAGCTCATCCCGATCATGCGCCGCGAACAGGACGGGCAGATCATCACCCAGTTCGACTACCCGAGCTGCGAGACGCTCGGGCTGGTCAAGATGGACTTCCTCGGCCTGCGCAACCTCACCATCCTCGACGACGCGATCGCCAACGTGCGCGCCAACCGCGGCGACGACGTCGACCTCGAGGCGCTGTCCAAGGACATGACCGACCCCAAGGCCTACGAGGTCCTCGGGCGCGGCGACACGCTCGGGGTGTTCCAGCTCGACGGCGGGGGTACCCGGACGCTGCTGCGCCAGATGCAGCCGGACCGCTTCGAAGACATCTCGGCCACGATCGCGCTCTACCGCCCGGGCCCGATGGGCACGAACAGCCACACCAACTACGCCTACCGCAAAACCGGCCGACAGCCCGTGACGCCGATCCATCCTGAGCTCGCCGAGCCGCTCGAGGAGATCCTCGGGCCCAACTTCGGGCTCATCGTCTACCAGGAAGACGTCATCCAGGTCGCCCAGAAGGTCGCCGGCTACACGCTCGGGCGGGCCGACCTGCTGCGCAAGGCGATGGGCAAGAAGAAGAAGGAGGTCCTCGACGCCGAGTTCGTCGGCTTCGAGGCCGGCATGAGGGCGGGCGGCTACTCGCCAGCGGCGGTCAAGGCGCTGTGGGACGCGCTCCTGCCGTTCGCCGACTACGGCTTCAACAAGGCGCACGCCAAGGCCTACGCGCTCATCTCGTACTGGACGGCATACCTCAAAGGCAACTACCCGGCCGAGTACATGGCCGCCCTGCTCACCTCGGTGCGCGACGACAAGGACAAGTCCGCGCTCTACCTCGGCGAGTGCCGTCGGATGGGCATCAAGGTGCTCCCCCCCGACGTCAACTCCTCGATCGGCAACTTCGCCGCGGTCGGCACGGACATCCGCTTCGGCCTGCAAGCAGTCCGCAACGTCGGGCACAACGTCGTCGAGGCGATCATCGCGGCGCGAGAGCAGAAGGGGCGGTTCGCCTCCCTCAAGGACTTCCTCTCCAAGGTGCCGGCCGTCGTGTGCAACAAGCGCACCATCGAGTCACTCATCAAGGCCGGGGCCTTCGACTCGCTGGGGGAGACCCGCCGGGGCCAGCTGCAGGTCTACGAGGTGTACGTCGATGCGCTCGTCGAGGTCAAGCGCCAACAGGAACACGGACAGGACACTCTCGACATCTTCTCGTTCGGCTCGTCCGCAACCCCCGCCGACGAGCTCGGGGCTGCCGACGCGTTCGACGGCCTGCCGCCGATTCCCGCCGGCGAGTGGGACAAGGCGACCCTGTTGGCCTATGAACGCGAGATGCTCGGGCTGTACGTCTCCGACCATCCGCTCCTTGGGATCGACCACCTGCTCGCCCGGTACGCCGACACCTCGATCGCCTCCCTCACCGGCGACGATCCGCGTCCCGAGGGGACGCCCGTCACGATCGCAGGCCTGGTCAGTGGCCTGCAGCTCAAACGCACCCGCAAGGGCGACCTGTGGGCCATCGCGACGGTGGAGGACCTGGACGGCGCGATCAACTGCTTGTTCTTCCCCACGGCATACCAGGCGGTCGCATCGACCCTGCGCCCCGACGCGCTCGTCTGCGTGCGTGGCCGGGTCAGCACCAGGGACGACGAGATTGCGATCTTCGCCCAGGAGCTGACCCTGCCCGACGTGCACGACGGACCACGCGGTCCGGTCGTCGTCTCGATGAGCGTGCGGCAGGCCAGCGGCGGGCAGGTCGAGCGGCTGCGCGACATCCTTGGCCAGCATCCCGGCGTCACCGAGGTCCAGGTGCGGCTCACCCAGCCGGGGCGTTCCACGCTGCTGCGCCTCGACGACACCTACCGCGTCACCCCCTCGCCCGCTCTCTACGGCGACCTCAAGGCCCTGCTCGGCTCCGGGTGCCTCACCTGAGCAGCCGCGCACCACAGCGCCACGGCGAAGCGAGTATGCCGTGACGCCCGCCGACCGCCGCCGGGTGCGCCGGCTGCGCCTTGCGGGGCAGCTGCTCGCCCCCTCGGTGCGGCGCACCCCGCTGGAGGTGGTGCGTCACCTGGGTGCGGCGCAGGCCCAGGACCTGGCCAGCGGCATGTGGTCGGTCGGGCTGCGGGCCGGGGTGGACGCCGCAGCGCTCGACCAGGCAGTCGCCGACCGGCAGATCGTGCGGACCTGGCCGATGCGCGGCACCCTGCACTATGTCCCGGCCGAGGATGCCCGCTGGATGTGCCAGCTGCTCGCCGGTCCCGCCGTCCGGTCCTCCGTTGCGCGGTTCGCCCAGCTCGGCCTCTCCGACGAGGTCCTCGCCGAGGCCCGCGCGGCGGTGACCGCGGCCGTCGTCGACGGCCCGCGCAGCCGCCCGGCCCTGTTCCACGCATTGCGGGACAAGGGGATCGACCCGGACGGGCAACGCGGCATCCACCTGCTCGGGCGGATGTGCCAGGAAGGGCTGCTGTGCCAGGCCACGCCCGAAGGCCGCCAGCCAACCTTCGCGCTCATCGACGACTGGGTGCCGCACTCGCGGCACCTTGACCCGGGAGGAGGGGCTGGCCACCGTCGTCGAGCGCTACCTGCGCAGCCACGGCCCGGTCACGCAGGCCGACCTCGCCGGCTGGCTCGCGGCGCCCCTGCGGGTCGCCCGGGAGGCCCTGGCCCTGCTCGGTGACCGGGTCGTGCATGAGCGGGTCGGCGACACGGCATACCTGCTGCACCGCGACGCCGCCCCCCCGGCTCCACCCGCAAGCCTGCACGTGCTGCCGATGTGGGACGAGTACCTGCTGGGGTACAAGGACCGGTCGGCGGCGATGAGCGCCGAGAGCTCCGCTCGGGTGATGCCGGGGGTCAACGGGGTGTTCCAGCCGACCGTGCTCGTCGACGGGCAGGTGGCCGGGGTGTGGCGACGCCGGCGCAGTGGCGGCGTGACCACTGTGACCGTCGACACCTTCGCAGCCCTCTCGCCACGGCGGTGGCGCGGCGGCTGGAGCGCGCGGTCGCGGCGTACGGGTCCTACCTCGGGATGCCCGTGCGCCTCGTCGGCGAGGCACTGACCCGGCCTGGGTAAAGGGAAAGTAAAGCATTCCCACCCCGTGGACTGACGCAGTGTCGTCTAATGGAAGTAGCGTGGTTCGTTAGCGACCACGGCGACGGCGCCTGCCGGGTTGGGGAGCCCAGGTTGTGCAGGCCGGTGCCGTCGGGTTCACGGTGGGGCACCACACGGTCGCCCCGACGATGGGGGGATTGGCAGTTCAATGACGCATACGTACACGCTGCGGCTGCTGTCGGTCGTGGCGCTTGCCGCCGCGGGCCTGGTCTCGGTGCTCGCGGTTGAGCTCGGACACGATGGGCGCCGGCGTCGCCTTGGTCAGCCTGGTCACTGCTGGTGGCCGGCGTGACCCTGCTCATCGCGCAACGGCGCCGCTACACCGGCCGACACCGCGCCTGACGGCATCGCCGCACAGGCGGTCACTAGAGTGACCCGGTGCATCCCCCGCGCGCACCCCGCGAGCCGGTCACTCGAACCGTCCACGGTGACACCGTCACCGACGACTATGCCTGGATGGCCGACCGCGACGACCCGAGGCTGCTGGCCTACCTGCGAGGCCGAGAACGCCTACGCCGCGGAGCGCACCGCTCACCTCGAGCCCGCTGGTGGACCGGATCTTCGGCGAGATCCGTTCTCGGACAGTCGAAACCGACCTCTCGGTCCCCGTCGCGCACGGCGGGTGGTGGTACTACACGCGGACCGTCGAGGGCCAGGAGTATGCCGTCCACGGCCGGGTGTCGCCAGGACGGCTCGCCCCAGCGGCCCGTCCTGCAGGGTGCCGCGGCGCCGGCGAAGGAGCAGGCTGCTGCTCGACGGGAACGCCGAGGCGGCCGGACGGGACTACTTCGCCCTGGGGGCCCTGGACGTCAGCCCCGACGGACGGCTGCTGGCCTGGGCGGCAGACACCGAGGGCGACGAGCACTACGCGCTCGTCGTCCGCGACCTGGCAACCGGGCAGACCCTCGACGACGCGGTCCGAGACATCGGGGCAGGCGTCGCGTGGTCACTGGACGCCAGCCAGCTGTTCTACACCCGGCTCGACGACGCCTACCGCCCACACGAGGTGTGGCGCCACCGGGTCGGCACCTCCAGCCGAGCAGGACGTCCGGGTCGTCACCGAGGACGACGAGCGGTTCTTCCTGTCCGTCGGCACGTCCAAGGACGACAAGTGGGTCCTTCTCGCCAGCTCGTCCAAGACGACGTCCGAGGTGCGCCTGCTCGACGCGGCCGACCCGACAGGCGAGCCCCGGGTGGTGGCGCCCCGGCATACCGACGTCCTCTACGACGTCGAGCCGTGCGCCGACGGGCTGCTCATCGTCCACAACTCGGCGTCGAGACAACTTCGAGGTGGCCTGGGCGCCGACCGAGTGCACGTCCGCGCAGCAGTGGGTGGCGCTGGACCTCACCACCCCTGACGAGCTGGTCGGCGAGGTCGAGGCGTTCGACCGTTCGTCGCCGTGACCCTGCGCCGCGAGGCGCAGACCGAGCGTTCGCGTGGTGCCACGGCTCGGGCCCGGCCCTGAGGGTTTCGGGATGCCGCACGACATCTCCTTTGCCGGGGCAGTGCCGGCGGGTGGGCCTTGGGTCGACACCTGACCCGGCCTCGCCGACCCTCCAGGTGGTCCACGAGTCCATGTCCATCCCGCCGGCGGTCTACGACTACGACGTCGCGGGCCGGGCGCTGACCCTGCTCAAGCAGCGCGAGGTGCCCGGCTACGACCTCGGCACGCTCGTCGAGTGGCGCGAGTGGGCCACCGCGCCGGACGGGACCCGAGTGCCGATGTCACTGGTGCGCCCGGCCTCGGTGACCGCCGACGGCAGCGCACCGGGGCTGCTTGCGGGGTACGGCGCGTACGGGTACAGCAGCGACCCGGGGTTCTCGGTGGCCCGGCTCTCGCTGCTCGACCGCGGGGTGGTCTGCGCCATCGCCCACGTCCGGGGCGGCACGGAGCTGGGCTGGGACTGGTACGTGCGCGGCCGCCTGGAGCACAAGGAGAACACCTTCGACGACTTCGTGACGTGTGCCGACCACTTCGTTGAGTCCGGCTGGGTGGCGCCGAACCGCCTTGCCGCACAAGGCGCCTCGGCGGGAGGCCTGCTCATGGGCGCGGTCGCGAACCGGGCCCCGGAGCTCTTTCGCGCCATCCACGCCGAGGTGCCGTTCGTCGACGTGCTCACGACGATCCTCGACAAGTCGCTGCCACTCACGGTCACCGAATGGGAGGAGTGGGGCAACCCGGTCGCCGACCCCGACGGCATACGCGCGGATCAAGGGGTACTCGCCCTACGACAACGTCGCGGCGCACGACTACCCGGCGCTGCTGGTGACGACGAGCCTGCACGACGTGCGGGTGTTCGTGACCGAGCCGGCCAAGTGGGTGGCTCGGCTGCGGGCGGTCTCGACGTCCGACCCGGCCAGCCGGCCGGTCCTCTTCCGCACGCAGCTCACCTCGGGTCACGCCGGCCGGTCCGGGCGTTACGACGCGTGGCGCGAGCTCGCCTGGGAGCAGGCGGTGCTGCTGGACTCTCGTGGGCGCCGCTGAGACCGAGCGCGCCGCGGCCGACCCCCGACGCGTCAGCCGCCCGCCCCCCACTGAGCGGAGGTAACAGACTGTGCATCGGAGGTGCAGAGGTGCGGCTAGAGCGCGTCGCTGACACCTCCGCTGCTCGGGTTTACCTCCGACGACCGCGGCGAAACCGGGCCAGGCAGGAGGGGACGCTGACGCGCCTAGACTGAGCGCCATGTTGTCCCGGATCGACCTGCGCGGCCTGCGCTTGCAGCCTCGCACCCTGCGTGAGGTGCTGCCGCGCGCCGAGCTCGACGTCGCGGCCGCCGCCGAGCTGGTGCGCCCGGTCGTCGAGGCGGTCGCCCAGGAGGGTGCCCACGCCCTTCGGGCGCTGTCGGCCCGGTTCGACGGGGTGGCGCCCACGCACCTGCGCGTCCCGGCAGACGTGCTCGACGCGGCGCGCGACCAGCTCGACCCGGCCCTGCGCGCCGCGCTCGAGGAGGCGATCCGGCGGGCCCGGCTGGTCCACGCCGACCAGCAGCGCGCCGACGTCACCACCCGCGTCGTCGAGGGCGGCACGGTCACCGAGCGCTGGGTTCCGGTCGAGCGGGTCGGCCTCTACGTGCCCGGCGGGCTGGCCGTCTACCCCTCCAGCGTCGTCATGAACGTCGTCCCCGCGCAGCTGGCCGAGGTCGGCTCGCTCGCGGTGGCCAGCCCGCCGCAGAAGGAGAACGTCGGCGTCTTCGCCGGCTACCCGCACCCGACGATCCTCGCCACGTGCGCCCTGCTCGGCGTCCACGAGGTGTATGCCGTGGGCGGCGCCCAGGCGGTCGCCATGTTCGCCTACGGCTTCGAGGAGACCGCTCGACGGTGAGACGGTTGTCTGCCAACCGGTGTCGATGGTCACAGGTCCGGGTTCGATCTGGGTGGTCGCCGCCAAGCGGCTGCTGCAGGGCATCATCGGCATCGACGCCGAGGCCGGCCCGACCGAGATCGCGATCCTCGCCGACGACACCGCCGACGCCGAGCACGTCGCCGCCGACCTCGTCAGCCAGGCCGAGCACGACCCGCTCGCCGCCTCGGTGCTCGTCACCGACAGCGAGGCCCTGGCCGATGCGGTCGACGCCGCCCTCGCCCGCCGGGTCCCCGAAGCCAAGCACGCCGAGCGGATCCGCCAGGCCCTGACCGGGCGGCAGTCCGGGGTCGTCCTCGTCGACACCATCCACGCCGGCCTGCACGTCTGCAACGCCTACGCCGCCGAGCATCTGGAGATCCAGACCCGCGACGCCGACCTGGTCGCCGACGGCGTGCGCAACGCCGGGGCGGTCTTCGTGGGGCCCTACACCCCGGTCAGCCTCGGCGACTACGCCGCCGGGTCCAACCACGTCCTGCCCACCGCCGGCGCGGCCGCCCACAGCAGCGGGCTGTCGGTCCAGTCGTTCCTGCGCGGCATCCACGTCGTGCGCTACGACGAGGCCGCCCTGCGCGACGTCGCCCGGCACGTGGTCACCCTGGCCAACGCCGAAGACCTGCCCGGGCACGGCCAGGCGGTGACCGCGCGGTTCGGCGACATCGTCCCGGAGCCGACGTGAGCACCGCGCGCGACGCCGTCGCCCGGGCGCTGCGCGAGGACCTTCGGGGGGCGACGGCATACGGCGCACCCCAGCTGGACGTGCCCGTGCGGCTGAACACCAACGAGAACTCCTACCCGGTCCCGCCCGAGGTCGCCGAGGCGATCGCCCGGTCGGTGGCCGCGGTCGCCGCCGGCCTCAACCGCTACCCCGACCGCGAGTTCACCGCCCTGCGCGAGGACCTCGCCGCCTACCTGCTGGCCCAGTCCGGTGTCGCGGTCACCCCCGCAGCAGGTGTGGGCGGGCAACGGCTCCAACGAGGTGCTCCAGCACGTCGTGCAGGCCTTCGCCGGCCCGGGCCGGGTGGCGCTCGGCTTCACCCCGGCATACTCCATGCACCCCATCATCAGCGCCACCATGGGCTCGACGTGGGTCGACGGGCGGCGCGGCCAGGGGGCAGCCGGCGAGTTCGACCTCACGCCGAGCTCGGCGGCCGCCCAGGTGCGCGAGCACCGCCCGCACGTCGTCTTCCTCTGCTCGCCGAACAACCCGACCGGCACCGCGCTCCCGCTGCCGGTCGTCGAGGCAGTGCTCGCCGAGGCGAGCGACACGGTGGTCGTCGTCGACGAGGCGTATGCCGAGTTCGCCCGCCCCGGAACGCGTTCCGCGCTCACTCTGCTCGCCGAGCACCCACTGCTGGTCGTCACCCGGACGATGAGCAAGGCGTTTGCGCTGGCCGGCGGTCGGGTCGGCTACCTCGCCGCGGCGCCCGAGCTCGTCGACGCGCTGCGCCTGGTGCGCCTGCCCTACCACCTGTCGACGCCGACCCAGGCCGTCGCTCGGGCCGCCCTGGCTCACGCGCCGACGATGCTCGCGACCGTGGATGGCCTCAAGACCCAACGGGACCGCATCGTCGCCGAGCTCACCACCCTGGGCTACCAGCCCGTCCCGAGCGATGCCAACTTCGTCCTGTTCGGTGGGCTCGCAGACGCCGACGCCACGTGGGCGGCGCTGCTCGAGCAGGGCGTCCTCGTGCGCAACGTCGGCATCGCGCACCACCTGCGGGTGACCGCGGGCACCCCGCAGGAGACCGGCGCCTTCCTCGATGCCATGCGCGCCCTTCCCGAGCAGCACCGATACGGTGTTGCCGACCCGGACAGCGTCCCCCAAGGAGCGAGCGCATGAGTGAGCCCGTGCTGACGCCTCGGCGCGCCAGCATCTCGCGGTCGACCAGCGAGTCGCTGGTCGAGCTGACCCTCGACCTGGACGGCAGTGGCGACGTCGAGCGTCGCCACGGGCGTGCGCTTCTACGACCACATGCTCGCCTCGCTGGCCAGGCACGCCCTGGTCGACCTGCAGGTCAAGGCGACGGGCGACATCGACGTCGACGCCCACCACACGGTCGAGGACGTCGCCATCGTGCTCGGCGACGCCCTGCGCGAGGCGCTCGGCGACAAGCACGGCATCGCGAGGTTCGGCGACGCCGTGGTGCCCCTGGACGAGGCGCTCGTGCAGGCCGCGGTCGACGTCGCGGGACGCCCGTACTGCGTGCACACGCGGGGAGCCGGCCGGCCAGGAGTACGTCGTCATCGGCGAGTCCTATGTCGGCTCGCTCACCCGCCACGTCTTCGAGACGCTCGCGTCGCGAGCCGGCATCGCCCTGCACGTGCGCGTCCTGGCCGGGCGCGACCCGCACCACATCGTCGAGGCCCAGTTCAAGGCGGTCGCGCGGGCCCTGCGCGCGGCCGTGGCGCGCGACCCACGGGTCACCGGCATACCGAGCGCCAAGGGCACCCTGTCGTCGTGAGCGAACCGTCACCGCAGGGCCCGCCGGCGTTGCTGCTGCTGCGCGGGCAGGTCGAGGCGGTCGCCCGATGGCTGGGCAAAGGGGTGACCCCGGCCGTGGTGGCCGGCTGCCCGCACGGGTGGGTCGCGGTGACCCCGGCGTCCGGGACCTCGCTGGCCGCACCGCCCTACGACGACGCCGGCAGCACGCTCTTGGCCAGGCCGGTGCCACGCAAGCACCGGCCGGCGCTCGGGTGGCGAGTCGTGGATCCGCGGTTGCTGGTCTGTGTTGTCCCCGACTCCGTGGCCGCCCGCCCGGCCTGGCTTGCCTGGGAGCCCGGCCTCGGGCTCGTCAGGCCGGGTGGACTGCCGACCGCGTCCGTCGCGCAGCTGGCCCAGGCCGCCGGGGCAAGCGGACAGGTGGAGCAGGCGCGCCAGGTCCTGCACGCTCCTTCGGGCGGGGCGCTGGACGTAGCAGGCGAGCTGTTCGAGGTCCTGGGCCTGCCCGGCTTCGAGGTGTTCACCGGCACGGAGGCTCTCATCGACCGCCCGGATGCGCGGCGGATCGAGCCCGAGCGCCACTACGTTGCGGCCTTCGAGCGCGCGGTGGGCGATGGGCATCCCAGGCGCGAGGAACGGGACCCCCGATGAGCCCTCGGGTCGTTGTCTTCGACTACGGCAGCGGCAACGTCCGCTCGGCGGTGCGGGCGTTGCAGCGGGTCGGCGCCGACGTGACGCTGACCGCGGACGGGTCGGCGACCCTGGCGGCCGACGGGCTGTTCGTCCCAGGCGTCGGCAACTTCCACGCCTGTCTGGCCGGTCTGCGCGCGGCTCACGGCCCACGCCTCATCGAGCTGCGCCTCGCCGGGGGACGGCCGGTGCTCGGGGTGTGCGTCGGGATGCAGGTGCTCTTCGAGGGCTCCACCGAGCCGGCCGAGCACCCGCAGGAGGGGCTGGGGGAGTGGCCTGGCCTCGTCGAACGGCTCAAGGCACCGGTCGTGCCGCACATGGGCTGGTCGCCGGTGACGGTGGGGACGGGGTCGCGCCTGTTCGCCGGGGTCGAGCAGGAACGGTTCTACTTCGTGCACTCGTATGCCGTGCAGGGCTGGACCCTCGAGCCCAAGGGCCCGTTTGCGGCGGTTGCGCCGGTCGTCACGTGGTCCGACCACGGTGGCCCGTTCGTTGCCGCAGTCGAGAACGGTGCCCTCTGCGCGACCCAGTTCCACCCGGAGAAGTCAGGGGACGCCGGCGCCCACCTGCTCGAGAACTGGGTGCGGTCGCTGTGACGCTGCCTCGCCTGGCGCTGCTGCCGGCCGTCGACATCTCCGACGGAGGTGCGGTGCAGCTGCAGCAAGGGGTCGCGGGGTCCGGCTGGCGATTCGGCGACCCGTGGGAGGCGGCTCGGCGTTGGCAGGACGAGGGGGCCGAGTGGATCCACCTGGTCGACCTCGACGCCGCGTTCGGACGCGGGCACAACCGCGAGGTGATCCGCGAGATCGTCGGCCGGCTGGACCTGCAGGTGGAGCTGTCCGGGGGCGTCCGAGACGACGAGAGCCTTGGGGTTGCCCTGGCCACGGGCTGCCGCCGGGTCAACCTCGGCACCGCCGCCCTGGAGGACCCGCAGTGGACCGCACGGGTCATCGCCGAGCACGGCGACCGGGTTGCCGTCGGCCTCGACGTGCGCGGGACGAGGCTGGCCGCTCGCGGCTGGACCACTGAGGGCGGGGACGTGTGGGAGGCGCTGGCCCGTCTGGATGGGCAAGGCTGCGCTCGTTACGTCGTCACCGACGTGGCCAAGGACGGCATGCTCGCCGGCCCGAACCTGGCGCTGCTGCGCGACGTGTGCGCCCGGACCGACCGGCCGCTCGTCGCGTCCGGAGGCGTGACGACGCTGGCCGATATCGAGGCCCTCCGCGCCCTCGTGCCGATGGGGGTGGAGGGCGCGATCGTCGGCTCGGCTCTCTACACGGGGGCCTTCACCCTGCCTGACGCCCTCGACGTTGCCGGTCGACCGTGACCGGTCGCACGCTGACCCCGACCGGCTTCGAGGACGACGACGGCGCGGCCGACCCCCACCTGGTCACCGCGCTGCGTGCCGCTGAGCCCGCCACGCCCGACGGGGAGGTGGCTCTCATGGCCCTCGTGGCGCGCTCCCGGTTTCTCGTACCTGTGGTGGCCGTGCCCACTGACGCGGCGGCAGATATGGCGGTCGTCACCCTCACCGCGCCGGACGGGCAACGCGCGTTGCCGGTCTTCAGCGGCGTCGACGCGCTTGCGGCATGGGACCCGGCGGCCCGGCCGGTTCCGGTCCCGGCCGACCGAGCGGCACAGGCCGCGGTCAGCGAGGGATGCGATGTGCTCGTCGTCGACGTGGGCTCGCCGCACGCCACCGTGCTACGCCCGAGCATGGTGTGGGCACTGGCGCAGCGGCGCGAGTGGGTACCGGCATACCGCGACCCGTTCGTCGAGCAGTCGGTCGCTCGGGCAGTGCTCGGCGAGCCGGACATCCGCGGGCATGCGCTCGAGGCGGGTGCGCCGGCAACCGGTGCGCTCGTTGTCGTCCTCGGCCTTCGCCCGGGACTCGACGCGCCGGATGTGCAGGCGCTTGCGAGCCGGGTTGGCGAGCGCCTGGCGACCGACGGCGAGCTGCGTGCGCGGGTGGACGACCTGGTCTTTCGGGTCACGGCCGCCCACTCGTCAGGCTCGCCTGGGTAAGGCGGCAGTTTCATGGCAAGGCGGCAGATCGTTCAAGAAGCGGCAGCTATAGCTGCCGCTTTATGTTGCATCTGCCGCCAGGATCGGTGCCGGGAAGGGCGGAACGAGGATGACGGCCTTCTCCGGCCGTCCAACCGAGCATGCTGACCTGCGAGGTGGCACCGGGGATTTGGGTGCCGGACAACGGTGTCGGGTCGGAGTAGATTGACCCGGTCCTGGATGGCGGATGGGATGGTGCCCATGTCCACCGAAGACAACAAGCGCGTGGTGTCGGAGTTCGTCCGACGGTGTCAGGATCATCATGACCTGGCCTACGCCGACGAGGTGTTCCATCCCCGGTTCGTGAACCACTACCGACCCGGGGGCCGGGTCATTCCGAGCACGGAGCGGCCAGCGAGCGGGTTCCAAGCGTTCTACGGGGAGCTGCTGCGTGGTTTCCCTGATGCGAGCATGGAGATCAACGACCAGATCGCCGAGCGTGATCTGGTCAGCACGCGAAAGACGTTACGGGGAACGCATCGGGGCAGTCTGTGGGGTCTGGCGCCGAGCGGAAACCGTGTCGAGTTCGAGTTCATCGACATCTTCCGGGTCGCCGACGGCCTGCTCATCGAGCACTGGACGTCGATGGACCTGGGCGCCCTGCGGAGCCAGATACAGCCGCAGACGTCCTAGCCTCACCGGAGGGACCTGACTGGCGACGGGCCCGCTTCGCGTGGTGACCACGGACCGGCCCGCCGTCGGCCGGCGCGGCACCGCGGGGGGCGCCCTGGAATTGAAAGGCGGCCATACCCCGGGCGGGTATGCCGGTAAGCGCCCCGCGAAGATCAACACCCAAGGCGCACCCTGAGTCCGCCGTCACTTGCAGTCGGCAGGCGGCCACATGACGCCCCCATTCTTGAACGATTCGGATCTCGGCATGATGTGCGGTTGACGCGTCTCGTTGGCGGCGCTGACTGCTCCCTGCCCGCACCTGCCGCGACGCGGGCGGCGCGAGTCGTGTGACGAGCCGGGCGGCCCTTCTCGCCGTCTACCCTTGTCGCATGAGGACCGTGACGACGCAGAGCGAGTCGCTGCGCGCAGCGATCGCGAGCCATCGTGGTGCCCTCGATGTGATCATGCGCCGCTACGCGGCGACGAACCCGCGGCTGTTCGGTTCCGTTGCCCGCGGCGACGTCACGTCAGATAGCGACATTGACCTGTTGCCCAGTGGCGACAACGAGCTGCTGCGCGTCTCCGGCATCGCCGAGGAGCTGACCGAGCTTCTTGGCAGCAGAGTCGATGTCGTGGCCGCATCGCTGCTGCGAGGCGAGGTCTCCTCGAGCGCTCTCGCTGACGCGGTGGCGGTGTGAGCCGGTCGGAGCAGAGCGGTTCGCCGACATCCTGGACGCGATCCAACGGTGCCGGCAGTACGCACCGCACCTACGCTCCGACGACCTCGCGTCAATGGCGTACGACGCCCTGCTGCGCAACCTCGCCGTCATCGGGGAAGGCCGTCCGGTCGCTGCCTCGCGAGACCCGAGAGGCCATGCCTGGCGTGCCGTGGGCGTCAATCGCAGGCTTGCGCCACATCGTCGTGCACGAGTACTTCCGAGTGAATCCCGACCTGATCCTGGACATCGTTAACCACCAACTCGTCGACCTGGCCAGCGCAATCCGCAACCGCTGACCTCGGCACGTCCGACTTGCCGCCGCCAGGGTGGTCGACTCGCGGAATGACGCGGCCAACCGTGGAATCTGCAACGTCGCGAATGCCGATCACACGACGGGCGCATGAGGCAAGGGCCCTTCGGGCGACAGCGGCCCGTTCCCGGGGCGGCAGTGGGTAGATTGATCAGGATTCGAGAAGCGTCGGTCACCGACCGGTTCGTAGCCTGTTCATCACCGATGATGTGGCGGTCAGCGAGGTGACCGTCCTGACTGGAGGTGACGAAGATGAGTCCCACGATCCGTAGCCTGGTGATCCCGGTGTCCGATTTGGACGCCACCAAGGCCGTGTACACCGCGTTGCTCGGGCCGCCGCATACCGACGAGGCGTACTACGTCGGGTACAACATCAACGGCTTCGAGGTCGCTCTCAACCCGGCGGGCGTAGGTGGGGGGCCGGTGGCCTTTGCCGATGTCGAGGACCTTGACGCGACCCGCGCGACTCTACTGGCGGCCGGAGCCACGGAGCGCGACGCGCCGCGTCAGGTCGCACCCGATGCACGCGTGTGCGTGCTCGCAGACGCCGACGGCAATCCGATAGGCCTGCGCGGGAGGTAGCGGACACACGGCGCGTTCGCCGCTGTCTCCCCGGATGAGTAGGAGACCCGAGCGGCTTCCTCCGCTGGTGTCCTTCCGCCGCCGAGATCGCTCAGCGCCTGCCCGCAGTCAGGGCGGTCGAGTGGCGGCGGAATGAGTCAGTCGGTGGTTTCCCGGGCGCTGGGATGCTCGGACGGTTGCCACCGCATCAACGACCGTGGCGGTCGGGATGCTGCCACGGCCACTCGGAGGCGATCCACGTCGCGACCGCCCCCGCCACAGGCCCGTCCAGACTCGACCGGTCGGCCCGGACCCAGGACCGCACGCCGACGTCGTACCCCTCGGAGCGGGCGGGGTACAGGTACACGCAGCCGATCACGTCGCCTTCGGTCGAGTCGAGCACGGTGAAGGTGAAGCCAGCGCGGGTATCGAAGTCGGCCGCGTGGCGGCGCAGGTCGGCGAGGTTGGCCTCAAGTGGCATCCCGTCCAGCGGCGGCCAATCGCCGTCGAGGTAACCAGGGGTCCCTCGGATGTGTCGGATGCTGGACATCCACGCCGCGTGGTCGGACGCATTGTGCTGCGGGCCTAACGGCTCGAGGCGAAACCGCTCCGCGACCAATGATGTCGGTGGTTCGAACCCGGGCGGAACGAACGGCGCTTGAGACACCCGACGATCGTATGAGCGTCGCGACGGGCACGCACCCCACTTTCATTGCGGCCGTCGCCCACCGCCGACGGCTTGCAGAACAGCCACACTGAGCCTTCCGCCACGGTCGTCCACTGAGCACACGGCTCGCGTTGGAAGGACGCTGGTAGCTCAGCCCACTGGTGTGCATCCTTGCCGTCATCGAGGACATCGCGCAGCTGACCCCCGGGCGATGACAAGTTAGCTTGGCATATGGACGATCCGTTCATTGCCCCGACCGCGCTGCCGCACGGCCGTGGCGAAGACGAGATTCTCCATGCCTTCGGCAACCCCATCCGGGTTTGGGACCTCGGACGGGTTCATCATGATGATCGGCGCGAACGCCGCGGCGATCATCCTCGAAGTCGGTTACGTCCAAGGCGCAACCGCAGTCGTGATCGTGCACGCCATGCGCGCACGCGAGAGGTTCCTCAGGTGATGACCATGCCCCGATGCGTCGATGACATCCTCAAGCACGCCGACGAGCTTGCCGAGCGGTTCGATAACTACGAACCCGACCCGGCCGACGAACTCAACCGTGACGCTGTCCACGCCCTGCGCGCCGCAGTCATCGAGCGGTCCGCCGCCGAGCAGCACCTGCTCGACGCCGTACGTTCCGCCCGCGCCGCAGGCCTGTCCTGGTCAGCCATCGGCACCCTCGTCGGCACCACCGGAGAAGCAGCCCGCCAGCGCTACGCCTCCAAGATGGCCTGACAGCGACGCCGCGTCCAAGCTGCAAGAAGTCAGCGACCAAGCGCCCGGCTCGCGGCGGAATGCCGCGCCCATGAGCGAGGCGGAGGGCCGTCTGCTTAGGCGCTGGCGAGCCAGGCGCGCAGGCGTCGCGGATGACTTCGCTGGCGTTGGAGTGGTCGGCGGCGGCGCGATCTTTGAGGGCCTCCTTCGACAGCTGGGGGTCGAGCCGGAACGGGATGACTCGGAGCGGGGCGGAGCCCAGCGGCCTGCGGCCGTCGGCGCGGCGCAACGCGTCGACGTGGTAGCAGGCTTCGGCCTGGTCGCCTAGAGCACCGAGGCGCTGGGCGCGACGACGACGCAAGGCTCGTCAGGGAGGCCGTGAGCAGGGAGCCACGCCCGCCACCGCGATCTCCGGCGCGGCCAAGCCGAGCATTCGCCGGCAGCGGTAGCCGTGCGCGGAGGGCGAGGGCCTTTCGGACGGCCGCCCCCGACGGTACGTGCGACGCAGTCCGGGCTGGACGGCGGGCAGTCCGAGCAGTCCACCTCCGGCCAATGCAGCTGCCGAGGGCAGTCCGAGCGCGCTGGTCAAGGAAGCAGCACCAGGTACTCGGTCAGCGCCGCGGCACCCGCGCCGGGTGCAGCAGGACCGACATCGCCGGCCGGTGGGTCGGCTGGGCCTCGGCGGCTGGCTGGGCGACGCCGGCGGTCATGACCGCAAGCCGAGCTCGGGGTGCATGGCGGCTTCGGACGCGGGCGTGATCTCGGGGGCATACCCGTCGGTGGCGGACCGGCCGCGCATGCAGCGGAGCAGGGCGACGGCGACGGTCAGGACGATCAGTGCGGGCACGAGCTGCCATCCGCCGGGGACGATGGCCATCGCTCCGGCCGCGTTGATGGACGCGTGCATCAGGCCGGCGGCCAAGGTGCTGCCCCGCGTGTCGATGAGCAAGGTGCCGATCAGGTAGCGCTGGAATGGCGCCGCCAGCAGCAGGACCCCCCAGGTGACGAGGGCGTCCTGCCAGCTGGTGCCCGACCAGCCGTTGGTCTCGAACGCTAGCGGCAGGTGGATCAGGAACACCGGGACGGCCGTCAGCAGTGAGCCCGCCAGGAGTCCGTGCCGGGCCATCAACCGGCCTTGGACGAATCCACCCCACACGGTCTCTTCCCACAGGTTGGCGGTAACCGCCCCAACGGCCAGGAACATCAGGTAGGTCAGGGCCACCGAGACCCAGCCGTCGGCTGGGCTGTCTAGGGTTCCGGAGGCCAGCGCGACACCGGCGGTCAGCACGGGCATCGCCGCGACGACAACGAGGTACCGCCAGCCCAGCCGCCAGCGCAGCAGGCCCGCGAACAGCTGGCGGATACCGCCAGGTCGGTCGGTCGCGCGGCTGATCGCCATGGCCAGGCCGACCAACACGAGCAGCTCGGCCAGCTTGGCCGGCATCAGGTCGAGGCCGGCGACGGCCGATCCCAACTGCGTGAGCCACACGAACGGGATGGCCAGACTCAGCAGCAGCAGGATCGGATGCGAGACGGCGGCCTGCCGGAACCTGCCGCGTGGGACACGGTCGCTACCCAGTTGCGGGTCAGCCGGGACAACAGGTTGAGTGCTCATGACATCACCATCCCGGCCACGCCCGGTCGCTGTCGTCGGCCCGCCAGCCGAATCCTCGCGACCTCACGTCAACCGCCAGGAGTACGTCTCAAGGCCGACGACGGGGCCGCATCTGAGTGGCTAGGTTGTGCCCTGTGCGTCGTCCGCAGCTGACCAGCGGCGACCCCGGCGCCCGGTCGCTGGACCCGGCCACCGTCAAGACCTATGTCGCGCGCACCCTGACCAAGCTCGACGCCCGCGACCGGGCGCAGCTGGCTGGACCGTAGCCACCTCATCCTCAACCGGGCCGAACCGAAGGCTCAGGGCGGTTCGCTCCATCGGCTGCTCGAGCCCCTTGCCGCCGACTGGGCGCAGATCGACGAAGGGCCACCCGGCTCGCGGCGGTATGACGCGGCCGTCTTGGATCAGGATCGGTCGACGATGGCCTGCATGGCGGCGGGGTAACGGTCAACGCGCACGTTGACGCTCTGGGCCGAAGCTCTGCCTTATCGCCATGCAGCCCAACCCGATGGGCGAGACCGTGAGGGCGTTTCCATGGGTTGGAGTGGCCATGCGTTGGCGTCCTGGCGTTCGGGATCTCTGCCACGGTACGACCGCAACCGTGCGACGTGGCAGGCGTCTCATGTCTACCGAGCTGGACGGCGGCAAATGCTACAGCCGCCACAGTGCGACGTGCCCGGATGCCACAGACCGGACGTCTGCAGCTGGTAGGCATATTCGGGCTCCGCCGATAACGTTGTGCCTGGTCAGAGGCCTACATGTAGGTCGGAGAGTGGATCTGGGTGCGAATCTGGCGTTGCTGAGCCGGGCTGGCAAGCCTGACGACCCGCTCGGCGGTGCTTCCGCGGGCGGGGCCGTGACGAAGGGGAGAGTACATGGCGTTCACCGGCAGGCAGCTGCACACCACGCTCTCAGCCGCGGGCGTGCTCACGGTCGAAATCGTGGACCACGCATGTGACGCTGGAGGTTGAGTGCATCGACCGGATGCTCTTGAACGTCTATCAGCCCCGGTTGCAGCACATGAACGGGGCGGTGTCCTTCTTCCGGGGCCACCGATGCGTCCGCAGGCGGCGGTATGACGCTGGTAGAGCGGTGAGGATTGCTCACGAGAGGCGATGGCTGAGACTTCTTCTTGCAGTCACTTGGATCGGGGGCCTGGCGTGCCGTCGCACGAGGTGCGAACCGCGACCCAACCGCGGGACGGTCACGGGATGAGTACCGAGCACAACCGGCTTGTCCTGCAACGGTTCGATGCGCTGCTCGGGGCGGTTGACCTGACCGAGCTTGACGATCTGTGCACCCCGCCACGGTCAACCACGCGCGGGCGCCTGATCGGCGGGACGGCCTGGCGGGATACGGGGAGTTCCTGCGGACTCGAGGCGGTGCCAGATGACCGCCAGCATTGGGTCGAGCTGGTCGTCGTCGCCGAGGGCGACCACGTGGTGCGGTTCGGTCGACGGGGCGGGGCGGAGACTGGGCTGGCGGCTCCCGGATCCGCGGCTCGACCGCGTCGACCGCCGACCCCTTTCGCCGGCCGCTGGTGCCTCGGCGGCGACATCGACGCCAACGCCGCCTTCGCGTGGTTCGGGCCACCGCCACCGTGCCCCTCCATGACCCGCAGCGCGGCGCACTAGAGTGGCGGTTACGTAACCCGTTGCAGCCCCAACCAGGTGCGAGGCCCCTGTCGGGGTGAACCGATGGACGGGAAGTGACGATCCACAAAGCCGCGAGGCTGACTTGAGCAGACCAGGGCTGCCAGCGCCTTGCCCACCGCCGACAGCAACGAGAAGATGACCGCGGGCAAGGACCGGCCGACACTGGGTGATTCACCGGTTATCCCTAGTCGCTTAGCTCAGGTGCACATCAGGCAGGGGTTGACAGTGACGCGTGTCGCCAAACAACCGGATCTGGAAGCCCGCCGTCTGTTGCTCGCGTTGAGAATCCTCCCGCCACCCCGGCACACGCGGAGCGGACACCGTCGCGGCCATCCGGCGCGATTGGCAGCTTGCGGTCAAGGCCTTTGCCACACGCGAGGAGGTGGCCGACGTCAGGGAACGTGAGTTCCCTGGACCCGGCGGTCACCCGGTCCGGATCCGCGTGTACATCCCCGTCAAGGACCCAGTTGACCTTCCTGTCGTGGCCTACTTCCATGGCGGTGGATTCGTGTTCGGCGACCTGTACACGGCCGGAGCTACCGCTCGTGCCCTTGCTCGACGAAGCGGAGCGATTGTCGTGACGGTCCGCCATCGCCTCGCTCCTGAGCACCGTCTGGAGCAGGGTCGGGGCGACTGTCTGGCAGCGGTGGCGTGGCTCGCCGAACACGCCCACCGGTTCGGCGGGGACACAACGCGCCTGGCGGTAGCGGGGGACTCGGCAGGGGGAGGAATAGCCGCTATCGTCGCGCAGGCGTGCCGGGACCAAGGCCCAGGGTTGAAAGCCCAGGTGCTGATCTACCCGGTGACCGACATGAACAGTCACCAGTCCAGCAGGGTCAGGACCATCGGGCTGCTCACACCCGAGAGGTTGGACTGGATCCGCGCCCAGATCGAGAAGGTCAACGACCTGAGCGACCCAACGCACAGCGCCCTACACGCTGCGCACCTGCGTGGGCTGGCTCCAGCCGTCGTGCTGACCTGCGGCTTCGACCCGCTGCGCGAGGAGGGTCTCGAGTACGCCCGTCGCATGGCCGACGCCGGTGTCACCGTCCATAACCTTCACTACCCCGCCATGATCCACGGCTTCGTCGCAATGGACCGCGTGCTCAGCGCCGGCGGCCACGCGCTCGACCGACTGAGCGACTGCATCCGCACGGCATTCCAGGGCCACCTCACACACGCGTTCGAAGACGACCTACCAGGGCAAGAACTCACCAGACCCGCCCGCTTGGATCCCATGCAACGTGCCCGCGAGCTACAAGTAGGGGCACTCGTGGCCAGAGAACGGCTCGGTCAACTCACCCGGGCACTTCAGCGATCCCGCACCTGACCCACCCCACCGCCGATCCTCCGATAGCACCATCGTAGGCCGCGGCCAGCAATAGTCCCTCGGCACCGGCCCTGCAAGAAACCTCGGCATTCCTCGACCGGCGACAGCCCCAGACGCACCACCGGCCCACCGAAGCCCGTCACCCCGCCACCAGCCCTGGTCAACTCGCGGCGAAGTGACGCTACCGCTGCCATTGCCCGAGAGCCGGTTCTGGCAATGCGCAGGTCCACGGACGGGGGCACGACCTCAACCGGAACAAGCCTCATGACAGCTGTCGGTTCGGAGGCAGTCGCTCGCCAGGGTCGGAGCGGGATCAAGCTGGATCGGCACTCACCCGTTCACCGTGGGCGGCCGTCCCATGTGAACGGCTCCGCCCTCAAACGCTTGAGCCCCAGCAATCGGCGAAAGCCAGGCACTT